>JAJYWN010000009.1 GCA_021791495.1 Bacillota bacterium
TCCTGTCACTCTTCTGCACAGCGGCGCTGCTCATCAGCAGGCGCCTGTCCTTTCACACCTGCGCGGCGCGCGCCATACCGTGGTCTGGGAGTTTCGTACCACTCCTCCAGACTCATCGGAGGTGCGGAAAGGGAGGTGGCTGACTTGAACGCCAACGGCGAAGGCATCCACCTGTATCGGGCCGGCCGCGTGGTCACCGTCGCGCGGCGCGGTACCATCGTGGACGGGGCGGTCGCCGTCAAGGGTGACCGGTTCGCCGCGGTCGGCGGCTGGGAGGAGGTGGCCGCCCAGTTTCCCGGGGCCGAGGTCGTGGTACACGACGCCGGGCCGGACGCCGTAATCTGCCCAGGGCTGGTCGACTGCCATGCACATAACCTGGAGTTCGGTCCGGGGACGGCCTTCGGGGCGGCCGAGGAGATGCAGTTGGTCGGGGCCACGGAACTGGTGTTTCGCGCCATACGCGGGGGCGTCACAGCCCTTGGGGAACAGGTATTGGGGCACTACCAGTTTGCCTTGGGAGTGGAGAGTTACCGGCGCTACGCCGCCACGCTACCCCTTACGGTCGCCTTTTCGGCAGGCTGCGTTTCGGTGGGCACCGAGCCGGTGACCCATTTGTGCAGCGTCAAGCCGGGCGGACCGGTGGCCCCCGAGGCGCTCCTGCGCGAAGAGACCCTGGAGTGCATGGCGGCCAATACGGACTACCCGGGTGAACATGCCATGGCCACCATCACGCCAGCTAACCTGCCCGCCCACCTGACGCCCAACGCCGGAAAGGTCTTCCTGAAAGCCCTCGACCTGCGCCGGTTCGTGGATGCCTACCACCGCGCGGGGCGGCGCAGCGGTATGCACATCGAAGGAGACGCCACGGCCCGCTATTTCGTAAAGGTGGGCGGGGACGTTATCCACCACGGGCACGGGTTATCGCCGGCCGTCCTCCAACTGATGGCGACCTGCGGCGTTGACCTGGTGGCCACGCCGGCCGGGGGGACCCAGTCCCGCCCAAACTCCCCGGCCGACATCCTGGCCGCCGTGGAGGCCGGGGTCAAGGTTTCCATCGCCACCGACGCCGTCATGCCACTCCACCGGGACGCCAATTGGTATGACCCCAATGGCAGAGCCGAGGGGCAGCCTTCAATCCTCCCTGGGCGAAACGTCTTCAGCGAGGATTTGGCGGCCGTGGCCCGACCGGCGCTGCAGTTATTATCCGGCACGGGGATGGGCGAAAACGAGGCGCTGGCCCTCATCACCCGTAACCCGGCCCAGATATTGGGCCGGCCGGGGCTAACGGGGACTATCGAGACGGGAAGCCAAGCGGACTTTCTGGTGGCTTCGGGCATCCCTGGGGTAGAGGTGGCCCATAAGACCGCAGTTAGCCGCGTCATCATTCGAGGCAAGCCCGTCATCGTTCGGACGTGATGGGTACCCGTTGATGGTCGAATCGCCATAGTCAGATCGTTACGTCGGGGATGCTGGTTGACAGTAGGTTCACGGTTAACCAACTCCTGGTGGGGCAGATTCTGGACCTCCCAGGTCAGTCGAACCTCACCAGTTTCCTGTTTCCACGGCTTCCACGGGCGGGGGGTATGACTTTGCGCTGGCAATGCACAAAGTTTAGGGGCAAAAGGTCGGCTTTCCGGCCACTCAGAGGTGACAAAGCATCCGGAAACCCAGACACTTTCCCTCCTTCAAGCGCGCCACATGCGCTCTAGCGAGGGACAAGGTTCCTATTTCTGCGACGGCGACGATCCGAAACCAGAGTGGCAATTCGTTTCTTTGAAACCTAGGCTGGCGCGCGGAGGTGCCAAGGTAATCTGACAGTATGGGGCGTAGAGGTGTCAAAAGAAGACCAAGCCACGTGGTCCCCGGGAAACACGGCAAGGCTTTCTCAACTGCCTAATCAGCGGGCCGCCCGGGCGGCCCGCTGATGCGCAAATACCAACCCCGACTACGCGGCTTTCGCCGCCCGGGCGGAGGCCTTTCTGAGCACGCAGCCCAACTGGTTACGTGCTCTGACCAGGTCAACCAGTAGGAGCCTGGCTTCGTCGGTGTCCGCCCCCAGGGCAGCCAGTTCCCGCACCCCCGCCAGCGTCGGCAAGAAGCCGAGGTCCAGCGCCGGGTCGTGAGCGAAAGCGCCGGCCGCCTGATAGGTCATGGGGATCAGGATGCGCCCGAGATCGTGTAGGCAGGCGTTCACTTCCGCCACCTTGGCCTCGGCCTCGAGGTCTGCCGCCACCTCGGCCCCGGACTCGACCTCGACCTCCACCTTTCCCCCACGCTCGGCCACCTTGCGGCACAGGTCTTCCAGCCGGGCAGCCTCGGCGATCTCACCGCTCAGGTCGAACCGCCCCGCGGCCGACGCCTGCAACCGCTCCAGATTAGCCCGAATGTCGGCCGCCGTGGCGGCGTAGTCCAGCGGCAGGACCTCATCACACAGCAACCGTTCCAGGGCGACGCTGAAGACCCTGGCGTCGCGTACCAAGCGCTCGGGATCGATCTTGTCGAGAGTGTCGTGGGGGGTGTGCCAGAACCAGCCCAAGCCGCTGCCGTCGTTCTGCACCGTCAAGCAACCGAACAGGGAGGGCACGCCGGGGCCCCAGAAGGACTGATCTGAACTCCGGTTGGCCCGCGTGGCCTCCAGGTGGTACTGCCCGCCGGTGGCCGTCTCCACGGCCCACCGGCCAAGGCCGGCCGTCTCCGGCATGCTCAGGCTTACAAAACGATCGGCCCCAACCGCGCCCAAAGAGTCCACGTTCACATGGCAGACGCAGTTATCATGCAGGTCCCGCCAGTGGTTATCGGCGTACCAGGCCGACCCTGAATACCGCCCATGCGAGTGCCCGGACCAGAAAGCCACGCGCAGCCCGCGGCGCATCCGCGCCCGGTTCTCGGGCATGGCGAACAGGCGGGCCATCTCCAACTGCGTCGCGTTGGCCGTGCCGTTATCCATCACGCCCAGATACCAGCTGTCCAAGTGACCGGAGAGCAAGACGAAAGCATCGGTTGCCGCCTCTTCACCGCAGTCTCCGGCCGCGGCCGCCGTCCCGGCTGCGGCTCTAACCGGCCGCAAGTCGCCGGTGACTATCGGTGTCTTCCGCCAGCCGACATCAATGGCCGCTGTGTAACGGATCACGACCTTCCCTTGGTGACACATCTCCCGGAGGCGGGTGCCGTCGTCGCGACCCACCGACAGAATGTGGACTTTCGGCAGCTGTGCCACCGTGCTGGCCCCCGGACTTCCCCACACCGGGGAGCAGCACATTTCGTGGGGATACTTGCCGCTGATGCAAACGATGCCCTTGGCGCCGGCGGCAGTGGCGTCGGCCGCCAACTGCGGCGTGGCGCGCCCTTCGATTAGGGCCGTCTTACCGGCCGCGCCGGCGGTTTTCAGGTCTTTAACACTTCCGCGGCCTCCGTACACCAATTCCCCTTCGACGCCGCCGGGCGGTGTGGCGAGGCCCATGGAATGGGTGATGCAGGCGAAGTCCCAGGTGGCCCCGACGGCTCCGGCGCCGCCAGTGGCTGCGGTGGCCCCGGTGGTTCCGGCGCCTCCACCGCCCGCCGACACCACCGCCAAACTGGCCTTCCCGGGCAGACTGATGTAGGCATCGTGCAAGATCAACCGGGATTCGTAGCCGAGGCCTTCCAGCACACCTTGGACATATTGGGCCGCCCGTAGCTCTTCTGGAGTACCGGAGAGCCTGACCCACTGCCCAATGGACTTCGTATACTCCATGAGACTCCGAGCGGACACTTGGTCGGTGATGGCTGCGGACATGATGATGTGCCTCCTATGGCTTGGTCATTCCTCTTTCTGGTCGCCACGCATGCTGTGAAATGTTGTAGACGGTGTGGTTTTCCTTCTCCGCGTCGGGTCGCCTCGCCTGCCAAACCACCCTACCTGCGAACAATGTCACCTAATCGGGCGCTTGCTGCCAAGGAATGGTAACCGCAAAGAGAGAACCACAGTTCGAAGGCGGTTCCGCGCTCAGACCGGACGCTCACTAGGGAGCTTCAGCCCGAGCTTGGAGGTGGTAGAACGGGGTATCTCCCCGCTTCTCGAAGCGCTAACCCGCCGCCACCTGTTCTGGTGTATGATTACGGCATGCGCATTCATCGGGTCTCAGCCACCGGCGGCGCGTTCTCCGGGCAGCTGGGGCAAACGGTCTATACATTCCTGTTCTCCCTGCGCTTCCATGAGGCCTTCTGGGTCGTCTACCTGCGCTCTCGGGGGATGTCCTTCGCTGCCGTCGGCCTGACGGAGACCATCTTTCACATCGCATCCCTGCTCGGTGAAGTCCCAACGGGATGGATCGCCGATCGCTGGGGACGAAAGAACAGCCTCATCATAGGACGAGTCCTGCATGTCAGTTCCGCCGTGGTGCTCCTGCAAGCCACCAGCCTGGCCGGCTTTGGCCTGGGCTTCGTCCTTTCCGCCTTCGGGTATAACTGCCATTCCGGCGCCTACGACGCCCTGGTCTATGACGATCTCAAGGCGGACGGACGGGCCGCCGATTTCACAAGGGTGATGGGCGTCCTCAACGTCGTTTACCTTGTCGGAAATTCGATGGCGGCCTTGGCCGGCGGGTTCATCGCCCAACGGGCTTTGACGCTCCTCTACGTCGTAGGAATAGGCGTGGACACCTTGGCCATCGCGCTCCTAATCCCACTCCGCGAGCGCATGCCCCGGGAGAGTAGGGCCTCGATGCAGGCGATGGCATTCGGCAGTGGCAAAGGCCGCATCGACCTCGGGCGGGATTTGCGTGAGCTATGGGCCACCTTGAGAAATCCAAATCTGGCGACTATCCTGCTCCTCTGGGCGGCCGTTTCGGCCCTGGCCACTTCCGTTTCCTTCTACGGTCAGAGCTACATGAAGGAAATGCTCTTGCCCTTGACCATCGTCGGAGCCACCGGGATGGCCGGCAACCTGTTGGCCGCCATCCCCTCCCGGTTAGCGTTCCGCCTCGAAGAACGGTTCGGCGACCGCCTGCCGCTGGCGGCCGGGAGCGCCCTCATTCCCACGGCGGTCCTGGGACTGGGGTTGGCCCAGATGGCCGGCGGCACGCTGGGCCAGGCGCTGGTGGTCGCGGCCCTCGTCGTCGTGGCCGTGTTGATAGAAGGGCTCTATCCCTTGTTCAGCAGCGCCGCGAATCACCTCGTCCCCTCCGAAAGGCGCGCGACTGTGCTTTCCTCCGGTTCGATGCTGTTCAGCCTGGTGATGATGGTGGTCTTCCCGGTGATCGGTCTCTTGGGCGACCGGGTGGGCCTCCGTTGGGGTTTCACTGCCGTGGGTGGACTTGGTACTGTGCTGGCCGCTTTCCTGTTGCTCCGCGGCAAGATTCGCCCCATCCCATCAACGCCACGCCCATGAATCGCGGAAAGGAAGATCGACCATAACCAGACCACCAGCCATACCAAACCCCTTTGCCCGCACGGCGCGCAACGTGCCCACCATGGCCGTCACCACAGCCGTCGTGGTGGGTTCGTCGCAGCTGTGGTCGCCCATCTTCTCCTTGATCCAGAGAGACCTGGGCGCCTCGGATCTGCAGATCAGTTTCGCCTTCTCGCTCTGGGCGGCCGTCGGCGCCGTGGCGCAGTACTACGCCGGACGCCTGGCCGACCGCATCGGCCGGGTGCCGCTCATTTCCCTGCCCATGAACCTGGGCGGGGTGGCCTTAGTGCTGGCCGGGCTCATGCGTTCCTGGGTCCCCTTCGCCGCCGTCTATACGCTGTGGGCCATCGGGAACGCGGTGACCGGCCCCGTGTTTTCCCTTGTAACGGGGGAGTCGGTGGCGCCGAGGGAGCGCGGACGGGCTTTCGGGCTGATAGAGTCCGCCATTGGCTTCAGCCTTATCGTCGGGCCCTTGACCGGGGCCAAACTCCTCCCCTATGCCGGTGCCAGGGGACTGATGATCATCTCGGGCGTGCTAATTTTTGCCGCCGCCACCTTCAGGCTGCTATCGTTGCGTGAGACCCGCCCGGCCACCACCGGGTCGAGGTCTTTCGGCCTGCGGCATGTTTTCGAGGGCCGAATGCGGTTGGTGTTGACGGCGATCATTCTCTGGAACGTGGTCCTGGCCATGACCCTATGGGGTCCGTTCATCTCCATGCACGCCTCTGACGCCATGGGTCTGTCCAAGGTGACGATCAATACCCTTTTCGCCCTGAGTGCGGTGGCGGAGACGCTGATAGGCTTGGTGGCGGGGCGGTTGGTGGAGCGGTTCGGCGCCCACAAAGTGCTCACCGCAGGAGCCTTGGGCATGGGCCTGGGCCTGCTCTTATGGTCGCTGCAGAGGTCGATGGTGGGGATCACCGCGTCCTTCCTGCTGATGGGCGTCTTCTTCATGACGGCCATGGTGGCCAACGACACGTTCCGCGTGACGGCCATCGAGGAATCGGTGCGCGGCCGGGCCCTGGGGGCCATCGGCATGCTGACTGGCTTTTCAACCGCGCTGGCCACGCCGGTCGCGGGTTATCTGAAGGAGCTGTCGCCCCTGGCGCCCTTCTGGATGGCGCTGGCCGCAGCCGTCGGGATGGTCTGGGCCATCACTGCCCTGACCAGGCATGATGCCCGGACCGGGTTTGCGGCGGAAGCCCAGGCAGAGGTTCAGTCCTTGGAAGTCAGGGGTTGACCTTCCGCTTCTCCTCGAAGGCTACTCGGCAAGGTCAACGATCTGGACGCGCTCGGAGGACAGCTCCGGCGGCACTTCCCCGACGTGGACCGGGCCCCCTTTCGGGTCAAAGCTCACATAGGCGTATAGGCCGCCCTTGTAGGGGATGAAGCGGTTAGTGGCTGTGATGGACTCCTCCTCCGCCTCCGGAGCGGACTCGGACAGTGAAGTCAAGACGGCCAGGGTCCTTATGTTGGAATCGGGGTATTCCAGGAGGGCGACCGAATGGTCCAGTTGGAGCAGGAGGCCCGCGGCCAGGAGCGCCTTTTCCTCCGGTTGGCCCCTTCCCGACAGGAGCACCTTCTCCGGGGACGCCAGGTTTGGTTCCCCATTGGCCCCTGCCCCCTCTGGCCGCGCTGGGGGGCGAAAACAAGTCTGGCAGAAGGTCAGGCAGTTCAGGACCTCTTCGAATGGGCTCATACCATGGACGTTAGTCTGGAGGCGAAACTCGCGGGCCATGGCTTGCGCCAGTTGAGCGGAGCCCCTCAGGCAGGAGAACCACTGGTGCTCCGGGCTGAGAACCTCTGTCGCCGGCCGGGTTTCTCCGCCTTCATCTTTCGGAACCTCAACATGCATCGTTAGAGGAATCCGGCGTTTTAGCGAGCTGGATCCAGGAGGCTCGAACACCCAGGAGAAGTCCCGGGGCACCGTATTGGTTGCGGCTTCCCGTCCCGCCGCCAAGGGTGGCAGATAGTAGTCAGACAGGGGTTTCCCCGTCGGATTGGAGAGGGTCGCCAGACCACGGAAGAGGTAGAACAAAGTGGCGCCGGTTAATAGCGGCCACGAACGCAGTTGTGAGGTCAGAAAGCCTTGGATCACGGTCACCAGAAGGACCAAGACGGACATAGCGATGGAAAGGCCGTGCAAGCGTCCGTGCCGAAAGGCTCCATCAAACCATTCGATCCAGGCCGGAGTGGCGTCAGGTTGCGCCAGTACTTGGAAGTACTTGGTCCAGAGCCAACTTGCGGTCAGAACCAGAACGACCAAGGCCACCCAGAAGACGGTCCCACTCTGGGTGGTCTGGCTGGAGATGGCACTCGCCAGCGGCCACAGAACCAGCAAAGTCGGAACCATGGCAATCCACGTCATGACCGAGACCTCCAGAAGTCGTGGTTAGAGGTGTCCGTGCTTTTTCCGGCGTTTGCGAGAACGTTTCTTCGGCGGGGATAGCTCCACCTCAGGCCCGTCGTCAGTCTCCTCCATAAGATCATCGTCAGGTTCGTCCTCAAGCTCCTCCCGAGGCGGCCCTTCAGGTGACTCTCCAGGCGGCTCGTCTTGAGTACCCTCTCCCCGAATCGACTCCTCCGGCTCGGGTCCGGACGCCTGTGGGGTTTCTCCGGCGACGTCGACAGCTTCCCCCTGGTCGGCCGCCTCCGGAGCCCCCGGCCCCGGTGAGGCCTGATCGGCCGGGTGACCTGTGGCCGCTTGCTCGGCGGCGCTGGAGGCGGCGATGGCTTCGCGGAGTTCCGCTACCCAAGGTATCTCCGCCAGCGCGAAGCACTGCCTGATTGTGACCACAGATAGGCGGTACGGGTCGCTCGTGGTCACGAAGGGCAGAGAAGCCTCCCCCGGAAGACCCTCGATACCCGTGGGGGACTCCGTCGCCCAGAACATCGCCGACGCCGGGGGGGTGCCGAGGATGCCGACGATCCTCGGGAGCCTGAGGCAGGGGTGAACGTGCCCAAGCTGCTGTCTTCCCCATTGGATGGTGGCGTCCTTATGCTCACCCGTCAGGTAGCCGGCAAAGGCCTTCTGCACCAGTTCCCTGGACGTTTCTTCCGCCGAATCCAAGGCTCTTTCGGTCAGGTCCTTCGCCGTAACGGACTTCCATCTGGCTCCGGCCCACCCCGCAAAGCCGAGGACGGCCTGGGCGTCCTCGACCAGATGCCCGGCCATGGCCGCGACACCGACGTCGTCAAGACAGCAGGTAGTCGTCGAGCTACGATGGGACTCCCGGGCGGTCGCCTGCTCCCGCAGGGATGATTCCGCCTTGTTCAGTTCTCCCACTAGACGGGTCACGGCCGTCCGTTCGGCTTGGGTGACCTCGGAAGCTTGTTTTAGGATACCGGATAGAGTCTGGTGGAGCAAGGCGTTCCCAGTGTGCGCATACTTGTCGACGATTTCCTGGAGGTACCCGTCTTTCTTGGCTTTCAGCCTGCCGGAAGTCACGATGAGTCCGACGGTATGATTGACCGCTCCCAGCACGGCGACGACAAGGAATACCAGAAGGCCGAAGGTCACGGCGGGAGGGCGATCACGGACCCCCATATTGAACAGAGTCGAGAACAAGGGACCGAGAGACAAGGCCCCCACCCAGTTCCGGATGAACATGGCCGCATAGCCCAAACCCAGGGCGCTCACCAGAGTCCCCACGAAAAGCGGAAAGGACCGCGACATCGACCCTCCCAGCCGCCGCAGGTCGTTTCTGAACACCTCACCCCGGTCACTCGATAGGTGCCCCTCCAGTGCCGCCGCATTCAGGCTCTCTTCACGCGCCCGGGTCTTCTGCCGGCCCTCCAGGTCCTCCAGCCATTGCTTCAGAACGACAGGCTTCGTGCTACCCGACACCAGGAGCTGATCGACATCGTCGCCCAGTCCTTTGCCATAACGGGCGACCTTGGCCTCGGCAAAGGCGGCGAAAGCACGTCTCAGTTTCCCAACGTACCAGATACCCAGCTCGGTATCCCAGGTGGCAATCTCGTTGTGCCAGACCGCCGGGTTATGGTCGCTGAGGAAGGGCCGGCGGTTCAGTGCTCCCTGGTGCTGTTCCAGGATTTGGCTCAACTCACCCACCGCGGATTCGAGCGGAGCCGCGGTCTCGGCCATCTTAGGTGGCAAGAGGCCTCGCCCCTGACTCCGTTCGGGCTTGGCCCCTGAGGCATCCGCCTCCTGGTCTAGCTGAGTCTGATCGCGGATGCTCAAATGGGCAAGCTTGCGGGCGATGATCCGCCGCATGGTCATGACCGGGAACGCATAGGTGCGGAGGCCGAAGGTCGCGTAGTTCAGAGCGACCTTGCCGTCGCTTCCGCCGGAAAGACTGTACTCGTAGGACGCGTCGGCGGTGACCGCCGGGACTGGTTGGAGGTAGGTCCGCAGGGCTTCGTCACCGGCAAAGCTGGAGAACACAAGGAGGGAAAGAAACTGGGCTGTCGCGTCCAGAAGGTCCGCTTGGGGCAAGATCCCAACGTCTTCTAACTCCCGCGACGCCAGGAAGACCTTGGCCAGTACGTCGCCGCACGCCAGCCCCTCTAAGGCCGACAGACGGGCGTTCAGGTCCTGGGATTCCTTCCCCGGCTGATGGCTGTCGGGAAGCAGGGCGAGGCCGATAATCGGCTTCGTAAAGGCGGCGTAGGCGGCCGTGGCGACTTCGGAGAGGGCGTCCGACTGCGGGTCGGCCAGATCGGCAACGAGGTAAACATCGCAGGTCTGGCGGCTCAGGTAAGTGGGCACACGGACCGTGAACCCCTCCAGTTTGCCGAGCGCGTCCAGCTTCCTCTGGTCCAAAACGCCCATGCGGGCCGACCGCAGGTCCTCCGACAGGCCGGCCCGCCCCGGAGCAACGGTAATCGTGGCTACGATCTCCGAAACTTGTGGTGGAAGCAGCCGAAACGAGTCTCTCAGGAGATCCAGGACCTCACTGCCCGCCGCACCAAAGCCGATGATAACCGAAGGCCTGATCTCCAAGTCTCATCGCCTCTCATTCGCTGCCATCCGGGCCCTGAACGCAAGCTCCGCGAAGCGGGCCGATATGCGCCGGTTGATCTGACGCATCAGGTCGGCTTCATAATGGTCGCGCTCGACGGTTATGTCGGCGCTGATTCTTTTCTGAGCGCTGCTGTAGAAGTTCTCTAGGTCGCGGATATCCCTGGTCATCAACTCCTGTTCCCGGCGCTTGATAAGTTCGTCCAGCGCGAGCTTGACATTATCGGGCAGCCTCAGAAAAGCGTCCCGGACCACAGTGAGCTTGGGTGATCCTAAGTCCTCTACGGCCGCCCCCTCAGCGGTCCCTAGAGTCAAGGCGTAGTTCCCGTCCCCCGCCCTGCGGATGTACTGCATAGCCAGACCGAGGGCGAAGGACTGGCTGGCGTGGCTCACGATCTCTTCCTGCTCTCCGATGTCATCGAACCCGGCCCAGTCCCGGTGGATGTGCAGAGGCCTGGCCGCCTGACCGTCATCCCACAGGCGCTTCTCTTCCCGGTACTCATTACGCCATTCATCGATATAGGACAGGTCCTGCAGCTCAAGCCCGTATTCGACGGTGATGACCGTAACCTGATGGTGATTCCTCGAAGGCACGAAGACGGGGGCGGCCAGAAGCCTTTGGCTAAACGGATCGCACCACGCCTGTCCTCCCCCTTCGCCTGGGATTCTCGGCACAGCGACGATAGTCGTTGAGCCAACTTGGGCCCTCTCCTGCCGGTAAACCCAGAACGGGACGCAGAGTTCCAGGGCCCGGTTGACCAAGGCCCGGTACTCATCGGGGCGGCCCAGCAACTCCAGAATGTCGAGGAGTGATTTCTGGCGCAAATCGTTAACGTACTGCTCGGCGACCCTGTTGCGCAAGAGCGTCCGAAGATTCTCGCTCATGCTCTTGTCCTCACTTGTGGCAATCTTCCACAGCTTGTCGGAGATGCTGATGAACACATCCGCTAAGTTCACCTGCATCTTCGTAGCCAGCAGTTTGAGGTCGGCTCCGTCGCCGGCGCTTCTCAAGACATACAGGTATTGAGCGTTATCACGCTCGTAGCCGGAAAGGATGGCCACCTGCTTCTGCTGCTCATCCTGGAACCACCGGAGGAGGCCTGCCTCGCCGGTAACCATGGTGGCCAGAGTCGATAGCCGATTGGAGTGGCGTTGAGCCTCCTGCGAGAGTTGGTGCAGAAGCCTCCTCTTGGCCTCCGCTGTGGCCTGGTCTCTCTGGGTGCTGAAGAAGGTGGCCGCCTTCCCGATCACTTCTTTGACTGCCGCTGCGATGTACTTACGGGCCAGGAATCGACGGTTGGTGGCCTCCCTGAGAATCTCCGCCAAGCCGGTCTTCAGGACCGCGGGCGAATCGACCGCGGTCTCGGGGCCCAGAGCCGTGGCGGCCTGACCCATGTCCGCCAGCCTCGTCGTGACTGCTCTCAGGAATTCGTTAGCTAGGGCAAGGCCGCCATCGGCGCTTGTGAAAAGCTGTTGAGTGCGTAATTCCAGTCTTCCGGCGATGGGGCCGAAGGCGCGCTGAACCTTCGCCCACAACTGTTCCTTGATCCCCCTGATCTGGTTCTCACAACTGCCCCAGACATCAAGGAACTGCCGGTTGGCCCCTTCGTCGCGCAGGTAAATGTCTTCCTCAGATAGGTTGATCTGACTGATCTCGTTCCCATCGATGGTCTGAAGCAGCGCATCCAAATCCGTCAGACTGGTCGCGCCCATGAACTCAGCAGCCTCTTTGGCAGCCCGGGCTACGACCTCCTGGTCCTCCGGGGTGGCGGCCGGTACGGCAGTCGTGGTGAGGTACCTCTTAAGGAGGCGGCCGGCGGTCTCGGCCGCGCAATACCGGGCGGCCACATCCCTTGGAAAGGAAATGATGACTGTCCCGAAGGACTGGCAGGCCGTGTCTTGCTGGGGCAAGTTGACTACCAGAGCGTTATTCTGGAGTCCGGCGGTGGTCGCCGAGAGCGTGAACAAGCCTTCGGCCGCTAGATCGTACAGAATGGACAGCGACGAGATAACCTGCCGGTTACGAGTCCAGGCCTCGATGAGGTAAGTCGTGTCGAATACCCTGGCATATCCTTCATACGGGACCGCCCCGCCCTGGTTGGGGTAGCGAGGAGCGAACTGGTTGATGTTTCCGTTGAAGTAGGTCAGTTCCTTCAGCGCCGAGTAGCCGTTGGCCTTCCAGCGCCGGATGACCTGCTCATTGTTATTCGATGCGCCGTACTCAAAGACATCGGGCATGATCAGGGTGGCGAAGATGGACACTTGCTGGAACTGTGGTATATGCCTGGTCATATGGGCGATGTCCAGAAACATGGAAGCGCCGGTCCCTCCGGCTATCGACCCCACCAGGTAGACGTTTAGATGCGCGGCGCCGGCGGGGTTGTTGAGGTTATTCTCGTTGTTGAACTCCCGGGCCCGGATCAGGACGCGGTCGAAAGCCTGCCGGACTTCCGCCCAGCGGTAGAACAAGGCCAGACGGCCCACGGCCCGCACCGCGCCCGCCCCTTGGTGGACGAAAGGTGGCGTGTACGGGGCGCGGTAGGCGTCTCCAATGAACCACCAGTCGTCAATGACTTCTCTCACTCTAGCCGAGCGGATGGCTTCGACCGGGTTGAAGTTGCCGAGGTTCAGGAACTCCTTCTGCGGGTCGATGTGCCTGTACCTATCGGAATAGGGTTCAAGGTCGATGCACAAGAACTGGTAGGCGCTCTGCTGTTCGGAAGGCACCCGGCTCTTTACCAGGCCCTTGATACGGTTGACGATGTTGGCGCCGGAGCCACCCAGGCCCAAGAACACCGTCGGTGTCACATAGAGAAAATCTTGGGCCAGTCTTGCTTCCTGTTGGGGCGCTTCCCTCTCGTACAGCGCCTCGACTTCCTCCATCCGGTCATTCATAGACCGTCACCTCCGCTGGTTCCTGTTTCGCAGGGAAGGGTTGTGATAGCGGAACTGATAAACGGTACCGCCGCATGCCAACCCGAATGTGTCTCCGTCATAGATGTCGGCCTGCTGCAGCCGCACCCCTCTGACAGACAGGTCCACCGTCCCGTCGAGTCTCGTCAGGCGGATCGTCGATCGGCCTCCCGTCCCCTTGGCATGGGCTAGCCTGAGGGCTTGTGGCGCAAGCCCCTTCAGGAGAAGGTCGGCCTTCCTGGCGTCGCCGCCCAGAGTGACCCAGTTAGGGTGCAGAAGCAGCGATTTCCAGGCACGCACGGGGCTTTCAGTATGCCGCCGGGACAGCTCCACCACTGGAGCCGTGGTGCCTGTGCCGGAGACGTTCGCGCCGGCGATGGTGATGAGAGCAGGACCGGGCGGCGCCGCTTCCACCGCCGGCACGGGCGCAGGCGGCGAGGTCCCAATGATCGCCGGGACAATGTCCCAGGGGCTCACGGCTGCCGGCCCCGACGACAGATTTGCCGGGGAGGATCTGGGGGCCGCCACCGGCATGAGCCGCCCCCGGATCTTGGGAATCGCCAGCCACCTGGCGACTGAAGCCACCAGCAGCGCCAGCAAGGCGATGCCCAGGGCGACCCAAACTTCACGCTGGTCCGCCAGCCAGCTGTTGAACACCAGAACGACCGGCAGTTCCAGTCTTTCGACCTGTTGATCCTTGACTGCCAGGGCTCTGACACCCGGAGGCGGCGTTATCGCCAGCGTGGCGCGGTACCGCCGGCTGAAGAAGAAACTGGGACGCGCCTGGGGAGCCGGAGTGAACTGGGCGATGAGATGCCCGGTTTCGGCCTTGGAGCCCGTGGCGCTATCGACCAGGACAAGGTTCGCCGGAAGGCTGGACGCCTTAGACCCTGAAACCATCGTCTGAAACTGGATCTTGCCGACATCCGGGTAGTTGCGGGCGGCCACCGGGACCACGGCCCGAAGCGGACTGCCTTTCGAGGCCAGCTTGTAGGGCCATACCACCACCCACTTGCTCGTGGTTGTCCGGACTTCGACCGGCTTTACGTCAAGGACCACGGGACGGTCACGATACCCGTCCACCACCACCGACGCCTGGTATCGCCCCGCCGGCTTGCCCGACGGCCCTTGGTCCTGGTACACGATGGAGTAGGAACGGTCCGCGCCGGGGGCGGCGTCGGTCAGAAAGACTTCCCGGCCATCCGGCAGGCTGAGCAGAAGACTCGGCGGCGAGCCGGCTCCGGCCCCGGCACTGGTCCCGGTCCTCTTCACCGTGAAGTTTACCGGGTCATAGGTGTTGGCTGGGCTCGGCCGCCAGTCGAGGACGGCGTGCTTCGGCTCCACTTTCACATAACTGAACGCTTCGCGAATCGGGTCGACCCGGCCCGGCGAATCGTACCAGAGCCCAAATCTGGCTATGTACGAGCCCGGAGGTAGCGATGCCGTGGCGAGGGTGCTGGTGAAGATGTTCGACCCCTTCTTCTCGGCCGCCAGATCGACGGGCTGGGCGCGCCCATCGCGACCGGCCAGCGGCTTGCCGTCTTCGGTGAGAAGCTCAGCCGTGACCCTTGTCTTAGCCAACACGCTGGAGATCAAAGGACGTCCCTGCCGGTCGTAGACGCCAAGCTTGGCGCGAAGGTCCTGCCCCTCTTCCAGAACGACATTGCTACTCGGTTCCTGGAGGATGAGCTGAAGATCGACCTTCTCCACCACCCACGCCGCACCCGCCACTTGTCCGGTTTGCTCCACCTTCCAGATGCCTGGGGCCGGGCGCGCCACGGTGTGGACCACGTAGTTCGGCCCGTGCTGTTGACCCTGGGTTTCGACGGTGGAGGTGAAGGACACCGCGTTCTTGGGCGTTTTCAAGGTGATGCCACCCTGTGTCTTGGGCGGTTTGACGGCCAAGACCGAGAAGCGTGACGTGGCATCGATGACCGGTATATCCCCTTGGCTAACGCTCAGGAGGTTCAGAGCCTTGATTGACTTCAGCGTATTCAAGAAGGCCTTTGGCAGGTCGTCGGCCCTGGTCACCCTCTGCGGGTACGGCGCGCCGGTCTGATCGGCCAGGCTTTTCAGCCATTCATAGTCGGCCCCAGGGCCCAGGGCGATGGAGAGGAGTTTAATCTTCCCCGCGAATTCCGGGATGATCTGGGTGTTTATCTCCGTCATCTGGCTTGCCCTGTTCTTATCTCCAATCCCTTCGGGCTGACCGTCGGTCAGCATGACGATGAACTTGGGAGAATCGCCCTGGGACTGGCTCAGTTCCATACCCGCCTCTCTCAGAGCATCGACCATATTCGTGTTCTCGTCCGTGGCCGTGGGCCACTTGTCGAGTTCCTGTTTGAGGGCTCGGCGGGCATCGGCGCCGCCGATTCGGGAGAACTGGCCGATCACGTGGTTCCTATCTCCGAAAAGAACGACCCCAAGGTTATCGAAATCGTCCAAAAGGTCGATGAAAGCCAGTGCCGCCGTGATACGGTAGTCCTTAGGGTCGCTGGGAGGGTCTCCCCTCTTATCCATGCTGCCGGAGTTGTCGATGAGCAGCACGACGTCGACCGGGCGGTCCCCCGGAGCTGTTTGGTTGCCATTCCCGCGTCCTAACCCAAGTCGGCCGGTGAGGCCAGAGAGGCTTGCTCCCAAGCTAGAACAAGACGTAGCTGTGGCAATCAGGGTAGCCGTAAACAAAGACAATAATGCCACCAGAGCAACTCGTCGGAGCAAACCCCGTTCCCCCCAAAAAGCACCGCGGGCACCCCAGGTACAACCCCAATACCATGCAGGTCCCTATTGCAATAGTGGATTCGGTCTCCGGCCGGTGAGAGCGAAAGGTCCCCGTGGACCTAGGGACGCAACTCGGCTCTGTGGTATTCGTTTAGATTTGTTCCATTCCTGCCAATATCCGACATCATAGTTGTCTAATGGATGAAGAGGAAACGTCGTCCAGAAAGATGACAGAGTCCTTTCGGGGGGTAGGGAGGAAAGGCTTTGGAAGTGATAGGACCCGGGGCAAGGCGGTACTGGAGCTCGGTACAGGAGCTCGGTATTGCTGTCATATCGGATCTGGAGGGTGTCGCCTCTGACCCCCTTGCGGTCGACGTTCCGGAAGCTGGCGGTAAAGGGCCTGCCATCGTAAACCAAGAGGGCCCGGCGGGACTCCCCGCGCGCCAATTTCAGGCGGTCGTGCCGTGCGAACTCCTCGGTGGCACTGGGCGCAATTGAGGCTAAAGATTAACCAAGAACCAAGGTGACATCTTCAAGGATAATGGTTTGCAGGCACACTTCCTGTGAGGCGACGACGCTCTATTGCCCTGTAGTCCGCAGCGTTGTATAATGATGGCAAATCTGCACTGGCGTTCCCAGAGGATGTCCAGTTATTAATGCGAGAGAGACCGCCTTTCGGCGGCCTTCTCACTTTCTACGGGTGTTTTATCTGGGATACCTCGTCAATGACCGCCCGAGTTATCTCCTCTCTCTCATCCGCAGCGTCCCACAACTGAGAGTGATACGTGCCTCTATCGACGTTAAGTACCTTGAGGAGATCAGGGAAGACCTTGAGGCCGTCAAGCCATCGTAGCGCGGGAAGCAACTGAGGGTGATTGGGTAGGTTCCGAGGATTTCTGGAAAGCCATGGACGAGGTAACGCCGAAGTAGTCGCGTGGGCACGCCGTACGTGTTGGACCACAGAGTCCTGAGCATAGACAGACTGGCTCTTCGTTCGGTCTTCGGCACTCCAGATCGCTGGGAGTCTATGGCGAAGGAACTTGAGAACACACTCGCCGCCCTTCAGAAGAACCCGAGCAAAGGTGACGTTCTCATGCGCGCCCTCCATAAATGGCGCCGTGTGAAATGGGCGTCAAGACCTAGCGGCTATGAGGACATGCCGCGAGAGTGTGTGCACGATGAGCACGTGGTATGCTCCTGCTACCAGCGAGTTTTGGCCAATCTGGCGAGGTGTGGTCTAGTGAGAGGACGGCCCAAGTCCCGGTCCAAGGCGCAGATGGTGGTTCAACGTGATCAGCCCGGTGAACCGTGTGGGATAGTGGACTTGAGCGGTCTGACGGATAAGTCGGGCATGAGCAACGTGGAATGGCCGATAGTGGTTCGGGAGAATGACCAGGATGTTCTGGGTGCTACTGTCCAGGGACGTGCTAGAGGGCCTAACGTGGTGGGCCTCGTTGACCCCTGCTCCGTGATCGGTTCCGAACGAGAAGTCGCAGTTCTCACTGCGGCCGGACGTCAAGGACAAGATACGACAGACTTCTCTGTTCGTTTGCTTTGACTTAAGAGTCTGTGAAGGAACGTAATGGAGGATATTGAAACAATCAGGTATTAACAAGCAAAGTATGGAGATGCGTGTCATGGCTCTGCCGAGTCTTAAGCTGCTTCAAATCGGTGACATTCATTGGCCAGGGGCTGACCCCAGAGGCGTCGATTCCAAAGACGCTGGCTTTGACCCAGTGTTGGGGAATAGGCTAGTGCCAAATGCCACCCAAGTGGTTCTCCGCCATCTGATGTCAGAATCGTACCACCCGGACGCAATTGTCCTGATGGGTGACCTGGCCGACAAAGGAGCTATTACTTCCTATCAGGAGTGTTTGGACAAGATCATAACGGTTTTTGGAGATGACCTTTTCAAGATCCTGATAGCGTGTGGGAACCATGATGTTGACCGGTCTCGGTGTTCTGACAACGACCTCTTTCAGAAATTCGACCCTCTCAATGATGTGATTCGGCATAGGTCATTGCCAGAGATGTCTACGCGTGCTCCAGTGTTCCTGCCACTGACGGGGCAAGGCCACCAAGCGATACTCGTCAGTCTCAACTCATGCATGGGGTGCGGTGTCAAGCGACGGTTTATAAACCAACGTCCGCCCAAAGCTCTTGAGTGGTACACAGCGTATCGGTTCAGAGCTATGGACCGAAGGAAGGATCGATCAAGGTTTGAGGAACTTGACACCCCAGCGTTCCATGGTGACCATCTCCTGGCGGCTAGGTCACAGATTCAGCAGGAGGCTCTCAGCGTTCTGCCAATTGTCGTGGCGCATCATAACATCCTTCCTCAGGAGACTCCTCGCCTTATGGCATACGGGGAATTAGTCAATGGCGGCTTGGCCCGCAGTTATCTCCTCTCACTAGACAGACCGATCCTATACCTTCACGGTCACATACATGAAGACCCGATTGAAGTGGTAGCCACCCCAGGCAAACAGCATAGTCGTTTGATAACGGTTTCGGCACCACCTCTGCGTGATGGCTTTAACATGCTGACCGTGGAGTATAGTTCATCTGGTTATCCGCTTGGGTGCCGAGTTGACTCATGGCGACGCGAGCGCGGCGGATGTGTGAGTAAGGCGGCCGAGATCCGAGTTAGGTTTTGGGAACCAGGCGATGCGTCAGCTGTTCTGAGCCCCCAAACGTTAGCAATCATGCGATTTGTTGCTGGTCGCGGTGATCAGGAGTTCCATTTTTCCGATATCACCGAATCCGGTCTTGATATGCCGGACAGCCTTTTGGAGCTCGAGTGGCTAGGTCTCATAGAAATAACCAATAGACAGGGAGCGCCGTATTTGTGGTTGGTAAGGAGGTCTGCCTAATGGACTCGTCTCCGTTCTCCCCCTGGCGGAGTGAATACGAGGGCAAGCCTCCGATATGGTTGCCTCCCGATTTCTGGCAGCTTGAATCATCCCAACCAGTCTATCTCACGGGATCACGTGGAACTGGCAAGACATTCTTACTTAGGGCAATGCATTGGCGAGAACGGTTGGAGAACCCTCACCTCAGAGAGGTATTGGGAGAACCGTTTGCAGGTCGGTACATCGGCCTCTATCTGAAGATGCCTGATTTCATCGCCAAGAATTTTGCTAATTGGCCCCCCAAGCCGAGTGGCACGAGCGACGTCGCCTGGGAGGAGGTGCAAGGCCAGAGGTTTTCTTTGTATTTTGAGACCATATCGTTGTACTTGCTATGCGAGGCCACAGTAGAACTGAGAAGCAAGGCATTTCTGAAATACCATGCAAGTGATGAGCTCGAGACTGTTCGACGCATTCTTGACACTCGCCCGGAGATTCGGAATTTCATGATGCCAGGGAAAGATCGTTCTATCTATGACCTCTATCTTGCGTTCAAGAGGATGCAGGAGCAGATAAGATCAGCCGCACTATGGTCAGAAGCTAATCCGAATGCAAACCTCTTTCCTGGGCTTCAGATAGGGAAGTACCTGAAGGAAGTCGGTTCGAGTGTTCTTTCGCTTTGCTCAAGAGGTGAGAGCGGTGATTGGAGAGCGAAGATCTGCATTGATGAAGCCGAGTGTCTGTCTGATCTCCAGCAGAAGGTGATTAACACCCTGATCCGGGTAATTGAACACCCGATCTCAGTGAATGTCGCGTACGTCCGGCACAGATCAGACATAAGTTCGACTTTCCTGCCAAATATGACTCTTGGTGATGCCGACCGAATGGTTAGGGACTTGGACAGGGAGTTCGAAGAGGAGGAAAAGAAGTTTCCGCAGCTGGCATGCGGAGTAGCCACAACCAGGTTCAGATCGAAGACAGGAATCCCAGACCTGGACCTCGGTACCATATTGGGCAAATACGACACCAATGAGCTTCTCGAGCATTACTTGCGAAGATCGGAAAGCCCAGAGGCTGCGGAACTTCTGAAGGAAGGCGAGTCACTCTCGAACAAGCCGTTCTTCTCCGGTACGAGAAGGAAGGAAGGCGCTAGGGTCTACGAAGCGTACTTGATCCGGAAACTTGGGCTTTCCCTCAGTAACACGGAGGATCGGAAGAGGCGGCGCCTACTATC
Source organism: Bacillota bacterium (assembly GCA_021791495.1). Lineage (GTDB taxonomy): Bacteria > Bacillota > Sulfobacillia > JAJYWN01 > JAJYWN01 > JAJYWN01. The sequence continues at coordinate 20,088 of JAJYWN010000009.1, forward strand.
AAGTACGGAGATCCGCAAACGAAATGTTGCTGCATTACTGTGCGCGGTAAACGAGTATGGACATGGCCGTGTTCCGCTTGCCGGTCTCGACAAAGTGCTGTCCCTGTGTAACAACCAAATCCGGGACTTTCTACGAGAGATGGATTGCTTGTTCGTGCGGTCTGGGAAGAATCCAGTAGTATTCAGCAGTTCCCTAATGAGCATTCAGGACCAGACCGAAGCCCTGGCTCGCGCGAGCAATAGTAAGTTCGAGAGCATCAGGAAATGGATCAAGGTAAACCCTGAGAAGGTCGAGGGGCTTGTGACAAGCCTAGGGCTGATCCTTGGGATGGTTCAGACGAATTACAGGAACCCGGAACAGACCCTTGGGACTAAGCCAGAGGCTGGGCGGATTGTGGTACGGAATGACGGGTCCGACGATTACGGAACCCTCATCTCTCTGGTCTTGGATGCCGAAGAGGGTGGGTTTGTTTCGACGACGACAGATGACAGCGGCAGGGTGGCTGAAATAACCCTGCACCGGCTGTTTGCACCGCGTTTTGGGTTCTCATATAGGAAACCTCAATATGAGCTTTCTGTCCAACCGACTGATCTCCTGAATCTGATTCAGATGCCGGATGACCAAAAACGTAAAGGTGCGGAGCGTTTGGCAACCCCCCCACCGGAGAAAACGGGTCCTAGCCAAACCCAATTGAGTATTGAACTTACCGACTAAACCAGAGTGAGGGAGCACCATGGACTTCAAGAAGGCGTTTCTAAGGGGTTCATCTTGGTATGGAAATACCAAGGATCTGACGCTAGGTACATTTGATCTGGGCTTCTTTGTGCCTTCTTGGGAAGAACGTTGCACTTCCATCACCACAGTCACAGACGCGGTCTTCGGGCAGGCCCAGATGATCAAGTTCGATAAGTCAACAGAGAGCTACGAGCACAGCCTTGATGAGTTCTTGCACCGTAGGTCGCGGAACGTGTTGTTGCAGATCTCTGGGTCAGTATCAGACCTTAGACCGTTAGGAGAGAGGATCCTGTCGAGTATTAGACAAACCCGTACTCTGAAGGGGCAAGCTCTCTCAGTATTCGTCGATATCTCGTGCTGCCCGCGGTATTTCCTGTTGTATGTCCTTGGAGCTTGTTTTCGCACTGGTTTGTGCAAGTCGGTTAGCCTGTTCTATGGCGAGGGGGAGTACGGCGAGAACGGTGGAGAATTCGTATTCACCGAAGGCGATTGGGAACTGGTAACAGTCCCCTTCTTCGAAGGCGAAGTTGATCCAGGGCGTAGGATGTACTACCTTGTTTCGGTCGGGTTTGAGGGGCGAAAGGCATTCCGTATGATGTCCAAGCTTGAGCCGGATAGGATATCAGTACTACTTCCGTACCCAGGGTTTAATGAACGATACTCTCAACAAGTCGTGGATGAGAATGCAGCTTTAATACAGGAGTTCTCCGTGCCCGAAACCCAAGTGATCAGGGTTCCCGCTGGGGACGCCTTAGGCGCATGGGAAGCCACTAGCGCACTTCAAACGAATCCGGATGAGAATCTGTCAGTCATATGCCTTGGCCCAAAACCACATAGCCTTGGTATCGGTCTCGCTGCGATAACCAATCCGAGAGTTCAGGTTCTTTACTGCAAGCCTTCAATGTTTCACAAACGAACGGTACGGCCTACAGGTTTCGCATGGTTCTACCAGATTACCGACCTATCAGCAATATGACCTCTGTAGTCGGGTTATGTTGTCACCAATTCGCTCTGTGGGGTAATCAAGGTTGCTTACCGATGAGAGTATCCCTTTCAAGTGGGCGGGAGGCAAGCGCTGGCTGTCAGGCTCGCTTGTGAGAGAATTCCCGAGGATTGGCGGTACGTACTATGAGCCTTTCGCAGGTGCCTGTGCAGTCTTCTTTGCTTTCGGCTACGTCCCTGCCAAGCTTTCAGATACTAATGCAGAATTGATCAACACGTTGAGAGTCATAAGAGATGCTCCGGAGATGCTGCTCTCATCCCTGAGTGGACTAGACGTCAGTCGCGAGACGCATGCGCGTTTGCGTAGTACCATTCCCGCAGACTCAATACAACGAGCAGCACGGTTCATATACCTTGTTAATACTTCTTGGAACGGGTTATATCGGGTCAATAAGCAGGGTCAGTTCAATGTGCCTTTTGGCTGCAAACCAGGAACGTCAATGCCGAGCCCAAAGCGCATAGGGAGCGCCTCTGCCCTCCTTCGAGGTGTGGACATAGCATGCGAGGACTTTGAGGCGGCTGTAGAGGGAGCAAAACCTGGAGACCTTGTCTATTTCGATCCCCCATACACGGCCAAGCACGGTCCAAACGGTTTTCGCCGCTATAACCAGAGGATATTCTCCTGGTCCGACCAGATTCGGCTAGCTTCTTGCGCGGAGAGCTTGCGCCACCAGGGAGTGTTTACTGTGGTCAGTTCTCCCTATTCCCAGGATGTTCGGAACCTCTATCCAAGCTTTAGAGCGGTAGAATACGGAAGAGCAAGCTGCATTAGCGGCACCTCCAAGGGCCGAACCGATCTTCGCGAATATGTACTTTTCGGGTGGTGAAACTCCCGGTCACGAGGAACCCGATTTCTTGTGAAACGATGGCTCTGCAACACCGTACCCTGTAGATAGCCTGAGGGGCTGCCCAAGACGCGGCCCTTTGCCTGTAGCGTCTTTCGAAGTCAGGGGTGCTAATCCGCCGTCTTCTTCCCCTCCGCCGGCGCCGCCTGCGCCGTCTCTTCCCTGATCGCCGGCCGCGGCAGCAGGCCCGCCCGCTCGGCGATGACCGGCACCGCGCTCTCCCAGGCGATGGCCATGATGTGAACGCCGTGCACGCCCGGGATCTGGCGCATCGCCTTGATGGTCTCCACGGCGATGTTGAGACCTTCCTCTTCCTTGTTCTCGGCCTTGGCCATCCGCTCGATGAGGGAGTCCGGCACCATCATGCCTGGCACCGTCTTCATGTACCGCAGCGCCTTGTCGGACTTGGCCGGCGTCACGCCCGCCAGGATGTGGACCCGCTTGTCCAGCCCGCGCTTGACGACCAGCTCCATGAACCGGGCGAACCGCTCCAGGTCGAAAACGCACTGGGTCTGGATGAAGTCGGCGCCGGCGTTGATCTTCTTCTCCAGCCGCAGCACCCGGAACTCGAAGGGGTCGGCGAAGGGGTTGGCGGCCGCGCCGATGTACATCTTGGGCGGCGCCACCTTGATCTCCTCGCCGCTCAAGAGGACGTGGTCGTCGCGCATCCGCCTCACCATGTTGATGAGCTGGATGGAGTCGATGTCGTAAACGTTCTTGGCGGTCTGCTGGTTGCCGAAGCTCTGGTGGTCGCCGGACAGGCAGACCAGGTTCCGGATGCCCAGGCTGTAGGCGCCGAGGATGTCGCTCTGCATGGCGATGCGGTTGCGGTCACGGCACACCATTTGCATGATGGGCTCGCCGCCCGCCTCCTTCACGTGCACCGACGCCGCCAAGGAAGACAGCCGCACGATAGCGGTCTGATTATCCGTCAGGTTCTGCCCGTCGGTGACGTCCTTCATCATGGCCGCGTTGGAACGCACGCCCTTGCTGGAAGCGCTTTTCGGGGGCCCGATCTCCGCCGTCACGGCGAAGTCGCCCTGGCTCAGAATGCGCTCCAGCTTGCTGTCGGTCTTGAACGCCGCTGCTGCCGGGCTCATATCCTGATCTCCTCCTTGACGACCTTCCGCGGGCCGCCGTCGCGGGACTTGGACCAGTCCTTCGGGGGCTCGATCTCAAGGAGCCGGTCGACCTTGCCCAGCTTGGTCATGCGGTCGTAGATGAGCTGCCAGGCGCAGTCCGTCTCCTCGTTGACCTCGCACTTGCCGTTATGCGACCCGCCGCATGGCCCGTTCAAGATGCTCTTCGAGCACCGGATGACCGGGCAGATGCCGCCCGTCTTGTAGAGGATGCAGTCGCCGCAGAGTCCGCACTTCTCGGTCCAGACGCCCTGCTCCAGGGCACCGCCGGCGAACTTGGTGTTCAGCCCGGGGACGACCCAGACCGGATACCGCTCCGCAAGGTACTGGACCCCGACGCCGCACGCCAGCGATAGGATGGCGTCTACCTCGCCCGCGACCTTGACGATCTGTTCGATGTACTCCGGCTCGCACTGGCGCTCCAGGGTCTCGGTGAGGATCTCCGCTCCCGGGTTCCGCCCCGAGGTGGCCCAGAGTAGCCGAAGGGCCGAAGCCATGGTGTTCACTTCTTTCTCGCCGCCCGCCTGGCAGACGGTGACGCACTCGCGGCACCCGACGATGAGGACCTTTTTGGCCCCCTCGAGCAGACGATCGATTTCGGCGATAGGTTTCTGCTCGGCGACTATCACTTGGCACCCACCTCGCTATTGGTTTGGGCTGTCGGGCCGCCGGCGGCGGCCGCATAGGCCGCACGCTGCGCCTTCTTCACCGGCGACGGGCCCAGCTTCAGGATGCGTTCCGTCATTTCGTCAGCTATCTGGGCGAAGCGCGGCCCCTGGGAGCCGGCCACGTTGAAGAACTCGACCCGCTCGCCGCCCACGCCCACCTGGTCCAAGAGCTTTTTCAAGCCGTTGACCCTCTTCTTCGCGCGGATGTTACCCTTCAGGAAGTGGCAGTCGCCCTCCAGACACCCCGCCACGTACACCCCGTCGGCCCCTTTCTCGAAGGCTTCAAGGATAAGGGCGATGTCGGTCTTCCCCGAACACGGCATCTCAATGACGCGCATGTCCGGCGAGTACTGGAGCCGCATGGAGCCGGCCAGATCGGCGGCGGAATAGGCGCAGAAGTAGCAGCAGAAGGCCAGGATCTTCGGGCGCCACGGCCCCTGCCCGTCCACACCGGCGGCACCGGCCGCTCCGGCCTCAAGGCCTACCGCGGCCTCCATGGTCGCGGCGATTTCACCGTTGCCCACAACGATGCCCGCCTTCTCCGCCTCGGCGGCGCAGGTCGGGCAATCGGTCGGCATGGCCACGACAGTGAGGGAAGCTTTGTGTTCTTCGGTCATCTCGTCCACCACCTCCCCCTAGTCCGACACGGCCAGGAACGCACCGGCGACCTTCGCCAGGAGTTGCTGGTCCTTGTAGTGCTGGAGCTGGATAGCCTTGGCCGGGCACTCGCCCGCGCAGGTCCCGCACCCCTGGCACATGACGGCTTCGATCTCCGCCGCGCCGTCTTTGTTGATCTTGGGAACGTTGAAGGGGCACACCCGCACGCACGTGAGGCAGGCCGCGCACTTTTCCGGGTCCACCGTGGCGACGACGCCGCCCACCATCAGGTTCTTCTGCGACAGGATGTTCATGGCCCGCGCCACCGCGCCCTGGGCCTGGTAGATGCTTTCCGTGGCGAACTTCGGCGAATGAGCTCCGCCGCACAGGAACACGCCCTGGCTGGGGAAGTCCATCGGCGCCAGCTTGGCGTGGGTCTCCATGAAAAACCCGTCCTCGTTCAAGGGGATCTTCAGCATGGTGCCCAGCTCCGCCGCACCCTCGTTCGGCACGGTGGCCGCCGCCAGCACCACCAGATCCGGCGAAAGCCGCAGTGTCTCGCCGGTGGTGGAATCATCCACCGTCACGGCCAGCCGCCCGCTGGGCAGCGCCTCTCTCGTGATCTCCGGCGGCTTGTCGTCGGGGAAGCGGATGAACATGACGCCCGCCTCGCGCGCCTTACGGTAGTAGTGCTCCATGAACCCGTAGGTCCGCATGTCGCGGAACAGGATGTAGACCTCGGCCTTCGGGTTCCTCTTCTTCACCGCCAGGGCGTTCTTCACCGACTCGGCGCAGCAGGTGCGGCTGCAGTACTTGTGGTTATCGTCGCGCGAGCCCACGCACTGCACCATGACGATCTGCCGGGCCTGCGCCGTCCAGGGATCGCCCTCTTTCACCAATTCCTCGAACTCTAACCCCGTGATGACGTCGTCGTCGGTGCCGTACATGTAGCTCTCCGGCCGCATCTCCTGCCCGCCAGTGGCCACCACCACGACACCGTGCTCCAGCTTCTGCATGGGCCGCGGCCCCGTGGACCCTTGCTCGCCCCACCCCAGACTGATGGTGGTGGTGAAAGCCCCGGCGTGCCCGCCGAAGTCCTCGATCCGGGCTTCGGTGAAGGTGTGGATGAGCGGGTTGGTCTCCACCTGATGGATCAGGCCGTGCAGGTACCCCTGGATGTCCTCCGACTCCAAAGTGAAGTGCAGCCGCCGCAGGTTGCCGCCCAGCTCTTTCTCTTTCTCCAGCAGGTACGTCTCGATACCCTGGCCGGCGAAGGTCAAGGCCGCCGTCATGCCGGCCACCCCGCCTCCCACCACCAGGGCCCGCGGCGTGACCGGAACCGGCAGCAAGGTGAGGGGTTCGTGCCGCCGCACCTTACTAACGGCCATCCGTACCAGGTCCTTCGCCTTCGACGTGGCCAGCGCCGGGTTATCCCGGTGCACCCAGGAGCATTGGTCGCGGATGTTGGCCATCTCGAAGAGGAACTGGTTTAGCCCGCCCTCCCGCAGAGCCTCGCGGAAGAGGGGCTGGTGCGTCCGGATGGTGCAGCTGGCCACCACCACTCGGTTCAAGTTGTGTTCCTTGATGTGGGCGCTGATCTTGGCCAGGGTGTCCTGGGAACAGGTGAAAAGGTTGTCCTCCGCGACCACCACTCCCGGCAGCTTCTTGGCCGACTCGACCACGCCCTTGACGTCGACCACGCTGGCGATGTTGATGCCGCAGTGGCAGATGTAGACGCCTATGCGCGGCTCATCGCCCTTGACGTTGCGCTCCGGCGGGTAGACCTTGCGCCGCGCCATGGTGCCGCGCGCCCCCGCCAGCATCGCGCCGGCCTGGGCCGCCGCCGCGCTGGCGTTCATCACCGTCTCCGGAATATCGCGTGGCCCCTGGAAAGCGCCGGCCACGAAGACCCCGCGCCGCGACGTCTCCGTGGGGCGCGCCCAATGCGTCCAGGCGAACCCGTCCTCGTTCAGCCGGACCCCGGTCGCCTCAGCGAGCTGGGCCGCGGCCTTGGGCGGGCGCACGCCCACCGCCAGGACCACCAGATTGAAGGTCTCGCTGACGATCTCGCCGCCCGACAGGTACTTGATCACCAGATCGCCGGTGACCGGATCTTCCTTCACCGACGAAATCATCCCCGACACATAGCGCACGCCGGTCTTCTTGGCCGAGTCCACGTAGCGGTCGAATCCCTTGCCGTAAGACCGCACATCAAGGTAGAAGATGGTCGGGTGCACCCGTTTGTCGTGCTCCCGGGCGATCAGCGCTTCCTTAGTCGAGTACATGCAGCAGATGGAGGAGCAATACCCCGCCCCGCCGTTGGCCGCCGCCTCGCCGCACTCGCGCGAGCCCACGCACTGGATGAAGGCGATCTTCTCGGGGACCTTATCGTCCGACAGCCGCTCGACGTGGCCTTTCGAAGGGCCCGTTGCCGAAAGCAGGCGCTCGAACTCCAGGCTGGTCATGACGTTCTGGTAGGTGCCGTACCCGTACTGGCCGCGGACATGCGGGTCGAACAGGTCATATCCGGGGGCCAGAATGGCCGCCCCCACCGGCACTTCAACGATCTCTTCCTTATCGTCGTGGTGCACGGCCTTTTTCTGGCAAGCCGCCTCGCACTGGAGGCACTCCGAACAAACGCCGCAGTTCAGGCAGCGCTTGGCCTCGGCGATGGCCGTCTCACGGTCATAGCCGATGAGCACCTCGCCGAAACTGGCCGTCCCTTCCTTCACCATCTCGGCCAACTGCGGGTTACGCCGTACCTGACGGCGCCGCCCCGGGGCGATGGCCACGTTATCCGGCACCGGGAGTTTCGGGGGCTTCGGCAGCCCGCGCCCGGCCCGCAAGTCGGTCCCGCGCAGATAGCGGTCGATGGAGATAGCCGCCTCGCGCCCCGACGCCACGCTGTCCACGATAGAGGCCGGCCCATTGACGGAGTCGCCGGCGGCGAAGACGCCTTCCACCGGTGTGCCCTTGGTGAGCGGATCTACCACGATGGTGCCCTGACGCGTGGCTTCCAGCCCTTCGAGCCCCTTCAAGAGCTCAAGGTCCGAAGTCTGGCCGATGGCCATGATGATGGTATCGCAGTCGAAGACCGTCTCCGACCCATCGATGAACTTAGGGTTGAAGCGGTGGTCGGCATCGAAGACCGAAGCGACCTTCAAGGTCTCGATGCCCTTCACCCACCCGTTTTCGTCGCCCAGGATGCGCTTCGGTCCGAAACGGTGGTGCATGATGATGCCCTCTTCGAGGGCCTCTTCCACTTCCCAGTCGTGGGCCGGCATCTCCTCGGGCGACTCCAGGCAGACCAGGTGCACTTCTTTCGCGCCCAGGCGCAAGGCCGAACGGGCCGCGTCCAAGGCCACCGTCTGGTCGGACTGCTGCCGTCCAAGGCGCAGGGCCGAGCGGGCCGCGTCGATGGCCACGTTGCCCCCACCGATGATGAGTACCTTCTCGCCCACCCGCGGCTGGCGCCCGAGGTTGATGTCGCGGAGGAAGTCCACGCCGTACATGACGCCCTTGGCGTCGGAGCCGTCAATGCGTAAGGAGCGGCTTTTCTGCATACCCACGGCCAACAGGATGGCCTGGTATCCATCGTCCCGCAGCTGCTGCAGGGTGATGTCTTTCCCCACCTGCACGCCGCCCCGGAACTGGATCCCATGGTCCAGGAGCCACTGCACCTCGCGGTCCAGCAGCTCATCGGAGAGCCGGTAACGCGGGATGCCGTAGCGCATCATCCCGCCGGGTTTCTCCATGGCGTCGAAGACGGTCACGGGGTACCCCAGTTTCGTCAGTTCATAGGCGGCCGTCAGGCCGGCCGGCCCGCCGCCCACCACCGCCACCTTCTCCGACCGGTCCAGGGAGGCCAGCTGCGGCTTGGCCGCTCCCTCCCAGCCGTAGTCGGCGGCCGCCCGCTTCAGAGCGGCGATGGAGATGGGGTCGTCGATGGTGCCGCGGTTGCATTCGCCCTCGCAGGGGTGATGGCAGACCCGGCCGCAAATGCCGGCAAAGGGCATATTCCGTCGGACCACATCCAGGGCCTCGGAGAACTTACCCTGAGAGATCAGGGCCGTGTAGCCCTGGACGTTGCACCCGGCCGGACAGGTGTTCCGGCATGGCGGGATACCCCGCTTCTCGATCAGATACTTATTGGGCACTGCCTGTGGAAAAAGCTTGTGGATGGCCTTACGGGACGAAAGCCCCTGGTTAAAGCGGTCGGCCACCTCGACCGGGCACACCGCCTCGCAGTCGCCGCAGGCCGTGCATTCCTTGATGTCCACGTACCGCGGGCGTTTCCGGATGGTGGCGGTGAAATTGCCGGCCTGCCCGTTCAGCTTCAAGAGATCCGAGTTTGTATACAGCTCGATGTTGGGATGGTTCTGGGTATCGGTCATCCGTGGGCCCATCAGGCACATGGCGCAGTCGTTGGTGGGGAAAGTCTTGTCTAGCTGCGACATCTTCCCGCCCACCGACGAGTCGGCGGTCACCAGATGCACCAGGTACCCGGCGTTGGCCAGGTCCAGGGAGGCCTGCATCCCGGCGATACCGGCCCCAAGAACCAGGACCGAACCGACCTTGGCCTTCCCCAACACCCCTTCGGTCTCGCCAGCGCCCGCGCCCGGCTTAACGGCCGAAGCCGTCGCCACCGCCGCTCCTCCCGTGCCGCCGCTCCCAGCCCCCGCCCCGGTCCGCGGGCTGCCTCTGCGAGTGCCCCCGCGTCGGGCCGCTTCCGCTGCCAGAGGCCGCTTCTCCACGACTTCTTTCCCTACACTCATCTGGGTGGCCACCTCACAGAAGCCCGTGCGCGGCCAGCACGGGAACAGGATCGGTGATATGCCGCTTTAGCCAGGACCGGACCCCCCTGGTGCCCAGGGCCAATCCCAAAAGCTCGGTGAAGTAGAAGATGGGGACGGGCGCCTCAGCCGAGCCGCCGCCCGCGGCGCCCGTGACGCCGGTGACCCCGCCGTTGCCGGCCGCCGTCGCCGCCGCACCTATGCCTTGCGGCTGCCGGGTGTCCAAGTTCGCCTGGCACATCGGGCAGGCCGTGACGATGGCCTGGGCTCCGGCCCGCCGGGCAGCCCCGGTAATGGTCCCGGTGAGCTGTACCACGTACTCCGGCCTGGTCAAGGTCAGACTGGCGCCGCAGCACTCGGTCTTATAGGACCACCGCACCACCGTGGCGCCGGCCGCTTCCATGATGCGGTCCATGCTCTTCGGCTGCTCGGGGTCCTCGAAAGCCACCGCTCCCGGCGGCCTCTGCAGCAGGCACCCGTAGTAGGTGGCCACCTTCAGGCCCGTCAGCGGCTTCTTTCCGGCCACCCCCGCCGCCACCGCCTTCAGCCCTTCGGGAGCCGACAGCGGTTCCAAGGGGTGGAGGACCCGCAACTTACCTTCATACCGCCGCCCGGTGGCCGCCTGGACCTCGTCGTTGATGCGCCTGCCCTCGGCCTGGTCCGTCGCCACCTCGTGATGGGCCTGCCGGAAGGCCGAGTAGCATGCCGCGCAGGGGACGATGAGGTCGCGCCCCGCCCGTTCGGCGAGCGAAAGATTGCGGAGAGGTAAGGCCGTGGCCAGGAAGTTACTGGTGGCGTGGGCCGACGTGGCCCCGCAGCAAGACCAGTCGTCCAGTTCGTGCAGACTGAGGCCGAGTGCTGCCGCCACGGCCCGGAAGGATTCGTCGAACTCGCTGGCGGTAGAGTGCAGGGAACATCCTGGATAGTAAGTGTAGTCCCTGGTCAGCGTCGCCGCCGTGGTCATCTGCGTTGCCGGGGTAGCCATCAGTCCAGCCCCCCTTCGCCCATGGCGCCGCCTCCGTCGCCGGCTCCGCACGAGCCGGCTCCGCCCATGTCCCCGTCGGCGTCGCCGCCCGTCCCGCCTGCCGCGGCGCCTCCCCTGCCGCCTCCGGCCGCACCCGCGCCTCGGGCGTCGTCCGCCCCGGCGGCCCGCCGGAACAGCCTATCTACCTCTCGCAGGTGGTGGATACGCTTGGGCAGGAGCTTGAGCTTGCCCTTCCGTAACATGGCCAGCCCCAGCGCCAGGTCGGCGGTGTAGGTGCCGCTGCGCATCTTATAGAGCCCGATCATCCCCAGCTCGTAAGAGCGCCCCAGGCCGCGCACGCTCGACAGGAAGGAGGAATGGAAGGCGGCCACGTAGCGGTCACCCGGTGTTACCCGGGCAGCCGTCGCGGCCGCCTTCAAGGCGTCATTGACCTTGGATATGTCGATACCGTTGGGACACCGTGCCTGGCAGGTCTTGCAGCCCGTGCAAACCCAGGGGGTCCGCGCGGCGATGAGCCTCGCCCTGGCCCCTAGCTGCACCAGGCGTACCACCTGATGGGGCAGGATGTCCATGGCGAACGCCATCGGGCACCCGCCCGAACACTTCATGCACTGATAGCACCGCCGGATCGGTTGCCCGCTTCTCTCTTCGATGCTGATGGCGAAAAATGGTACGGGAACAATGGCCGTCACGGGACACCCCCTGATGGGTTCTCGCAGGTTCTTTACCTTTGCCCGTTTTCTTTAGGGACGCGCCGGCCAACCGGGAGTATTCAGTTTGACGAGTGTGTTTCGACCCCTGCTACAGGTGTACTCCGTCGAATGAGCCCACGGCCCGATCGTGAGAGCCCACAGGTGTGTCACTTGTTTTGAACGGGGAGCCTATGCTGTTCCGCGCGAAAATCGCCGCGCCGCCCTGCGTCGTCTAAACAGAGACCGTCCGGCGGGCGGACGGTCCGTTATCCGGGTCTACTTGTTCCTCCCGCGGTTCAAGTACACCTTTACATAGGAGTCGGCGTAGATGTCCTTGTTCAGGATGATCCGCGCCGTGGCCACGGTGGTCATGAGGTCTTCGTCGCAAGCGTTGGCGATGGCCGCATCGAGGCCGCAGGCCATCAGCATGGACAGGTAAGTCCGGTCGATGAGCGGACGGTCCAGAGCTTTCTGCGAACCGTTGGACAACCCAACGATGGTCTTGGGAGCCGGGTCGGACAGGAACTTGACCTGCCTCACCGTTTCCAAGACTTCCGGCGCGTGCTCCTGGGCGACGTTCACCGGCAGGACCAGGGGGTCGATGAAGAGGTTTTCCATGGGAATCCCGTAGGCGTCGGCATTTGCCACCAGTTCCATGGCCAGCGCCACGCGGTTCTCGGCGTTCTTCGGGATACCGGCCGGGCTCATGCACAGCCCGATGATGCTGGCGCCGACTTCTTTCGCCGCCGGGAAGATCCGGTCGATCTTGGCCTGGTCGGCCGGGCAGGAGTTGATGAGGGGCGGGCGCTTGCAGAGCTTCAGTCCGGCCTCAATCGCGTCCAAACTGGCCGAGTCCAGGCAGAGCGGCACCTTCGCCACTTCCTGCGCCGTCTCGACGAGCCAAATCATAGCCCCGACCTTGTCTTCGGTGGCCGGGCCGACGTTCAGGTCCAGGTAATCCGCGCCCGCTTCCTGTTGCTTGATAGCCCAGTCGTGGACGGGGCCCTTGTCAAGGGTCTGGATGGCCTTGCGGATGTCTTTGAACATGCCATTAATGCGTTCGCCGACAACGATCATATATAGCAACCTCCCTACCGGGCTTCTTGTGCGCCCGTGTTTCTTCTTCTCTCCGGGACTTACGCAAGCACACGAGACCGTCGGTCCAGTCCACTTGCCTGGTCCTGGGCAACCCGCTGCCCAGGCTGGCCGGCTACTTGGCCATCAGTTGCTTAATGTTGTTCTTGACCAGCTTCACCGCTTCGGGGTGGCGCATGATGATGATGTGGCCGCCGGCCTGGATGAACCCGGACGCGGTCACGGCCTCCCAGAGGATGGAACGGTCCTTCTGGTCGCCCCAGCCCGGGAAATCGCTGACGGGAGCGTTGGCTTCCTTGGCGCGCCAGGCCTCATACCCGATGCCGCAGATGACGGGCATGGCCAGCATGCGGTCGCCTTGTAGGGCGCCCAGGCGGATGCGCTCCATGATGGAGTAGGTGTACTCGATGCCGTACCCCAGGGCACCCACCGACGGGTCGATGACGATGCGGTCCAGGGGCATGTTCATCTCGTTGATGAGGATGTTCAACTGCTTGCAGATGTTGATGTCGATAGGGGACAGGGCGATGATGTTGTGCTTATGGACCATGCAGGCGGCCGTCAGGGTCTTGTAGTTATCCTGTTCGGCGATGCCCATCAGGAGGTTCTCGCCCGCCGCCGCTTCGGCCACGGCCGGAAGAACGATGTTATCTTTATCGTCCACGCCGCTGCCCACCACGATCAGGGGCACGCCCACGGCCCCCAGGACCTTCTTCACCGTATCCGCGCACTTCTCCGGCGACGAGTCACCCAGTTCGGGATCGGCGCTGGACAAGCGCAAGAAGATGAGATCGGCGCCGTATTCCACGGCCTTCTGGGCCCAGGCGGCCGGGTCGCCGACCACGTCCCTGTAATGCTCCAAGAGCGACGGGTTCCACTCGGGGACACGGTCGCAGATCTCGATGGCCACGACCGGTGGATTGGGCACTTCCCCTTCGAAGTGCAGGAACGGCAAGGTCGAATCGCCGCCCACGGTGACGGTGTGGGTCCGGGTTCCACCCTGCTCCTTGGTGGCACCCAGTGTGATGGTGCCGACTTTACTGGAATACCGTTCCTTCACGATCTCTACCGGCATTCCTACCCCTCCTTGTACCACATACTTTGAGGCCGCAAACCAAAAGGGAGGGCCCGTGGCCTATCTCAGGCCAGGGACCTTCCCCATGATTTCATAGACGGCCTTCACCGCCGCGGAACCGGCGGGAAGTTCGAAAAGCGGTTTCCCATCAAGGTCAAACTGCTCGACGTTTTCGTCTTCAGGAACGGTACCGATCACATCGAGGCCGGTCTTCTCGATTTCTCCGGCCAGACGGGCCATATCCCCGTCTCGGACCTTACTGACCACAAGGTAGACGTGGTCGACCTGCGTCTTCAACTCATCGATGACTTCCTTCACGCGGCCCGCCGAACGGATGCCGCGCGCGCTGGCGTCGGACAGGACGAACAGATAGTCGACGTCCTGTGCCACGCGCCGGGACAGGTGCTCCAGCCCAGCCTCGTTATCCAACACCAGGTAGTCATAGTTCTTTGACAGGGCGCCCATGTTGGCCTTGACCAGGTCGTTCGGGTAGCAGTAGCACCCCGGCCCCTCCGGCTGCCCCATGGCGATGAGGTCCACGAAATCACTTTCGGCGATAGCCGATGCCAGCCGGTACTCGATAAACTGCTGTTTGCTCATGCCGGCCGGCAACGGACCCAAGTTCTTCGTTTCGGCGATGAAGTCGGAGATGAAATGTTCCAGCTTCAGGCCCAACGCCTCGTTGAGGTTGGAGTTCGGGTCGGCGTCAATGGCCAAGATGGCCTTCTGCTTTTTCTCGGTCAGGTACCTGATGACCAGCGCCGTGAACGTCGTTTTGCCTGTCCCGCCTTTCCCTGCTACCGCTATGGTAGTGGGCATGTCCAACACCTCCCTTACGAGTGTTGTCCCTCGTTTTCGTTATTTACTTGCGTCTGCGCCTGCGACTGTGCTTCGCCCGCACCCACCGCGGCCTCGTTACTGGCTGCGGCCGTGCCGGCGGCGCCCGCCGCATTCGCATCGGGCGACGGCACCGCCGCCACCGACGGGAATAGCGACAGGTCCGTGTGCGGCAGGAACAGCGCCGACACGAACTCTTCCATGAACGTGTTGCCCTCAGACAGTTCCAAGTTCGTCATCTGGTGGGCCAGCGTCTCCGCCTTGTCGCGGGCCACCCGCGACATCAGTGCCAGCCGCGACCCCTTCACCGAGCTGTTGCCGATGAACGAGTACCTCTCCGGCGGGAGGTCGGGCAGAAGGCCGATCTCGATGGAGTCCCGCAGGTTCAGGTAACTGCCGAAGGCACCGGCGATGAACACCCGCGAGATTGCCTCCGGGGGCAGTTCCATGGTCTGCAACATCGTGCGGATGGCCGCGTAGGCGGCGCCCTTCGCGCGCAGCAGGTTCTTCACGTCGGACTCGCTGATGACGATGTCCTGGTTCCCCTGCTCGGTGTCTTCCGCCCAGACCAGCACGAACTCGGGCCCCTCCGCCCCCGTCCGCCAGCGGCGGTTCGGCACGCGGTGGAAGGCCCCGGCGCGGTCGATGATCCCCACCGAACGCAGCTTGGCCAGGGCGTCGATGAGGCCCGTGCCGGCGATCCCGCGCGGTCGCGCCCCACCTATGGTTGTAACCTTGACTTCGTAGGTCCCCGGTTCGATCTCCAGGCGCTGGATGGCCCCCGGGACGGCCCGCATCCCAAAGGTTATGCCGCCGCCCTCGAAGCACGGCCCCATGGAGCAGGAACAGGTGATCATCCAGTCCTTGTTCCCCAGGACCATCTCGCCGTTGGTGCCGATGTCGATGAAGAGGGTGACCTCTTCGTGCTCCTCCACGTCGATAGCCAGCATGCCGGAGACGATGTCGCCTCCGACGTAACTGGCCACGGCGGGCAGGGTCAGCACCGGCGCCACTGGGTTAATCTGCAGCCCGGCTTCGGCGGCCCGAATGACCGGGAAGCTGGTGGCCGCGGGGATATAGGGTTCCAGACGGATGTAGCCGGGCCACAATCCGAGGAAGAGGTGGGCCATGGTGGTGTTCCCCGCCACCACGGCGGCCACGATTTCCTCCTGGTCCAGGTCTCGGGCCAGCAAAGCCGACTCGATGAGCCCGTTCAGTGTTTCCACGACAGCTTTACGCAGGTCGTTCAGGCCACCCTTTTCCTCGGTGGCGTGGATGATGCGCGTGATGACGTCGTCCCCGTACATGGCCTGCCGGTTATAGGTGCCCCGGCGCTCCAGCACGGTCCCGGTACTCATATCCACCAGGTGGACGACGTTGGACGTCGTGCCGATATCGATGGCCAGCCCGTAGGGCGGCGCCTCACTGTGGCCGGCCTCCACCCGTACGATCTCTAGGCGGGGTCCGGTCTCTCTGCAACTGATCTCGGCCAGGGTGACGGTGGCGTCCCACGACCCTTGACGCAGGGTCTCCGGCAGGGCCCGCAAGGCGTCGAGGGAGATTGTGATATCCCCTTCCACTCCCTGCTCCTTCAGCCCGAGCAAGAGTCGGGATAGGTCGCTCCCGTTTTCCGTCACGCTGGGTTCGGGCAGTTTGACCTTGACCTTCCGGCAGAGGGGCGACAGGCCGAACTCCGCCAGACGGTCGTAAGTGTTTTCCGCCAGGACCCGCCCCGTCGATCCGTCCGCCAGTTGGTGGTCGGCCAGACGGCTGTCGGCCGGTATCTCGACGACGAGGTCGTCGGTGACCAGGGTGCGGCATGCCAGGACCAAGCCCTGCTTCTTGGCGCGCGGAGAGAGGTTCCCCCCACCCACCTCGGGTTTGCCCTCAAGGATCTTCACGGCGCAGCGGCCACAGGTACCCTCGCCGCCGCAGACGCTTTTCAGTTCCAGGCCGGCCGCCGCCGCCGCCCGGTGGAGGTCCATTCCCTCCGGGACCTGGACGACGCGGTTGTCCGGCATAAACCTGACTGTGCGTCGGTTCATCTGAACGTTAGCCCCCTGGTCGGCGGGCCGGTACGTGGCCGACCCGCCGTTCGATTCCCGCGATACGGAGAACCGCTAAAACCCATGACTCGCTGACTTAGTATGATCGACCGGCCCCAGACTAGGCTGAGAACCGCTGCTTGGCGAAGGCCGGGATGCCCGCCGCCTCGCGCGGGCCCACGAGGACCTTCCACCCGGTGAGCTCACCGAGCTTGCCGGAAAGAACGGCCACGTAGCCCGGGATGATGATGTTCCGGTGACCGACCTTCTCCTCGACGCCCGACGACTTCACCGCGGCGGCGATGCTCTCCGAAGTGAACTTGCCGGCCGCCCAGGCCGTCAGGACGGAAGTACCGTCGGTGCCGACCGAAAGGATCCAGGCCGGAATCTTGCTGGCCGAGACTTCGCCTTCCACCGTGTAGTAGGTGAGGGAGAAGTTCGTCGTGACGTAGACCGGCGAATCCGTCGTGGCCGCGCCCACCGCATTCAGCTTCGCTTCCACCTGGATCGGCTTCTGCGGGTCGGTGTAGACGTTCTGGCGGAGGGTCAGGAGTGGCAGGACCTGTTCCTTCACATCCGTCTTGATCACCACGATGCTGGCGTACTTGGCCACGTAGACCGAGGCCTGCACGATCTCGGCCAAGGGGTCCTCCTCGCTGGTAACGGCGATGGTCGGGAACCCCAGCGGGCGGAACTTCTTTTTGATCGCCAGCCGGCGGCACTGGGTCAGCGCCACTAAGACCTTCGCGGTTTCCCGCTGCCCGGCGTCGAGAATGACGTCCTTGACCCCGGCGGCCGAAGCCTTCTCGGCCAGCGCCGCCGTCTCATCCAGGTCCTTGCCGTGGATGGTCAGGGGCACTGTATGCTTCTTCGCCAGGGCCAACATGGCATCGAGGTTCTCGACCGTCGCCCCATAAAGCAGGGGTTTCCGGGCCGCCACGGCCTCGGCCGCCTTGCCCATGGCATCCGCGCTGTCGGTCATGAGGATGAGCGCCAGGGACGTCTTGTCCGCCACCTTCTTGACGAAAGCCGCGTACTCGTCGGCGCCGCCGCCCACCTGTTTGATGGCGACAAGGTTAACGGTATACTTCAGCCCGACGCGTTCGAACTTCAGGTCGTTGATCTTGGCGATCTTCGCGTCCAGGGCCGCGTCATCGAGGTCGCTGCCGACCAGGATGGCCACGCCGGTCTCGTGGAAGAAGGTCTTGTCGTGACGGAAGATGACCGTCTCGTCGCCGATAGCCACTTCGTTCGGCGCGGTACCGATCTTCACCAGGCGTATCGGCGGGGCTGAAGCCGCTCCCAGGTTCTCCTTGGCCGCGTCCGAAACGTAAGGACAGGACTCCAGAGCCGCCTTGCCTGAAGCCAGCGCCATAGCGAAGGCCAGGCAGGTCGGCGGGCCGCACTCTCCGCAGTTCTTCTTCGGCAGCTGTTTGTAGATGTCGAGACCCGTGAGACCCAACTTACGTTCCTCCCTTTCCCTCTAGCCTGCCGCTTACCCGATGATGGGGGCCATGGCCAACGCCGGGTGCCCCTTCTCCTCAAGATACGGCAGGATCTGGTCGATGGTGGTGCCGACGGTCTCGTCGGCGATCTGGTTGATGAATTCCTCGCCAAGACCCAGTTCCTTCGCCCGGGCGACCAAGTCGTCGTGGAGGAACTCCTTCAGTTCCTTCGGCATCCAGACGACACGCGCTAGGCCACCGTCGGCGGTGATGAACTTGCGGCTCACGATGTAGGTGCGGCCGATCCCCATGAAGCCCGGGGTCTGCGTGCCGCCGCCCACCATGCCGGCCAAGGTCGAGAAGGTCATGCCGCAAGGCGTCTCACCCTTGTGCTCGCGGGTGGTGATCATGATGCCGTTGGCCTCCGGCAAGATGGTCATGATAGCTTCGAAGCAGCCGCAGGAAGTCATCGGATCCTCCATGAGGGTGTACAGGTTAACACGCTCGATGGTCCGGTTGGACCCCTGGAAGACCGCGTCATTAACGTTTCCCCACATGCCCTTGACGTCGTCGGTGGCCGGTCCCTTGACGATGGGATAGTTCGGCCCGGTCGGGTTGATCTCGTAGGAGGCCTTGCCGTCCAGCCAGGACACGGCACCGCACAGGCCGACGCGCTCGGGGGTGATAATGCAGATGTGGTTGGGCGCGAAGGACTGGCAGAGCTTGCAGGTGTAGAACTCCTCCACCTTGTCGTCAGTGAGCCCGCGCATGCGGTCGTCGCGGGAGCGATAGGCCTCGCGGGCCTGCTTGAGCCCCTCCGCCACGGCGGCCGAGTCGGTCAGGATCCGGACCTGAACGCGGTCGACGATGGCCGGGAACTCCGACTTGAACTTGGCGATGAGGATGTCGCCGTAGTGCCTGAACAAGGCGCCCTTGGCCGCCGCTTCTTTACTGATACGCAGCCAGGCCAGGTCACGCTGGGCGGTGTGCCACAGACCTTCGGCGTAGTTGACGAAGTAGTGGATGCGGCGCTCCAGGACGGGCTCGAAGTCCACCTGCATCTTGCGGCCGTAGATGTCCACCATGATGCCGAAGTCGAGGCGGTCGCCGGCCTTGAAGGAGGTGATCTCCGGACCGATGACCTCGATCTTGCCGTCGGTGATATGGTCCTGGTCCACCATGCGTACCAGTTCAAACGCGTTGGTGCGGCCGCCACCCATCTCGACGAAGACGTCGTTCTTCCGGATGGTCTCGCCTTCGAAGGCCGGCCCGAAGTTCATCGGGATGTCAATCTTGACATCCGTCATCTTGATGCCGCGCAGTTCCATGGCGTAGGCCACGAGGTCGTCGTAGTTTGTGTGGGACACATAGAAGTCCGGGATCTGTTCGTCCAGCTCCTGGTCGGTGATGACCGGGAAGCCGAGGAAGATGGCGCCGAAGTGGGCCGCCACTTTCACCTCGTCGATCTCGCCGAGGTGGAGGACGAAAGCACGGACACGCCGCCGCTGGTAATCACGGTGGTCTTCGCGCAGCCCCGGCGGGATGCCTCCGAAGGCCATGCCGGCGCGCAAGGCGTAGTTCACGGCGTGGATGACCTGCGTGAAGTTACCGATCGGGAAGGCGATGTAGTCCACGCCCAGCTTAACGTTCTCCTCGAGCAACTGCTCGATGATCTCGTCGGACATGAAGATCATCATGCCTTTGCCCATCAGCTCTTCCACCAGTTTGGCGGCGGCTTTCGAGCTCTTGGCGCGGCCGACGATGACGGCCTGGCCGGGGATGGTCCAGTCAACGAGCTTGATGCCGTATTTGCGCAGGATGGGGTCGGTGAGGAACCCGCTCCAAGGCTCGTGGTGGACGACGTCCTTATTCAGATAGTGGGTGGCTTCGATGACTTCCGCCGCGTAGAGGGTGGATTCGCCCCAGAGCAGGGAGTTCTCGAAAGTCAGGTCCGTCTTGATCTGGGCGCGCATGCGGTTCAGGATGGGCCGCAGTTCACCCAGCTTAGTCACTTTCTCGCCGGAAAGGGCGGTGATGACCGGAAGGTAGTAAGCGGTATCCGGATAGGACACCGGCGCGTCGGGTCCGTGCTCGGCGATGGCCTGGTTCAGCAGGATCTCGGCGTAGCTGGTGGCGATGATCGCGCCGTCGTAGGCCCGCTTCAGGAGCTTCTTCGGAGTGGGCTTGTCTGGTCCCATGACGGCCTCGTAGATCTTTTCGAACTCTTCACGAACGACTGCCATTGTCTGTTATCCTCCCTTCCGGCGCCCTTAGTAGCCAGCGGCCAGCGGCGTGCCGTACTTCTCCGCCGTGGCGCGGTGGACCCTAAGCTTCCAGCTGCGGTACTCCAGGGCGTCGACCAGGGCTTTCGCCGCCTTGGCGTGGTCGGGCTCGAAGATGAAGTAGCCGCCGTAGACGTCGTGGGCGATCTGCGTCGCCACACCGTATACCAACTGGCTGCCTTCGATGTGCGGCATGACGCCGACGTGAGTGGGCAGGCCCATGGCGACGGCCCAGGTGCCGATGGCGACGGCCTTCTCGTGCATGGCTTCGGGGGCGGTGGCCACGAAGGGGACCTTCGGGGTGTCCACGCCCATTTCGTCGGCCATCATCATCAGGAGGTCGGAGGCCCGGGTGTTATCCACGCAGGAACCCATGTGGAAGGCCAGCGGCAGGCCGTACTTGGGCTTGGCCGCCTCTTCCAGGCGCTTCAGGAACTTCTTCAGTCCCTCGCCGGCATAGGCGTCCACCGCGGCGGGAGTCAGCAGGCCGGCCTTGGCCATGGCACCGGCGGCACAGCCGGTGGCCACGACGAAAACGTCGTTCTTCGCCAGTGCCTTCAGAATGGAGAGGTGGCCGGTGTCCTGCGGCTGCTTCATGTTGTTGCAGCCGGCGAAGAGCGCCACGCCCTTGATCTCGCCCGACTCGATGGCGTCGGTGAGGACCTTAATGGGCTTCTCCGGATTGACTTTCGAGAACACGTCCAGGAGGGCTTCCAGGCTCCATCCGGCGACGACCTTGTTGCGCACGTTGGGAACGTGCACCTTTGACGGGTCGCGGTGCTTGTAGGCCGCGATGGCCAGCCGCACCATTTCCTTGGCCTTCTCCATGGCTCCTTCGCTGTGGAAGTCGAAGTGGTGGGAGCCGGGGATCTTGGCCTGCTCGCTGGTGGTGATGAGCCGGGTGTGGAAGCACTCGGACAAGGTGCGCACGGCGGGGGCGATGCACTGGACATCGACGATCATGGCGTCCAGGGCGCCGGTCATGATGGCCAGTTCCTGGCCGGCCGTGTTGGTCGCCAGGTACACGCCTTCGCGCATCAAGAGCTCGTTACCGGTGCAGCAGATGCCCACCACGTTGACGCCCTTGGCACCGACCGCCTTGGCTTCGCCCTGCAGTTCGCGGGCGGCGTCCACCACGATGGAGGACAGGGTCGGGTTATGGCCGTGGGTGGCGATATTGACGTAGTCGGGGTCAATGACACCCAGGTTCGCCTCGGAGATGACCGGCTTCGGCGTGCCGAAAAGTATGTCGTGGATGTCCGTAGCGATGTGCATGCCGGTGTAGTCGGCCAGGGAGGTTTTGATGGCGCCGAAAACGATGTTTACCGGATCGGCGTCCATGCCCATAGTGGTCTGGGCCAGGTCCTGGGCGATGGTCTGGTCGATGGCCGTCGGCGTCACGTTGCAGTGCTTGAACTTGGCCTTGCGACCCTCGGTAATGGTATTCGTCAGGAAGGTGCACGCTTCGGGTTCCCAGCGGCCGTAGTCCTGGAGGGCCGCCAAGGCCACTTCCTTCGCCAGCTGGTTATCGGACTTGCCGTCGGTCGGGATGCCGACCATCTTGGCCACCCGGTGCAGCTTGGCGGGGTCCTCGATCTTGTAGTCGGGAGCCTTTCCCTCGGCCATGTGCAAGAGGGTCATGGCCACATGCCGGCCGTGATCAGAGTGCGACGACGAGCCACCCGCTACGTAGCGCGCGATGTTCCGCGCCACGATGGTGTACTCGGTAGCACCGCAGATACCGCGGTCCTGGCCGGGCCTCTTTGGGACGATGCGGCACGGTCCCTGGATGCAGACGCGGCAGCAGATGCCCTGGATCCCGAAACCGCACTGCGGCTGTTGCGCCTGGTAGCGGTCCCAGGCGGTCTCATACTCACCGCCGCAGGACGTGCACTGCTGCAGCATTTCTGCACTGGCTGGGTCGGCCGTGCGGGTCGATACATCGACCTTCTTCTTTAAGGTCACTTGTTCGTCCATTCTGTCTTCCCCATCCTCCTTTACCGAAAGGTCCAAACTCGGTCGAACCTGATGAACCCTGTCCAAACTCTGCCCGAGCCCTAAACTCTGCTGTTAACCTCCAGAAGGTGGTCCACCATCGGGGGCACGGCGGGGTCGCCCGCCACAGCCCGTCCGGCTTCTTCCGAACTCTCCAGGATGTCTTCGTTAAACGGGATGATCCCGAGGATCTCCGCGTCGGCGAAACGGTCCCGGAAACGGGCCAGTTCCTTCTCGTTACGCACCTTGTTCACCACAAAGAACACGCGCCCAATGCCGATCTCCCGGGCCAGCTTGGCGATGACCTGGGCCGTGTCCATGCTGACGGTGGTGGGCTCCGTGACCACTACCATGGCATCGACCGACCGGGCCGTCCCACGGGTCAGGTGCTCGATGCCGGCCCCCATGTCCATGACGACCAGTTCGTTGCGGCCCAGAAGGACCGAACTCATCACGGCTCCCAGGAACGAGTTCTCCCGGCAATAGCACGCCGTGCCGCCCTGCTTCACGCCGCCCATGCGGAGGAGGCGGATGGAGCCCTTCCCATCCAACGGCACATCCACGGCATACTTCTCTAAGATGTCATCCACCTGCGGGTTCAGCGTCAACCAGCTGCCGTTGCCACCCGCGCGTTCGGAAACCAGGTCTTTCAGTTCCACCAAGGGATGGACCGCGGTCAAGGTGTCCCGAGACAGACCCAACGCCGCACCGAGGCTCACATCAGGATCGGCGTCGACGGCATAGACGTCAAAGCCCCGCGCCGCGAAGTCCCGCGCGAGGTTCGCCGAGAGAGTGGTCTTGCCTACTCCGCCTTTTCCCGCTACTGCTATCTTCATGCTCTCACCCGATTCCGCCGGACGCCACGTCGTCGCCTGGCCCCGGCGGAAGCTCTCACGCGTACGCCGCTGCCAAGCGGGCGCAGGCCCGCACTGTCTCCCCGGCCAAGACCACCAGATCTTCGGTGGGCAGATAGTCGGGGGCTGTGGAGTCGAAAAGGATATTGGCCGAAGCCAGAAACTCGTCGTCACCTTCCCACACCGCCAGAGTCAGGGGTACGCGCGGCAAGGTGTTGATCACCACGCCGTAATGACCGACCTTAACCGGATGGCCCCCTAAAGCCGTGCCGGCCTGGACCAGCGCCGCGCCGTGAGAACCGAAAACGGCGGCCAGTGGCTTGATGGTCCGGGCAGTGAAAGGCGCGACGTATATGTCCCCTCCGGGCAGTTCCCGGAAAGCCTTCAACCGGCCCGAAGGCCGGGTCCCTGACGCTTTCAGAAGATAATGGAGCATGAGAATCCGATGAGTCACGGGCACGCCGCGGTCCTCCGGGTCCCGCGGGCGATCGATGTCCGAATCCACTCTGTTTACCTGCCCCGAAGGGTACTCCACCGTATACTCCTCACCCAGGAACACCACATGCCAACGATGTGCGGACGGGTCGTAGCGCACCGCGGCCAGATCGGCGACGACCGACGGGTTCTTGGCCACCAACTGAGAGCATGCCAGTTTGAAGGCCCTTTCGTAGGCCGTGATGGTGCCCTTGTCCGTCGACATAACGCCCCCAAAACCCCTAGACTGGGGATTAACTCCGGCAGTCCGTCAATTCGTAATTTTCTGTTTACATAATAGGGGCTCTATTCACGCCGAATTATATAATGCACGTGCCCCCCGGGTCAATTGTAGCAGGGAAATCAGGCAATTTTCGCGCACTTACCGCGGGATTGCGCCCATTTTCTCCCGTTATCTCCTGGATTCAGGTGCGCTTGTCGTCACAAAGTACCAAGTCTCCTCAACGGCTCTCGGCGACCACGTCCCCGTCTACGATCACACGCTTTCGATTTCTCAAGGGCGCCAGGTTCCTCCTGCGTCGACCGGCGGCGCTCGGCAGCATTTATGACCACAACCTTCCGCAGGTACGAAGGAAAACGCTGTTAGCACGCCAACTTAGCTACTTATCTTTGTCCGGGAAGGCTTCTTCCTGGTAGGTGCTACCTCTAAGGAGAGGACGTGCCCCGTGAGACTACCCGAGATCAGAATCGCCAAACTCCGGCCACATCTGCCGATCGTGCAGGGCGGGATGGCCGTTCGTCTTTCAACTCACCGTCTGGCCGCCGCCGTGGCCGAGGCCGGCGGGATCGGTATCATCGCCGGAACGGGAATGACCGCGCGTGAACTGGTACGCGAGATCCGCCGGGCGCGCGCTCTGACCAAGGGTATCATCGGTGTCAACGTGATGTTCGCGGTATCTGCCTTCGCCGACTTGGTGAAAGCCTCCATCGCCGAGAAGATCGATCTGGTGGTATCGGGTGCCGGATTCTCCAGGGACATGTTCGGTTGGGGGAAGGAAAGCGGCACCCCCATCGTACCCATCGTCTCCACGGCGCGCCTGGCCAAGACCGCCGAGAAGCTGGGGGCCAGCGCAGTCGTGGTGGAGGGTTTCGAGGCCGGCGGGCACCTTGGGACCAATGAGTCCATGAAGAAGATCGTGCCTGAGGTAGCTTCGGCGGTGTCCATTCCGGTGATCGCGGCCGGCGGAATCGTGGAGGCCGAGGACATCTGGGAAGCCATGAGCTTGGGGGCCGACGGCGTCCAGATGGGCATCCGCTTTTCGGCCAGTGTCGAAGGGAACGGGCACGACCGGCTCAAACAGGCCTACCTTGACGCCACCGCCGACGACATCGTCCTCATCAAGAGCCCCGTGGGCCTTCCGGGGCGGGCCATTCGGAACGTATTCTCGGAACGACTGGCCGCGGGCGAGACCTTCCCCCCGGAACATTGCATCCAGTGCCTGAAGGTCTGCTCGAAGACCTTCTGCATCCGCCAGGCCCTGATCAACGCCCAGCAAGGCAAACTGGAGAACGGCATTATCTTCTCCGGCAAGAACGTGGACCGCATCCGCGAGATCCTGCCGGTGCGCGAGATCATCCGCCGCCTAACCAGCAAGCTGGCGACCATGCCGGCCTTGCCGCCTTTCCCGCGGCCGGCGGCCCAACCACGGGTAGTCATCCCGGCGGCGTCGGCCGGAGCCGGGGTCTAGTTGCCCGAAAGGCCCATGAACTTTTCGAAAACCTCTCCGGTCGGCAGTTCGACCCGGACGCCAACCTTCTCCAGTTTGCCCAGGCCTGAGGCATCCAAGGTGCCCGTCCAGGCCTGCTGGGGATGGGGCGGTTCGCGTAGGGAAGCGCTCAACTGCTTACCGCTATCACCGACCGCCAGGAGATCGATCTTCTTCGCGGGGCCCGCGATGTAAGTCACTTCCGCTGTGAGACTGCCATTGCGCTGCTTGGTGATGCTGACGATGGCGTGTCCGCTGGGCTTCATGCCGGAGAAGCGGCCCGGAGCTCCACTCTTCGTTACCCCGCCCGTCGAGGCATGGATGATGTAATCGACGAATCCCTGGTCTCCGAAGCCTGGGGCGGTGCTCTCCGTCTGGACCTGGGTCGGCCTGCCGGTGACCTGGGTGAAGTGGAAGTCGAAGATCGGTGTCTGGGGCTGTGATGGCAGAGGGATTACTGCCTCATAGGCCGCTCCGGCCCGTCGCACATCGGCTTCCTGCCAGGAACCATCGTCCACGCGGTAGCTCAGGCCGACCGTGGCGCCTTCCGCCAATTCCCGGAAAGTCCAGGTGAGGCGGGCCGATGCCCCTTGACCGTCAGCGGAGGTAGAGGGAGTGACGTCGATCTGCGGAGCCGAGTACCAGGCCTGGGCTGCCTCTATGTTCGAAAGAGATCCTTGCAGTGAAGTGACCCGGCTCTCGAGGGAGTTCAGAGCGGAAGTCCACGCCGACGGCAACGTTTCGACGCGATCGGCGATTCTCCGGATCGCCCGGAAAAGATAGAGGTTAAGTGCCAAGCTGAGTATCAGGAGTCCTACTACGAGTGTCCGCCAGCGGCGTCCGGTGTCGTCCAATGGTGCTATCCTCCTGGATGTGAAGTCCTGCTGCGAAATGCGGTGGCCCCCGGCTGGGTGCCAAGCCCCATTCACGTAAGACGCGTCCGGCGCCGGTGAAGTTCCGAGGTGGACCGGTGACAGGCCGGCGGAGGAGAAGGTCCGGCCGGCGCCGAACTCACTCCGCAGAGTTCAAGAGCGACTGCAGGGGTCGGTAGTGCGGCAACTAGGTCTGGATGTCCGTAGTCACCAGCGTGCGGTTTGGACCGTCCTGTCTTTCTGGCTTGCCCTGCTCATCCTTACGGCCATCACTTGGAACCGGGGCATGCCCGGCTGGGTCTTCTTCCTACATCTACTCCTGCTGCCACTCATGGTGGGGGCCGCCACCAGTGAGTTCCGGGTGAACAGCGGGCTGGCCGGCCTGGTGGTGAGCTTTCTGGACCTGCTTATCGTGACGGTGGTCCCCTTGGGCACCATGGCCATCTCACGGCAGCCCCTCCCCGAGCCACAGGCTTTCAGCGGGCTCGGGGCTGTTCTGGAATTCTTCGAGTTTGTTGTCCTCATGGGCGTGCCGGGCTTCCTAATGGGGCTCCTGGGCGGGGCGCTGTGGAGGATAAGGCCGGGGCGCCGCCAAAGTCTCTAGAGAACAGTCTAGCAGAAGACGGTTCTGCACCGCGTTCGACCTATACCGGTACCATCGCGTCCAGAATGCGACTGGAGGAGCCTCTATGACTTCGAACAAGGCAGCGGCGGCGTACCCCATCACCCTTAACGACGTCCTGGATATCCGTTACATCGTGAAATGGGACTGGTCGCCCGACGGGCGGCAGATCGGGCTCATCTGGGATAACGGCGGAATCCTCGACCTCTGGGTGGTGGACGTCGATGGCCCGGGCACCGGCCCGCGCCAGATCTCCAAGGCCAAACGGTCGGTGGCCGACTTCGGGTGGCGGCCGGGCCGGCCGGCGGGCCGAAACGAACTGGCCTTCATCCAAGACGGCAACGTATGGTTGACTGATGCCCCTGCCGAATCCAGCCCGGCTGCCAACTCCGGCGCCGCGGGCGCGGCAGGTGAGACGGGTGAGACGGCGGTTTCGCTCGAGTCGGACAAGCCCCGCCTCCTGATTCAGTCGGAGGCCAAGCACACTTTCCTGTCCTGGAGCCCCGATGGGGAGACGCTGGCGGTGGCGCGCGACGGGGCAGTCTGGCTCCTGACTTTGTGCAGCGGTACCCAGGTGCAGGTGGCGGTGCCGGGAAAGGTCCAAGGAGGCGGCAGAGACGGGCGTCCCCCTCTCACTTGGTCCCCGAACGGCTCCAAGCTGGCCTTTACCTTCGGCGACGACGGGCGCCTGCCGGTGGTCGGGGTCGCTTCCAGCGATGGCAAACTCCTCTGGCGGAACCGCTCTTCCGACCCGGCCGCCAACCCCACGTGGGTGGATGAGAACACCCTATTCTTCGCGGTTTCTCATAAAACCGTTACGGAGGCCGACTTCTACCTGGTGGACTTGGCCAAGGCCGATCTGGCCAAGGCGGCGTCCGACGAGGCCGCTGACTGCCTCACCCGTATCCTGAACCTGACGGCCGACGGGCAGGGATCGCTGTTCAGCCTGGCCGCCTGGCCCGCGCCAGACGGGCAATCCCTGCTGCTCCTCCTTGAAAGCGTCGGATGGCTGCACCTCTACCAATGCAGTCGCGACGGATCCCGCTGGCGCCGGCTCACCGACGGCTATTGCGAGGACTTCGGGCACGCGGGAGATGAGCCGGCTTGGGATTCGGGCGGCCGGTACGTGGCCTACGCCTCGAACCTTGGATCGGCGGGCGAGCGCCGGCTCTGGCTGGTGGACACCATGTCCATCGGGGTGGATGGTCGCAACGGTCCGGAGTGCCGGCCATTCGTCGTGCTGCCCGGGCAGAACACCCAGCCGCGCTGGTCGCCTGACGGAAAACGGCTGGCTTTCCTGCATTGTGACGCCTGGAGGGCGCCGGATCTGTGGGTGCTGGACATGGACGTGGCGGCGTGGGCCTCCGCCCAGCCGGCCCTTCCTGCCGTGCCTGCCCACGCGTTACGCTTCGGTGACCCTCGCCCAGGTGAACTCGCGTTGTCCGTGGACCTGCCCCCCGTCGCCCCGCGCCAGCTCACTTTCGGTATGCCGGCGGTCTGGTCGGAGAAGACCGTCTCGCACCCGGAGGAAGTCGTCTACAAGGGCGCCCTGGACTGGGACATCCACGGCTACCTCTACAAACCGCAGGACTTCGACCCGGCGCGTCGCTACCCCGGCATCGTCTGGGTGCACGGCGGCCCG
This sequence comes from Bacillota bacterium, assembly GCA_021791495.1. Classification (GTDB taxonomy): domain Bacteria; phylum Bacillota; class Sulfobacillia; order JAJYWN01; family JAJYWN01; genus JAJYWN01. The sequence goes on from JAJYWN010000009.1 coordinate 48,510, forward strand.
GTACGGCAGATGCGGCCCGGCTTCAACCCCATGCGCAGCTACACGCTGTTCCACGCCTTCAACATGTACCTGGCGCAGAAAGGCTACGTCATCCTTGAGGTGAACTACCGCGGCGGCACAGGCTACGGGCGCGCCTTCAGGGCCGGCCTCATCCACAAGATGGGCGTCGACGACGTGGTGGACGTGGTCAATGGCGGCCGCTACCTGAAAGGGCTTCCGTATGTGGACCCGGAGAAGGTAGCGGTGTACGGGCTCAGCTACGGCGGCTACATGACCCTGCACGCCCTGGGGCAGTACCCCGACGAGTTCTGCATGGGCATCAACATCGCCGGCGTCTACGATTCCGCCCAGTGGACCAAGTGGATCGAGTCACGGAACGGGCGGCATGCCGGCGGTTTCAAGGTCAACTTCGGCGGCACCCCCGAAGAGAGCCCGGAACTCTACCGCATCGGGTCGCCCTGCACCTACATCGCCAATGTGCGGCGTCCGCTCATCAACGTCCAGGGCACCAAAGACATGAATGTGGACTTCGCCCAACTTGACCGTATCGTCAAGGACTGCGTCGACCTGGGCAAGGAGTACGAGGCCTACTACTATCCGGACGAGGTGCACACCTTCGCGCTAAAGAAGAGCTGGCTGGACGCCTACCCGAAGATCGAGCGGGAGTTCGAGAAGCGACTCAAGAGGTAAGCGTATGGCCGGAGATAAGCTCCGAAGCTACAAGCGGATACATGGGCATGAGCATCCCACGGATGAAGAGGGCGGGAAGATCAGTCGCGACCTCAACTCGTATACCGCTCACGCCAAGCGTCAGGACCGGTTGATCGACAAGCTCTTGGAGAACCCACTGGACGACGATATGGCCGCCAGGCTTGGCGACTCGGTCTTCCTTACCGTCAAGCATATGAGGAAGTTCAAAACGCACAAGGCACGGTTGAAGGATCTCGAGCGTGACGGGCTGGAGTGACATACCATTTCATCACCCGGAGGGCCCGCAGCGTGTTCCACCGGCTGGGTTCCCCCACTTTTTCCATCCTGAAATGGACGTTTCCGGGGTGTCCGCTTTGCAGAGGCCATCTTCCGTCAGCCCTCCGTTTTCGTTGGAGGACCGCCAGGGCCGGTGCCATGCGCTCGTCATAGGGGACCCCTGCGGCCTGGAAATGGTCGAGGGCACGTAGGATGTCGTAGAACCACCGGTGCGGATATGAAAGCACCAAGAATTGCGGTCTGATGACCGCCCCGGTTGTATCGGAGAGAAAGAGCCGGTGCCTTAGGATGAATCCGACGCCGGCTCGCTCTGCCTCTCTCACCTCGTCCGGACGCCGGACGTGCCCCGCCCTCCTATACTCATGCAGCCCCTCGAGGACAGATATGGTGGTATGGAGCGAGGAGTGCGTGGCGCCACGCCGGTACTCGCAGTTCCAGCCCCAATCGGCCATTTGTACCCGCAGGAGGTAGTCGACCACGCCGTGCAGGCGCGGGTCCTCGCGGCCGAAAGAAGAGGCATACCTCAGGGCCATCCCGTTGAGGCACACATCGCTGATGACCCGGCTCTTGGCAAAGTTGATGCTGCCGTCGGGTGTGACAGCGGAGTCGAACATCAACTGGACGCTGCGGCGCGCCTGGGCGTTGTCGGCCGGTAGTCCCAGGCAATGGAGGTCCTGTAGGGTGTAATGAGTGCAGGTCCACTTGGGCTGGTAGAACCCCCTGCCCCAGTGCCCGTTGGGGTTCTGGAGGGCCAGGAAACGGGCGCCCCATCCCTCGTACTCGATGCGGCGCTGAAGGTCGGCGACGATAGCGGCACCCGAGCCGAGCAGATCGCGGTGGACCTGGTATTGGATGGCGACGTCGCCTTCCAGAAGCCACTGGATAACACCGTCGTCCCAAGGGTAGGCCGGCATAAGGCACCTCCGTTTTCTCAAACATCTCTCCCTGCGCCGATTATTCTTTTCGGTAGGCGATGACCATCCGGCAGTTGCCGCCCTCGGCGCAGGTCTTGCCGGGAAAGTCAAGTTCTAGGTGAGGGAAGGCGGCGGCCATGCCGTAGTCGGCGTGGATCATGATGTCGCGGCAGAGTTGGGCCAGCTCGTCGTCGGTAGCCCCCGCGGCCTTGGCGGCGGCAATATGGGGGCAGTGGCCGAAAACCTTTACCGCCCGCTCTTCGTTCAGTTGCTCGAAGCGTTGGTCCCAAGCCAGGACGCCTGATCGTGAAGAGCCGCCCTTCATCCAGTCGGCGGCGGTGACGCGGGCGGTGCCGGTGGGTCCGGTGGCGCCGTCACCGACCTTGGTCGATTCGCCGGCATGGGCGCTCTCCGCAGCCGCACGGATGCCCTTGCTTTTCAGTTGCCCAAAGCGCCGGCAGGCTTCAGCCATCAAGCCCTTGGCGTCCAGCTCCGGGCACCGCTCCTCCAGCACCTTCCACATCAGGTACACCGTGAGCCCCCGGTCGCCGATATTGGCGCGCAGTTCGCGCCGAAAGTCCTCGGTGGTGGCAGGTTCGCCAACCTTGAGGGCGGCCAGAAACTCCTCGATCCGTTTGGCGTCGGTCTCTTCCCTCATTTCGCTTTCACGCTCCCTCCAGCAGCCATTCCCTGAACCGGTCGGCCAAGGCCACCTCGGAACACCAGGTCATGTAACGGGCCTCGCCCGGACGCGGCGGGGGCGGGTGGAAAAGCCAACCCTCTTCGGCCATGAGGCAGTTGGCGACTCCGAAGACGTCGTGCCAAAGCTCCACGAAGAAGGTTGTCGGATCTACGCCGTTGCGTGCCGGGGATGTGCCCCGGACGGCGTGGACAACCTCCTGATAATTCGCACCGATCCAAGAACTTATGACTCCCGCCACCACCGCCAACGCGGCGCGGATGGCCGGCCAGTGCTCGACTCGGAATAGCTGGATCTGCCTCTGCGAAGGCTGACCGTCCTGGCCACCCGTGATGTATCCCAAAGCCGAAAGGAGTTGCCCCGCCGCCCCCTGTCCATTGGGCGTGGCCAAAGCCGCACCCGCGGTGTCTATCAGGCCTGAAATCTGGGTCCGGACCAGCCGGCCCAAGGCGTCCAGAACTCCATCCGGTGCCGAACCCGTTAGCCGCAGGCGCCACAAGGTGTCCGGAATTCCGTGTCGTGGCCCGTCATTGTCGCCAAAGCCGGTGAAGAGGTACTTGTCTCCCTGGGCGCTATGGCTGCTGCAGTAGAGTTTGGTCGGGTGATGGCCGTCACCGGTGGTTTCCGAACCAAGGATCGTGAATCTGCCGCCGTCAGGGTACTCGATACCAGGGTGAACTAGGCCGCGCCGCTCGAGTCGGGCCAGAGCCAGCCAGTCCAGTCCCATGCACCCGACCACCGCCATCCGGATCTCCGGCCGGGGCCGCTCCCAGACGGCCTGGTCCAGGGCCGCGTCGATGGCGGCCCGCTCCGCCAGGACATCACGGGCCAGGCTCGCCGCGTAGGGGGCGAGACCAGCGAACAGCTCCTCCTGGTCACCCCGGGTAAGCAGGGGGAAAGTGATTTGCCAGCGACCGTCGTCCCGCTGTTCCGCCGCCCGTAAGGCGACGACGCGGGCGAGGGCGCCGTTCAAGTCGTCGAGTGACGGGGCCGGCCGGCCTTGGGACACGGCTCTCTCCACCATGCGGCGGGCCAGTTCCGATTTGGTCAGGGGTTCTTCATTCAGCAGAAGCACGATGGCCTGTGCGGTAGGCTCACGCAGTACATCACCGGGGTTATAGCGCGGATCGGGTCCCGTACTGCCGCAGATGCCGAAAGAGAAACGACGGTCTTCGGGCGCCGAGTCGGACAAGGGGCATCCCTCCCGTCATGCTGGTTTTGCACCGCGATGCGGAAGTCCTCCGGCCTCAGAGGAAAGCCCAAAAGAGGAGGACGTTCCGGGTAGGCGAAAAGGAAGGGCCCAGGAGCCGATGCCGGAAGTGGCTAAGTGCGGGGGGTAAGCACGTTGCCCAGGAACCGAATCCTTCATCACGACCTCTCGGTAAGCCTGGTCCCCGAAAAGAGTTTCCTTGCAGCCAAGGACCGCCTGAATATCGCGGGAGGAGCCGGGGATGTCGACCTTCTCCTCTACTTGGGGAACCACTTTGCATTGACCGGAGCGTGGCAAGACGGCCACCGTCTGGGCATCGAAGTGGTGGAGGAACGGCGGCGTTCCCGGCGGCATCGTTTGATAGGTTGGGATAGCTCGGGACCCCCGGTCGAGGTCCGGTGGGAAGGCACCTACGATAGCTTCGAAGGGTCCAAGGTCTGCATTATCAGCTCCCAACTGATCGAGCTGTCGAGTTTCGGTTACTGGTTCCCCTCGGTCTCACCGTACAGCGAATACGAGAGCTTCACCTATGGCCTTGAGGTCGACCTCCAACCGGACTGGGATTTGGTCACGGTGGGGACCTCCGAGCACGGTGATGTCAAGCGGCGGAGCTATCGGCGCCAACGCCCGATCGGTGACATCTTCCTTTGCGCCGTGCCCCGCTTCGATTGCACCCTGGACCAGGGTGATGGTGGGGTGACCAGAGTCTACAGTGTGGGATTGGACGAGAAGACACGCCACGCGGTGTCGTACGATTACCGCCGGTGCATCACCTTGATGGCCAGGCATTTCGGGCCCATGCTGCCGGGCCGGGGTGGTGTCGTGGTCATCTCACCGCGAGGGGCAGAGGGCGAGCAATGGGGATTCGAACGCGGCGATCTCTGGGTTATTGGCGACCTCTTCGCCCAGGAGATCGTGGAGACCAACTGGCGCCCACCGTATTCCACCGGGCCGATGTCCCTGTCCTTGCATGAGACCATCCATTCCTGGTTTGGATTGGGCCTGGAGTTCAACGACCCGTGGCTGGTCGAGGCCATCACGCAGTACCTGCAGGTGGTCCTGGGGGAGGAGTTGTTCCAGCAGCCGGGCCTGGCCGAGGCTTGTTTTGACTCCTACGTGCCGAGAGTCCTCACCAAGCTGGAGAAAGACGACCGGGCTATCTCCGCTCTGACTTGGCTGGACAATCCTTACGAGCAATGGTACCTCAAGGGAAGCTGGGCGCTCTGGGACCTCGAGGCCGCTACCGGTCGCGGCCCGGTGTTGGCTGCGCTGGCATCCATCTACCGCCGGCATGCGGGGGAGCGGATAGCCTACGCCGAATTCGAGGTAGAGCTAGACGGCTTCCTTGGCACGGCTGCGGCAGTGAAAGGCCATCTAAGACACTGGTTTGGCGGCAACGGTTTCGCACCCTTGGTCCGTCGTGACGTGGCAAGTGACACCCTCCCCGAAGCCAAGGCTGGGGACAGGTCAGGGGCGTCGGGATAGGCAGCCGCTACGCGCACGTACCGCGGGCGGCAGAGGCTCAAACGACCAGGGAAACATTCTCTCGGCTTCGCCGCCATACCGACTTCCACGGCTACCCCAGACGAGGCCGTCTACGGCTATGCCACCGCACAGATGAGTCAAAGTGTCGGGCAGATGCTTTCGGTCATCACGAAGGAGCTGGCTGCCGCCACGGGGCTCAGCACCTACCCCGCGCCCTACTTCGGTGTCTCCAGCCCCTGGGTGGAGCAGGTGGAGATTACGGTGGGCACGAAGGTGGATGACAAGACGTGGCGGTACACGGTGAAGGCGTTCATGGCCACGTCCACCGGCCCCTCCGGTGTGGACACTCAAAACGTAGAGGTAACCAAAGTCGGTAACGAGTGGCGGGTGAGCAAGAACAAGTGAACGGAGCAGGAACTGGAGACAGGAACCGAACCGGCGACCGAACCATCACAAGGCCAACAGCGTTGCGCAAGGGCGACACTGTCGGCGTGATCGCCCCGTCCTGGTGCGGACCGGCCGTCTTTCCGCATCGGCTGGAACGGGGGATTGGCTTCCTGGAGTCCGCCGGCTACGAGGTCGTCCTGGCCCAGAACGCCCGCGGGCGGCGCGGGCATCTCTCCGGCACGGCCGAAGAGCGGGTGGCCGACATCCACCAGATGTTCGCCGATCCCCGCGTGAAGGCCATCATCTCAGCTATCGGGGGTAACCACTCGTGCCACTTGCTGCCGCTGCTGGACTGGGACCTGATCCGGCATAACCCCAAGGTGTTCATGGGGTTTTCAGATGCGACCGTCCTGAATCTGGCTGTTCACGCGAAGACCGGACTGGTCACGTTCAACGGCCCGTCGGTCATGAACGATCTGGCCGAGTTCCCTGCTCCCCTGCCCTACACTGCTAGGAACATGTGGAAGGTGATCGGCGAGGTAGCTCCGGCGGGCACCTTGCTGCCGGCGGCCGAATGGACCGAGGAATTCCTGGACTGGGGTACCAAGGATGACCTGACCAGACCCCGCGCCCTGCAGCCGTCTCCCGGGTGGACGTGGCTGAAGACCGGGGCAGACTCTGCCTCTGCTGGCGGCGGAGTCGTGGGCGCATCTGCTCGCGGGGCCGTCCAGGGACCGCTCATCGGTGGCTGTTTGGAATCCATGGAGCATCTCCGTGGGACACCTTACTGGCCGGAGATGGCGGGGGCCATCCTCCTCTTCGAAACATCCGAAGAAACGCCCAGCCCTGCCTGGGTCGATGCCGTCCTGCAAGACTACGAAAACATGGGCGTTTTCGCGAAAATCGCCGGACTTCTGGTGGGGCGCCCGATGGGCTATTCCGAGGAGCAAAAAGGCCAGCTCCGCCAAGTCCTTCTCGACCGCACCAAGGGGTACGCGTTCCCCGTGGTAGCCGACATGGACTTCGGCCACACGTCGCCCCAGCTGACCCTGCCCATCGGGTGCCTGGCCGAAGTCAACTCTGAGACCAGACAAATCTCCCTGCTCGAGGCAGCTGTGCGGTGACCTCGCGGAGCTAGTAGAGCGGTTCCTAAATGGCTTGGTGGTCTGATGGGTGGTGCCGTCCAGCGGCACGTGATATTTCCCCACCTGGGTCGCGGGGAGGGGGCGGGCCGGGGTAGCTTCCCG
>JAJYWN010000028.1 GCA_021791495.1 Bacillota bacterium
CGATCTGACGAATGCTACCACCGAATTGTGGAGAAACGGTGTGCCGCTATGAGAAGAGCCACGGAGGACCGTGGCTCAAGTGGGCTGCAGCTTCGTCCTAGATACGTTCAGTTCGACGGTGGCAATCTCCGTTCCGGCAAACCCATCACAAAATCCACGTCTTCCGGAGGAAATGCGTCGGTCCAGGATTCGTTCCAGGGCTCAGTGACGGCGGGATCGTCTTCGTAGTATATCAGCTCGTCTATGGGGAAGTCGTCGCCGGTCTCGGGGTAGAACTTCCGCACAGGTCTCTTTTCTCCCACTCCAAACACCCTCCTTTCGTATCCGGACGACATTAATGTCCCTCTACGAAAGTCTGGTATTCGCGCACGTGGCAACACTAATGTGCAGAGACTATCTGTGCGTCCTTGATGCTGAGGTTAGTACAACTGAATCAGCGCTTCGTCGTGGGTACGACCAAGACTTGCCCTGGGAACACCAAGGCGCTGGTAAGATGGTTGACCGCCCTTATGGACGTGACCGTTTTTCTGGGATCGGCTCCAGCATCGCCGTACTTAACTGCAATGCTCCAGATGCTGTCGCCTTTTTCCACCATGACTGACACAAGAGCCGGGCCAGTGCTGGAGTCTGATGTGCCAAGTCCCGCCGCTGAAGCGCTGCGTGAGGTGAAGCCGGACATCAACAACCCCAGGAGAATCCCCAGCACCAAAGCTACTACGGCGAGGAACACCGCGAACCGCGGTCTGAGGGAGTAGTGCGTGCGATAGTAGGATGTCGAATCCGCCAAATGCGGCGCAAGACCCGAGTTCTCGGACATATGACTCCCCTCCATCTCCACCGAACATCCGTTCGCTAACGTCATGATATCGAACGTCTGTTCGTAAGTCAAGGGCTCGGCCAAAGAAATACCGAACAGGTGTTTGCATTCGAGCGCCAATGTGTTATAATCGCCTCAAAGGAAACCTTTCCCTGGAGGTGCGGAGATGGCGAGCCGCCTGACCGGTCGTCAAAGGGAGATTCTGGACTATATCAGGAAGGAGACCCAATCACGCGGGTATCCACCATCGGTCCGGGAGATTGGTCAAGCCATCGGGCTGTCCTCCAGTTCGACGGTCCACGGCCACCTGCAGCGCCTCGAAGAGAAAGGGTTCATCCGGCGCGATCCGACGAAACCGCGGGCCATCGAAGTCACCGGTGATAGCAGTGGCCGCCAGAAGCGGATCATCCAGGTCCCTCTTGTCGGAAGGGTTACGGCCGGACAGCCTATTCTGGCCGTGGAGAACATCGAGGATTCTTTTCCCCTACCCTACGACATGGTCCGCACGGAAGACTCATTCCTTCTCCGCGTGGAAGGGGAAAGCATGATCAATGCCGGCATCTACGACGGGGACTTCGTCATCGTCCGCCGGCAGGATTCCGCCCACAACGGCGAGATCATCGTGGCCCTCATTGGTGACGAGGCCACCGTGAAACGCTTCTTTAGGGAAACGGACCACGTGCGTCTCCAGCCGGAAAACGACTCGATGGAGCCCATTCTGGTCCGCGACGTCAAGGTCCTCGGTAAGGTCGTGGGGTTGCTGCGCCGCTACTGACCTTGGCGGATCGCCCTCTGACCGGAGGTGGCTTCATCGGTGCTGCTTCCGCCGTGGCACCCCGCGCGGCTTTCCCGAGCATCATCCGGACCTTCATCCGCGGCGCCGCTCCCGTGCCCGGCGTGCCCTGAACCATGTCCGCCGTGGCCCATGCCCCGCATCATGAAGACGTGCATCAGGGGGCAGGCCAGGACCGCCAGGTACCCCAGGTAGGACCCGCGGCCGGTACCGATTAGCAACCAGATGCCTCCCAGAAGTAAGAGGCATCCGACGACCCACCCTATTCGCTTGTCAATTCTCGGAAGAGCCAGCTTCTCGCTGTCGCGATCGTGCATACTCCTCGCCTCCGCTAACAGATTCGGCTATGTCCATGGAATCGCTGACCAAAGTCGGGACCCGGCTGGATGTGGCCGAGGTGGTCGCCCGGGCTACAGTGCCGGCTATCGCGGACACACCATATGCTGCAATCCCACTGGCTAAGGCGAGGTTGAACCCGCCTAGCATAGCCAAAGTCAAGGATCCGGCGGATCCCGCCACCGCCGCGGCCCCGTTCACCGCCCAAAACCTCGGAATCTCGCCGGGCCGCTCCGAGCCAAAATGGCTGAGGCCCGCCGGAAACGGAATGCCCAGGACAAACCCGACGCCGGCGGCCAAAGCGCCGGCCAGCACCAGCCGGCCAGTGAGAGGCCAGGTGAAAGCCCACGTGCGGGCCAATGTCAATCCGGGCCACACCAGCAACGCCGCGAGGGAACACAATATGGGGCCTATGGCGACGCGCCGTGCCGGCCACCAATGGCGCCCGCCCACGATGCTGCCGATTCCCGCTCCACCCAAGAGTGCTCCCAGAACGGCGCTGGCGGCCAGAACCGGTTGCCCCAGAAAGGCGGTAAGCCGCTGGATCAGGACCATCTCTACGGCCATGAAACCGAAGCCGAGTCCGGCAAAGTACAGGCCCGCCGGATTCCAGGGCGCACTAGTTGCGGATGCAGGTCCCCCCGCCCTGACACTTGCCGCGCGCGAGAAGCGGCCGAGTCCACCCAAGGCCAGATACGTACCCGCGAGCCCGGCCGCCAGCACACCGGCGATGTAATCGGGCACACCCTTCTCGGACCGGTAGAAGAAGGGGCGAACGTCCGTGGCTGGAGTCACGTAGCTGTTGGAGGAGCGGGCCAGTCCGGCCGGGGTCGTCTTTCCGGACTTGAGGTCACGCAGAGGCTCCTCCCACTTGAGAGGCACGTAGTAGATCCTGAACCCGTCCCGGGTAGCAAGGTCCGCCGCCCTTGCCGCTTCGTCTCCGAGGAAGGCCCGGCCCGGACGGAAGACCACTAGGGGGTGATGCACGGTCCCATGCTCCTGCCCGGGGTCGGGGCCCACCGCGATCAGCCGGTCCAGGGCGTCTGCTGTTCCGACCCCGTCGGTTCTCATGGCCTCCACTAAGGTCAGCACGACCTTCGTCAGTTCGTCGCCACTGTGCACCTGGACCACCAGGCGGCCGCCCGGCGCCAGCCTTGCCATGTAGGTGCGGAAAGCCTCCACCGTCAAGGCGTAACTCTCAATCAAGGACGCCCCGAAGCGTCCCGCGGTATCGGTCATCACCAGGGACAAGTAGATAGTGTCAAACCGCTCCGTGGTCCGCTCCAGGAACCGCCGGGCGTCACCCGACACCACTGTGACTCCGGGCCGGTCGTAGACATTACCCGCGTAGGCGCCAAGCTGTCGGACAAGTTCGATGCTGCCTCGGTTCAACTCAATGGCTGTCACCGCCGGGCTGCCCGCGAGGAGGCTCATCTGCACTTCTCGTCCGGCGCCGGCGCCGATGACCGCCACTTTCCCCGGCGCAGCCAGCTCCAGCGGGTAGAAGGCGATGTCTTCCCTCATCACCGTCTCGTCCTGCGGTCCCTGCCAGCGGTAGACCTGAGAGGCCGCTCCCCCGTCGATGAAGACCGAGTCATAGCGCGAGTCTTTGGTGCTCACCAAGTCCGTCCGCGAGAATTCGTCCCAATTCACGCCCAGAACCTGTGCCTGCAGATCCTTTTGTTTTAACAACTCTCCCAGTGGCTTGTTTCCATATGGCACGGTACGTAATTCGGTGACGAGAAGGTGAGGAACCAGTACTGCGGCTCCCGCGGCGACCACCGTGATTCCCAGGGCAACGAGGCCGGCTGACATCCAGGCCCGCCGGGGCCGGACCCCCCGGGTCACGCCCGCGAAAAGGCTGGTTGCCACAGCGGCCACCCCGCTGGTCAGGCCAATCAGAAGGGCCGTCCCGGCCAAACCGGCGCGGGCGGTCAGGGCCGGAGCGAGGCCGGCTCCCAGAGCGGCTCCGGAAAGGTCGAAGAAGTAGAACAGCGCACTGGCCGACGCCCTAGAGGCGAATATCCTTGAAACCGCCGCTCCGGAGAAGACAAAGGGAAGAGCCGCCGTGACGATTGTGACTGGGAGAGACCTCGCGGCCGAAGTGAAAATGAGCAGAGCCACACTGGCGGGAACGCTGATGGCGAAGGCCGCGGCAGTGCGAAGTGGCGATTGAAACACCGTCACCGAGCGGCCATGCGCGGACCGGTGGGCGGTCGAAGCCCCCAAGGCGATGCCCAGAACGGCGATGGAAAGGGTGAAGTAGACGAAGTTGTAGTAGAAACGCGTGGAGAAGAGCCTGGTCAAGGCCACCTCGAAGAGAACGGTCGAGGAAGTAAGGGTGAAAAGCAGCGCCAAAGGCGCACGCCGGATAGGAGCTGCGTTTTGGTGGTCGTTGAGTTTCACGCCACCAGTCTAACCGCGCCTTATGAAGAAGTCGTGATGCCTCTACGGCTCCAAGGCCGCCGCGGCGCTGACGAGCGCGATCTGGGCGTGCGCATACGACAATCCACCCTGAACGTAGACGTCGAAGGGCGGGCGGATAGGTGCGTCCGCCGATAGCTCGATGGATGAACCCTGAACGAAGGCGCCGGCAGCCATCAGGATCCGGTCGGGATATCCCTCCATGGGTGCCGGCTCGGGGCGGACGCGTGAATTGACCGGACTGGCCCGTTGGATGCCGCGACAAAAAGCGATCAAACGCTCCTCTGACCCCAATCGGATGCCCTGGATGATGTCGTAACGGGCTTGCCCGGGCGCGGGTGAGACTTCATATCCCAGTTCCTTGAAGAGCGCGGCGGCGAAATGGGCGCTCTTCACCGCCTCGCCGACGACCATCGGGGCCAGGAAAAAGCCTTGGAGCACCTGGCGGGCATCGGAAGCGGTAATCCGCCCCCTTCCTCCGACTCCCGGAGCGGTCAGCCGGCGCCGTGCACCCTCGACCAAGGTAGCCCGCCCGGCCACGTAACCGCCGCCCGGGGCTAAGCCCCCGCCGGGATTCTTGATAAGTGAGCCGGCGACGAGGTCCGCCCCGGCCGCCAGCGGTTCCCGGTCTTCGACAAACTCACCATAGCAGTTGTCCACGAAGACGACCGCGCCCGGCGCCCGCCTCCGCACGACCTCGACCACTTCTCCGATACCCTGGCACGAAAGGGAAGGTCGAAACGCGTAACCACGGGATTTCTGTACCATGACCATCCTGGTCCTCGGCGTGAGAGCCGCGGCCAAAGCTTTCAGGTCCGGGCGACCGCCGGCGGTCAGACGGACTTCGCGGTAGGTGACGCCCATTGATGCCAGGGACCCTGTCGCGGCGGGAGTAGCTCCGGCCACGCCGACTACTTCTTGCAGTGTGTCGTAAGGCTGGCCGCTGGCCGCCACCAACTCATCCCCCGGCTTCAGGTTGCCGAAGAGGGCTAGAGCAATAGCGTGGGTACCCGAAACAATGCCCATGCTGACCAGGGCGTCCTCCGATCCGAAAGCCGAAGCGAAGACGCCTTCAATGCGCTCGTGGGCCGCGCTGTGATAGCCGTACCCGGTGGACTCGGTCAGGTCCTCTTCCCCCACCCCGGCGTCGAGAAAAGCTTGAAGGACACGGGCTTGGTTGGCAGCCACGACGGTCTCGACTCCAGCCAAAACCGGTCCCAGGGCCGCCTCAGCGCGCCCGGCCGCCTCTAACAAGGCAGGACTGGCCCTAAACCTGTCCCTAAGAAGCTTCAGCGCTCTCTCGTTCACCGCGGGGCCTCCCCGGTCGGGTCACCGTCTGGCCGCGCCGCAGTGCGGGGCCCACCTCCCAGCGCCGCCCTGATCCGAGAAGCCCAGACCCCAGGCAGCACCACCTTCAGCCGTACACCCTGGGGCCCGTACTCCTTCTCCTGCACCTTCCCATGCTCATGGGCCAGCGAAACCAAGTCCGACCGCTCAAAGGGCACCGTTACCCGGAGAACCTCGTAGCCGGCCGCCAGTGCCTGACCCACCCGCTCTTTCAGCTCATCTATCCCCCGCCCCGTCAAGGCGGATACGGCCACGGGCCGCCCCATGTCCGCAGGCGGGTTATCGCACATGGCTCTGATCATATCCTCTTCCACCAGGTCGATTTTGTTGAGAACGTGGAGCACGGGGCGGTCGGACGCACCGATATCACCAAGGACCCGGCGCGTCGCCTCCAACTGCTCCCTCCACAGGCGCTGCGCCAGGTCGGTCACCACCAAGATAAGGTCCGCCTCCAGGACTTCTTCCAAGGTCGCCCGAAAAGCGGCCACCAGGTGGTGCGGGAGCTTGCGGATGAAACCGACGGTGTCGGTCAGGAGCACCTCGCGACCGCCCGGAAGGTCCACCTTGCGGGTAGTGGGGTCCAAGGTGGCAAAGAGCTTATTCTCCACCAGAACGTCAGCGCCGGTCAGGGCCCGAAACAGCGTGGACTTGCCGGCGTTCGTGTATCCCGCCAGGGCCACCACGGGCACTGGCACACTACGGCGGGAAGTCCGGTGCAGGCCGCGCTGCTGCCGCACGCCCTCCGTCTCGCGTTTCAGGTCGGCGATGCGCCGGCGGATGGCCCGCCGGTCGGTCTCCAGCTTGGTCTCGCCCGGACCCCGGGTCCCAATGCCGCCGCCCAAGCGCGACAGCTCTGTGCCCCTTCCAGCCAGGCGCGGCAGCCGGTAGTTTAGCTGGGCCAGTTCGACCTGCAGCTTGCCCTCGCGGGTCTGCGCTCGCCGGGCGAAGATGTCCAGGATCAACTGGGTGCGGTCGACGACGTCGACCTTCAGCGCCTCCTCAAGGTTGCGGAGTTGCGTTCCCGAAAGCTCGTCGTCGACGATGATACCCGAGGCACCAGTTCCTTCGACCAGCGTGGCGACCTCTCTTGCCTTGCCTTCCCCTATGTAGGTGGCCGGGTCTGGATGCGGGCGCTTTTGGATGATCTTTCCGGCGACCCGTAGACCCGCCGTGTCCGCCAGCTCCCCCAGTTCCTCCAGGGAATCTTCAGGGGTGACCCCAACCCAGGCCAGTGTGTCTGCCCCGGCCACGGCCGGCCCCCAGGGCCCCAGGCCGGCCCCGCCGCCACCACTGTCACCTCCGCCGGTACCCCCACGGGCCGCCACCAAGCCGGTCGGCCCGCCCGGCACCCCGCCGGCAGGCGTGTCTAGCCCGACCAGAATCACCGCGTCCCTGGTATCTTCTTCGGGCGAATGGGGTGTATTATTGTGTGTCGCCAATTGTAGCCCCCCGCAGCGTTGGTTCGGGATATGAGAGCCTGTTTCGAGGCCCTATGGCAAGGGCCCGGGATTCCCTCCCGGGCCCTTCTAAGTATAGCATTCGCGCCCGCGGGGCGTGAAGGGCGGGTCTTAGTGGGCTGTCTTAGCTGGGTGCCTCAGTGGGGAATGATAGGCCTCTCGCCTGTCCCCTCCCCACCGGGTTCCACCCCGCCGCCCGACTCCGGCAGGGCGCCCGGTACCTGAATCTCCTCGGGCGCCCCCGGCGGCGGCGACAATAGAGCGTACCCCATACGGACCAGTTCCGTGTTCAGCAGAAACTCGTCGCCTTCCTCGCCGCTGCCCATGACCCAGACCAGACCCGCCGTGCGCCCCCCCGATTCGGGCCCACCCGCCCACAACTTGACCCGTACATCTTTCCCTTGGGCCAAGGCGCGGAGGACTTCAGCCGCGTCGGCGTACCGCGGGTCGTCGGGGGCTGGGGAAAGGATCCCCAGAAGAGTCACGTTCTCGGTGCCGTCAAGGGTCACCACACCGGCCTCCGGCACATTGGTAACTCTGGCGTAGAAACCTTCCCCTTCCTCCGCGTCACCGCCGGTCGCGAAAACAGGTACCGCCGCCCGTCCGGTTTCCAGGCCCATCCCGCCACCGCCCGAGGAGACCGTCCCCGAAGGCTCGTTCTCCTTATGAGCAGCCACCTCCGGTACCGGTGGGAACGCCATGGGCGTGGACGGGAAAGCCCGACCGGCGACATAACCGAAAGCCAGCATCAGCACTACGAAATAACCAGCCAAGGCGATGAGTCGTTCCACCTTCCACTTGACCCCACGGAAACCGGGCATCCACCGGTACGAACCGTGCAGGCCCATGGCCATGACCACCAGCAGGTATGCTATGGCGAGGGATAGCCCTCCCAGAAGGTCGTTGGTGCGGTAGGCCGTCCAGGCGCCTCCGCCCATCACGGCATAGAAGGCGACATAACAAGGAAAACGGAGGAACCGGAAGAGACTGAAACGGCCGCGGCGCTGGGCTAGCCAGTCATCGCGGAGTTTGGCTTTCCGGGCTCGGCGCTTTGGGAGGGACACATGACCACCTCGGGCTGATTATCCCTCACCAAGGCACCGTTATTCTGGCCTTGTTGGCTTTCCGGCGCCGCCTCCGCCGTTTCCGGCCAAGCCGCGGAGCCGCAGAGGAGGCATTGCCCGTCCAGCAGTGCACGGGCCCGCATCCTCAAGGGGGCTTCGGCCATCCCCAAGGCGTAACCACGCCGCCCGCCGGCACGGCGGCCGAGGGCGTAACCGGTGGCGAAGGCCGCCAACGCCGTCATGAAGGTAACTCCGATAGCAGTCCACACGGTGATCACAGCCGGCTTCCCGACCGCCACCTCTTGATGATCCGTTCGCCGACCCAGATGAGACCGGCGCTGGCTATGACCGCCACACCCAGGCTGAAGTCCCCCAACAGCGCCGCCACCGCCAGCGCCGCTCCCGCCACCCCGGTCTCCACCCGCCCGAACCGCGCCGCCAAATTAGCCTGGCCCACTAGTCCATCCTCGTGCCAGTCCATCACGTCGTCCCAGCACTGGACGGCGGCCATCCCCGCCAGGGCCGCCCCCGCCAACCGCCCGCCCGCCAGAAGGGCCGCCAGTCCCACGGCCAGACAAGACTCCACCCACGCCGGCAGGCCGGACGGCATCCGCTGCCGGGGCAACCCGAACATCCCCACGGCGTAACTGGCCAGGAACATCACCGTCGCTACCTTGGGCGCCAGTGCGCCCGCTACCGCAAGGGCCGCCGCGCCGTAGGGAAAGGCCCAGGCCGCTCGGTCCTCGGGGGCGGCGTCCAGAAAATCGTCCAGGATCTTCACGGCCACGCCCGTCAGCAGTGTGGCCAGGAAGGTCTGGACCAGCCCGGCGAGGCTCGCGATGGTTGCGTCTCCGGGGAATAGACCCGCGGTTTCAAAGAAGCCGCCGGACACCGGCGCGAACCTCCCGGAAACCCCGCATGGTCAGGGCCGAGACGGGCATCACGCGGTCCCGCCCGAAGGCCTCCCGGATGACCCCCAGTCCCCGGTCGGCTTCGGGCAGGTCCATTTTGTTGGCCAGAATCAGGTATTGCGGGCGGAGCCGCGCGTACCGTGCCACCTCGTAGTCGATGCGCCCGAGCCCCAGCGCCGGTCCGTCCTCCCCCACCCGGGCGGCGTCGATGACGTGCAGGACGACGTCGGCGCGAAGGAGGGCTCCGATGGTCTGGGCCATCCCTTTGCGGACATCGGCGTCGCCGTGGATGTGCTCGGCCAGCCCGGCCGAATCCACCACCGAAAACCCCTGTTTCCCTTTGCCAACGGAGAGTTCCAGGTCGATGGCCGCCAGGTCCCTCGTCTTGTACGGCTCGGGACTCACCAGAGTGCGCCGGGCAGTGTCGAAAGGGACTCTGGCGACGGCTTCCACGCCGGACCCGGCCCCTGGTCCGGCCCCCCCCGCCCCCTCCCGCGAAGGGACCAGGGCCAAGCGCCGGAGGCGCAGGTCGCGCGCTCCGAGATAAGCGGCGAAGTTCACGGCGAAAAGGGTCTTGCCGGCGTTGGTCGCGCCGACCAGGAGGAAGGAACGGCCCATCGCTAGACCACTTCCTCGAGGTCCGACGGAAGCAGTAACATCAGTTCGTCCCGCGTCGCCTCCGGCCGCCCCACCAGCCTGGTGGCGTGTCGCCGGATGGCCCGCTCGATGAGGTTCCGCACCAGGCGGGCGTTGCCGGAGTTCTCGTCCAGCCGGCTGCGCGCGGCGACAATGTTGGACAGCTTGGCCTGGGACTCTTCGGCCAGCACGTATTGCCTTTTCTCCAGCATCAGGCGGGCGATGCGCAGCAGTTCCTCAAGGCTGAAATCGGGGAAGTCGATGTGGATCGGGAAACGCGACTTGATACCGGGGTTCTGCCGGATGAAGTGCTCCATCTCCCTGCGGTAGCCCGCCAGGATGACGATGAGGTTCTCTTTATTGTCTTCCATGGCCTTGACCATAGTGTCAATGGCTTCCTTGCCGAAGTCCTTCTCCCCGCCACGCGCCAACGAGTAGGCTTCGTCCACGAAAAGGATGCCGCCCATGGCCTTTTTCAGCTGCTCGCGTGTTTTTTGGGCCGTGTGGCCGATGTACTCGCCCACCAGATCGGCCCGTTCCACCTCGACGAGGTGGCCCTTCTGGAGAACGCCCATCTCCTTGAAAAGGCGGCCGATAATCCGCGCCACCGTCGTCTTGCCGGTGCCGGGGTTACCCTTGAAAATCATGTGTAAAACCAAGGGGTCGCTGGCCAGCTGTTCGCGTGCCCGCCGGCGCTGCACTTCGATGTAGGCCTGGATCTCGCGGATGAGCTCCTTCACGGAGTCCAGGCCGATGAGGGTATTCAGCTCGTTCCAGACCTCATCGATGGCGCGCGGGCGTGGTTCGGGAATGGCGGTGCCGTTGGAGGCCGAGGAGCCGGCCCGGCCGGTGCCACCGCCGCCCTCCAGCGCCTCGGCCCTCTGCAAGGCGCGCAGGGCGTCGTAGGGAGACAGCTGCCCCATCTCCACCATCTGCGTGACATTTTCGGGAGTGACCAAAAGGTCGGGGGGCAGGCCGTAGGGACCTACCGGGGGAATTAGCTGGCTTGCCATAGTTGCCCTCCAGAGCACTACATTATATCGGGGCTCTGGGGCAAAGGTACCAGACGGATCGGGCGTCGCGCCTATGCGCCTGGGTGACCGTCCTGCGGGGGGGGGGGTCTACGCTGTAGCCGGCCCTACTCCCCTTCCCGTCGCGACTCGGCGGGAACGGTGTAGTTGATGGCCCGGACCGGGGTCACAGTGGAGATGGCGTGCTTGTAGACCAGAAGCTGCTTGCCTTCGTTCTCCAGCACCACGGTGAAGCTGTCGAAACCTTTGATCATGCCTTTCAGCTGTACGCCACTGATGAGGTAAACGGTCACCGGGACGTTCTCTTTCCGCACTTGGTTCAGAAAGGTATCCTGCAGGTTGACGGGTGTCTTAGTGGTCATGACGGGCGATAACCCTCCAGTGGCCTGCTTCTCTCCAAGTCCGGTCCGGCCTCCCAAGCTCTTTTCAGGCTATCCCCTATTATACATACCGGGCCATTTTTCCGCAACGAGCCTGACAGTTTCTTCCACTACCCCCTCGGGCCACCCCGCGGCGCCGGTCTCGATCCAATGAACCTCCGGCTGGGCGCGGAACCAGGTCAGTTGCCGCTTCGCGAACCTCCTGGTGTCCTGCTTCAGCCTGGCCGCCGCTTCCTCCAGGCTGATCTCTCCCCTCAAAGACGGAAGGAATTCCTTGTACCCGAGGGCCTGCCCGGCCACCTGCCCGAAACCGCGGGCCGCCAGGCGCTCCACCTCGCCCACCAGCCCGGCGGCGATCATCCGGTCCACGCGCCGATCGATGCGGCGGTACAACTCCTCGCGCGGCCAGGCTAGTCCCATCTGAAGGACATCGTAGAGCCTCCCCCTGGCGCCGGTCCGGCCGACCGCTTCGGAGATCGGGTGGCCGGTACGTTCCCAGACCTCCAAAGCCCGCACCAAGCGCCGCAGGTCATTGGGGTGGATGCGCGCCGCCGCCGCCGGGTCCACCTCACCCAGCTTCCGGTGAAGCGCAGCCATCCCTTCACGCTGGGCCGCCAGGCGCCATTTGTCGCGGATGGACGCATCAGTCTCATCGGGAGACAAATCGTAGTTCTCCACCACAGCACGGATGTAGAGGCCACTGCCGCCCACCAGAAAAGGCAGGTTCCCGCGCTGGTGGACCTCGACGATGGAGCGGTCGGCCTCCTCTTTGAAGGCGGCCACCGAGAAAGGCTCCCGTGGGTCTACCAAGTCCAGCAGATGATGGGGTACGGCGGCCCGTTCCAAGGGGGACGGTTTGGCGGTACCCACGTCCATTCCCCGATAGACCTGCATGGAGTCGCCGGAAACGATCTCGACCCGCAGTCGCTGAGCCACACCCATCGCCACCTCGCTTTTCCCGGAGGCGGTGGGGCCGACCAGCACCAGGAGGGGCGGTGAGGGAGATTTCATTGTCCGCGGCGCCCGAACCGCCGCCGCAGTTCAGACAAGGGAAAACGTACCACGGTGGGCCGCCCGTGGGGGCAAGTGAAAGGTTCCGCGCACGCAGACAGCTGGGCGATGAGGGCCGACATCTCCTCTAAGGCGAGGTTCTGGTTGGCGCGGACCGACCCGTGGCAGGCCGCCAGCGAACGCCGGATGGCCTCGCGGCGGCCTTGTCCTGGAAGATTGGGCACGGCGCTTGGCGAGCGGGGCACTTCCCGTTCGAGAGAATCAATGAGTTCGCCGATAGAAGCCGGGCTAAAACCACCGGCCAGAGCCCTGGGAACTTCACGCACGGCAAAGGAGCCGCGGGGGCCGAAAGCCTCTATCACCAAGCCGGCGGCTACCAGTTCGGCCACCACACTTTCCACGACGGACGCCTCCCGGGGCGAGAGGTTCACGGTCATGGGTGTCAGGAGCACTTGGCTGTCACGGGCGGCCGCGGCCGGGGCAGGGGCGAGTCGCTCGTAGACCACCCGTTCGTGGGCCGCGTGCTGGTCTATGAGGTAGAGACCGTCTGGACCCGCCGCCACGATGAACTGGCCGGCCAACTGGCCCAAGGGCTTCAACCTCGCCAGGCGTGAGGCGTCCTCCGGGCCGAAGAGACCGAGGCCGGTATCGCCTGCCGCAGCACCCACGTGGGGGCCCCCGTCACCTCTCGCGTCCAGCGTTACTGCCGTTGAGGTGGAGGAAGCCGGTCCGGACAATGGTGCCACGGGCAAGGGAGTTCCCGGTTCCCTGATCCAACTCACTGGAACGCCCGGTACCGCCGCCGCACTCGGCGCCGCCACCGCACCTGGCAGTAGCACCATGCCCTCCACCGCCTTCGCACCCGGCGCCTGGCGGGTCCCGACGGCCACCTTCACGGCGTGGAAGACGGCCCGGAAAAGGTCCTGTTCCCGAGAGAAGCGGACTTCACGCTTGGCGGGATGCACATTCACGTCGAAATCCGATGGGTTCAAGTGCAGGGACAGGGCGTAGACGGGGTAGCGCCCCTTGGGTAGCAGGCCGGCCAGGGCTTCCTCCACCGCGCGGCCCACCAGGCGGCTTTCGATGGGGCGCCCGTTCAGGGCCAGGTACTGGTACTGCCGGTTTCCACGGCCTTTGTCCGGTCGCCCCACCAGACCGCTAACGCCGACAGTCCCGGGGGCGGCCGGCACCACCGGGACCGCGGCCTCCTGCTCACCATACTCACCGACCGGGAAGAAATCGGCCGGGCCCATGTTCCAGACCGCCAGCAGCACCTCGCCCAATTCCCCTCGCCCCGCCGTGCCGAAGATCAGGTTCCCTTCGCGCCTCAGGCGGAAAGAGACGTCCGGGCGCGCGGTGGCCAGCCTTGCCACGGCATCCACGATATGCGTCGTCTCGGTAGACGCCGATTTCAGGAACTTCAGGCGGGCCGGCGTGTTGTAGAAAAGGTCTTGGACCGCCACGGTGGTGCCCGGAGGCGCGCCGGCCGGTACCGATCCCACCAAACGCCCTCCGTCCAACCGCACCTCGAAACCGGGCTCGTCTGCTCCCCCCTCGCCGGCGGCGGCCTTCGTCAAGAGCCGCAGGTGAGAAACGGCGGCGATGGAAGGAAGGGCCTCACCGCGAAACCCCAGGGAATTCAGGGTTTGCAGGTCTTCTAATGAAGCTATCTTACTGGTGGCGTGGCGTTCGAAAGCCAGGATAGCGTCGTCTGGCACCATCCCGCAGCCGTCATCGGTCACCCTGATCTCGGCCAGCCCAGCCTCCCGGAAAGAGACCTCCACGTGGCGCGCCCCGGCATCCAGGGCGTTCTCCACCAGCTCTTTGACCACCGAGGCCGGCCGCTCCACCACTTCGCCGGCGCTGATGCGGTTGACGGTCTTCTCATCCAACAAACGGACCCTGCCCACGCCCTATCGCCCCCCTCTGCGCGCCCGGTCCTGCAGATCGGCCAGTTTCTGGAGGGCCTCTAGAGGTGTCAGGTTATAGACGTTCAGGGCCTTCAGTTCGTCCACGATGGGGTCCGGTCTGGCTTCGAAAAAGGAGAGCTGCAGATCCGGATTGACCACGCGGGGACCTCCTCGGGCAGGCAATCTCCCCCGTCCGGGCGGGCCGGCCTGTCCGGCCGGGCCCGCGGTTCCAACCCCATCTTCCGCGGCGCGGCCGGGGTCCGCCTTCTCGTCGTCCGCCGCCGTCCCCGCTCCCGCGGCGCCGACGGCCGCCTGACGCACACTCTTGGCCATTTCGGCCGAAGCCTCCAAGGTGTGCAGGATGTGCCTGGCCCGGGCCAAGATTTCCTCAGGAAGGCCGGCCAACCGCGCTACCTGGATGCCGTAGCTGCGGTCCGCCCCGCCGCGGATGATCTTCCTCAGGAAGATGACGTCGCGGCCCCTCTCCTGCACAGCCACGGTGTAATTCCGTACCGCCGGCAGCAGTTCTTCCAACTGGGTGAGCTCGTGGTAGTGCGTGGCGAAAAGGGTCTTCGCGCCGATGCGCTCATGGATGTATTCGGCCACCGCCCAGGCGATGGACAAGCCGTCGAAAGTGGCCGTCCCCCGCCCCACCTCATCCAGGATAACCAAACTGCGCTGGGTGGCATGGTTCAGTATCCGGGACACCTCGGCCATTTCCACCATGAAGGTGGACTGACCCATCACCAAGTCGTCGGCGGCCCCCACGCGCGTGAAGATGCGGTCCACCACGCCGATGCGGGCCCGCTCGGCCGGGACGAAACTGCCGACCTGCGCCATCAGGCAGATAAGGGCCACTTGCCGCAGGTAGGTTGACTTCCCCGCCATGTTGGGCCCGGTGATAATCAGGAGCCGGTCCTCTTCCGCGTCCAGGTGGGCATCGTTCGGGATGTACTCGCCGGGGGGTAAGACCTTCTCCACCACCGAGTGGCGTCCGGCGACAATCTCCAGTCCCAAGCCATCGTCCACCTGCGGACGCACGTAGTTCTCCCGCGCCGCCGCTTCGGCCAGGGCCGCCAGGGCATCGGCCGCCGCCAGCGCGCCCGCGGTTTTCATGATAGAAGAGAGGTGCCCCGCCACATGCGTCCGGACCCCACTGAACAAGTCGTATTCGAGGGCGGCCAACCGCTCTTCCGCGCCCAGTACCAACTGCTCTTTTTCCTTGAGCTCCTGGGTTACATAACGCTCGGCTCCCGCCAGGGTCTGCTTCCGCTGGTAGTCCGCGGGGACCTGGGCCAGGTTGGAGTTAGTGACCTCGATATAGTAGCCGAAGACCCGGTTGTACCCGACCTTCAGGGACCTTACCCCTGTGCGCGTTTTCTCCTGGGCCTCGAAGGAGGCGATCCAGCCGCGGCCGTCGGTCCTGGCGGCCCGCAGGCTATCGACCTCGGGAGAGTACCCGTCGCGGATGATACCGCCCTCGGACACCGCGATGGGCGGGTCCGGGTGGATGGCAGCGGCGATGAGCGCGGCCACTTCGTCCAAGGGTTCGAGACTGCCGGCCAGCTCGGCCAAGAGCTCGCCCCGGTCGGCCAGGATGGCTTTCACGCCGGGTACCAGTTCCAGTGACGACCCCAACGCCAACAGGTCCCGGGGGCCGGCTGTGCCGAAGGCCACGCGCCCGGCGAGACGCTCCACATCCCGGATGGACTTCAGCCGGTCGCGGAGGTCGGCGCGCAGGAAGGGGTCGGCCCAGAGCGCCTGGACTGCGTCCAAG
This sequence comes from Bacillota bacterium, assembly GCA_021791495.1. Classification (GTDB taxonomy): domain Bacteria; phylum Bacillota; class Sulfobacillia; order JAJYWN01; family JAJYWN01; genus JAJYWN01. The sequence goes on from JAJYWN010000028.1 coordinate 15,895, forward strand.
CGGCTCTCGATCTGGTCCCGCCGCACCAGCGGCTTATCGACCCATTGACGTAACAGCCGCCCGCCCATCGCGGTAGCCGAGTGATCGAGGAGCCACAGCAGCGTGTGCTTCCGTCCCCCGTCCCGGATATTCCGCGTTAGCTCCAGGTTCCGACGGGTGGCCTGGTCCAAGAGCATGAACTCGTCCACCGAGTAGGTGGCCAGGCGCGTCAGGTGAGAGGGGTCGGCTTTCTGCGTCTCTTCCAGATAGGCCAAAGCCGCGCCGGCCGCCCCCAGGGCCAGCGGCAGGTCCTCGCAGCCGTACGGCACCAGACTGCGGGCGGCGAAATGCTCCAAGAGGCGCCGCCGGGCCCGTGCCGGGTCGAAATAGGAGTCTGGCACTTGGGTCACCGGCACACCCACCAACTGCGCGGCGGCGGGGCCGTCACCGCGCGCGACCGCGGCCCCCGTACCGGGCCTCCCACCGGCCCGATCGCCGGCTCCAGTCCCCCCGTCTTCCGCCGTCCCGCCCAATCCGGGCGGCACGATGATCTCCCCGGGTCCCAGACGGGCCAGTTCATCACGGAGGCGGGACGCCGCGGTCTCCCCTTCGATCTGTGTGGTGGCATACTCGCCCGTCGAACAGTCGACATAACACAACCCGAAGGGGCCGTCCTCGCCCTTTCCGCACAGGGCCGCCAGGTAGTTGTTCCGCCTTTCGTCCAAGGCTCCCTCGGTCATGACGGTCCCCGGCGTGACGATGCGCACCACTTCGCGACGCACCAGCCCCTTGGCCTGCCGCGGGTCCTCCACCTGATCACAGATGGCGACGCGGAACCCCTTCTCCAGAAGCTTGGCGATGTACCCCTCCGCCGCGTGGTAGGGGATGCCGGCCATCGGCACGCGGCCGGACTCCCCCGCGTCCCGCCCGGTCAGGGTGATCTCCAGCTCGCGCGCCCCGACCTCGGCGTCCTCGAAGAACATCTCGTAGAAGTCGCCCAGCCGGAAAAAAAGGATCTTATCGGGGTGCTGCTCTTTGATGCGCCGGTACTGGCGCATCATGGGCGTGAGTGAATCGGTCACCTATAACGCCCCTCCAGGCTCAAAATGTGGGCCTTGGTGATGGTTATGTCAACAAACTCGCCGCGCCGCCGCGCCGTCTGTCGCGCGCTTGCGCTCCCGTTCGCACCCTCGCCCCCGGCCGGGCGAGCCGGAAACACCACCATCTTATTGGTGCGGGTGCGACCGATGGACTTGCCTGGGTCATCCTCGCTGGACCCTTCCACCATTACTTCCACCGTCCGTCCGATCCACCTCTGATTTGCGGCCAGGCCCATTTCCTTCTGAAGATCGATCAGCCGCGCCAGCCGTTCCTTCTTCACTTCCAATGGGACTTGATCCGGGAAACGCGCGGCCGGCGTGCCGCGCCGCGGCGAGTACATGAAGGTGAAGGCACCATCGTACCCCACGCGGCGCACCAGGTCCATGGTGTCGAGGAACTCCTCTTCGGTCTCACCTGGGAACCCCACGATGATGTCGGTGGTGATGGCCGAGTCGGGGACCATCTCCCGGATCTTCTCTACCAGCCGGAAGTAGTGCTCGCGCGTGTAGCCGCGGTTCATCCGTTGCAGGATCCGGTCCGACCCCGCCTGCACCGGCAGGTGGAAGTGCTCGCAGACCTTGGCCGACCGGGCGATGGCTTCTATGGTGCGATCGGAGAAGTCTCGCGGGTGGGAGGTCATGTAACGAATGCGGGCGATGCCTTCGGTACGGTCGAGCGCCGTTATCAATGCGGCGAAATCGGGCCGCTCCGGAGGCGCTTCCCCGTCCACACCCAGCACCACCGCCTCCACAACCGGTAGATCCCGCCCATAGGTGTTCACGTTCTGGCCCAAGAGAGTAATCTCCTTGTACCCCTGGCGCGCCAACCCACGGACTTCATCCAAAATGGCGGCCGGCGGGCGGCTCTTCTCCGGGCCACGCACGTAGGGTACGATGCAGTAAGCGCAGAAGTTGCTGCACCCCAGGCTGATGGTGACCCAGGCTTTCAAGTCGTCCCCCCGCCGCCGCGGCGCCACTTCGGGCAAGGACGTGCCCGCCTGCCCGGCCGGGACGATCTCCACCACGTGCCCGCGCGTCTCCAGGCACTGGTCCAGTAGCTCTGGGAACCGGCCCAGGTTATGGGTGCCCAAGACAATATCGACGTGCGGGGCCTTCGAACGGATCTCGTCGGCGCGCCCCGCCTGCTGGGGCATGCACCCGGCCACGGCGACCACCATTCCCGGTCGCGCCGCCTTCCATCGCTTGGCCTCCCCAATGTGCCCCATGACCCGCGTTTCAGCGCTATCCCGCACACAACAGGTGTTGAAGATGACGACATCGGCATCCTCCGGCCGGTCCGCGCGTGCGTAGCCCCTTTCCTCTAGAAGGCCGGCCAGCACCTCAGAGTCGTGCTCGTTCATTTGGCAGCCGTAGGTCCCGATCCAGATACGGGGATTGACGTCTCCGCGCTTGCTATGGTCGCTCATCTACATCTACCCCCACGTGGGCGTGCTCTCTTCTTGGTCTTCGGAGTGAACCGTATGGTAAATATGTACCACTACCCGCCCTCTTTTTCAAACATCCTAGCTCAGTAAACAATCTTGACACGTAACCATCTAGTTTCATATGATAGATGCGTAACCTGAACGTTACCTATTCGAGGAGGGGTGGAGGTGTGACTGAGGTAGTCCACCATGATGTTTACAGCGCCATCGCCGACCCGACGAGGCGCCAAGTCCTTGGAATCCTGGCGGGCGGCGAGTACTCCGTTACGGCGCTGACCAGCCACTTCACCGTGACCCGACCGGCAGTCTCCAAGCACCTAGCCATCCTGCGTGAGGCCGGGCTGGTCACGGAGCGGAAGATGGGCCGCGAACGACGGTACCGCCTCCGCGCCGAGCCCCTGAAGGAAGTCCGCGACTGGACCGAACGCTTTGAGCAATTCTGGATCGCAAAGCTGACCGCACTCGAAAAGCACTTAGAAAAGGAGTCTTAGAGAATACGGAGGGCTATGACGAATGCAGAACAGGATCGAGCTTGAGCAAACCTACTCTTTTCCGGCGGAGCGCGTGTGGCGCGCACTGACGGATTCGGAAGCGATCGCCCGATGGCTGATGCCGAATGACTTCCACCCGAAAGTGGGCCACAAGTTCAAATTCCAGGCGAAACCTGCTCCCGGGTGGGATGGCGTCATCGAGTCCGAGGTTATCGAACTGGACGAGCCCCGCAAGTTGGTCTACACCTGGAACTCCAGGGGCATGAGCACGTTAGTCACCTGGACTCTGGAATCTGTGCCCGGCGGCACCCGCCTCCTGCTCCAACACACCGGGTTCACGGGCCCCGAAGCAGCCTTCGCCGTGTCCAACATGGGCTCCGGCTGGCAGGGAATCCTGGAAACCCGCTTCCCCGCGGAACTGCGGTAGGCCCCCGCCATACAATCAAGAGCGGAAGGCCCTGGCCGGGCCTTCCGCTTTGGAAGGGGGGGCGAGTGAGGAAGGTTCGTTGTTAGTTACTCGCGGCGCAGAGCCTCGATGGGGTCCATCGCTGCCGCCTTCATGGCCGGCCAGACGCCGAAGAACAGGCCCACGGCGGCGGCGAAGCCGAAAGAAATGATGATGGACGTGGGCGAGACATACGTAGTCCACCCGGCCATCTTACTGATGACCCGCGAGGCCATGATGCCTACGGCAATGCCGATGGCCCCACCGAACAGGCTCATCAAGATGGATTCAGTCAGGAACTGACCGAGAATGTAGATCCTTCGGGCTCCAACAGCCTTGCGTAGGCCGATCTCCCTAGTGCGCTCGGTGACCGACACCAGCATGATGTTCATGATGCCGATGCCGCCCACCAAAAGCGAGATCCCGGCGATGGCGGCCAGCATGGCGGTGAGTGTTCCGGTCATCTGGTTCACAGTGGACAGTAGTTCATCTTGGCTCCGGACGCTGACGGAGTCTTCGCGCCCGAACTTCTGGTCGAAGATGCCCTGGATATGGGCTACGGTGTCCGCCGTCTGACTGCCGTCGATAACCTTGATGTACAGCGACCCCACCCGTGTGCTGCCGCGTAACCGCTGAAGAGTGGTGATCGGGACGTAGATCATGTCGTCCTGGTCGCGGCCCATGGTGGCGCCCTTCTTCGTCATGATGCCGATGACGGTGAAGCGCTGACCGTTGATGGTAATGGTCTGGCCGATAGCCGGGTTGCCATCGAAAAGCGTATCCAGCAAAGTCTGACCGACCACCGCGACTCTCCGTCGTCCGCTAACGTCGTCGGCCGTAAGGAAGCGGCCCTCCTCCGCGCCGAAGTCCCGGACGTCCGGGAATTGCTCCGTAGTACCGTCGACCGTGGTTTGGACGTTCTTGTTCTCCCATTTGACCGTCAGCATACCGGCCATGTCCGGGACGATGGCGGCGATGTTATCGACTCGGGTCGGCAGCTCCTTGACGTCGTCCATCGTCAGGTTGGCGCCGCGCACCGGGTTAACAATGACCAGGTTGCTGCCCATGCTTTGGATCCGGCTGGTGACAGACAGGGTCGCGCCCTGGCCGATCGAAACCAGGGCAATGACCGCGGCCACGCCGATGATGACACCCAGCATCGTCAGGGCTGACCGGAGTTTGTTCCCGGTTAGCCCGAAGGCGCCGATCTTCAGGATGTCGAGGCTTTTCATCATAGCGTCCCCGCCTCCCCAGGTCCGCCGTGGGTCGCACCGTTGCTGTAGGCGCCCGCGCCGGGGGCACCGGCGCCTTCGGCCCCGGCCCCGCCGGAAGCGGCTGGTTCAGGCTGATCGCCGTTGGCAGGTGGCATCCGGCTCAGCACCACCCGGGCGTCCAACTGGTCCACTACCGCCCGATCATCGACGATCCGGCCGTCGCGCAGGCGGATGATACGCCGGCAGTGGCTGGCGATATCGTCATCGTGGGTGACCAGAACCACCGTCACCCCATCATCATTGAGTCGCTGGAGCAGGGCCATGATTTCCTCGCCCGAACGGGAGTCCAGGTTACCGGTGGGCTCGTCGGCCAACAGGATCGATGGGGTTCCGGCCAGGGCTCTGGCGATGGCCACGCGCTGCTGCTGGCCGCCCGACAGCTCGTTGGGCCGGTGCGACGCTCTATCCGAAAGCCCCACAGCGTCCAGGGCCGCCGTGGCCCGGCGCCGCCGCTCCCGGGCCGGTACTCCCCGGTAGATGAGCGGCAGCTCGACGTTCAGTAGGGCCGTCTGCCTGGGCAGCAGGTTGAAGTTCTGGAAAACGAAGCCGATCATACGGTTCCGCACCGACGCCAACTGGTCGTCGCTTTTCCGCGACACGTCCTCGCCGTGGAGAACGTACTTCCCTGCCGTGGGACGGTCCAGGCACCCGATGATGTTCATCAAGGTCGACTTGCCACTGCCCGACGGGCCCATGATGGCCACGAAGTCGCCCTCAGGGATCGTGAAATCGACGCCGCGCAGAGCCGGCACGGTCAGGCGCCGGCCGATGCGGTAGGTCTTGGCCAGACCGACCGCTTCAAGCATCGCGCTCATGGGTGGCCACCCTCCCCTTTACCGGCCACCGGGGACCGCGCCGCCGCCGATGCGGTTCGGGTTAAACATGTTCAGTCCACCAGTCTGGTTCCTGTTGCCGCTGCCATTGGTCGTTCCCGTGACCACGGTCTCGCCTTCGGAAAGACCCTTGGTGATCTCCACATCGGACTCACCGGTCAAGCCGACGGAGACCGGACGGATCTCCACCGTGCCGTCGGAGTTCATCACCCGGACGCTGCGCTGGTTGCCCTTGCCGACCACTGCTTCCGCCGGGACCAGAAGGACGTTATCGTGCTCGGCGATGGCGATGTCCACCTGGGCGGACATGCCGCCGCGCAGGCCGATCGGCTTCGACACCTCCAGCGTAACCTTGAAGGTGGAAACGCCCTGGTTCGGCGTGCCTTCGGTGGCGATGCTGGTTATCACGGCGTCGAACGTCTTGTCGGGGAGCGCGTCGATGGAGACCGCGGCCTTCTGTCCGATGGCTGCTTTCACCACGTCCAGTTCGTCCACGGTGATGGTAACCAGCACCCGGTTGTAGTTGACCACGGTGGCCAGTTTGGTGTTGGTGCCGACACTATCACCCTCGATGACCAGGGGGTTGGTGAAGACACCGTCGATGGGGGACTTGACGACCAGGTTATCCAGCTCGTCGGTCCTGTTCTTGACGTTCAGCTTCGCCTGCTCGACCTTGAGCCGCTGGGCCGTGATATCGCTAGTTTCCGCCACTGGGTCCGGGTTTGATGGGCGGACCGAAGCCACCAGAGCGTTGGCGCCGAGTTGATCTCCGGCCTTCACGTAGAGGTTCTCTACCTTGCCGGCCACCGCCGCCCGGACCTTCAGGTTATCGACATCGGTCTGCCTGCTCTGCAGGGTCAGTCGCGCCTGGTCCACTTTGACCAGTTGCTGCTGGACCTGGTCGGAGGAGGTGGCCGACGCCAGGTTGCTGTTGGCGATGCCCAAGTCGTTCTGGGCCTGCTGCAAGGCCAGGTTCAGACTGTCGCTCGTCAACGTTGCCACCGCCTGCCCCGCCGCGACCTGGGAGTCGACACCCACGGCCAGCGACGCGACCTTTCCGGCTATGGCGGCTTTCACGTCGTCCTTACTGTTATAGGCGGCCGTCCCCGAGCCGCTGAGGACCACCGCGGTGCTGGTCCCGTCGGTGTTGGTCAAGAGGCCGTTGATGGTCCCGGTACCCGTCATACCCGACCTGATCCAGCCAGGGTTGGTCAAGGTGATGGTGACTTGGTAAGTCGCGACTTTGCCGGCGGCGGCGTCGGTGGCGATGGCCGTCACGGTACCGTTCACTGTCTCGCCCCGGGAGAAGAAGTAGACGGCAGCTGACTGGCCCATGGCCAGGTACTTTAGCTGGGTTTCGGGGATTCCCACATTGAACAGGATGGTGCGGTCGTCCACAGTGTTCAGGATGACCTGACCCGCGGTGACGTCATCGCCCACCGTCACGTTTACCTGAGTCACACGACCGGCGTCCGTGGCCGTCACCGCCAACTTGCTTTGGTCGGCCTGCCTGGCCTGTAGGTTCAACTGGGCCTGCGTCACTTTCAGTTTCAGAGCTTCGACATCCTGGCCACCTCCACCCACGGCGGTCTGGATATCCTTCAGCTTGTCTTCCTGGGTCTTCAGGTCAAGCTGGGCCTGAGTGAGCGCCACATTGACGTTGTCATTGGATAGGAGGGCGATGACGTCGCCCGCGGCCACCTGCCCCCCTTGTGGCACGTAGACCTTGGCCACGTTACCGGAAATGCCGGTGCGCACATCGCTCTTGGGGTTGACCATGTCGGTCAGCTTGTCTTCCGCCGTTTGCAGGTCGGACTTGGCTTGCTGCACGTTGAGGCCGGCTTGATCGTTATCCACGATGAAGAGAGGTTGCCCTGCCTTCACCTGATTGCCTTCCTGGACCAAGATGGTCTTGAGTGTCCCGGTGGTGCCCGCCACGACCGGCTTCGACTGGTAGGCCTGGGTCGTCCCGGAACCGGTGATGGCGATACGGAGGTTGCCACGCCTCACCGTGGACGTCGAGTACTTCGTAACTTTGGAGCTGGCTGCTTTCTTGGCCGCTTGCCTGCGGTAAAGGAAAACTCCGCCCACCGCCAGCACAAAAACCAGAACCAAGGCAAATAGTCTGCGTCCCCATGACGATCTGCGGATGCCTGTCTCCAAGGTCCCAACCCCCCGGCATGGTGAGCCATCCTTCCAATTTCAGACTCAGGCTATCAGGCAAATGTGAACAAACTATTACGTGTTTTGGAATATCGCCTCGGCACGATCCAACGCTGGGTGGGGCGATTTCCAGGAAAGGAGATCGAGGTTTAGAAAGCCATGCGGAAGCGAATCTGGCCTTTGCTTTGGCTGATTGCCACCGGGGTTTTGCTGGTCTTCTCAATGGTCGCTCTGGGGCTCTCCCCCATCCCACCGGCCGTGGCCAAACTACCACTACCATGGGGTTCCGGTAGCGGGGCCGGCTCGGTCCTGGTCCCCGCCGGGCCGCCCGGCCCATCCGGCCCATCCGCGGACACCGCTCCGTCCGCCGGTCTCACTCAGCCTTCCGGCAGTATGGCGTCGGCTCCACCGGCTGCTTCCGGACAGGGATCCGGACAGGCATCGGAGTCGGGAGAGGCCGTCGTCGACGTCTACGCCGACGACGCCGATGAATCTGTTCCGGTCATGGCAGGAGAGGTCCTTCCCCGCGCCTTCACGGACCCCGACCCCTGCCTCGAACAGCGCACCCTGAAACTGGCCTTTCCGCTCATGAGCGGCGACGACGTACGCGACCTCCAGGAAGGTCTGGTCGCCCTGGGCTATCGTCCGGGCGCGACGGACGGGATCTTCGGCCCCGAGACCTACGCCGCGGTCCTGGAATTCCAGCGGCGCAGTCATCTGCCGGAGACGGGTGAGGCGGATATCAAGACGTGGAGTGCCGTGGCCGACCACTATGTCGCGGCCAATTCCGCCGGTGGCACCGGGGACTCCTCCGACGGCGATGACACCTGGCAACCGCCGCCCGACCCGGAAAACATTTCCCTGGTGATCGACACCGACGCTCGCCTCCTAACCGTGCTCCGGGGAACCACCGTCGTGAAGCAGTATCCAGTGGCCGTGGGCGCGGTCGATAACCCCACGCCCCACGGCGAGTGGTTCATCCGTCAGAAAACAGCCTGGTCTGGCGGGTTCGGTACTCGGTTCATGCGGCTGTCCATCCCCTGGGGCGTCTACGGTCTTCACGGCACGAACAACCCGTGGTCCATCGGACGGCGTGAATCCCACGGATGCATCCGCATGTACAACCGCGACGTGGAGCAGGTGTTCAAGATGGTATCCGTTGGGACGCCCGTCCGTATCGTGGGGCGACCCGTCGATCGCTTCGGCGAAGTCCGCCGGGTCATCGGTCCCACGGCGGTCGGCTCGGACGTCCTGGCCCTACAGTACAGGCTGATCGAACTGGGGTACGACCCAGGCGTGCCGGACGGGATCTATGGCCCGGGAACGCTCAAAGCCATAAACCAGTTCCAGAAGGAGAGGGGCTTGACGGTCGATAGCATCCTTAGGAAGGAAACCTGGGAGGCCCTGGATCTCTGGTAGACTCTGCCGCGGCCAGGCGCCGGAGGCGGTTGGAAGGAGAACACGGGTGTCACGACGTATACGCAAAGAGCCAATCCATTAGAGCACACAAGGGGGAGCTCCGATGCTTGTCAAGACGATCATGACCCCGCATACCATCTCGGTCACGCCGCAGCAGTCCCTGCGGGACGCTTTCCAGATCATGAGGGCCAACGACTTCGAGGGCCTTCCGGTGGTGGATGGCGACCGAATCGTTGGCATCCTCACGATGTGGGATCTGCTGATGGCGTCATGCCTGCAAGAAGGCCAGGACTTCATGTCCAAGACCCCGGCCGGCCAGATCATGAACGCGAAGGTCATCACCATCAAGGAAGATGACATCATTGAAGAGGCCGCCTTCCTCATGCGGAAGCACGACATCAACCTGATCCCGGTCACCGATGAGTTCGATAACCTCACCGGCGTCGTAACTCAGTCGGACCTGTTCAAGGTCTTCGTGGAGATGATGGGGCTCCAGTCCCGTGGCACGCGCATCCACATCCAGGTGCCGGATAAGGTCGGGCAGTTAGCCGAGGTGGCCGGCATCATCCGCCGGAACGGGATCAGCATCGCCAGCATGTCCACTTTCGCACCCCATCACGACCAAATGGACTTGGTGGTCCGTATTAAGACCATCGATGCCAAACGGGTGGTGGATGACCTGCGGCGTTCCGGTTTCCGCATTCTCCATGTCTCGCAGGTGTGGGAGTAGTCAGCGACCGTCTTCTCCACTTGAGGCGTGCCCCAGAAGGCCTAGGGCGGGCTTACGTCGCCGCCGGTCCCGGCGAGACAGGCCTGTCACCGCGGCGTAGCGGATCTCCTGGATTTCCTGCTGGAGCCGGGCGATGGCGGTCACCGACCGGTGGCGCTCGGTCGCCAGGGTCTCCTCCAGCCGGGTGACCTGCTTGGTGAGGTCCGCCACCAGGGCCGCCAAAGTGGGAAGGTCGGGGACCTCGGTCACGGTCTCCTCGCCCTCGGGTATATCGCATGTAACGCCGTCCGCCGGAAGAGAGGCGGCGGCGTTTTCCTTTTCCTGCTTCGTTTCCGGTTCCGCCTCGGACCGACTTTCAACAGCTTCCTCCGCGGTGTCCGCGGTCTCAACCGCCGCCCGAAGCGCCTGGCGGATGCCCTCCGCCGTCTCCCCCGCCCTCTCCTTCTCCACGATCGTCTGGAGCGAGTAGAAAGCCGAAACGGAGATGTGGCGGGGCGGCGTGTTGGCCGGTTGCTCCCCCAGGGCGTCGGCGTACTCCGCCAAAAGCGTGCGGAAGGCCTTCCAGGAAAGGCCCAACAAAACGCAGGCTTCCTGATATGAAACGAACTCCTTCGCGAGGGCCAACCGGATTCCCGTCCCTTCACCGATCCCGGGCATTTGGGCGCAGATGCATTTCGACGGGCCCACAGTCAATCCTGCCGTCCGCGGCTACTTCCCGGTTCGCATACCCCCATCCACGCTGGGAAAACTTATGTCGCCGCACCGGCATGTCATCGTCGGGCGACGGTGAGGGGGAGAGGAGTGTCCAAGCTGCGTCGCTATAGGCACCTGAGCGTTTCGGTGGCAGCGTTGTTTCTTGTACTGATGTTCGCCTGGTGGTACGGTCCGACACCGGGAGGCGCCGGCTGGGCCAGGGACAACGTCACCCTCCACAGTCTGATAACGGAGGAAGGGGAAATCATCCTCCAGACCGCCCTTCCCGTCCGCAAGGGTGATATCTACATTACCGCCGACAACCGCCGGTTCACGGCCGTGGCGGTGAAAGACGGCGTGGCCGGCATGCGCTTCGACGGCTACGAGCAGCTTTCACAAGGGAAAGCGGAGGCCCCGTCGGACCTGGCCCCCTGGCTCCTGGCGGGCGACCTGAAGCTGGGTGACCAGGACGGGGTGGTCGAGGCCATGCCGGAGGCCGGCGGAGCCAGACTGGTGGTACTTTACCACACCCATTCCGACGAATCCTACATCCAGGGCGATGGGTTCTCGAACGCTCCGGGCTTGAGGAGCGGTGGTATCTACCAGGTCGGAGACGCCATGACTGCCAGTCTGCAGACCGATGGCTGGACCGTGTATCACGACCTGACCAACCACAGCCCCCACGACGCCATGGCCTATACCCGCTCTCGTCGTACCGTCTTCCAGGATCTGACCTTGCGCCCCTTTGCTCTCTTCGACGTACACCGCGACGCCGGACCCGGCGGGCCCTACGCCTGGTCCTTCCAGGGGCAGCCGACGAGCAAGGTGTTGCTGGTGGTCGGCCAGCAGAACCCTTTGATGCTGGTCAACATGTTCCTGGCCGAGAGGCTGAAGGGCGTGGCCGACTACTTGTACCCCGGGCTGGTCAAGGGCATTTTCATCGCCCACGGCAACTACAACCAGGATCTGGACCCGGGGGCCCTTTTGCTGGAGTTCGGGACTGAACAAACCCCTAAGACGGCCGCCCAAAACGGTGCGGCTCTGTTCGGTCATGTCATTTCCGCCACTCTGGGGCCGGCCAAGTAGTCGGTTTCAAGGGAAATCAAATCGTACTTTACCAGGCGAAATATCCCAGTATGCCAATTTAGGCCACGGTGACACTATCTTCGCGGTGGAATCATCAAATGGAGCCTCGTGCTCCCGCGGAGGTGATACTGTGCCAAACTACAGTGATGATCGCCTGCTGGTCCCCGATGCGACCGCTGCGCTGAACCGCTTGAAGTTCGAGGTCGCCGGCGAACTCTCGTATCCGGACGCCACCGGCACCAAGAAGGTGAACTTCAGTCAGGGTAACTACAGTCAGCAGTTGGATAGCCTGAAGTACGAGGTGGCGGCCGAACTGGGCATCCTTGGGGAGATCCGCCAGCGCGGTTGGGCCGAGATGCCGTCGAAAGAAATGGGACGGATCGGCGGCCGGATTGGCGGGCCTATCGGGGGTAACATGGTTCGCCGCATGATCGCCCTGGCCGAACAGCAGTTGGCCCAAGGCGGACGCCTTCCTCAGGCTTGAAAAGACGTCTCTTCGCCAGAAACGCGGAATAAGGCGGGGCTGCGACCCCGCCTTTCGCTTGTCCGTGTGCCTGGAACCCTTCTACCTATCGTCCAGCTTCCGGACGGAAGCCACGAAAGACTTCCCCCGACCGGACCAGCGCAGGACGCTCGCGTCCACCGGCCCGAAAAGGGACTCCTGTTCCCGCCGGACCCTGGCGCCTTCACCCGCTCCGACGGCGGCGAAGCGAGCTTTCTCCCCCGGTTTCTTCTGGGCTAATACCCGAAGGTCGCCCGTGATCACCGTGGCCGGCTTGGGATAACCCCCGGCCGTGTGGTGGTCCGCCAACATCACGATGGGGTGGCCGTCGGCGGGCACCTGGACCGACCCCAGCGCGATGCCGTCAGAGATGATGTCGTGTCCGCCCGGCGCCTGGAGGACCGGCCCGTCCAGCCTGACACCCATGCGGTCGGAATCGGGTTTGACTCTGTACTCACCGGCGAAGAGCGGTTCGAGGCCGGCGAAAAGGTAATCCTGCGGCCCAGGCACCACTCTCACCACACATTCGTCAAGATAACCGAACCACTCCCTGGGCGCGGTCCCGAGCGGAGCCGGCCCGTCCGACCCAGCCCACGCCGCCACGGCCCCTGCCGACAGGACGTCCCCCCGGCGCAGCGGACGGCCCCCAAATCCTCCCAGACCGGCACGATGCAAAGTGGACCGACTACCCATCACCGGCGGCACATCCACTCCTCCGGCCAGGGCCAAATAGGCCCGAAAACCGCGCCCGAGACGGCCAAAGCGCAATTCCTGCCCTTCTTCCGCCCGGATGACAGTGCGCCCGGGGACCGGTTCTCCGTCCAGAGACAGCTCGAATTCAGCTCCGGTTACCGCGAACTCCGCTCCCCGCAGGAAACGCAGGCGGGGCCCGGCGGCGGTGACTTCCAAGGTCGCCCGACCATCGGCGTTACCCACCAACCGGTTGGCGACGCGGTGGGCGAAAGCATCGGCCGCCCCTGATGTCGTCAGCCCAAAGGCGCCGAATCCCGAACGTCCCAGATCCTGAACCGTGGTGAAGAGACCGGGTTCCAATACCTGGACCGTCGCCAAGGCCGCTGCCGGCCCCCCCGTTCCTCCGGCTGGGGCCCGGTCGGCCGCGGCCGCCGTCTCCTCGTCTTCCCGCGCCCGGTCCAGCCGCGCGTACTCTCCGGCGCCGATGGGCACGAAACGCACCACTGCGTTGGGACCGATCAGAAACGGGTCCTCGGACTGGGGATTCCACAGGCTCACCGGGGTCCGGCCGATGAGATGCCACCCGCCCGGAGTTTCCAGAGGGTAGACGCCGGTCTGTTCGCCGGCCAGCGCCACCGATCCGCGGGGCACCCGAGCCCTTGGTGTGGAGAGGCGGGGAATCCTGAGCCTGTCCGGAAGCCCGCCCAGGTAGGCGAATCCGGGCATGAAACCCAACATGTAGACGGGGTACTCGGCGCCCGAATGGAGGGCTACCACTTCGTCTTCGGACAGTCCCAGCCGCTGGGCCACCCCTGCCAGGTCCGGACCCTCGGCGCCACCGTAGCGCACGGGCACCTCGACGACGCGTCCGCTCCCCCCGGCCCCCCGTGGCGGTCGGAGGGCAGACAGAACGGGGGTCAGGGCGTCGAAGTCGGTCACCAAGGGGTCGAAGACCACCAGCACAGAACAATACGATGGGACCGTTTCCACCAGTCCGGGGACCCCAGTCTCCGCGATCGCCCGGTTCCAGGACCGCACGTGGTCCCGCACCTGGGGAGAGATACTCTCACCAACTTCCACCACCAGCGCGGCGTCGCCGGCGGGGTGAATCCGCGGCGTTCGTGGATCCAGGGTCAACGCGAGGCCCTTCCCGCCAGCGGCAATTCGGCCATGGGCCGCACCTGGATGTCCTGGGCCGCCAAAGCATCGCGCAGCTTGGCGGCGATATCCACCGCTGCCGGGTTATCGCCGTGCAGGCAGACCGTGTCGGCCTGCACGGATACCCGGTGGCCCTCGATGGAAAGCACATATCCCTGGCCCACCATGGTTGCCACGCGGGCCGCCACTTCCTCGGGATCGGTGATCAGGGCCTTCGGATGGCTCCTAGGGACCAACTGCCCGTTGTCAAGGTAACCACGGTCACCGAAGGCCTCAGCCGCCGTTACCAGACCCTCGTCCAGCCCGGCCCGATACAGGATGGACCCCGACAGCGCCACGAAGATAAGCCCCGGATCGACCTTTCGCACGCCACCGGCCAGGGCTTTCGCCAGCCGCTCGTCCTTCGCCGCCATATTGTACATGGCGCCATGGCACTTGACGTGCTGGAGCCGCCGGCCGGCGGCGGCCGCAAAGCCGGCCAGGGCGCCGACCTGATAGACTACATAATCCTCAAACTCCTGGGGTGAAGCGCCCATATCCCGCCGGCCGAACCCCATGAGGTCGGGGAAACCGGGATGGGCTCCGAGGCGGGCGCCGCTGCCTACGGCCAAGGCCACCGTTTCCCGCATGACGCCGGGGTCTCCGGCGTGGAAACCGCAAGCGATGTTGGCCGAACTCACCAACTTCAGCATCTCCGCGTCGCTGCCGACCCGGAAGGCCCCGAAGCTTTCGCCCAGGTCGGAATTGAGGTCTACCATCAAGGTCTTCTCCCGCGCCATGGTCTCTCCGCCGCCTTTCCAGTTATCCTTGCCTCTTTTTGATTTCGCTTTGCCGCGGCCCTTTCCTTGCCTTGCGGCGGGTCGGTTATTCCCGTCAGTAAGGGTTAGATTAGATTCAGAATCCCGGAGGTGACTGCAAATGGAACCATCAGTAACTGGCCAAACCGCGCCCTACTACTGCCCGCAGTGCAAGAGCAACCGGGTGCGCTTCCAGGTGATCAGCAAGTACGCCCAACCCCTCCACAAGGACGCGCGCACCGGCGAGGTCCGCGAGAAAGTGGCGGAGCCGCATCTGGTGGTCAAGGATGGACAACCCGATGTGGACGTGCGGTGTGAAGTGTGCAACTACACCGCGGGAGAATCCATTTTCACAGCGGCGGCTCGGAATAACCCGCTCTGAAGTGATGAAGCCGCACACCAAACCCACTCCAGTGAAGGGGCGGACGACCAACTCGACGCGGCGTCGCCCCCAGAAGCCGGACGACAAAGTCAACCTCAAGGGCCGGTGGGATCAGGAGGTCGGGCTCATCGAGGAGCCCATCCAGGGCTGGTGGTCGAACTACTGGGTACCCTACGATAGCATCCTGGACGCTGAAAAGGCCCAGATGCGCCAGCGCGAATCAGAAAGGCGCGTGACTGGGCCCGGTAGAGAGAGCCCTTAAACACCCCCCAGGCTATTTCAGGCTCTTCTGCCGCAGGCTGGGGAGTTCCAGAAGGCGCGGACCGGGGCCATCCGATTGGTCCAAAAGACTCCGGGCCAACCGCTTATTTCGCATTTCCAGAGCATGCTTCTCCCGCTCCAGACGGCTCGTTTCGGTCTTCTTCTCTTGCTGCAGCCGGGCGACGAGGTTCAACAGGACCCGCCGCCCTACCCGCAGCGTGGCAATCTGCGCTTCCAAATCCGCGATTCTCTTCTTCAGGTTCTCCACGCTCTCGGCCAAGCTTCCAACTCCTTCCGGTTCCATTATAGCCGGAGGAAGGGGTGAATATGCTGCTACGCTGCTGCCAAGGATGCCGGACCCAGGGGCGGCCCCTGCGCCGCCGCCGTTCCGGCGAAACTTGATTAGAACTCCGTAGCCCCGGTGAAGCTGAAGCCGGAGACCTGGATGGGCGGTACGACGGCGCCGCCGAACCAGCCACCCTTGAACACCCGTTCGCGGCCGATCATCTCGGCCCGCGCCAAGGCGTCCACGACACTCTGGGTGAACCGGAGGTTCCTGACGCCGCGCCTAATCTCGCCGTCCTCGATGAGGAAAGTGCCGTCCCGGGTCATGCCGGTCAGAATCACCTTGATCGGGTGAACCGGGTTCGTATAGTGGAAACGCGTCACCAGCAGACCCTTCTTCACCGACCGGACCATCTCATCAAGAGTGGATGTGCCCGGGGCCATGAACATGTTCAGCGCCATGGGGCCGTACGTGTTCGGAGCGGGAAGCGCGTGGCCGGTGGAACGACGGCCCGCATTGGCAGCCGTCAGGGAGTCGTACACTACGTCGCGCGTAAGCCCGTTTTCGATGAAGGTCACTTTCTGCTTGGGCACCCCCTCGAAATCGAAGGGGATGGGCATCCCCAAGGGGTCTTGCCCGTCATCCCAAATGGTCACCTTATCACCCATGACCTTCCGACCAGGCTCGCCCATCATGAAACTCCGTCCTTCCTGGACGGCCAGGGCGGAGAAGGAAAGGAAGGCGAGGAACTGGAGCATGTCGGCGACGGCGGCTTCCTGAAGGACGACCACGTACTCGCCGGGGTCCACGGAGACCGGATTCCTGCTCTTCACGCACTTCTCCACGGCGACGGTCCCGACGTGTCCCGCATCCAGGTTCTCCAGGCGTCCGGCAGTGGCGTCGGCGAACCCCGAACTGTCGTCGCCCATGACGACCGTGCTGATACTTGCCACCGTGGCCGCGGCATAGTCTTCGATACCCAGGGAGTTCCCCACGGCCAGTTCGTTGACACCGGTGGTGATGGCTCCGGAACCGTTTACGCCGGCCTGGCGGCACCGCGAGGCGATTTCTCTGACCTTCTCCGCCCGTACGGTGGGCGAGGCCTCAGCCGTGGCCCGGTCGTAAAGGCCGGAACGGGCGGCCCCGGTAGCAGCGGCGACTCCGGTGGAGGACGCTGCGTCCGGCCCGGGGAGGGAGACGAACTCGGGGTTCTCCGGCTGTAGGCGGGCCACCGTCTCAGCCCGGCGCACCAGTTCAACAATGGCCTCGTCGTTCAGGCGGTTGCTCTGCGCCACTCCTACTCTCTTGCCGATTGCCACCCGAACAGAAAGGGCGTCGTTTCTCTCGCCCACATTCTGGTGGATGTAGTTTTGCGTAAAACGGGTCAGATAGGTGTCATTGGCCATGATCACTGCTTCCACCTGGCCCTCGCGGGAGGCGGCAACGACTTTCCGGAGAATCTCGCGGGCCCTTTCTTCTCCCAACACCAAAACCCACCAGCCTTTCCCTGACCTCACTTAACTTGACTTTCAAGGTGGCGCGGCCCTCCCTAGGGCCGGTCGTCCCTCGTGGCACCCCCGGCCGCCCCGGCGCCTCCGGCAGCCCTGGCAGCCCTGGCAGCCCTGGTAACCCGGCCTTTCCTGGCGGCTGCTTCCAGCAGTGTGACAGTCTCGAATGGGCACGTCCGCTGCCCCAGTCCGGACCGGAAGGCAAACCCCGATCCGTGGCTGTCGGAGCCACCCGTCATAATCAGGCCGTTTTCCTCGGCGATCCTACGGAAGAGGCGTTCCGCCTCCTCCCCATGTTCGGGATAGAACACTTCTATTCCTACCAGCCCGTGTTCCAGGAGGCGCGGGATCAGGTCTCCGGCGTCCCCAGCCGTTCCGGGATGCGCCAGGACCGGCGCGCCCCCGGCCGCCAGAATGACGTCCGCTGCCTCGGTGGGCGACAGCCACTCTCTGGGGACGTAGGCCGGGGCCCCCAGTCCGATGAACTGGTCGAAAGCTTCCGCCATGTTCCGGACCCACCCTGCCTCAGCCAGGGCTCGGGCCACGTGGGGACGTCCTACCGCCGCGCCGGCGGCCAGCTCCATCACATGGTCAAGGGAAATGGTGACGCCGATCTCCCGCAGACGGGCAACGATGCGGGCCGCCCGGCGCTCCCGGCCGCCGCGGAGCCATTGCAGCTTGGCAGCCAGCTCGGGCGCGTGCCGGTCCACGTAGTAACCCAGGATGTGGATTTCGTGGCCGCCCTGCTCGGTATTGATCTCGACTCCGGGGACCACCACCACCCCGCTCTTCCTGCCCTGCTCCAGAGCTTCTTCCAGCCCCGCCACAGTGTCGTGGTCGGTAATGGCCACCGCCGAAAGCCCGAGGTCCGCCGCGGCGCGGACTACCTCCGAAGGCGTCTGTGAGCCGTCGGAGGCATTGGTGTGGGTGTGCAAGTCGGCCCTGCCCGCCAGGAAACCCATTCTCTAGCCCATGACCTCCCGGATCACCCGTAGGTGGTTTTTCCCGAGGATTTTCTCCACGTCCTCTTCACTGTATCCCCGTTGGAACAAGCCATCCGTGATGTGCCAGGTCTGGGTTACGTCGTCCAGCCCCTCCGGGGTGGCCCGGATGCCATCAAAGTCCGAGCCCAGCCCCACATGGTCCGGCCCTACCAGGTCGACGATGTGGTCGATGTGGTCCAATATGCCATCTACCGTAGCTTTTTCCTTGTGCACAAAGTACGGAGCAAAGTTCATCCCCATCACTCCGCCGTTCTTCGCCAACGCTTTGATCTGATCGTCGGCGAGGTTACGCGGGTGGTAGCAGACAGCGCGGGAATTGGAATGGGTGGCCATGATGGGCACAGTGCTGGTTTCGATGACGTCCCAGAATCCCTCGTCGGTTAGGTGGGAGACATCCACGATGATACCCAGTCGGTTCATCTCCTTGACCACCTGGACGCCGAAATTGGTGAGGCCACCCTTGGTCCGCTGCTCCCCAATGCCGTCGGCGATGAGATTCCGCTGGTTCCAGACCAGCCCGATACTACGGACGCCCAGTCTCTGCAGGGCGCGCAGGGCTGCCAAGTCGTCACCGATGGCCTCCCCGCCTTCGATGGCCAGGATGGCGGCCACCTTGCCGGACTTCACGGCCTCCTCGATCTGACTGGAGGTGGTGCAATGGGCCATGCGGCCGGCATTGCTCTCCAACTGCTGGTAGAACAGGTCGATCATCTGCAGGGCTCGTTTCAGCCCGCGGTCGGGTTTGTATTCCGCCTCGATATAACAGGCGAAGAACTGGGCGTCCACCCCGCCCTCCACCAAGCGCGGCAAGTCAATGTGCCCGTCCCCGCGCCTGTCACCGAGGTTGCGCTTTCCGTCCATGTACCGCAGAAGGGTATCTGCGTGGGTGTCCACTACTGTGCATCTCCGGTGGAATTCGCGAACCTGAATCTCACTAAGTTGAGCGGACATGGGGTACCTCCTCCGGTCTGGTCTGCTTTCCTCTTCGTCCTTCGCTCCCCCGAGGACCTTCCCCTCTGTGTGCGGACGGTCCACAGGCGAAGCAGGCGCACAAGGGCAAACGAAAAGCGACCTTCCGGTGTGGTCGCGCCCCCAAGAAGACACGGGGCGGACCATCACCGCCGGTCGCGCGACAAACCAGGGAGAAGAGTCTTCTTACCTGGGTTCGACGATGAAGCGGATGGCCGTCCTCTCTTCGCCATCGATGACGATGTCGGTGAAAGCCGGCACGCAAATAAGGTCCATACCGCTGGGTGCCACAAATCCACGGGCGATGGCGATAGCTTTGACCGCCTGGTTGATGGCCCCTGCCCCGATGGCCTGTATCTCGGCCGTGCCCCTCTCGCGAAGGACGCCGGCCAGGGCGCCGGCCACAGAGTTGGGATTCGACTTTGCTGAAACCCTTAGGACCTCCATTGGTGACCTCCCCAGATGAATCCGTTTTGCGATTTGCGGCCCTGGTGTGCGGAATACCTTCTTTTCCACAGAGCGTTGACGGCTCCTGCACCGGGATGGAAATAAATCAAGAAAATCCCATTATTAAGGGGCAAAAGTGTCTGGAAAGATGCGTGCGAGTAGGATTTCTAGCTTTCCTGGGGCCCGTGCCGGGCGGAAACGTGTTCTAGGATACGGCTGATGCCACGGGCTTTCCCTGTTACCGGGTCGACGTCCACCACGGCGGCGGAGAAGATGGCTGGCCCCCCCGCCACCTCGAGGCGCACCGGCATCTGAGTGAGGAAACGCTCCAAGGCCAGGTCTTTGTCCATGCCGATGATGCTCTGGCCGGGTCCGGTCATGCCCACGTCCGTCAGAAAAGCCGTCCCTCCCGGGAGGACGCGCTCGTCGGCTGTCTGCACGTGCGTGTGGGTCCCCAGCACCGCGGAGACCTTGCCGTCAAGGTACCAGGCCATCGCCGCCTTCTCCGAGGTGGCCTCGCCGTGGAAATCCAGCAGGATAACTGAAGTCTCGCGGCGCAGGCGTCCTACTTCGGCCAGGGCCGTCCGGAACGGGCAGTCGTAGTGCGTGGTGGCGAAGACCCTCCCGGCTACCGACATGACCGCAACCTTGACGCCGTCCACATCCACCACCGCCGAACCTTTTCCCGGAGGCGTGCCTGGATAGTTTAGCGGGCGCAGGACGGGACGCAGGCTGCTATCAAGGTAACCCATGATCTCTCGTTTCGCCCAGGCGTGATTCCCGAGGGTGATGAGGTCCACACCTTGGGCGAACAGTTCCTCCGCGATATCGGGGGTTAGGCCCGTACCGCCCGCGGCGTTCTCCGCGTTGGCCAGGACAATATCCGCCCCCTCGCGGCTCTGCACCTCCGACAGCTTGTCCCGCACGGCGTTCCGGCCCGGGCGCCCCACGATGTCCCCGATGAACAGGATCTTCATAAAGTGTTAGTCTCCCCAGTTTGATTCTGGTGGGGGCCGCGCCCTCCGCCGCCCGAACGCTCCGCCGGGCGAAGCCCGGCTACGCTGGCGGCTGCAGGACCCCGGCCCCCTGACTGTGGTGGTGGCCGCGCCCTCCGCCGCCCGAACGCTCCGCCGGGCGAAGCCCGGCTACGCTGGCGGCTGCAGGACCCCGGCCCCCACCATGACCGTCGACCGTCTGCTTTAGGCATCGCCAGGTCCGGCGGTGAGGTGAGAAAAGGGGCCGGGTCTCTTCGGGACCCGGCCCCTCGCTCACGCATGGCTTGTTACTTATTAAAGACGAGAACCCGGCCTTCCTCGCGGAAGGCGATGAGGTTCTTCTCCAGCTTGTCTTCCTTGATGTCTTCCAGCATCTCCTGGATGAGCTCTTCCTGCATGGAAAGGTCCTCATCCGGCGACCCGTCGTTATGATCTACCACAAGCCGGTCACCTAGGGTGTCTTTCATCAATCCAATGACCAGAGCCAGTTCCTCCTGGGACAGCGAGGCCACGTCCCTGGTCATCTCCAGGACCGACACGCCCGCGAAAGATGAAATGGTGAAGGAGAAATCCGAGGGTTTCCTCCGGCCCAGATTCCAGTAGGCGTCCAGGCTGGCTTCGGTGAGGTCCCGCAGCTTCCGGAACTCCTCCTCGGACAGGAGCTTCGTTGCCAAGAAGGTGAACTTGAGGCTTTGCTCCTTCGGATCGAAGTTGAGGGAAGCCAGCTCCGGATAGCGCACAAGGATGGATATCAACAGCCCGACGCTGTTACGCGCACGCTGCTCCACATCCAAAGACCAATCGGCGGATACCGTGACCTTTTCCCCCTGTTCAGACGGCGGTCTTCCCGTGGCTCGCCGGAACGTTCATAGCATTCGTGCACGCGCCGGCAAATCCTTCTCATGGAAATCGCCTGCTCCAACCCAGCAGCTGGAATCCATTTCCTGGCCGCCGCGGCTGTCGACCGAGCTAGCGCTACTTGGCGTAGTCCACGGCCCTTGTTTCGCGGATGACAGTCACCTTGATCTGGCCGGGGTACTCCAGTTCGTCCTCGATCTTCTTCACGATATCCCTGGCCACCCGTACCGAGGCCACATCGTCGATCTTGTCCGGCTTTACGATGATGCGGATCTCACGGCCGGCCTGGATGGCGTAGGATTTCTCCACGCCTTCGAAGGAATCGGCGATCTCCTCCAGCTTCTGAAGGCGCTTGATGTAGTTCTCGAGAGTCTCACGACGGGCGCCCGGACGGGCCGCCGAGATAGCGTCGGCCGCCTGGACCAGGACCGCTTCCACCGTCTTAGGTTCAATGTCGTTGTGGTGAGCCGCCACGGCATGAATGACTTCGTTCGATTCGCGGTACTTCTTCAGGAGGTCCACGCCAATGGCTGTATGACTGCCTTCCACCTCGTGATCCACGGCTTTTCCGATGTCGTGGATGAGGCCGGCCCGCTTGGCCACGGCCACGTCCGCGCCCAGTTCGGCCGCCATGGCGCCGGCCAGATGAGCGACTTCCAGGGAGTGTTTCAGCACGTTCTGCCCATAGCTGGTACGATAGTGAAGGCGCCCCAGCAGCCTGACCAACTCGGGATGGAGGCCATTAACGCCCGCTTCGAAGGTGGCCGCCTCCCCTTCCTCACGGATGCGGGCGTCCACTTCTTTCTGGGCCTTCTCCACCATCTCTTCGATACGCGCCGGGTGGATGCGCCCGTCGACGATGAGTTTCTCCAAGGCCAACCGGGCGACTTCGCGGCGCACCGGGTCGAATCCGGATAAGATCACGGCTTCTGGAGTGTCGTCGATGATGAGATCGATGCCGGTGAGGGTCTCCAAGGTGCGGATGTTACGCCCCTCACGGCCGATGATGCGTCCCTTCATGTCCTCGTTTGGCAAGTTCACCACGGAGACGGTGGCTTCCGCCACGTGGTCCGCCGCGCAACGCTGGATGGCCAGGGAGATAACCTCGCGGGCTCTTTTCTCTCCCTCTTCTTTGGCCTGGGACTCGATGTTCTTGATCAGAATGGCGGCGTCTTGCTTCACTTCTTCCTCAACGGTGTCCAGAAGAAGTTGTTTTGCTTCCTGAGCGGTCAGATTGGCCAGTCGCTCCAATTCCTGCAATCGCTTGGTCTGCAGGGCTGCGGTGGCCTGCCGCAAGTTCTCGACGTCCTGGATCTTATGCTGCAAATCCTCGTCCTTGCGTTCCAGGCTCTCGTACTTGCGGTCGATGCCTTCCTCCTTCTGCTGTAATCGCCTTTCAACCCGCTGCAGTTCGCCTCTTCGGTCCCGGATCTCGCGCTCGACATCCGACCGCATGCGGTGGATGTCTTCCTTGGCCTCGATCAAAGCCTCTTTCTTCTTCGCGTCGGCTTCTCTCTTAGCTTCCTCGACGAGCTTATTGGCGGCCTCCTCGGCGGAGCCCATTTTGGCCTCAGCTACGTACTTTCGAAACGCGTATCCAGCGAAAAGAGCAACAGCACCGGTGACCAGGGCGATAACAAGGGTTTTTACTACGTCGATGCTGGTCACCCCCCTTACGGCGCGAAACCCCATCCCATTGGGGCCGGCCGGAATAAAGAAACAAGGCCGAGCCAGGGCTCGGCCTATCGATGCACACGTAGAAACGGTGGCTTTCCGGCGCGCTTGGGCGTATGCTTCGGCCACGAAAAGTGTATATCAGGCGGCGCTGGCAAACCTGGCGCGCCGGAGACCTTCAAACGACCGAATCCGCCGCATAGCGGGGAGTATATACCTACTCTCGGGTAAAACCAACGTCGCTAGCTGAAATCTTTAGGACTTACCCTTGCCTGACTATTCTAGCTTTACTAGAAGTTATTGTCAAGTTGAACAGAGTCTTCCCCCGCCCGGCGCGTCACGGTGAGCATCGCCACCTTGCGGCTGACACCAGCCGGAAATCCCCGGCGCAGCAAGTACGCAAAGAGCCGCGCGGCGGCTTTCTGCGCGCCTTGCCCGTCCATAGGGAGATCTTTCCCGGCCGCCCAGCGTTCCGCCGCCTGTTGAGCCAGCGGCAAATCATCTTCCGGCGGAACCGTGGCCTCGGCGACGGCCAGAGCCGCCGACCTGGTGAAACCCAAGGCCGACAGGCCTTCAACGATAGCCGCTCGCCCGCACCCCCGCCGCCGTGCCGCTGCCGCCCAACTGGTGGCGAAAGCTTCGTCGTCGATGTACCCGCGGGCGACCAAATCCTGCGTCACGCTTTCGGCGGTGTCCCGCGCGTAGCCCCGGCGTACCAGACGGTCCACCACCTGACGGCGGGTGGCGGCCCGGCGGGCCAGCATGGCCACAGCCGAACTGCGGGCGGCCTTGGCGTTTTCGGGGTCCATGGTCGGTCCTGCCACTGCTATTGCACCGACGACTCCTCTTCGGTAGCCGCGGTCGCGCGCACGGTACCGAGACTGAGCGCCTCGCGCACCTTGGCCTCGATCTCCTTGGCGACGTTCGGGTTCTGTTTCAGGAAATCGCGAGTATTCTCGCGCCCCTGCCCCAGGCGAGTGTCGCCGTAGGAGTACCAGGCGCCCATCTTACTGATGATGCTCAGTTCAGTGGCGATATCGACGATACAGCCTTCCTTCGAGATCCCTTCGCCGTAGATGATGTCGAACTCTGCCTGTTTGAAGGGCGGAGCCACCTTGTTCTTCACGACCTTCACGCGGACACGCATACCCACATTGTCCTGGCCCACCTTCAAGCTTTCGGCCTTGCGGACTTCCAGGCGGACGGAGGCATAGAACTTCAGGGCGCGGCCGCCGGGTGTCGTTTCGGGGTTGCCGAACATCACCCCGACCTTCTCACGGAGCTGGTTAATGAAAACAGCTACGGTATGGGACTTGCTGATGGCGCCGGTGAGTTTCCGGAGAGCCTGGGACATGAGGCGCGCCTGCAGCCCCACGAAGGAATCGCCCATTTCCCCTTCGATTTCCGCCCGCGGCACCAAGGCCGCCACGGAGTCCACCACCACCACGTCCACCGCATTGCTGCGCACCAGCGCCTCGGCGATCTCCAGGGCCTGTTCGCCGGTGTCCGGCTGCGAGATGAGCAGGTTGTCTACGTCCACGCCGAGGTTCTTCGCGTAGGCAGGGTCCAGGGCGTGCTCGGCGTCGATGAAAGCCGCCACGCCGCCGGCGCGTTGGGCCTCGGCGATGATGTGCAGGGCCACGGTGGTCTTTCCGGAGGCCTCCGGACCGTAGATCTCCACCACCCGCCCCCGGGGGATGCCTCCCACACCCAAGGCCACGTCCAGGGATAGCGCCCCGGTGGTGATAACGTCCACCGTCATCTTCGCCGAGGCTTCTCCCAGTTTCATGATGGACCCCTTGCCGAACTGTTTTTCGATCTGCGCCAAGGCCATTTCCAGAGCCTTTTTCTTATCTGACACTGCGGGCCTCCCCCCGGCTATAACGCCGACTGCCATCTTTCGCGTTCTGGAAGGATTTTCCTGTCGAATTACGTTTCTATGATAACCTGCCGGCTCGTCCACGGTCAATGGTCACTTGGTCATTGCGCCCTCCCGTCTCCCAGCGGGGCCCAGGGCGAAACCGGCCAGTTTGGTGTAGACCGGCCCGGCGGGCCGGAGGTCGCTGCGCATCAGCGCCAGTTCGGTAACCCATTGGGCTCCGGCTTCAAGAGCGCCTTCCTTCTCGATGAAGGCCTTCAGTTCGGACTGCCCGCGCGGGCTACGGACGCGGCCCAAGGTGATGTGAGCGGCGAAAGGCCTGTCCTCTCGGGCATAGCCCAAGGCGCCCAGCCCGGCGTCCACCGCGCCGGCCAGACTCACGAGAGCAGCGGGAGCATCACCCGGCCGCACAGCCGGTGCAGCGGTCCGCCCGACCGCCGCGCGCCCCCCCTCTCCTTTCAGGCCCACCCAGACCACGCGGGGTGTCCCCCGGGGCGGGAAAGTGCCCAGGCCTTCCAGGCGGATGCCGAAGGGCTGGCTCTCGCGCGCCGCGGCTGCCAGAACCTGGGCGATGCCCGCCAAGGCGGACGCTTGAACGTTACCCAGGAACTTCACCGTGACGTGGAGGTTGGCCGGTTCCACCCACTTCACATCGGAAGGCAGGGCCGCGGCCCGGTCCAGCAGAGCGGTCAGCGCACGCCGGACCGTGTCGCCCAGGAGCACGGCCACAAAGGCTCTGATCTCGCCGGCCTCGTCGCCCGTCATGCTCCGGCCTGGCCTCCCGTTCCCATAGTCTTGGCCTCGCGCCATAGCATCACCAGCGCCTGCCAGGCGGCCCGCCGCCGGATGAAGGCGCGCGGTCCGCTATAGACAAACCTCTCGTGGCGGGTCCCTGCCGGGCCGGCCAGGGCGAAGTGCACCAGGCCCACAGGTTTCTCGGCGGTGCCGCCGCTGGGGCCGGCGATGCCCGTAACGCCGATACCGAAAGTGCTGCCGGCGCGCCGCCGGACCCCTTCGGCCAGTTCGCGGGCGGTCTCCTCGCTGACCGCCCCGTGGGACGCCAGCGTCTCCGGCGAGACTCCGGCCAAAACGGTCTTGGACTCGTTCGAGTAGACGGTGGCACCCCACAAGAAGCAGGCCGAAGCACCGGGGATATCGGTGACGCGGCTGGCCAGAAGGCCCCCGGTACAGGACTCGGCGATGGCCAGCGTCTGCCCGTTTTCGGTCAGGAGCCGCACCACGGCGGCGGGCAGGCTGACCTCGTCCACTCCGAAGATGTGGTCATCCAGGCGCGCCCGGACGGCGGCCTCCACCTCATCGATCATGGCTTCAGCCGCAGGCGCCGAATCCGCCTTCGCCGTCAGACGCAGGCGGACTTCGCCATCCTCGATAAGCGGCGCGATGGTGGGATTCTTCCCTTCGTGGATGAGGTCCAGCACCGCCGCTTCCACCATGGGTTCGCCCATCCCGCAGATGCGCAGCAGGCGCGAGCGGATCACCCAACCGCCCATGTGTTCGCGCAGCCACGGGGCGACCTCATTCTGGAACAACAACTGCATTTCGGTGGGCGGTCCGGGCAGCAGGACCACGGCCTTGCTGGCCCCGTCCCAACGGCCCTCCCGACGTCCTTCCCAGAGAATGCCTGGAGCGGTGCCGGCGGCGTTCCGGAGAGGCCGGCCGCCCTCGGGGACCTGGGCCTGGCGGAACTGGACTTCGGTCAGCTGAAGGCCACGCCGGCGGAAGACTTCCCGCACCAAAGTTTCGGCGTCCGGGTGGCGGAGCAGGGGCACTCCCAGCGCCGCCGCTAGTGCGTCGCGGGAGAGGTCGTCTTCGGTCGGGCCCAGACCGCCGGTGGAAATAACAAGGTCGGCGCGCTCAAGCGCTTCCCTGAACGCGGCCGTGGCCCGCTCCAAGTTATCGCCAACGGTGGTCTGGCGGTAAAGATCCACGCCCACTTCGGCCAGCCGGGCGGCCAAGTAGGCGGCGTTACTGTTGACGATTTGCCCTAGAAGGAGTTCTGTTCCGACCGAAAGGATCTCCGCTCTCGTTACGCCCACCCCCGGCCCCTATCCTTCTCCGATCGGCGGCTAAAACCTGCTGCTAACAAGGGAGCCCCCGTCGCTTGGCGGGGGCTGGAGACGTACTTTGCCGGTATGGTCGGTTTGTGGTTTCTTAGACATCCCCGGCGCTTGTGGCGGCCGGCGCAGCTTGCGACTGGTCGTTCGCCGAAGCGGCAGCCGCTGCAACCGGTTGGTCGCCGGCTTCAGTGCCCTCGTCACCCGCTGCTCCCGCGGCGCCGGCGGCGATGCGCCGGAAATCGTCGCCGCCCAGGGACTCTTTGTCCAACACCGCACGGGCGATCTTCTCCAAGGTATTCTTTCTCTCCCCGACAGCTTGCCGGGTCACTTCCTCCTGTTCGCGCAGGATCTCGCTGACGGCGCGCTGGTAAGCCCGGTCGGAAGTGATGTCGTCACCGACGATACCGATGGGAGAAAGCCCGGTCTGCACGATCCGCCGCGCCAAGTCGGCGGCGGCTTCGAAATCGTTGGCCGAACCCGTGCTTTTCTCGCCCAATACCACTTCTTCGGCCACCGCCCCCGCCAGAGCCACCCGGATCTGCGACTCCAGCTGGGCCCGAGTGTAAAGGTAGAAGTCCTCTTTCGGCGTGTGCCGTACGTGTCCCAGGCTGCCACCGCGCGAAGTAATGCTGATGGACGAAACCGAACCCGCCCGGTCGCTTTCCGCTTGGAGGGCATGGCCAGTCTCGTGCACAGCGATGCGCCATCGCTCGTCGTCACTAGGGCGCCGCTCCAGTTTCTCGCCCATGATGACCTTGTTAATCGCCTCTTCAAAATGGCGTTGGGTGATGACCTCGGCCGACTCGCGCAACGCCAGGATGGCAGCTTCGTTGGTCAGGCTCTCCAGATGCGCGCCGGAGAACCCGAAAGTCTCCCGGGACAGCCCGTCCAAGTCGACGTCCTCGGCCAAAGGTTTGTTGCGCGTGTGGAGCTCCAGGATCTGCCGGCGGCCGTCACGGTCCGGCAGGTCCACGTTGACGATACGGTCGAAACGGCCCGGACGGAGCAGGGCGTTGTCCAGCAAGTCGAAGCGGTTGGTGGCGCCGACGAGCACGATCTGGATGGCGTCATCGTACGCCAACCCGTCCATCTCCACCAAGAGCTGGTTCAGCGTCTGGTCGTATTCGAGATGGCTCGAGTGTTGACCGCGCTTGCCTCCCAGCACCTCAATCTCGTCGATGAAGATGATGGCGCTGGCCTTATTGTCGCGCTTAGCCAGTTCGCGCGCCTGATCGAAGAGCTGGCGCACACGCTGGGCGCCGACCCCGGCGTAGATCTCCACAAACTCGCTGCCGCTGGTGGAGAGGAAGATCGAGTTTGTATAGTTAGCTGCCGCCTTCGCCAGAAGGGTCTTACCGGTACCCGGAGGGCCCGTCAGCAGAATGCCCTTCAAGGGTCGAATGCCGAGCTTCTTGATCTTGTCGGCCGCGACCACGAAATCGAGGGCCTCGACCAGTTCCTTCTTAGCCGTGGGCTGCCCACCGATGTCCTGGAAAGTGACCAACGCGGCCACCACGGGAGCGCCGACCGACACGTACTTGCGGGAAAAGCCCCGCAGATTGGTCTGCTGGGCCAGGACCAGCAGAAGTCCCACCAAGAACAGGCCCGGCAGGACGTTATAGCCCTGCCACAGCAGGAAGAGCACGAAACCAAGGCCGACGCCTATCGCCAGTTCCTTCATAGCCCGGTACGCCCCCCTGTCTGTGCCTGGGTCGCCTTTTCCGTGGGGCGGTCCAGGACCTCGTATAGGTAGTGATCGTTGTCGGAGAGTTGAAGATAGACCCGGTCGTTGTCCACATAGAGCCGCGCCGTCTCAAGCTGAGCCGTGGCCGCCTCACGGGTGACCACATCTTCGGCGGAAGTGAAAGTGCCTCGCTGCAGGCTCTCTTGAATGGCGAAGTGCATCCGGTAGTAGGCCTGGTCCAGCGCGGCGTCCCGGTCGTCGGCCACGACGACTTTGATGGGGTCTTTGGACACCTTCTCCAGACCCTTGGTGATGGTGGTGTATGTAGTCCGCAGGTCGCTTACCGGCCCAAGCTTGACGTTAACGGTGGTGCCATCCGCGTCCCGCTGCACATTGAAGCTCTTCACCTCAGGCGTGCTGGCGAGGAAAGCTCTCAATGGCCGGTCGACGGTCTGCATCCGGTAGACGAACTGGCCCACGCCAAGGACAGCCACGGTAGCTACAAGGATGGCTATCACCGCGGGCCAACGGATGTTTCTGAAGTCCATGCGCTCCCCCCTCCAGTTGACGATGGGATGCTTTATGTGAACAACTTGACGCTCGTAAACGTTCTTGCGGACGACCGACCATCAAGGCGGCACCGCGTCGCCGGCGGAGTCTGGTGGGGCGAGTAGAAGTTCGAATGCTATTCCGAGTGATAGAAAGGAAGGTATGCCGCGGTGTCGCCTTTTGTCGGTGACATAATTATAGCATGGGCATTTTAGCAGGGAGTATAGAACACTTTATGTAACTCTTTGCGAGTCGTGGCATGTATGGTCGGAAACGTTCATGCGGTATCAGAAACTTGTCGAAGATGCGGGCATTCTCGCCCGCCGACACTATCTGGATTCGACCTCGGCGAACGTATCATAGGACCCGGCGTCAAGGACGGTTGCCCGGACGATTTCACCTGGGACGACCGGCCGTTCCTGATCGGACGCTATATCGAACAGCAAGATCTTGCCATCGATTTCCGGCGCTTCGCGGAATGACCGCCCGGCCAGGCGGCGCACCGGTCCCGGCTCCGGCGCCAGTTCGCTATCCACTAGCACATCCAGCTTGCGGCCGACCCACGCCTTATTGGCGTCTTTGGAAAGGCCGGCCTGAAGGGCCATGGCCCGCCTGTACCGATCTTCCTTAACGTCCTCCGGCACCTGCCCGGGCATCTCGGCCGCCGGGGTCCCCTCTTCTCTTGAGTACCGGAAAACTCCCACGCGGTCGAAGCGGACCGTTCTCATGAACTGCAAGAGTTCGCTGAACTCCTTTTCTCCCTCGCCAGGGAACCCCACCATCAGCGAGGCTCGCAGGCAGGCGTCGGGGAAGACGGTGCGGATCTGGCGGATGGCCGACAGCACTTCCCGGCTCCCGCCAAGGCGGCCCATGGCCTTCAGGACACGGTCCGAACCGTGCTGCACCGGCAGATCGAAATAAGGCACGAACTTGCGCGCCGCGGCCATTTCTTCCAGCATCCGGGCGTTCAGGCGCGTCGGGTAGACATATAGGACGCGTAGCCAATCCAGGCCGTCCAACTCAGACAAAGCACGGAGGAGACTGGGCAGATCGTGGATACCACGCTGAGTCGCCCCTCGTCCGCCGGCCAGGTCGTGGCCGTAGTAGGCCGTGTCCTGAGCCACCAATACTAGTTCGCGGGCGCCGCCCTCCACCAGTGCGGCAGCCTCAACTAGGAGATCCTTTGGCGGCCGGCTGCGGAAAGGTCCGCGCAACTGTGGAATAATGCAGAACCGGCAGCGGTAGTCGCAACCCTCGGCGATGCGTAAATAAGCCGAATGACGCGCCGTGCTGACCAGGCGTTTCGGACGGCGTGAGAGGTCGTAGGCAGGTCTGGCCGCCAGACCAGAAGCGCCCGCGCTCCCGCCTCGCAGGGCCCGGTCGATGGCCCCGTCCAGCGACGACCAGGCGTCCACACCGAGCACCACGTCGATCTCCGGGATCTCGCGCGCCAGCTCGTCTCCGTAGCGCTGGGCTAGGCATCCGGTGACCACCAAGGCGCGGCAGCGCCCGCCGCTATCCTTATGCCGCGCCATTTCGATAATGGTCTCGATGGACTCGCGCTTGGCAGCTTCGATGAAACCGCAGGTGTTGATGACCAGGACATCGGCCTCGCCGGCCTGACTGACGATACGATAGTTGCCGGAGGCCGCCAGATGCCCCATCATTTCCTCAGTATCGACGGTGTTCTTCGGGCAGCCCAGAGAGATAAAGCCGACATTAACGGCCTGTCTCATTGGTCCACCCTCCTTCTCGTGCTTTGGCAATGCCGAAGCTAATTGAACCATTCTTGGCGCGGCCAGTCAACCGAAGTCGAGTTCACGCGGAAAGAACAGCCCCGGATATCACTCGTCTGTAGAATTCCTCGTAGGCCGGGACCACCTTCGCCGTGGCGAAACGGTCTTCCGCCAGCCGTCGCGCTTCCTCACCCATCCGCCGTCGGAGCCCGTCGTCGGACAGCACCAGCGCCGCCGCCCGGGCCATCCCCTGGACGTCGTCGGGCGGGAACAGGAAGCCGGTGCGCCCGTTTTCGACCAGTTCGGGGATGCCGCCCACATCGGAGGCGACTACCGGAACGCCGCAGGCCATCGCTTCCAGTGCAGCCAGACCGAAGCTCTCCTTCGAGGACGGCAGGAGGAACAGGTCGGCCGCGGCCAGTACGGGCGCCACGCGGTCCTGCGAGCCAAGAAAGACCAACCGGTCGGCCACGCCCTCCGCCCGGGCCGCCCGGCGGAGCAAGTCTATGTCTGGCCCGTCCCCCACCAAGACGAGGCGGCTCGGCACCTGCCGCGCCACCGTCGCGAAGACTTTCGCCACGCGGTCCACACCCTTGACCGTCCGGAAATTAGACATGTGCATTAGGATACGTTCGCCGGGCTGTGCCCAGAGACCGCGCAGCTCACGGGAGTCACGCGGGGCAAACTCGGCCACATCCACGAAATTCCGGATGACGGTGATGTCCCGCGTCACGGCGAAGGTGTCCAAAGTCTCCTGGCGGAGGCTGGCCGAGACCGCCGTCACGCCGTCGCTGCGGTTGATGCAGAAGGACACCACGCCGGTGAAGGAGGGGTCGCTTCCCACCAGGGTAATGTCGGTACCGTGGAGGGTCGTGACGACCTTGAAGGCGCCGTCCGACATCTCGCGCGCCAGGAAGGCCGAGGCCGCGTGGGGGATGGCGTAATGCACGTGGAGGACATCGAGCTTCTCGGTGCGGGCCACTTCGGCCATCTTGTTCGAGAGGGCCAAGAGGTACGGCGGGTACTTGAAGAGCGGGTAAGTCGGGACATCCACCTCGTGGTAGAAGATGTTGGCGTGGTATTCGCGCAGGCGAAAAGGCGTATCGTAGCTTATAAAATGAACGTGATGGCCACGCCGGGCCAGTTCTTTCCCCAGTTCCGTGGCGATGACGCCGCTTCCCCCGTGAGTGGGGTAGCAAGTGATGCCAATGTTCAATGTCGTTTCCCTCTCGGACTCTCCACGTTTCCCTTTTCCCAAATCTCCTCGATATCCCTCACCAGGCGCGGCCCCTGCGCCAGTAATCCCTCGGCCCGTCCCACCCCGGCCAGGGCGCCGAAATAGGCGTCGCGGGCCTCCACCATCTGGAGGAACGATCCCGTGTTCAAGGGGGTGGGCCGGGTCCCCCGGCCACCGGCGAATTGGGTCCCGTAACAACGGAGAGCACGCATCTTCCGCTCCGAGGCGGCCGTCACGTCGACCAGAATGTCCGGCCGGGCCTGGCTGTGGATGAGGTAGAACCGGACGGCCGGAGTGCGGTGGGCCGGGAAGACCTTGGGAGTGACCACGTCGCCGCCGTCGGCGCCGTCCGGCGGCTCGAACCGTGCCAACCCGGCCAGTCCCACTCCTCTCAGGCAAAGAGCGGAGGCCGCCTGGTGATCGGCGTGCCGGTCTTCTCCGTGCGGTATCAGGGCCAGGTCCGGCCGGAATTCCCGCACGGCGCGGGCTACCGCCGCCGCCTGCTCGGGGCAGTCTACCAGCCCCTGATCGGGTAGCCCCAGACACGTCCGGCGCACCCCAAGGATGCCCGCCGCTTCCCTGGCTTCGCGGGCACGGTCCTCCGGTGAGCCGTTGCTGGCCATTTCCCCGCGGGACAGGTCGCAGATGAGGACTTCGTGGCCGCGACCGGCAGCCAGAGCCATGAGACCCCCGGCCCCTATCTCAGCGTCGTCCGGATGGGGCCCGAAGACTAGAATGCGCATCGTTCGTCTGTCACCTTTGCTACCTGCAGAGTTTGTCGCATGATTCTTCCCGCTAGCCGCCGCCTCCTGCAGGAAACCGGGTTCGCCCTAGAGAACAAGTGTTCGGTTCATATCCCCGCGGGGACAGGAGGCCTTCCGTGAACCTAGCACTGCTCCTCGAAACCTTGATGGATGAACCCCGTTTCCGGTCGTGTGTCGAGGCGCGCGTCTCGTTACCGGCGCGTCCGGCTTCCTATGCTCCTTTCCCGGAGTGGGTCGACCCAAGGTTGAAGGACGCCCTGGCGGCTCGGGGTATCACCCAACTCTACTCTCACCAGGCCGAGGCGGTGGAAATGGCCCACGCGTGCCGCCACGTCGTGGTGGTCACTCCCACGGCGTCCGGGAAAACCTTGACCTATAACCTGCCGGTGCTCTCCCGTATCCTGGAGAATCCGGATGCGCGGGCCCTTTACCTCTTCCCCACGAAAGCCCTGTCCCAGGACCAGGTGGCTGAGGTCCACGAGCTGATCACGGCCGTGGGTGCCGATATCAAGACTTTCACCTACGACGGGGACACCCCCCAGTCCGCCCGCAAGGCCATCCGCTCCGCCGGTCACATCGTGGTGACGAACCCGGACATGCTACACACGGGTATTCTGCCCCACCACACCAAGTGGGTCAAGCTGTTCGAGAACCTGGAGACCGTCGTCATCGATGAACTCCATCACTACCGGGGTGTTTTCGGGAGCCACGTGGCGAACGTCATCCGCCGTTTGAAGCGCATCTGCGCTTTCTACGGCTCCCACCCCGCTTTCATCCTGTGCTCCGCCACCATCGCGAACCCCGGAGAGCTGGCTTCCCGTTTGACCGGCGAGGACGTGACAGTGGTGGACCGGAACGGCGCGCCGTCGGGTCCCAAGGAGTTTGTCTTCTATAACCCGCCGGTGGTTAATAAGGAGCTGGGCATCCGGCGCGGTTCCGTCCTGGAAGCGCGCGACGTGGCCACCCGCTTCATCAAGAACGACATCCGCACCATCGTCTTCGCCCGCTCACGCGTGACTACCGAGGTGCTCCTCACCTACTTGAAAGAAGCGGTCTCCGAGTTCCCCGGCCTGCCCGAGAAGATCCGCGGCTACCGCGGAGGTTACTTGCCGCTGGAGAGGCGGGAGATCGAGCGTGGGCTGCGCCAGGGACGCCTCCTCGGTGTGGTCAGCACCGACGCGCTGGAGCTGGGCGTGGATATCGGAACGTTGCAGGCCTGCGTCATGGTGGGCTACCCGGGGTCGGTGGCCAGCACCTGGCAACAGGCTGGACGGGCCGGGCGGCGTCAGGACCTCTCTTGCGCCGTCATGGTCGGTTCCTCGGCCCCCTTAGACCAGTACATCATGAGTCATCCGGACTACTTCTTCGGCCGGGCTCCCGAACACGGCCTGATCAACCCAGATAACCTCTACATCCTGCTGTCCCATCTGAAATGTGCCGCCTTCGAATTGCCTTTTGCCGCCGATGAGACTTTCGCCGGCGGAAGCACCCCGGAGACCCTGGCTTTCCTGGCCGAGCAGGGCATTCTCCACCGGTCGGGCGATAAGTACCACTGGGCCGACCAGTCCTTCCCCGCCGAGGCCATCAGCCTGCGGTCGGCGGCGAACGAGAACTTCATTATTATTGACATCACGGATGAGGGGCGCCGGAGGGTCATCGGCGAGGTGGACCGCTTTGCGGCTCCCATGCTAGTCCACCAGGAGGCCATCTACATTCACGGTGGGCAACAATACCACGTCGACCTGCTAGACTATAAGGAGAAGAAGGCCTACGTGAAAGAGGTGAAGGTGGACTACTACACCGACGCCAACCTAGCCGTGGACCTAAAAGTCCTGGACGTTTTCGAGTCGAAGGAAGGAGCCACACTGAAACAGGGCCTGGGTGAGGTTCTGGTCACCGCGGTGGTCACTATGTTCAAGAAGATCAAGCTCCACACTCATGAGAACATCGGTTGGGGCCGTCTGCACTACCCCGAGGAACAGGTGCAGACCGCCGCGACCTGGTTCTCCGTACCTGCCGCGGTGGCGGCGAAGTTCAGCCCCTCGGAGATGGAGACGGCTCTGGCCGGCGTCGCGAACGTCCTGGCTAACGTCGCTCCTCTGCTGCTCCTGTGCGACCCGCGGGACCTTCACGTCGTCCCCCAGGTCCGCGCTCCCTTCACCGAGGAGCCCACCGTCTATTTCCACGACCACTATCCCGGCGGCATCGGGCTGGCTGAGAAGCTTTATGAAGTCCTTCCCCGAGTGTGGAAGGCGGCGGAGGAACTGGTGGACGGGTGTAAGTGCGATGCAGGCTGCCCCTCTTGCGTTGGCCCCGCCACGGAGCTGGGACCGAAGGCCAAGGGGCTGGTGCGGCGACTCTTAGCGGAGGCGAGACCGGCATGACGGAGGCGGAGGCGGAGGCGGACGGAATCCGCTCCCGTGACCTAGCCCAGAAACTGGCGGCCCTGCGGCGCATCATCGCGGAGAAGGAGGCGGCGGGCCGGCCGTGCCCGGGTGCTGGGCCGGCGACAGTGCCCGCTCCCGGTAGCGCCGGCCCGTCTGTCCGGCAGCCCCACTCCCGGCCCATCCAGCGCCCCGCCGTTCGCCCCATCGAGACATGCCTCCCCGGAGAGGTCCGCCAGACGGCCGAAGGGCGGTTTTTCCTCCACGAGCGTGCCTTCCCGCTTGAACACCAACACGGGCGTAGGCCGTTGGCTGGGGCCCTCACTTTCCGGCCGGAGGAGGGCGGGCGCCTCTCCCCCGGCGGCACGGACCTCGGCTTTGACCCGGTCCACGCGGTCTTTCTCGACACGGAAACTACCGGGCTGGCTACCACCTCTGGGACGCTGGCTTTTCTCATCGGCACGGGCTTCTTCTCCGGAAGCACTTTCGTCGTGCGACAGTACTTCGTCCCCGACTTCGCCGATGAGGAGGCCTGCCTGCGGGCGCTTCGTGAAGACCTGGGCCGGTTTGACGCCGTGGTCACTTTTAACGGCCGGTCCTTCGACCTCCCGCTCTTGGAGGCCCGTTACATCACCTCTCGCCTGCGCCCACCCCTGGCCGGCGCCACCCACTTGGACCTTTTGCCGGCCTGCCGCCGCCTCTTCCGGCAACGCATCGGCGGCTGCCGCCTGGCCGAACTGGAGAACGCCGTCCTGGGCTTTTACCGGGAGGATGATATCCCCGGCGAGTTGATCCCTCAGATGTACTTCGACTACCTCCGCTCGGGCGACGCCGCCCCCCTGGCCGGAGTCTTCGAACATAACCGCCACGACATCCTGGCCATGGCCGCCCTACTGGCCGAGGTTCAGGCGGTGGTCCAGGGGTGTCGCCGCGGCGAAGGGCACCCCATCGACCTGTTCTCCCTGGCGTGTGCCGACGAGCGGGAAGGCCGGCTGGAGGACAGCCGTGCCTTGTACGAACGGGCACTGGCTCTGGAACTGCCACCGGCCCAAGACCTGGTGGCCAGGAAGCGCCTCTCGCTGCTCTACAAGAGAATGGGCCTGCACGACCACGCCGCCGACCTCTGGCGGCAGATGTGCGACCAGTCCACGTGCCTTTCGCTGTTTCCCTTCATTGAGCTGGCCAAGGACCTGGAACACCGGCATCGCGATCCGGCGGCCGCACGCCAGGTGGTTCTGGCGGCTTTGTCACGGTCGCGTGCCTTGGACCAGGTGTTCTCCCCAAATACCGTCACCTCCGCCGACCTGGAAAAGCGCCTGCGGCGCCTGGAGCGGAAAGCTGGCGTTTCGCCCGCCCCCGCCCCCGCCCCCGCCCTTTCGCCCGCCCCTCCTCCCGCCCTGTCCTCAGAAACCCGCAGGTAATACCCCGCCGCCGCCCGCATAGGCATAGGTCGACAAACTGTGCAGGAGCGGGGAGCGTGGGACGAGTGATCTTCGTAACCGTACGGCGCCCATCCAGGAAGGCATGGCGCGTGGGCCTGGTCCTCACCGTGGCGGTCCTTCTGATTGCCGGCTCGTCCCTCTTCGTCGGGGGCTATCTGCCCACCATCGGCAAGTTGCAGCCCATCCGCACCGCCGACACGCAGGAGAACCGGCTGGCGCTGACTTTCGACATCAGTTGGGGCGAAGTCATGCCCGACCTGGTGTTGGATGCCCTGAAAACGGCCGGGGTCCGGGCCACCTTCTTCATCTCCGGCCCCTGGGCCAGCAAGCATCAGTCCGTGGTGAAGCGCATCGTGGCCGACGGCCACGAGGTGGAGAGCCATGGCTACCGCCACATTAACCTCAGCAACTACTCGGCGGACATCATCAAGGACGAAATCTCCAAGGCCCACCAGATCATCAAGGACATCACGGGCCGCGACGCCACTTTCATCCGTCCCCCCAACGGTGACTTCAACGACACGGTCATTCAGGTGGCTGGAGATCTCGGCTACAGCGTGGTCATCTGGGGCACCGACTCCATTGACTGGAAGAACCCCGGCGTGGACTACATCATCCGGCGAGTCCTGACCAAGGCGCAGAAGGGCGATATCATCCTCATGCACGCCAGCGACACCTGCCGCCAGACCCACCTGACCCTGCCTACCATCATTTCAGGCTTGAAGGAAAGGGGCTTCGAGCTGGTCACCTTGTCTGAACTGCTGTCCAGCGAGAGGTGACCTCCGGAGCACCACGACTGCGGCCCCGGCACGAAAGCCGACTCTCGCGCCGTGACCCGTCTCGGAACCGACCTTCCTTGCCTTCCGTCCAATGGTATAGGATGGAAGGCAGGGAGGTGCGAGGGAGTTGATCGAGACACGGAGCCGATGGTCCCTAGTCCGGTTCCCGTTGATCCTCTTGACGCTCCTCTTAGCGTTAGCCGTGCTGGTTTCCCCCTTGACTGGCTGCAGCCGCAAGACCTCCCTCACCACTCCGCCGAAAGAGAAAGTGGCGGGTGAAGCTGGCACCCCAGCCGGGACGACTGGGGCCGGGTCACCGACCTCTCTGGGGCACGCCACCGGAAGGCAGGACACGCCGACTAGTAGAGCGATTCCTAAGTAGGTTGCCCCTGCCAACTGGCAGACGTCCCCAGCGTCACTGTGGTATTGGGACCGCGTTTGCCGGCCGTGGGCCGTCTCTTTCCTCGGAGCGTTGGCGCCGTCGGGGCCGACCCAGGGGATTGGGGGCGGTGTAAAACCGGGACACATTTCTCAGGATCCGAGTGTGTCAGGAGTATACA
>JAJYWN010000043.1 GCA_021791495.1 Bacillota bacterium
GGCGCAGGAGCCGCCCGGGGCCGACGATGTGCTCCTGGCCGACGAACTCGTCCAGGGTGCGGGGGCGCATGCGCATGGCCAAGGGCTGCTCGCGCGCGGTTTGCTCGCGGCGGCTGGCCTCGAATAGGTCGCCCATGCTGGCTCGTCACCCCTCCCCCGTCTATACCCTTTCCGGCCAGTAGTGTTGGCCATTTGGAGGCGAAAAACCTCTTGACCTTCTCCCCACCCCTACTCCGAACCGCCCGTGCTACGGACCGCTCGTGCTACGGACCGCTCGTGCTACGGACCGCTCGTCGCGATGTCCCCGGGCCAATCCTTGACAAGACCGCCACCGGTAGTCCTAGACCTCGAGCGGGCCCATAGTAGATAATGCAGGGAGACGGAGGAGGGGTAAAATGAAACACGGTAACGGAGCGGTCTATGGTCTGGGCTTCATCGGAGCCGCTGTCTACTTTATTCAGCAGGCGCCCTCGTTCTGGGCGGGTGTGCTGGGCTTTCTCAAGGCCATTGTCTGGCCGGCCCTGGTGGTGTATAAGCTCATGGGCTTTCTGAAGATGTAGAGGTTCACCCCCGGATCCCAAGTTCGTATAGAGAGCACTCATGGACCCTCTTGAACCTGGTCCTCATCCCGGCGCGGTCGTCGCCCACGTAATGGGCGAACGCCTGGACTGGCCGGAGACCGGCGATCTCGCTGCGCAGCGCTCCGTTCAACTCTCTGCCCCCATCAAGGTAAACATGAAGGTAGGAGTCGACCAGCTTGAAGCCCCGCCGCTCATACCACGATTGCACCGTGGCTTGGTCGCGGGTCCAGGCTTCTAGACGGACGATACCTCGTTGCCTCGCCTTGTCGACCGCGGCGGCAAGTAGACGGCTCGCGATGCCCTCTCTCCGGTGATCGGGGTGAACAGCAAGATGCCAGAGCATGGCTCCGAGGCCAGGGCGCGCTGAGCATACCGTACCAGGGGTCTCCTCACATTCAAGGTCAAGGAGCCCGATGATAACACCGTCCTCCTCCGCGACCAGTTCAATGGTCGGGTTCGTGTAGTGTTCCTTGCTCGTGAGGACGTTGTCAAAGTAAGGGGTGTCGAGAAAGGCCAGCACGCGGCACCTCACCCACTGCTCTTCGTCTTCAGCCCGGTAGTCGCGGATGCTGATACTCGTCATCTATACAAACTCCACTTGCGATGGATCCCTGAAGAGAACGCTGTAGAGATTGATACCGGCCTTCTTATCGAGATGCTCTTTTGCTCTGAGCAGGCAGCGGAAGTCTTCCAAGTCTCGTTCAGAATGCCGTCCTTCCAGCATCTTTCTCACCAGCCTCGTCTCCATTGGGCACACCCCGTTCACCGTGGCTACTCCATCGGCTAGCTGCAAGATCAGATCATAATCGCCGTAGGGCTCCGACAACACTCTCTCGACGATGGCGTTGTCCTCTGCGCTGTACAGATCGGAGTATGTGTTCCTCCTGTCCAGAAACGCGTGCGTAATGCAGATTCGTGCTTCGTCCGTGAGGCCAAGCGAGGCCAGTAGCTTGTAGCCTCTAACGGGATGCCTGTGCCGGTCATCCAATTCCAGCTCCCCGCGGCTGTCGCAAACCAGTAATCGCCCGATGTCGTGCAGCGTCCCATATACATGCGCTTTCTCTTCATCCAGACCGCAGCACGCAGCGATCACGCGCGCTGCCCGTGCCACGTTCATGACGTGCCCAAAGGAGTACTCTGCGCCGCCAATGGTCTTGCCAGCGCTGTATTGCCTAACTAACAGCTGTGCCTCTTCAGCGTTCATGAAGCTACCCCCGGGAGCGGCAAGGTGTGCTCTCTGATTTCCACTTCTCCCCACTGTTCCAGATACCTGCGAGAAGAGCCCGCCCCGGCGGAATGGCTCTCGGTGGCGCGGCCATGGTCTTAGCCTCACCCTTGGGGCCTTGGAAGGTGTTCCCATGAACCGCGCTGAACCGGGTTAGGGTATAGAGGGGACGGTGGGGATTGTGGGGACGAAGACCTTGGTCACCTACGCCAGCAAATACGGGGGCACGGCGGGCATTGCCGAGAAGATCGGCGAGGTCCTGCGTGAAGCAGGAGTCGAGACGGACGTGCTCCCGGTGGACCGAGTCCGCGACCTTGCGCCGTACCGTGCCGTCATCCTTGGCAGCGCCGTGTACATCGGCGGGTGGCGCAAGCCGGCCGTGAACTTCATTCGCTCCCGGGAGCAGGAGCTTTCGGGCCGCCCCGTCTGGATCTTCTCCAGCGGGCCGACGGGTCCGGCCGACCAAGGGGCTTTCATGGGCGGCGGCCTTCTCCCCAAGGCGCTGCTACCCGTCGCCGACCGTATCCACCCCCGTGACGTCGTCATCTTCGGCGGCGCCGCCTTCGCGGAGCGTCTCAAGGGGCTTGACAAATGGATCCTGAACAACGTCAAGGCGCCTCTCGGTGATTTCCGGGACTGGGCGGCCATCCAGTCGTGGGCCGAGGCCATTGCCAGGGACCTGAAAGGTCAGAACTAAGGTTTGCAGGTGGGAAAGTGGCGGTGATTCCAGAATGGTACGCTGGCTGTCATTGATCCTCACAGGATTCTCGGCGCTGACCGCCATCGGCGGGGGGATCGCGATGCTCTTGGGGCTGGATAAGTTCCCTCCTCAGTGGCTAGAGGGCACACCTTTCAAGACCTACCGGATTCCCGCTCTCATACTGGTATGCGTCGTAGGCGGGAGCTCGGCGGTCGCGTTCGTGGCCATCCTACTGAGGAGCCCCTTGGCCAGCACGTTCACCGTCGCAGCGGGGGCCATCATGATGGGGTGGATCAGCGGTGAGGTGCAGATACTCAAATAGCCCAAGGCCCCCACCGTCACCGAGGTTTTCTACTTCATTGTGGGTCTATTGACGGCGGCCGCCGGATGGCTGTACCGCCGGTAGCGACGCCCGTACCACGTCTGGCTAGCCTTCTGCGTCGCCAGTCCGGCACGCGGCCGCGACATCCTCCGGCCGGTATTTGACCAGGCCACGGTTCTTCATGAGTAGTTCCTCCGCCAGCCGGCAGCCGGTGGCGCGGTCAAAGCTCAGACGGTACAGCTCGTTCTCGCGGTACACCTGCCGGCTGCGCCCACCATCCCCGCCTTCCTCGACGAAGCGGTGGGCCCGCTCTTCGATGTGGTAGCTCACGGGTAGCGGCCGGTCGCTGCGCAGTTCACCTTGAAGGTGGGTCTCGGTGAGCCAGACTCTGAGTTGAAAGGTGGAGGCGGTCGGGTTCTGGAGTTCAAGGTCCACGTAGTTGTAGAAAACGGTTGCCCCCGAGCCGTAAGGGAGCACCCGTCCGTCGTCGGGGAACGGGTCGAAGGCGTGATGGTGCCGCTCGGTCACAACCAGCGGGGAGTGCAAGGCCATCCAGTGGAGGAGATTGCTCAGTTGGCAGAGCCCTCCCCCGATACCGGCAGCGGCTTCCCCTTTTACAAGCACCAGGCCCTCCGTGTACCCACGGGCCGCCGTGGGTGGCCCGATGGCCCGCCAGAAAGAGAAGCGCTTTCCTGGCGGGATCGTCAGCCCGTCGATCTGGGGTACGGCGAGCCCTAGATTCTGCACCTTGCCGTACTGGAGGCGGATGTCGCTGGCGCCCAGCCGGCGTATGAGGGGCGAACTGTGGCGCTTGACAAGGTTGGGCAAGGGGTCGGTGGCGACGGGTTCTCCGGCGCGATAGACCGGGGCATATTCCCTTCGCTTCAATAGCCAGCGGCCGTGACGGGCCAGGCGGCGTAGGTTGACGCTGGCGAACCAGAGCGCCGGGTGGAGTTCGCTGAGGGACATATGATGCCGAATCCCCTTTTGCGGACCCGAATGGCTCACAGATACTAGACTGAATCGGGAAGGGTCTGGTTCCGGGATGGACTGGTTCTTATGATCTCCTTCTTCCAGAAGAAGGGATTAGCCTGGAGCCACTCGAAGAAGGCGGGCAATGACTAAGGAGACTACAGAGAAGAAAGGGCAATCGCTAGTGGCCAGCATCCTTTCCCGTCTCTGGCCCGCCAGAAGGCGTCGCCTCGATATTCGGGAGGCTAGAAGCCTGGTAACGGAGTATCTAGACGAAGACTTTCACTACATCATGTGCGCTCGAGCCACTTATGTTCGTGAGAAAGTGGTCGAGTTAGATGGCACGATCGTGTCCGAGAAACTGACCCGGCTGAGGCAGTAGAGGGTCTGTTTCTTGTTCGGCGTCTATATTGACGACGCCGGCAACACTGGGAGCGATCTGGACACCCTGCAACAACCATTCCATTTTGTCGGGGCCTTACTGGTGCCTGCCGAAGCCTGGTTAGCGGGCAGAGAAGGTCTGCTGGACATCATGCGATCTCTTCCAGAGTCAGTCCGGAACGCCGGCGATTTTGAACTTCACGGCTATCACGCCTACAGGGGCCAAGGGCCCTGGCGACGAATGGACCAAGCCAGCCGGGAGCTGGCCTATTCCAGATGCCTTGCGCTGCTTTCGAAGATGGGGATGAGCCTCATCTATGGATGCTGTGACAAGAAGCGTCTGAGAACGCACGAAACCCGACTTCATCCACACGCCGTTGGGATGTGGCTATGCCTCGAACAAGTGGCGGAGTTCCTCAATCAGCGTGGTGGCCAAGACATTGGGTTCTTAGTGGCCGACAACGGTGCCAGCGACATCAATCGGTCTGCCCGTCAAATGCTTCGGACACTCCGGACCGCCGGACCTCCCGTCGGCAAGCCTGTAGACATGGGCCGACTGATCGACGATATTCACTTCATGGATTCCCGGGACTCTCTTTATCTGCAACTCTGCGACATGGCCCTCTATGCGGCCAAACGATGGATCGTCAATCGGGACCCTATGAACGGCCTCGCCGCGAGGGCAATTGAGTTGCGGCTGACCAGCCGGGTCTTCCCTCACTAGGAGTCTCGGACGCGCAAAGGCCCGGTCTTCGGAGGACCGGGCCGGTTGGCTGCCTACACGACTTCCACGGCTTCTAGGGCCGACCAAGCTCTTCCCTACTTACCGGGCCATGGCCTCCCGCACCGCCGCCAGCGTCTTATCTACATCGGCGTCGGAGATGTAATAGTGGGTTACCATGCGGATGGCCCGTTTGTTCTGGGGGCCGAAGAGGATGCCCTGCTCCTTGCACTTCGCCGCCAGTTCGGGGGCAGTCAGGTACCCTTCCTTGGTGCTGAACCGGATGATGTTGGTCTGGACCGAATCTAAATCCACATCCATCCCCGGAATCTCGGCCAGCCCGGTCGCCAGCCGCTTCGCCCGCGCGTGGTCCTCGCCGAGGCGCAGGCTCATCTTTTCGAGAGCGATGATGCCGGCCGCCGCCGCGATGCCGCTCTGCCGCAGGCCGCCGCCAAGCGCTTTGCGGTAGCGGCGCGCTTCCTTGGCGAACTCCTTGGTGCCGGCGACGAAGCCGCCCATGGGAGCGCACAGCCCCTTGGACAGGCAGCACTGGACCGTGTCGGCGTATTTGGTGATATCTTTGGGCTCCACGCCTAGCCCGGCGGCGGCGTTGAAGAGGCGCGCGCCGTCCATGTGGACCTTGATGTTGTGGTTCTCGGCGATACCCTTGATCTTCGCCAGGTAATCAAGGGGAAGGATGGTGCCACCGGCGGCGTTGTTCGTGTTTTCGTGGGCAATGAGGGCCGTCCGCGGGTAGTGGACGTTCTCCGCGCGGATGGCGGCCTCCACCTCGGCGGGGTCCATGGCGCCGTAGTGACCCTTGATCGCCCGCATCTGGCACCCACCGAACATGGCCA
The DNA here is from genome assembly GCA_021791495.1 of Bacillota bacterium. Lineage (GTDB taxonomy): Bacteria > Bacillota > Sulfobacillia > JAJYWN01 > JAJYWN01 > JAJYWN01. Next base: position 5,760 of record JAJYWN010000043.1, read on the forward strand.
GGTTACCGACCTCGTTCACGAAGATGTGGGCGCCGGCCTCGCAGATGATCTCCTGGCCGCGCGTGGTCTGGGAGAGGAGCGAGACGATGTTGCCCATGGTGCCGGAGGTCACGTAGACCGCCGCTTCCTTGCCGACCTTGGCGGCGGCGATCTCCTCAAGGCGGTTCACCGTGGGGTCTTCCCCGTAAACGTCGTCGCCGACCTCGGCGCGGTACATGGCCTCGCGCATTTCGGGAGTCGGGTGGGTGACAGTGTCGCTGCGAAGGTCGATAAGTCCGTTGGGGCTGGGCATGGTTCGTTCTCCTCCTGGCTGTGTGTCGAAGTAGATGCGCTGGGTTTTCGGCAAACGGGGGAACAATCCCTTTTCCATCGAAGTCCACACGGCGGAACCAGCTAACTCGCCTGGAGGTTTGATGATGGTCCGAGCCCGACGGTTTCCTGGATCCTTCCGCCGATTGATATCCCTCTCATCTGTCCTGGTGCTGGTCATGGCGTTAGTGGTGGCCATGGCAGTCGGGTGCCATCGGCCCGCGTCTGGCACACAAGGCGCACCGACATCATCCGGTCCGTCCGCGCCCTCCCAGTCACCCCCGTCACAATCCACTCCCCAGGGCACAGCCGCCCGGCCCTTCGTCGGATCCGCGGAGATCAGCCTGGTGGAGGCGCTTCCCGAAGGCCGTGGTCTGCAGATGCTGCCGATCGGAGACAGCATCGCCGTGGAGCCAGGCAAAAGCGTGACAGTCGGGCTCCAACCCCTCCCCTTCCATGCTATCCTGGCTCCCGCGCCGGCGTCTGACTGGGTCCAGAAGAACGTCAAGGTCGAAGGGGCGAAGGTGGAACTCGCACCGGCCGACACAGGTACGTTATCCTTCACGATACCCGCCTCGACCAAGGAAGGAACGGTCACCATCGCTCTCTCGTCGGTGGTCCCGCCCGACGGCCAAGGGAACACAGTGACGTTTACCTTGAACCGTAAGGCGGAACCCCGCGGAACCCTGGAGGTCCAGGACGGCGGCACCTGGCGGGCAGTCAGACCTGGGGAATCTCTGCGGCAGCGTCCCCTGGACCTGCGGGTTGTCTTCTCCAGCGACATGACCGCCGGCTCGCTCCAGGCGGAACTGGCCAGACGCGCCGGCACTTTCAAGTGGGAGAATCCCAAGACCCTTCTGTGGCATCTGGACGACCCGCCGGCCGTCGTGGAACTGGATCTGCGCCAGGGGCGCGGGACCAACGGATTGCTGGTCATGGGCGACCTGGCTTCCGCCTACACCGGGGAGGTCCCGCAGCTGGTGGCTTTCGACCTGATAAAAGGTACGACGGTGAACCCGACGTCGACCGCTCCTGCCACCGCTCAGGCGACCGCTCTGATCACTTTGCCGGCCGATGTCCGCACGGCGTTGATCAGCCCGGATGGCCGGAAACTCCTGGTCTCGGCCTTCCTGCGTTCCACTTCAAGGGCGCAGAACCCGCCCATCGCCACCTGGGTGATCGACACCCAGAATGGGAGCCGGCGCGTCATGCCGGGCAATGATGCCAGCTATTTCGCCTATCTAGGGTGGGCCGATGATCAGTCGGTGGTCGCTCTGACGTACGAAGGGGAAGTCAGGGTCGCCGTCGTCGACCTTGGAGGCCGCGTCCTTCGTTCGTGGAAAGTGCCAGGGGACGGTGGCCACCTTGTAAGCGTCTCCCCCGATGGCAGGCGCCTGGCCGTCATGATCGGGGATTTCGACCGCGAAGACCAGGCCGAACGGCTGACCCCTTACGAGTTGTACGTGATCGACTTAGCGTCTGGCCAGACGGCGCTGGAAGCCAAGGATTTCGTCTGGATCTACTCCACCCATTCGGAGGGTAGGGGTCGAAACGGGCCGGCCTGGTCTCCCGATGGCCGAGAGCTCGCCGCGGTCGGTGACCGCAAGCAGGGCGGAGGAGCATATGTGCGGGTGGCCGACCTCCAGAAACGTGGGCTGGACGGCACGAACCAGGCGGCGGTGACTGAAGGTGCATCCATCCCAGATCTGGGCCACAGCTACCAATACCCGTTCTCGTGGTCGGCCGACGGACGTTACTGGGTAATCGGAGACCGAATTGTTTCCAGTAGAGCCCCCTTTGAAACGAAAGGACAGTTATCCGGGCTCGGGAAGCCCTTGTGGAGTCTATCGCCGCTCGTCGTCCGCGGCGAGACTGACGACTACGGGCCAATCCGAGCTTACCAAGTGGGCGCCGGCTCGGCGCCGTTCCTGAGTGCGGACCTGCCGGTGGGCTGGGACCGTTCGGGCACGTTCTACGGGATCCGCTGGCCGGATTACAGGTTCCGTGTGGTCTGGCAGTCCGGTCTGTAAGCGACCGCCAGATGCCCGGTCAATCCAAGACATGCCAGTAACGCCAACCGCATTTCGGCGATATAACTCACGAAGGAGGCGAGAGGGCGTGAAGGCTATCATTCGAACAATCATTGCCCTAGTGCTGTGCCTGGCCCTATCCGTTTCCATGGGTGTCCCCGTGGCTGGCGAGGCAGCCAGTAGCACCGGCGCGGGTCAGCTGATCACCGTCTACTTTGGCCTTTCCCTTCCAAGGGAGTTCGTGTTGGTGCCTGTCACCACCACCGTTCCCGAAGGGATGACGCCGGAGCGGGGCGCCCTGCAGCGCCTCATCGACGGCCCGCCGGCGGGAAGCGGGCTCTTCTGCTCGATTCCGGAGACGACCCGCATCGTGGGTCTGGACATCGCGGGCGACCTGGCCACGGTGAACTTCTCCGCCGACATTCAGCAGGCGAACGTGGGCTCATCGACGGAGGGCCTCATGCTGTCCGCCATCGCCGATACCCTGACGCAATTCCAAGGCATCCAGCGGGTGGCGATCTTAGTTGAAGGGAAGCCGGCCGGGAGCCTGGGCGGGCACATCGAGATCACTGGACCCCTGCGCCGCAATATGACCATGCTCTACCATCAGCCCTTCTCCGACACGGTCGGGCACTGGGCCGAGGGGTATGTCGCCGCCTTTAGCCTAACAGGCATCATCGACGGATATCCGGAAGGCGATTTCCGCCCCGAAGGGTCCGTGACACGGGAAGAGTTCGTGAAGATGCTGGTCCTCGCGGCCGGCCTGCAGCCGCTGTCCGGCGCCGCGCTGCCGGCGCAGCCCACCTTCAGCGACGTACCTTCTACCAGGTGGTCCGCCGGGTACGTTGAGGCCGCCGTGAAGGCCGGCGTCGTCCGCGCGGCTGACTATGGCGCCAACTTCAGCCCTCAAGCACTTCTCACGCGGCGCGAGATGTCGGTTCTTCTGGTTAGGGCAGCGAGCAAAGAGGCTCTGGCCACGTCCTTAGCCGTCCAGTTGGGGCAGCCTGGCGCGTCCCTGCCTTACACCGACCTGGCCGGGCTACCGGGATGGGCCGCCGGCTACATCGCGGCCGCCGCGCAGCTACAATACATCAAGGGATACCCGGACGGGACTTTCCGGCCCACCGCGAACATCAAGCGTTCCGAGGCCGCCACCGTGCTGGCCCGCCTGATGTCCATGGGTGATGGCCCCATCTTCGTCGTTCTGCCACGGGCCGGGCAGTCCGTCGCCAGCGACAAGGTGGTGGTGATGGGAGCGGCCTCCGTTTTTGAAGCGGCCTTGTCGGTTCGCGTCAAGGACGGCGCCGGAACCGTTCTTTCCAATACCCACTCCATGGCGACCGAGGGCGGCCCAGGCTGGGGCGTGTACGCCGTTATGGCCCCGGCGCCGTCGGCGGCCGGAGCGTTCACGATCGAGGCCTACACCCTGAGCCCGAAGGATGGTTCCGAAACCTGGCTGGTCTCCCGGCAAGTCATGAGATCTGCAAATCCGTAAGCAGTGGCCTAACCTAACGCTGGAAATAGAAGGAATTGGTATCCAGGCGCCGAAGCCGGTCCCAACCACAGGGCGCGGCTGGGGAAAGAGGAGGTGAGGATTTGGTCGTTCACGGGTACGTGCACAAAGAGGGCGGTTTTCATGTGTCCCGGTGCCTTGAGCTACCCGTTTCTACTGGTTCAAACTGGCCCTGTGGGCTTTCCGGTGGCATATCCTGCAGCATCGGTTGGATTGCGCCCCTGAATAAGCTCTGGACACAAGCGGAATGAGAGCTTTCTCAACCGAATGCAAGACGCTGGTTGCCTAAGGGAGACATATCCCTCTAGGCACTCTGTACCTTCAGCTACGAAAGATGGGCCTGCCCAAGAAGGTTTTCTGGGACGTCTATTTCGGTTACGCGCCGCCCGAAGAGTGGATTAGTGAAGGGGCGCAGGCCCGGTTGCAGGCCGCCGCAGCCAAGTCGGAAAGGGACAGGGAATAGGGCCTCCGGAAGGGGGCCCTTGATTGTCCCGGGAACTTTATCCCGGGACACAATTCTTCACAATTCCAACACCGGCCCGCCATGGCTCCTTGGCAGAATGGCAGTGGCCCCCATGCATACCCTAGGGGGTAATTGAGCCGAGGAGGGCACAAGCGTTGCAGACGACCATCCCCGACCGTGTTCGCCGCCCCGACTACATCCGCCGCTATTTCAACCGTCATCCCCTTTTCACTCCACGCCGCCTCCGCCTGGCTACCCAGACTCTTTTCCTGCTCTTTATCGCCCGGCTGATTGCCGGCCACGTGGAAGACGCCCCGGCAGGGGTGACCTCGCTGCCGTCGCCCGAGGCCTATTGCCCCTTGGGCGGCTTCGAGACCCTTGGCTACTGGCTGAAGACCGGTGGCATCTTCATCCAGCACTCGCACCTCTCGAACCTCGTGCTCTTCGCGGCCATCGTTCTTTCCGCAATCATCTTCAAGGGTGCCTTCTGCGGCTGGGTCTGCCCCTTCGGGACGATTCAGGAATGGCTGGCGGCGGCTGGGCGGCGGCTCGGGCTCTTTGGCTTGGCGGGCAAGCTTCGATTCTTGAGTGTCGCTGATAGGGGAAAATCCCGCCGGGCATTGCCCAGATGGGTCCCGGGATGGGTCCGGCGGCCCACCTGGATCCGCTACGTGGTCCTCGCCTGGGTCATCATCGGTGCGTCGGTCTACACCAAGCTGGTCTTCCGCGATTGGGACCCCTACGCGGCCCTGCTCCAGATCAAGACGCCGGCACTCACCGGTGGCATGGTCGCATTGGTCATCACCATCATCGCCTCGCTTTTCACCGAGCGTCCTTGGTGCAAGTACCTCTGTCCCCTCGGGGCCTTCAACGGCCTGGTCGGACGCTTGGCCCCGCTGAAGGTCCGTCGCCACGCCGAGTTCTGCACCGACTGCGGTCGCTGCACGAAGGCCTGCCCCATGAACATCAAGGTTCAGACGGCGAGACGCGTTGGCGACCCCCAGTGCATCTCGTGCCTTTCCTGCGTGGAGAGTTGCCCGGCACCCAAGGCCCTTGGCGTCGGCCCGCTGGTCGCCGGCGGACGGCGCGGCAGCCGCCTGGCCTCCTACGCCTTGGTCGGTGTGCTGTCGGTCGCCCTGGTCGTCGGGACGGTGAAGGCTGCCCAGGCCGTGGGCTTCTGGCAAACCTCCGGCAAACTTGACGCCAAAGGCAATGCCATTGTGGCCACTGGCAAGGATCCATCAGAGATCCGCGGATGGATGACCATGAGCGAAGTTCTCAAGGCCTACAACCTTACGAAAGATGAGGTGTACGCGGCTTTCTCCATCCCGACGACGGTGACGGAGGCCACGGCGCTGAAAGACATCGAGTCTCTCGCCCCGGCCTTCAGCCCCGCGAACCTGCGCGATTGGATCACCAAGAAGCGGTAATAGAACGGCCCCGTCTTCGCCTGGGACGGGGCTGAAGACGGGGCCACAACAAAACCCCACCGTGCCGTGGGACCGGATTTTGAAAGCCTGCTCTCGCAGGTGGGCACCCTGCCGGAAATCATCCGTTTCCCCATCCAGCCAGACCGCCAGGGGGTCTACTTCAGGTCTCCGCCGTTACTGGGCTCCCAAAACGTTGGTGTTGGCTTAACAAGCTCAGCGCCAGCGCGCGGG
>JAJYWN010000006.1 GCA_021791495.1 Bacillota bacterium
TACCCAGTAGCCGCGGCGCCGGGGTGAGCCGGGTGGACGGCTTCCCGCCGGAACAGGTGGACGCTTTCACTCGGAACAGCCGGACGGCTTCCGCCGGAACGGGTGGACGGATTCAGCGGAATACGCAGGGAAGGTCATTCACTTCCTGACAAGAGTCTACGGTATTCACTACCGAGATCGGGAGGGCTGGAATGAGCTTGAGGATAGGCTTGACCATAACGGACGAGTCCTAAGTGAACTGGAGTCAACTGACCCAGACCTGTATACCCAGTTGCGCAAGTACATGCCCGACCTTCGCCAGTTCTTTGACCTGGCTAGCCAGAAGGAACTGGTTTCAGGTAAGACAGACTTGAACGGAGAACCCATCTTCTTTGCTAGTGCGACGAAACTAGGCAAAGTGCTGTCCAGAGACCCTGGCTACCTCAACAGAGTCATAAATCGGCTGGTCTACTTGGGCCTGCTAGACAAGCCTCAGAACGCAGTCATCCCCAAAGAAGTGCTGAGGGAGTCCTGGAGGTATGCACAGGCTGCCGGGCACAACCTTCACATAAGCTACTTCTCAATCCCTTTGTATGGTGCCAAGCGGTTAGCAGAAATGCGTGACCGGCTAGCAAGATGGAAGGCGAATCACTACTCAATGAGGGGGTTTAGCCGTGAGATGATTCTACGGATGGAGGGGCCGGACGAGGCCAACAGAGTGTTCCCTCAGTTGAGGAACTGGAAACTCTCAGGGCAGTCTGTGGAGATGGCGGGGCTATTCGATAAGGTTGTGCTGGAACTTGTAAGACTGAATGGTTATAGCACTGAAGAGCAGGTAATCGGGGCGGTAAGCCTTATGTCTGGAAAGAGCCCAAACCGCACCAAGACCTACCTGAAGCGTATGCTGGGGGACATTCTGGAGAAGCACGGCCTGACTGTGATAAGGGCAACGAAGGAGTTGAAGGCCCGATATGGGATTGGTGGAAGGGGCTATCCCAACCTTATTCTAGGCGGTGAAGGAGCGTCCAATGGAAAGGCACCTGCAGCCTGACCCAGGAGTGCACGGCAGAATAGGCTGGCCTGGCGTAGGGCCGCATGCCCTCGCTGTTCAGAAGGGCTTGTGGTATTCCACTTCATTTACCACTGCCTTGTTCATGTCAACAGGTATGCCAGCTGCTTTCATCTCCCTGACCAAATCGAACTTCCAGTCGCCATCCATCTGGACGTAGCCTACGCCCTGCAAGTCAGAGGGTATTTCCACCTCCTTTTCGACAAGAGCACAGACCTTAGCACGTCCAAGCTTGGAGGCAAAATACCCAAACTCAAACCAGACGTTTTGCCTGGCTCTTTGGACGAGAGGTGACTGCGAGTCCTTGCCCCGGCCTTCATCATCGGCTGTTAGCATAACGATTGCGAACTGGACATTGCTGTATCGTTCAAGCTTTTCAATAATGGTCTTGCCTTCATTGGCTTGTTCATCCAGGATTATGGGCCCTACCTCAAGCTTCTCCATAAACCGTGCTACCTCAAACTTGAGTGCCTTATTATGACCGTGGACGATGAAGATTCCAGCCGGCGAGGGCTGTGCAGAGTCCCTGTCAGAGGCCGGGGTTTCGTTATCCTGGAGGAACGGAAGTCTGACGCAAAGTTGTCTGAGATACTGGATGCAGGCGCTAATCCTATTGTCCTGCATTCTGGCCTTCACTCTTAGACCTGCACCAAGTTGAAGGGCCGTAATCCGCTTTGCATTGGTAAATTCCTCAGAGAACTCGTCTGTGGTGAAAAGGCTTCGCAGTAGCTCTTTTACATACGTAGCCCATAGGTCAAAGTCATCAGTCTGTCGCCTGTAAGACTCATCCGTTACGTCCTGGGATAGAAGCTTTTCGGCCTTGCCTATTTCGGTCTCTATGAGTGCTTTTGCCGATTCTACCGTATGCCCCTTGAGGGTACCTGACAATGCCACTCACCTTCCCCCAGTGATTCTTTCCACCGGTCAAGGCGTAAGACCTGCAAGGAATTTACACGCACGAACATGCTTGTAGATACAGTCTCGTAAGAGGTACAATGGGGTCAACCCCTATTTCGGGAGGAGTGACCTCTTGGGTCGAAAGAGGAAGACAAGTCCGATGGAACTAACGGCATCGAAAAAGGCTGTGGCATACATCCGTGTGAGTACGGAAGACCAAGCCAATGAGGGAGTCAGCTTAGCCGCTCAAGACGCTAGGGTGAAGGCATATTGCACCTCTCAGGGCCTTGACCTGGTGGGTGTTCTTAGAGACGAGGGAGTCAGCGCCGGCACTCCCCTTGAGAAGAGACCCAAGGGGGCCGAGTTACTCAAGGTGCTGGCCACAGGAGGGGCTTCCCACGTTGTAGCTGTGAAGCTGGACCGTCTCTTCCGTAACACTCTGGATTGCTTGGCAAACGTCGAGAAGTGGGACAAGGCCGGGGTCGGCCTTCACCTTCTGGATCTATCAGTAAACACCTCAACGGCTGCTGGGAAAGCGTTCCTCCAAATGGCCGCTGCTTTTGCTGAGATGGAGAGAAACCTCATTCGGGAGCGAACGGAAGCAGCGCTATCCCACAAGAAGGCCCACCTGGAGGTATACAACCATCTCCCCTACGGTTTCGACCGGAGGGGCAAGCTAATGGTGCCAAACCTCACCGAAGAGGCAATTGTCGAGAGAATCAAGTCCCTGGACGCTACGGGTGTCCCCATGCTGAGAATAGCTCAGCTTCTCAATCGAGAGTCTGTCCCCACGAAACGTGGAGGCAAATGGTATGCTAGCACGATTCGGGCTATCCTCCTAAACAGGCTTCACCACGACGTGATTCTTTGACGAGTAGTCACAAGGCTAGAGTCTAGATCTGACGAACTAGGTTACACGTTGTGTGTGAAAGGCGGCCTTCCACCGCAAGTGCTTAACCTGAAAGGAAGAATTGGCGTGGCTAAGTCTCCATTGGATGAAGGCTCTGCAATACTTGCATCCCGGTTCAGGAAGGACATCGAAACGAAGCTCAGTAGAGTCTCGCCTCGAACGTACCTGCCTCAAGCCTCTGCACTCTTGGCGAGTGTCTATGAGGCTAGGGATGTCTGGCCCCTGTGGCCGCCCCACATGATTCTACACTCCATGGAAGCGTGTTGCTCCTACCATGGGACGCATGATGATCCAGTCGACCAGGCTTTCTTGGCTGAACTGATTGACATCTATAAAGCCTATCCAGACCCCGTAATCGTGAGGAGCCTCGAAAAAGGCACCCCAAAGGACCGGGAGTTTGCGATAATGCAGATGATCCGGACACAGTATCCGATTCAGCGGAGATGGAACCAGTATGACTTCGCCAGGGCAATATGCCTGTTCATCCAGAGCCCTTACCCAACTATCCTGCCTAAGTTCGTGTCACTGCATGGATTCGACTTTGCCTCGTGGATAGAACTGACGTTCTGTGTGGCCGCTGTGAAATCCCCAGTAATGAACGAGGCTTACTTGTTCAGATCTGAAGCCCTAACCTATCCCGAGGATGTAGTTAGGAAAGTCCTCAAAGAGTTGTCCCGGAGCGTTCAGGAACTTAAGGAAGGCTTCGACGAAGCACGAAAGAGCTACGGCCCTCACATGGAATGGAACATCCCATCGCAGCTCGTAAGAACCCCCCTCATAGACCTAGGAGGAGGGGACTACGTAGTGTCGCATAGGCCATTTGTTCTCGGACGTGCGTGCCAAGGACTCTACGACATGTGCAGACAGAATGGGCTCAACGAATTCGGCGAGGAGTATGGGAGCGCTTTTGAAACCTACGTGGGAAGAGTCCTGGGGGCTTTTCCCAACGTGGTGAACCTATTGACCGAAGACCAAATGAAGGAACTGGTTTCGGGGAAAGTCTGCGATTACTTGGTGGAGTTCCCCACCTGCATCTTGCTCGTTGACTGCAAGGCAGTCGAATACACCGCTACGTACCTTTCGGAATCGGCAATTGCCGGCAATAACTCCACAACAAAGGTAGCCAAGGCAGTATCTCAGGTGTGGAATGTGGCGGGCGCCTTGAAACGAGGGGTTCTAGAGCCACTCATCGGCGACGGAAAGGGCAAGTTCGTGGTCGGAGCCGTCATAACTTTCAGGGAGATTCCGAGAATAGGCGGGTCTGTCTACTGGGGAATAGTCTCTCCCCTCGTTGAGGTGCCTGAAGGTGCACCGTCTCTAGATGAGGTTTTTACGTTCAGGCCACAGATCATGGATGTGGCAAGTTTGGAGGCTCTCGGCATAAAGCTGCTCTCCGGCGCTACTTTGGAAGAGGTCATATCCTCCAAAGGCGAAGAGTCAGATTGGGGTCCGTACTTGGCCCATGACACTTCAGTTAACGAACACGCCTTCCCACTCCTGGACGAAGTCTTCGGGACCTATGCCCATGACATCATGGAGAAAATCATTGCGGCTGAGACGGCTCACGGCAAGCACCTGAGCAGGTGAAACAACCTTGCCTACGAGCTGTGAGAAGCGCCCAGGCTCTTGTGATGCAAAGACACTGGGTATTGACGGGATAGTGGACTGAAAAAGAACCCAATGCCAGAAGAGGGAAGCTGAACTCCAGACCCAACCTTTTCACGGAATGAGGAATCAACAGCAGACCTTAAGGTCTATCTGTTTCGTAGCCGGCCGCCGCCCCTGAATGAACCGCTGTTTGACCAGTAGGCAGCCTTTCGGTCCAGCCAATTATCGATATCTGCCGACTTCTTGGGCCGATTGTCATTGTTGTTGTTTGTAGAGGGCCTGATTTCTTTCTCCCTCTCTTTGAACCAATGCCTTGCCTCTTCAAGGTTTGGGCTGCTAAAGACAACCTTGCTTGCTTCGACCACATGGTACTGTCCGTCCTGGGGAACAGCGAATGTGTCTTTCTGTATGGAGAGCTTCCCGTACGGGCTGACTTCTATCACGTGATGCCTCCTTTTGGTCTATTACCCCACATTCCTTAAGAAGAGGATGGTCTCGTAATAGTCATCCAGTGAACGGGGTCTGGCATTCATATTAGACTTCACAAGCTTAACGTCCCGAAGCTCCTCAACCTTCAGGCCCGAGAACTGAGCTTCCTCTGCTAGGACTTCAGCTGCAGGCACTACAAACAGCGGCTCTCGTGTTGAGAATCGATAGAAGGTGTTCTGCTTGCCACTGATTACCATGGCCACGCCATTTGGGGCCAAGACCCTTCGCATTTCGGCGAAGGCCTTACGCATATCCAAGAAGTAACGGGCAGTCGGCTCTGCTTTGATGGACCGTAACTCGTCCCCACGAAGAAACTCCACAACACCAGCCTCACGAGCAGTCAAACCTCTGGAGGATTCGGCGCCTCCGTTCATCGCTCCGACCGACTCGCCTACCAAGTTGTCGACACTGGCCTTATCCCTGAAACCGAGGGCGATCAAAGATAAGACCCTTGCCTGAGCATAGCTCTCTCTACCGCTTGAAGAAGGCAGGTAAGGCGGAGATGTCACGATTACGTCGGGACTTCTGTGAAGACAGGGCAGTGAGCGGGCATCACCTTCGAGTACTTCGGTTGAAGCAGGTTGAAGCCTCAGAGTATCCCTAAGGTACTCCCATGAGGCCAACACAATGACATATCTTTCGAGTGCCCGCACAAATACCTGGATAGCTGTCCTCGCAGAGAACGTGAGGGCGAATCTCCCCACGCCGGTCCCCATGAACCGCATTCGAAGTCGCTTAGACAGCGCATCCGAAACTAAGACTCTTACGAAAGGACGTATTGCGGGGTCCGATTGAGCTATGACCTCTCTAAGAGCGCCAACCTCCCGAGAGATGGTCTCAACCATCTCGGGGGTCATGTTACGGTTCTTAAGTAACCACGGTGGGAGGACAAGGCGTTCGGGGGACTCATTGGTTGGAGCCTGCAGGGAATTGGTCCAAGGCATATCCCAGTTAAAGCTCGGCTGGCCAACCCATGATCTTTGAGCTAGTTCTCGCAGTCTCGGCACTTCATTAGCCAAGGCGCTGCTTGCAAGGCCTAACACTCCTGTCTTGGCTTCAGAAATCAGAACAGAAAGAGGGTCAATATCGACGCCAATGCTGGGTAATCCCAACAAACTTGCTTCCAGGAGTGCCGTCCCGCTCCCGGCAAACCCATCCAGAACAACGTGATCCCTTGACGGAACGTTCTCTACTCCAACGTTTATAAGACATCTAGCCAAACGGGGGAAGAACTTGGCCTTGTAGTAATGGATATCATGGGACAGGTGAGACGTACACTGCCTGGGCGCAAAGATGCTTGCAGTGGTGTCTTCGGCAGCATAGGTCGAGTTCAATGATCCTAGGAGGCCCTTAAGATTGTCCTGGACTTCCTTCGAGCTTCTAGATCCGCTCACAATATGCTCTGAGAGTTCCAACAGCGCATAGTGCGGTATTGCGACGAACACAACGCCGTTTTCGAATGATGCAGCCCGAACAACCGGCCCGTGATCGTTCTGCAAGGCCTGAAAATGGGCCAGGACATCGCAGGTAGCATGTATGACACCCGAGATACTCTGAATAAAGGATAGCCGTCGAATTAGGACAGGCAACAGACTGAGAGAGCCAGAAAAACAGAAACCTTGCTGCCCCACTCCCCGTCTATGCTCCAGCAGGCTCCAGGGGCCGCCAAGGTTTGCGAGCGACGGGTAAGCTTGAGTGACGCTTGACAGGTCTTTGATGTCTTCTGCCTGGCAATGCGTAACCGCCTCAAGCTCCAGCTTTGCCAAGCGGACATCGTCCTCAAGTTCGATGTTATTTCGAAGTTTGAGATAGTAAGTGGCCTGGGGCTGAGTCAATTACCGTTCCCTCCGACTAAGGCTGCCAGTCAAAGACCTGTCCAATCTTGGCGTCTCCAACGACATTCCCTGTTAAGCAGACGATTCCATCATAGAGGTTAAAAACGCCATCTTTCTGGAATGCCACCAGACTGCTGTCAAGCGATTCAGCCTCTCTTCGGTACTTTGGCTTCGTCCAGAGGACATCCTGAACGTCCGCAAGATAGCGAACCCAGGACTTAACAGGCTTGAGGTTCGAAACAAGTAAGGCCCTTACCAGACGTTTGGTACACGGTTCCTTATAGCTAGTACCATACTTAAGTACCTGATATGTACCTTTCTTAATGTCGTCGGTCCTGTCCAGGCCAGGCAAGTTCTTGGAATCGTCGACCTTTCCCCCGCAGCCGGCGGTCATCCATCTATTACGTGCAGCACTGCCTGCCCATTCGGATACGTAACCGTCGTAGACTTCCTTCCAAGCCTCAAGGATTACTTCAAGATTCGCTAAGTCTGCAACGTATTCGGAAAGCTCCTTGAAAGGCCAGGACTCATGCGACTTTGGGCCTATGGAAATGTGACGGTTCCTGTTGGCCACATACATCGTCATTGGGGCTGACTCTACGGACTGGATGGTGGCCGGGGAATGGTCAGCCTTGGCTACTTTCTCTCCATCGACTACATCCTCCATCTTGTCTTTGAGTTGCAGCCCTATGGCATAGAGAACAAGAGGGGAAGCCTTTACTTCGGCCAGGGCTAGGAATGCCTCATCATAGACGGCAAAATCGACGTCTCCCTGGCGATTGGTGCTCTTGGCAAGCCTAACACTGAGGCCTTTGAGTCTGAACACTTCCGAGAAGATCGCCAGGATGGTCTCTCCACATATCTGCCCAATGGGATCGGAATTGGGTTTGTGCCCCTTTATCCCCAAGACTGGTCTGATCTGGCCAATGCTGCACTTGGGGCATGTATCAAGGAAGGGGAAGTAGAGGCTTGGACCTGAGGCGCAATAGATCCAACCCCCATTCGCAACCATCCGTTCGGCGTATCCCGCTGATACAGCGAGATCAAAAAGAGCCGGTAATGCGATCTCCGGTGGGAAAGCTTGCCGACAACCTGGTTTTGCTGCAATGAGGGCGTTGTAAGACTTCAGGAATGCCTCCACAAGCATCTTGACTGGACCGATTCTGGGAGGCTCTAAGTCAGCGGCAAGACCCCTCATCTTCGTCTTGATTCCGCAGTCGGCACAGGTGAAAGCACAAGGAAGGCTAACAGTCATGGCTCTTTCACTCCATATGGCACGTAGATGAAACGAGGCTAAATAGTTCGTTGGTTCGGCGTCTCTATCCTGCCCCAAGAGAAGCCGTGCCGGAAACAGCCGCTGGTGTCTCTGGCGTGCCCTGGCCGTCACCCCATCCCGCAGGGTCGTTTTCGAGAAGGGGGCGAGGTGTGTCCCATCAGCCACGTCACCTGCGCCAGACCCATGTCCACTACCTCGCCACTCCTTAACGTCCGCTAACGGAAGGAAGGCATAAGCTTCTGCTTCTCGGTGAAGGAGAGCTCCTCAACTATGAGCTCTGCCTCCAGAGTAGCTCCCAACGGTTAAGGTAATCGCCAAGGTTCGTGACGCTGAGCATGAGCGGCTGCTTGGGGTTTACATGAGGGTGGCGTGCCAAATACCGGTCTCTTTCTTCGTTGGCGAGTCTGGAGACGTCTCTTCCTGGAACCACATAGTACTCCACATCCTCGCCCCGAATGTAGACAAACACGAATGGGACTTGCTGTTCCTTCTCGGGGATGTAGTACTCACGACCTCTGCGTTTGGTCTTTACCTGAATCGCCACCTGCTCCTTCGTGGCAGGGTCTAGACAGAAGATGTCCACCTCCGGGTAGTTCTTAAGGGTCAGGGATGCCACATATCCCTTTAGGCACAGTTGCCCGGCGACAAGAAACTCTCCGGCGAGGGCTGTCAAAGTCTTTTCAAGCTGCGGGCTGGCCAATATCCCCCAACTCCTTCTCCACATTCTCTCCCGTTAGATCAACGAAACCAAGCCCAGCTATCATTGGTCGAACTGGGCTGTTGGCCAAGCCATGGTTGAGCTTGGGACAGATAGCCGAGCGCAAGGTGGAAACCCCACTGAAGGCAAAGGCAACCCAAAGGAGGCCAGTCCTGCAAGGTGTGAGCCCTTGCCTCAGCAGGGTTCCCGTAGCTCTTCCTGCTCACTTAGCGACTATCCTCCTTCAGTCCCCAGTCGAAGGCTAGCAACTGTCCAATTGCCCCCCCCCTCCCCCCGGGGGGTCTTTTTCTTGGAAGGGGGGTGGGGTGCTCACGGGGGATATCGCCCGAGAGCGTTGAGGTATTCCGCCCACTAAGGCCGGATGGCAAACCGTTGGCCGTGGTCCCTACGATCTTGCGAACGTTTGCTTATAGAGTTGATGAGTGGACCCAATGACCGGGAATACAAATGGGAGCCCTCAGAAAGGGATGCAATAAATGGAATTCGAGGATGAACTAATGAGTGAGGCACTGAGACTGAGGAAGCTTGGGTACGCTGTGGCACCCATACCAAGAAACACGCAGGCCTATGAGGAGGGGAAATGGAGGAAGGACTTTGACAAGACGGGACTGGTGAACCTCTTTCAGACAGTGGAGATCGAGCGGCTGGAGGTCACGATTAAGTCCCTGGCGGGGCTGGCCGTTCTAAACGTGGAGCGTGACTGGTTAGGGCGAAAGGGCTTCAAGGAATTAGAGAGCCGCTTTGGCCCATTCCCCAAGACTGTAGAGATGCAGGATGAAAGCCTGAGGACAATGCTCTTTAGCAGGATGGGAGTGGACTTTCCGAGCTTCATTCCCCTTGCACCTGAAGTAGACCTGGTGAACTACCACATATATGTCATGGTTCCGCCAGGCACCAAGGACTATAGGCTTTCATGGGCTGATGGACGGGCTCTAGGGGAGACACCAATAGCCCCCCTTCCGAAAAAGCTGATGGAGTTCCTGAAAAGCCAATATCCTCAAGAACCAGGCAGGTTCGACCTCCTTGGTACCGAGGATCATCAAGGTTACAGAGCCTAACTTCGTCTTGCGCACCGGTAGGGCGAGGCGGGAAGGGGGGTCACGCTTATGCAAGTGCCCCCCTCCCGTCTCCCCGTCCCACTAGCCAAATGACTCATGGAACAACGGTGACAGTCCCTATGGCCTCTACCCTCTTGCTATCTGCCGTGGTCAGACTTGCCCCTGCGGAAATGGCTGTGAAGTCGAATTCGTAGTAGCCGGGTTTTGTGGGATAGGCGACTATCATGAAGCCCCAACGTCCCCCGGCTTGGATCTCAACATCACCATCTCCAAACCAAGCAAGATTCCCGTTCGTTGTTAGCCGTCCCCCGGTAACGTGCGCTATGGTGACATCACGCCAGCCACTGGAATCCAGGACAAGACCCTTTAGGGTTTGGTCGCTTAGGTTCTCCACCTCTAGCGCAACGGTAAGCTTCTCGCCCACCCGCAAGGTCTTAGAGTTGAACTTCGGCCCGTTTAGAGCTACCTTTATCACCGGTTTGGCGGGGGCGGGGCTATTAAACGAGCCAGTCTGAGAGTTAGTCTGAGGTGGAACAGGTGGGTTTCTGGAAGTAGATGACTGAGACGTTGAAGAGCTAGGAGCCACATTCTTGTAGGGCTCGGCCGTCATATTCCCCCACGGTAGTTTGGACAGGACCCAGCCGACTACCACCATCACTGCTGCTATAGAGGCCACAATCCCGAGGCAGCCCATAAAACCTCTTGCTTCTTGCAGTTTCTGTTCATCTTCCGATGTGTCAGGCATGTTTTGTGCATCCTCCATTCATTGTTGTTTGACCGCAAGCCTTAGCTAACACGTGGGCCTCTGCGTCTTTCACCTGTAACCCCACCCAGCTTGGGCCAAGCCTTAACAGGAGTGAACTCGTCATGCTTGGCTCTTGCACTATCGAAGCTCTCATGTAGGTACCGTGCCGTGGTGGAAAGGGACTCGTGCCCCAATTGGTGCTGTAGCGTGACCAGGTCTCCGCCCGCTTCGGCCCACATAGTCCCGTGATAGTGCCTGAGCCCATGGGGCGAGATCTTAACTCCTGAACGTAGACAGGCACGTCTCAGGGCTTGCTGGTAAGCGTGGACGGTCATGTCCTGAGAACGCTCTCCCGGAAACACATAGGGGTTGTCATCCTTGGTGTGCATGCCCCGCTCTCGAAGGTACCTCACTAAGTCCGGGAGGAGCGTCGACGATAGGGCAACCAACCTGGACTTGTTGCCTTTTCCTTTTCTGACCAGAACCGCCCTGGCCCTAAGGTCAACGTCTTCGAGGGTAAGAGCACAGGCCTCCCCTATCCTTAGTCCGGTGTCGGCCAAGAAGCGGGTGAGGAACTGGTTTCGGCAGGTAATGAACGGGGATTTCCCATCTGGGAATGAGGAGAGTAACTTGGAGAAGTCTTTGGGAGACGGAAACTGGCGTACCCTGGGCCATTCCTTACGCATGCGCAGCTTGAGGACGGTGGTAACATAGCCCTCTTCGCTAAGGAAGCGGAACAGGGTCTTTAGCCTGCGAATGTAGCTGTTGACCGTGGCGACAGTCCGCCCAGGCTCACTATCTACAAAGCCGTAGACTTGGGCAGCTGTCACCTTATCAGCGGATTCAGTGCCTTGCGACTTGAGGTATTCCGAGAACTGCCTCAGGGTCTTGTCATACGTCACCAGCGTTGCTGGGCTGTGCCCTGCCTGCCTACACCTGACCAGGAATAGCTCACTTGCAGTCTCAATGGGTAACAAAAAGGCCCCTCCCTTTGCCAGGAAGAGGCACCTTCTCTATCGGAGTGTCTGCGCCCTAAGCCCTGCTAGAAAGCGGATATGCGGCCAGCTGCTTAGAAGGCAGCTGCTCTATCCACTGAGCTACAGGCGCATCCCCTGAGTTCACGAGTCGGCCTGCATCGCGCCAACCATCATTTTACCGTCAGCCTGAGCCTCAAGTCAAACCGGCGGATTGGCCAGGTCGGTCAATAATTGCCGCCAAACTTGTCGCCTGACATTATAACACGAGAAGCAGGCAGATGACCCGCATAATCTGATAGCGAATGTATGTTCGGTGTCAACTCCGGATGGTGAGGTGCGTTGCGCTATGGCGGTCCTGCAGGTGTACGCAGAGGTAGGCGAGGACGGCGGTTGTCTCTTGTTCACCAGTGATCCGCCCGGGCTCCTCTGCCGTGGCCAGAACGTCGCCGGGGCCTTGGCCGCCGGCTCGAGCGAGGCGTCGCAACTGCGGCACTTCCTGGCCGAGTGCGACTGCCTCGGGCTTCTGAAAGACCAGTGGTCTCCCGTCGAGACGCCTCAAATTGACATAATCGAAACGATCTCTCGCCGCGGGGTGGTCGCCAATGGCAATACCCGGGCTACTTTCAGGCGCGACCTGGAACCGGTGATCCCAAATGAACTGCCCGGTTTCCTGACCATCCTGGAACACCTGCGTGACACCCTGTGGACGCTGAAAGGGCGCATCCCGTTGGATGCTTACGATTTCCGCTCCCTTCCCCGGCGGATGACCATCGGTGAACAGTTGAAGCACATAGCGGCCTGTGACCGCTGGTACCTGAGCCGTTTCTGGACGGACCTGCCCAGGCTCCGTAACTCTACGGATGTATGGGACAGACTTGCCCTCAACCGTAACCTGGCTTTGGAACGGTTGGGCAACCTGACTGCGGAAGAAAGGGCAGCCGTCAGGACCGCGGACAGGGAGGTTTGGACGCCCCGTAAGCTGTTTCGCCGGTTCATGTACCACGAGAGATTCCACCGTGATACGATCGTACGCGACCTCGAGCTATTCCGGTCTGGGCGGTAGAACGACACCTGCGCCGTGCCGCCGGCGACCGGCCGGCCGAGCGTTTCTACAGGCGGAACTTGCTCACGTTCTCTTCCAGCCGTTGCGCTACTTCGGCCAGCCCGTGGGCCGACCCCGCCACGTTCTCGGTCGTGGAGTGCAATCCACCTACCGTGGCCGTGGCCTCCTGCAAGGCGCCGGCGTTGTCCCTGGTCATGTTGGCGATGTGTTCGACAGCGGTGGTCACCTGAGTAGCACCGGCGGACATCTCCTCAGCCGCCGCCGTGTTCTCCTCGGCCACTGCCGCCACCGTATCGAAAGCGTGAGCCAGTGTCTCTGCGCTGGCGCGCAGTTGCTGGGCCGCGGCGGAGATGCCATGCACGTCCTCCGCGGTTCTCTCCACCACTCCCAGGATCTTCTGGAGGGCGCCTCCAGCGTCCCCGGCCATGGCGACACCCGCCTCGACCTCGGCGGTGCCCACTTCCATGGCCTCCACCGCTTCAGAGGTGCCACTCTGGATTTGACCGATGAGGTCGACGATCTCCTTGGCTGAGACCGACGACCGCTCGGCCAGTTTGCGGACTTCGTCGGCCACCACCGCGAAGCCGCGCCCCTGCTCGCCGGCTCTGGCCGCCTCGATGGCCGCGTTCAGCGCCAGGAGATTGGTCTGTTCGGCGATGCCGGATATGGCCTGGGTCAATTCGCCGATCTGGGCGGAGAGGGTACGCAGTCTCCGCATGTGGTCGGCGGACTTACCCACCGCGTCCTTGATTCGTCCCATACTGGCCATGGCCCGCGAGACCACCTCGGCGCCATTCTTGGCCACCGCGGCCGCCTTGGTAGTGTTGGTCGACACGGCGCCTGCACTTTCGGCCACTTCTTCCACCGCTGCCACCATCTCGGTCAGTTGCTGTGACGTCTGCTGGACTTCCCCAGCCGTCTTCTGGGCGCCGACGGCGATCTGGGAGATGGCCTGCTGCAACCGCTCTGTGGTGGCTAGGACTTCGCCGGCCACGCGAGCCTGTTCCGAAGCGCTGTTGGCCAGTTGGGTCAGGGCATCGCTGGCGCCAAGGGCTCCGGTGGCGGACTCACCGGCCATCGACGACAACTCCTCCGACGAGGAAAGTACAGTTTGCGCCGCTTCTCCCACCTGGCGGATGAGACTCCGCAGGTTACCGGCCATCTGGTTGAAGGCCGCGGCCATCCGCCCGGTTTCATCGTTCCCAGAGACCTTCAGTTCTTCAATGGTCAAGTTGCCGCCGGCGATCTCTTGCGCGGTGGCGACGGCCTGTACCACCGGCATGACCGTGCGGTCCATGTCCGCGGCCAGCTTGAGGGCCATGAAGACGGCTATCCCAACGGCGCCCAGCAAGGCGAAGAGACCGACGAGGAGAGCGTTTTTTGAACTCCTCTGGGCAGCGGCGATGGTGGCCTGGGCGTCCTTTTCCAGGGCGGCGACGGTCTGGTCAAGGAGGTCGGTGGGCGCCCGGTCGATCCCTTTCACGGCGGAGTCGCCGACCGCGGGGACGTAACCACCCGCCTTGAAAGCGTCAAGGCCTTTCCGGTAGCCCGTGCCCAGTTGCTGATGAGCCGAACTGAACTGCCGGAGGAGGTCGCGCGCCGCGGGAGTGGTGACGCTCTTGGCCAGCGCGGCGGCCAATTCCGCCGTCTTGGTCTCTTCATCCTGGAAGGCCTTCCAGTACTTGTCCAGGCTGGCGGGATCGGCGCCCCTCAGGAGGACATCCTTCCACTCCTGAACTTGGGTCTTGAAGGTCGTTTTCAGCATGAGGACCTTCTCCTCGTTGGCCAACTGCGTCGATACTAGGCGATCGTACCGGCTCACGCTTCCCAGGAGTAGGTAGTATCCTGTCCCTACGACAACGGCCAATAGGACGAAGGAGACAACCACAGTCACCATTACTCTGCTTCTCAGCCCGCGACTTTTGGACATCGCACACCACTGCCTTTCGCGCTTAATGCACAGGGCGCGCCTGGAAATGAACGCCTATTTCCCAGTGTAAGTGAAATCCAAAATATCTATCGGCCGCGTAATATCAAACCTTTACATCCTTTTGGATGCATCTGGGTATCACTTTGTGTTTCCTAAAGGGGGGGCGCGGAAAGGAGAGGAGAGGAGCGGAGAGGAGAGGATGGTGGGAGGACGCTCTAAGCCCTGGGCGTGGCCGCCGAGCCACCGACCGCCGCCGCCGGCGGCACTCCTTGTCGTCGGGCCTGCGCCCGTTCGATACGGTGCACGATGTCGAAGATGAAGCTCCCGATGAAACGCAGGGCGGCGCAGAGAATGAAGGCCCACTTGAAGTCCAGCCAGTTCAGGAAAGCTACACCCACCAGCGGGGCGATGATCGAAGCGATGTTCACGGTGGTGTTGTAGTAGGCGATGTAGGTGGTCCGGCGGTGCTCGGGAGTGACCTCTAGCAAGTAGTTGAAAAGCGAGAGGTTCACGCCGGAGAAGATGGCCCCGGTCATCAGGTTCACCGCGGCCACCATGGCCAGGCTGTGCGAGAAGGCGTAGGCCAGCGGCACTAGGAAGATGCCCAAGCTGGCCACAAACAGAGTGCGCAGATGCCCGTGGTGGTCGGCGAAGTCGGCCCAGAAGCCATATCCGACGATGGAACCGCCCGTGTTGGCCAGATTCAGCAGGCTCACCCAGGTGTTGTTGGCGCCGAGGACCCGGACCTGATACAGCGTGAACAAGGGCCACGGGATCTGCCACATAAGGTAGAAGAGCATGGAAGCAGCGGTGTAGCGCAAGAACCGCGGGTGGGCCATGATCCCGGCAGCCGCCTGGCGTAGGCCGCTCCACAGCCCGGGTGCCTCGTTGGGTGTGGCCGCGGTTGCGGAGACTGGCTCGCTATTGCCGGTAGCGGTAGCCGCGGCAGCGCTCCGGGCTTGCCATTCGGCAGTCTGCGCCGGATCGGGCTCGGAGAGGTGGTTGAAAACCCAGATTTCCAGCAGCGCCATGACGAAAGCGCCGGCGAAAACGACTTGATAGCCTAAGGGAAAACTGAGCCAGTCCAAGACTCGCCCAACGGCCAAGACGGTTACCGTACCGACGACATTCATCAGCCGGTTCCGCGCCGCAAAGGCGGTCGCCCTCATCTCCGGGGGGATGATGCCGCCGACGAAGGCCTGCCAGGCCACATTACTGATGGCGCCGGGCAGGTTCATGATGGCGATGGCGCCGACGAGCAAGGCCGCCCTCCGGTCTGGGGTGAAGAAAGGAATGAAGGCCATCAGCAAGTAGAAAACGCGGTGGCCCAGCATGAAGAGGGCCGTGATTCTCTTCTTCCTTGGGAAGCGGTCGACATAACGAGCCCCGGGAATCATGGCGATCAGGCTGACGACCGCCGGCGCCGAGGACAGTAGGCCGACCTGGAAGTTGGAAGCATTGTATTTCACGGCCAGTATCCCGATGAAGGGCTGGACCATGTTTAGAGTTAGAATTGACGCCACTCCGTGCAGGACGTTCAGGCGGATATTGCGTCCGTCGCGGGTGCGGTCCATGCGCCCGGTGTACCGGCCCAGCCAGTTCATGACCCAACTGGTCCAACTGGCGCCCAAAGCATCGAACAGGCCGGTGCGGCGCGAAGGTCTGCTATTCATAGGTAGTGCCCCATCCCTGCTGCTCGGGAAGACTGTTGTTGTCTTTGCCGCAAACAGGCAACATTATAACACAACAGTAAGAATACGGCGCCTCACCCTTTGTTTCTGCCTGTTAACCTCTGGAAAAAGACGAACCGCGGCGCCGCTCCAGGGCGGGACCGCGGTTCTTCAAACGTTGCGCTCTTCCGGCGCGTTCATCATCTTCTGAGCGGGTGATGGGAATCGAACCCACGTATCAAGCTTGGAAGGCTCGCGCTCTACCATTGAGCTACACCCGCGTTGGCGGAAGTCCCCGTCGTTACATAATGTCGGCGAACTTGACGAGAGCCGCGCAAACAATTCTAGCACAGAACCGTCGTGCACGTCAAAACGATGACTCGGGGCGCGCCACTACTCCCCCGCCCTCACGAGCTTGACCTCAAGCGCAGGAGTTGCCACACCGCGAAGCACGCCACAGCGACAATTCCCGCCAGCCCGGCCGCACGAAAGGCTACACTCCACCCCGGAGCCTTTCTCCACAGCTCACCGAACTTCGCGCCGGCGAGCACCAAGGCCACCGTCCAAGGGATGATGCCCGCCAGGGAATACGGCAAGAACCGGTTCCAAGGCATACGCGCAAAACCCGCGGGAACGGAGATCACCCCACGGACGCCCGGCAGAAGGCGGCAGACGAAGACGGCTAACTCTCCGTGGTGATCAAACCATCTCTCCGCGGATGCGAGGGCCGCTTTTCCCAGCCGGCCGTGCCCGCTCACCCAGAACGCTCCGCCGTATTTTCCGAGGCCATAGGTCAACAGAGCGCCCGCCAGTTGCCCCAGGCTGGCCCAGAGCACCACCGGCCAAAAGGCCAGGAGTTTGCTGGACACCATGATGCCGGCGAAGGGGAGAACCACTTCACTTGGAATGGGGAGGCCGGCGCCCTCCAGCGCCATAGTGACAAAGAGCCCAGGCATGCCACTGGAAACCACAAACGAAGTCAGACGTTGGAGCAGTACGGATTCCATATTCACTGAGCCTTCCCCCGTGATTCCCTCGGTGGCCGGGCCGCTCCCTCTTGGCCGCCGCTCCAGGCGAGGGGCAACAAGATTGTGAAGCGAGTTCCTTGGCCGGGTCCGCTTTGCGCCTCTATCCGTCCTCCGTGGGCCTCAACGATAGCCCGCGCCGTGGGAAGGCCCAGCCCAAAACCCTTACCTTTCGTGCGGGCCCGGTCGGCCCGGTAAAAACGTTCGAAGATCCGCGACAGTTCTTCGGGCGTAAGACCGGGCCCGTTGTCCGTGACGCTCAGAAAAGCCTCAGTCCCCAGCAGACCGGTGGAGACCTCCACTTTGGGCCCGCCGTGTTTCAGGGCGTTATCCACCAGGGCCCATACGGCGCGACGGATGTAGGCTTCGTCCGCCAGTACTTCCACAGGTAGTGTCGCTTTCTCCGCCACCTCGACATCCGGGGCGATCGCTCGGGCCTCTTTCACCGTCTCCGCCGCCAGTTCATCCAGCCGCAGCCGGGTGGTTTCCATTTTCGGCTTGATGTCCAGGTGGGCCAAGAGAAGAAGGTCCTGGACCAAGCGCTCCATGGTGAAGGCCGCTCCACCGATGGCCCGGGAGGACTCGGCCACGACCTCCGGGTTCGAAGCGCCCCACCTTTCCAGCAGGTCGCTGTAGCTCCGGATGACCGTAAGCGGAGTACGCAGATCGTGGGAGGCCGCGGCCACGAATTCCTTTTGGCGGCGGAAGCCGTCGTCCAGCCGCTGCAGCATCCCGTTGACTGTTTCTCCTAACACGTGCAGTTCGTCCCGGGGCCCGGCGAGAGGGATCCGCCGGCCGAGATCGCTCACGGTGATGCCCCGCGTGGTCCGGGTCAAGGTTTCAATGGGACGCAGCGCCCGATGGGCGATAGCCCGGCCGCCGACGACAGCGGGTACCAGGCCGGCCAAGCCCACCAGGAGAAGGACCTGGGCCAGGGAAGATAGGAACTCGTCCTCGCGCTCCAGGGACCGGGCTATCTGCAGGGTGGCTCCGGGCGCCAGGTATCCGCCCGTCAGCAGAAAGTCGTTCTCCCCGATCTTCATTCGGGTAGCCGGCCCGACATAGGTGGGGAGGGCGATCCCCTTGTCCAAGGTCCGTGAACGGTTCAGCACCTTTCCATCCGGAGTCGCGATCTGCACCCAAACGGGGCCACCCCCCAAGGCTGCGGTGATGGCCGGATCCTCCAAGTCCACATGGTTGTAGTCCCCTTCCTGGTCCGCACCGGTCTCGGTCAGGCCTGTCACTGTGATGCGGGTAGCCTCGATCTGGCGGGCCGCCGCCGAGAACAGAACGTAGCGGACCCCGAAGTAAGCTACCAGGCCGAAGACCAGCAGCACGGCGGTGACTAGAGCCGTATAGGCCATAGTCAGGCGCCAGGAGAGAGAATGGATCGACGGCAACCGCATCAGCTTTCCCTCAGGGTGTAACCGACGCCTCTGACCGTTTGCAGGAGTTTGACCGGGAACGGTTCGTCGACCTTCACTCTCAGGTACCTGATGTAGACTTCGACAATATTCGTCTCGCCGTAATAGTCGAATCCCCACACACGGTTGAGGATGGCGTCGCGGGTCAGCACCAATCCAGCGTTCTCGGCCAGATAGGCCAGGAGGTCAAACTCCCGCCTGGTCAAGGCAATGGGGCGACCACCTCGCGAAACCGTATGCGTGTCGCGGCATACCACCAAGTCACCGACGACTAGCCGGTCGCCGTCCTGGTGGGCGGCGCCCGACCGGCGCAGCCGAGCCCTGATACGCGCCAACAGCTCTTGGATGGCGAAGGGTTTGGCCACGTAGTCGTCGGCCCCGGCGTCAAGGCCGGTGATCTTATCCCCTAGAGCCTCCCGGGCGGTCAAGATCACGATAGGTACCGCGGAGCGCTTACGTACCTGACGGCAGACTTCGAATCCGTCCAGACCGGGGAGCATGACGTCGAGCAGGATCAAGTCCCACTTGCCTTCCGACGCCCGGGCGACCGCCTCGTAGCCGTTGCCGGCCACTTGGACCTGATACCCCTCATGTTCGAGTTCCAGTTGAAGAGCTCGGGCGAGGCTCGCCTCGTCTTCAACCACCAGGATGCGCTGCATATCGGTCCGCTCGTCCACGCCGTCACCCCACTCCGGCCGCCGTGAAGCTATCGTGATAATGATTGTAGACGCTCACGATTAGAGCGACCTTAGATTCGGTTCTAATGATTTTCTAATGAGACTCTAAGGCCTCTCTCAAGGGCGGTTGTTATATTGTCTACGGAAGCGATACCCAAGTGACTGTCAAGCCAATCCTAACAAATGTGAGGAGGAAAATCATGAAAAGCAAGATCCTAGCCTCGGCCACCATCGGGATGCTCCTGTTTGGAGGCGTCGTCGGCCTGGGAGTGCTGGCAGGGTACACCACCTCCGTACGGGCGGCCGCGGCGGCCCAGACCGCGACCCAAGCCACCGCCCAGGCCGCCGACCAGCAGCAGGGCGGTCAGCCAGTCTATACGTCCAGCGTCCAGGCTCCGAACCCGCAGGATGCGGCGGACAAGGGGACCGAGGACAATGGCGCGGCCAAAGGCGAAGACGGCACCGATGCCGCGCTTCAGGCTCTAGCCAAGATCACGCCGGAGCAGGCCAAGGCCGCCGCCCTGGCAGCGGTGCCGGGCACCGTGGTCAAGGTCGATCTGGACAACGAGAACGGGAATGTGGTCTACAGCGTGGAAGTCCAAACCGCCAACAGCGCCACTGAAGTGAAGGTCGACGCCGGTAACGGGAAAGTCCTATCCCAAGATAGCCAGGGTGCGGATGAGGAGAAGGCCACCAAAGCCGAGCCGGGCGAGAAAGAGGCCAAAGGTGGGCCCGACCTCGACCAAGTGCAGGAGGAAGTCCAGTCCGAGACCCGCTAGTCGCTGATGGCCAAGGCCCTACATGGCCACCGACGGCCTGTGGATCAACTGGCCGATCACGGCCGGACCTGTGGGAGCCCGACGGGCTCCCACAGGTCTTTTGGCAGACGGAGGCCGCAGGTCCGACTCCCCCTTGATCGAGGGATGGCGGCCCGCTTCCATTCTTCATTTGATCGCGTGCAGCCAATCCCCGAGAAGAAACTGCAGTCTGCCCAGGAACAAGGACATGCGCGCCATGATCGTGTTGCCGAAGGCGGTGCCGAAAGCGACCATCATGGCCCAACGGCCGATGTTGGCCGGGATGGCCACCACCGGGTTCTTCTCCTGCCGGATCGTGAAGAGAAAATACGTCAGCGTGCACACCAGGGTGAGGAAGGTAATCGTGTTGTTGATCCCGCTGGGTGCCAGACTGAGCTTGTAGAAGCTACCGGTCAGCTGCCCCACGAGGACGGCGGGGCTGTACCCCAGCATGTATCCGCCCCAGTAGCCCACCGTCATGGCGATGGCGCACCTGGTAAGCCAGGCCCCACCCTTGAAGTAGCGGGCATAGAAGAACAGCCCCACCACCACGGCTGTTAGGAGGTAGTACTTGCCATCCTTCAGGATATCTTTCGTGATCGTGGGCTTGATCCAGTTGTCCCAAGTCATGACCACGCCATGGGCCACGGCCATGGCGACGAAGGTGTGCTCCGCCCAACGGTAGACGGGGTTTTCCCTATAGAGGAACGAGAACACCGCCAGAGTCGAGAGAGCGGCGATCCAGACCTGCGCCGTATGCGAATCCACGTTTACTCACCCCCTAAGGCTGCGCGGCCTTGGCGCGCCGCTGAACCCAGTAACCGACGTTCCCGAGGATGATCAGGACGATGACCAGCAGATGGGACGCCGACTGCGCGTCCATCCCGGCCACGGCCTTGTCCGGGGCGCCCACTAACATCTCGTATTCCGCCGCCCCGCGCAGACCCATCAGGATGCCCTTGAACTGCCCGGAGTTCACATACGGCATATAACCGGGCACCATCACCGACACGGCGCCACCGGTTATGGGCACGCCGTTGGGCTGGCCGAGATACTCCAGCCAGAACTGCATCCCGCTGCCGCCCACAGTGCAAGAAAAGACAACGGCGATGTCGGTGAGCTTCCGTATCTTGCTCATGATGGGCAGGCTCGCCAGTGAATTCCCTTTGATGTCCACATTCGCGGCGCCGTCCCAGAGGTCGTCCACCATCCGGCGTATGGTTACCGAGCCCCCTGGCTTGTAACCCAGGTTCACCCAATCCTTGCCATACTCTTTGCCCATTTTCTTGGCGATGGGTTCAGCCAGGTCTTGGGCCAGCATGGGGCCTTGGGTCCAGTTCCCGAAGAGGACCAACCGGTAGTTTTTCTTGAAAGCGTGGATGATGGCCGCCCGGCCCATGGGCAAGAGTTCAGGAATGGCGCTGGGGTCGAAGTCGAAGGAAACCATAACCGCCGACCCCGGAGGCAACCGGTCCATGGTCTCGAAGACGGTCCTGGTTTCCGGTACCACGTCGATGGGCAGCCCGAGGGGCTTGATCAAGGGTACCACCATAACGACCGCGAGGAGGAGGTATATCCACCGACGGTCGATGTTCTCAAGGGATCGCCAGATACTCATCGCTGTCGCCCCCTCACCGCTCACCCAAGTAGGCCCGCTCAAGTCCCATGATGATCCGGATCATGGTCGCGTACCCGCCCAGGTAGACCCCAAGCAGGATGCCACGCATGGCGCCGGTGTTCGGGACATTGAGGAACCACTGGGATATGTCGGGTATTTGTGACCAGATGATCTTGCCGACCGGTACCCGTCCGAGCATGGCCAGGACGGCGCAGCCCATAAGTACGGTAGCTTCGACGGTCCGCACGCGGAAGCTGCGAAAAGCGGCGGACACGATATAGAAGGCGAGGATGGAGTACATGGTGGCGACCATTGGGTTATAGAAAGCATTAAAGAGCCACCGGTAGGCGACGCCCTGATTCGTCTGGATGATCCCCAGGGCCGAATAGCCCCACATCACGACCAGGGCGTAGAGAGAGAACATCCAGTTTGTCCTTTTCTTCCGGACCTGACTCACGTACACGATGGAAAGGTTGATGGCCCCCAGCAGCCAGGCGAAGTTCGACGCGGTCTGAAACCATTTGGCGGTCCCGGTCAGGAGGGACGGAAAGGGGCCCACCGCGACATAGCGTCCCAGGATCGGGATCAAGGCCGTGACGAAAACCAGGACCAGCGGCAGTTGCTTCTTCAGCGCACCCACGAGCGATTCCCCCTTTCCCCTACTTGGCCAGGAGGTTGCGGAGCCACTTGCTCCCAACCGTCTCAAGGATCGTGCCCAGAACCACTATAGCCAGAAGAAGCATCTTGCCCCAGTCTTGGGCGCCCACCGTACCGGTGAGGGTCGGTTCCTTGGCCAGATAGGCGCCGGCCGCGTACATCTCCTCGCCGATGAGGGTGTAGTCGCAGACCACGAAGAAGAAGGGCAGTTGAAAGGTGTTGGTGCTGGCCGCGATCTGGACCGCGCCGACTTGATGCCCAGCTTCAGCCAAGAGCAGGGCCTCGGCGGCGAAAACTCCGACCATGATGTTGGCCGCCGACTTTTCCCGGTGCATGATACCGATAACGGCCGACGTCCAAGCGAACTGGTCCCCGGACAGATATCTCACGTCTTCTGGATTGTAGGCCTCCGGCCGACCGGCCTCGAGGTAGGACTGCCGGACGATCTCCTCGGTCACAGGCTGAGCCAGGTAACTCGCATTCGTAACGATCATCCGCGTGTCGTACCGGGCGCAGGCTTTGGCCGTGTGGGATAACACAGCGAAGGCGGCGTACGTCTGAGCATCGCTGAGGTCGCCGATACCGGGAATGAACATGAGCGGCCTCCCCATCTCGGTCGCCCGGCCCACCGATTCCTCCAAGGCCTCCAACCCTGGAATCTTCCGGATGGGCGGCACCGGCAGGCCCGCGCGGGCCCGTCTTACCAAGATGTAGACGGCCAGGGCATAGGCCACCACCAGAAGGAACTGGAAGGCCATCTTGCTGGTTACCAAGCCGAACAGGCCCGGTGTGGGCGCGGTTGCGGCCGCCGCCAGAAAAAGGGTACCCAAGGCACTCACCTCCAAGAAGTGTCGATTCGGACAGCGTTGCAGCCGGATGCGTGAAGGGAACCGATCTACTCGGGAGAGCCCCACCCCCTTGGTCTTGTCTTCCCGCCGTGTTCCGCCCGTGACCGGGGGAGCGGGGCACGGCACAACAGCGCTGTCGGTCGATACTGCCAGACTGCTTCACGGGGTACAGACAGGGCGTGAACTGAAGACGGTTGGGTGCGAAGAACACGGGGGCGATTCGAGAGTACATTTCACTTAATTATCTTAAAATTCTACGCGCACCGGTAGAATCCTGCCGGAGGGCACCTACCGGCCGACGATCATGGGGGATCTTCAGCTGACAAACAAACTGAAAGGGAGCCGGATCTCCGGCCCCCCGTGACGCTACGATGCGCTCTTCCTCTTGCGGACACCGCCCGCCAGGACCTTCCTGTCCCTGACGACTACCCGATAGCGAACATCGGGCTGGTGGGGCTGGTGGCCGGCGAGCTCACCATGAACAAGATGACGCCGCCGACCGGTGCCTTGATGGTGGCCATGAGTTTCCCGAAGTAGTCGCGGACTTCGCCCACGACCTGGCCTTCCTTCACCGTGGCCCCGACCTTCACAAAGCTGTAGAAGAGACCAGTCCATTCCGACCGCGTCCAGTTGAACTGGGTCAGCCAGGTGATCTCCCCAGGTTCACCGAGAGTGGACAGTTTGAAGGAGGGGTCCACCATCTTCAAGAGCTTCAGGACCCGCTCCAGGCCGCGCAGGTGGAGCTGCACCGATGGTTCGTCCAGCTGCCCCACGGCACCCGATTCCGCCAGCATGCAGGGGATCCCGGCGTCCGACGCCGCGCCGGTGGTCCCGTTGCCGCCCGCGGTCCGCGACGGGGCGACGTAGGAAATGCCGTAGGCGTTGGCCAGATCACGGCATTTAGCGAGGTAGCTCTCCTCGCCGACGCCCGGGACGATGCTGAAGGGGATCAAGTCTTCGATCATGTCCCCGCCGTGCAGGTCGATGTAAGCGTCCGACCCCTTCATCACATTACTGAACAAGGTATGGGCGATCCTCTCCGAGGACGTCCCATCGGGGTTTCCGGGGAAGACGCGGTTCAGGTTCTTGCCGTCCTGGGGGTTGATATAGACGGTCCGGGCGTGAAAGGCCGGCGGGTTGCAGATGTGCACCACGACCACGGTGCCCGAGACGTCCGCCGGGTCGAGCTTGGCGGCCAGCCGGATGGCGGCCTCGATACCAGGGTATTCCGCACCGTGGATGCCGCCGGTGACCGAGAGACGCGGCCCGTCCTTGGCGCCGTTGACGAGTGTGACTGGGAGCTGGACATCGGTGCCGGGCACCGGCAGGAAACCGGTGACCTTGGTGCCGGGGGCAGCCACGAGGCCGCCTACCACTAAGTCCTTCTTGGCCATGATTCTTCTCCTTCGTACCGCTACTTGATGGGCTGAAACTTGATCTGCTTGAACTCTTCGGTGAAGTCGGCCAGGTACTGGGCCACCGCGGCGAAGATCCGCTGCCCATTCTCGGCCGTGGCTTTGGCGGGAGACAGCGCGTAGTCGGCTTCGGTGGAATGTCCGATCTCCAGCATGTCGCCGGTATCCGAGGTGTCACCCGTCCGCAGTCCGAACCGGATCACACCGCCCTTGAACTTGGCGGCCGATCCGTCCAAAATCTGGGTGTTCGGCGCCAGCTTCTTATTGACGGGGACGTTGGCCCGGTCCAGGTGCACGGCTTCCGGAGCCAGGGCCAGCATCATGGAGGTCTCCACGATATCGCCGTGGCCGATCATAGCCCATTCCTTGCTGAGGCCGCCGGCGATGTCCCACCACTGGGTGTAGGCCGCCGTGATGCCGCGCTCGCGCAGGTTCCGGCAGATGCTGGAGAGAGCACCGCCGTTGCCACCGTGACCATTGATGAAAAGGATGTGGGTGGCGCCGTAGTTCACCAGGCAGTCGATGAACCCCTGGTAGTAAGGGGCCAGCGCCGCCGCGGTGGTGGACAGTGTTCCCGGGAAGTCGGTGTGGTACATGGCGTAGCCGATGGGGATGACAGGGGTGATGATGGCGTCCACCTTTTCCCCAACCAGCTTGGCCAGGTGGTCGGCGATCAGATAATCGGTCCCAAGGGGCATATGCGGTCCGTGCTGCTCCACGCTACCGGTAGGCACTAAGACGAGTTTGGTGGTTTTGAAAGCTTCTTTGGCCTGTTCCCAGGTCATGTACGCGAGAGTTTTGCCCATGTTTCTAAGAGCCTCCCTTTCTCAATCTATCAAGGACTATCGGTCGCTCGCCTCTCCGTCAATGACGCTCCTCTTCCAGAGATCAGGCGCGCCGCGGCTTCAACCGACCTGTTGTTGCCCCGGCTTGGGTTTGGTCGGCGTGGCAGCGCCCATCACTCCGGTCGCCGCCGGCTTCTCCACCAGGGCGTGCATGGCCCGGGCCGCCTCACCGGCTTTGGCCCCATCCACCCACACGGCGATGACATCAGGCCGGGACACCATGGCCAGCACCTCCAGGCCCGCTTTCGCCAGTACCGCCAGGACCTCGGCGGTCAGGCGCGGCGAGGAAGTGAGGTCCTCTCCCACCAGGCTGACCTTCGAGGCACCGGTGGTGCGGGCCGCGGACAGACCGGCCCCTTTCAGTACGGCCTCCGCTGCGTCCGCTGCGCGGTCCTCCGTCACCAGGAGCAGGGCTCCCGGCTCGGGATGGATGTCCGCCGCCGGTACGCCGGCCTCTTCCAGCCGTCGCAGGATGTCCGACTTGCCCAGATGCCCTCCGCCTGCTCCCGACACATCCGCGGCGACGTCTGTCGCCGGCTTCTCTTCAACCTTGAGAACAGTCTGGCCGCCCAAGACGGCCACGCCCACGGCGCCACCCCGGCCCGGACGGTCGGCCCCGCCCGCCAGGTGTCGCGTGGGGCTGCAGATGAGCGTGCCGGGATCGTCGCTGAAGGTGGACCGTACCCACAGGGGGATATTCGGCTTCTGCGAGGCGATCTCCACCGCCCGCGGGTGCATCACCTTGGCGCCCTGGTAGGCCATCTGACAGCAGTCGCCGTAGGTGATCTCGCGGAGCAGCGCCGCCTCGGGGACCACGCGCGGGTCGGCCGTCATGACTCCGGTGACGTCGGTGTAGATCTCGATGGCTTCGGCCTCCAACGCGACACCCAAAGCCGTCCCGGTGGTGTCGCTCCCACCCCGGCCCAGCGTGGTCACTTCTCCCTCCGCCGTGGCCCCCTGGCCGCCGGCCACCACGACGATGTGGCCCTTCTCCAGCAGCCCGCGGACGCGCGCCGTCCGGATCTCCAGGATCCGGGCGTCGCCGTGGTCGGCCGAGGTAACGATGCCGGCCTGCCCGCCCGTCAGGTACGTGGCCGCATGGCCCCGCCTCTGCAGGTTCGCCGTGACCACCACGCCGGAGATGATCTCCCCGCAGACGAAGATGAGGTCCATCTCCCGCGCCGCGGTCCCCGGGCAGTCCAGCCGCACCAGGTCCAGCAACGTGTCGGTGGCGTAGGGGGCACCCTTGCGGCCCATGGCCGAGATGACGGCCACCACGCCGTAGCCCTTGACCTTGGCCGCCTCGATCTTCCGGTAGACCATCTCGCGCGACTCCGGTGTGGCCACCGAGGTCCCGCCGAACTTCTGTACCAGGATCTTCGTGGCCATCTACTTGACCAGGCCTTCCTTTACCACCAGTTCCGCGATCTGCACCGCGTTGGTGGCGGCGCCCTTGCGCACCTGATCGCCGCAGGACCACAAGACCAGGGAGTTCGGGGCGCTGATGTCCTCCCGGACGCGGCCCACCCAGATAAGGTCCTGGTCCGATGTGTCGACCGGCATGGGGTAGGCGTTATGTGCCGGGTCGTCGACGACCTTGATTCCCGGCGCGGCCGCCAACAGTTCCCGGGCCTTCTCGGGAGTCAGCTTCTTCTCCGTCTCGATGGTGATGGCCTCGGAGTGGCTACGGTAGACCGGCACCCGCACGCAGGTGCAGCTCACCTGGAGGTTCGGGTGGTGCATGATCTTCCGCCCCTCGTGCACCATCTTCATCTCTTCCTTGGTGTAGTCGTTCTCCTGGAAGGTGTCGATGTGCGGGATGACGTTATAGGCGATCTGGTGCTGGAACACCTTGGGCTGGATGGGACGGCCCTCCAGAATCTGGAGAGACTGCTCGTTCAGCTCAAGGATGCCCATACGCCCGGCGCCGCTGACCGCCTGGTAAGTGGAAACCACCATGCGCTTGACCTTGGCGTAATTATGGAGCGGCGCCACCGCCACCAGGGCGATGATGGTGGAGCAGTTGGGGTTGGCGATGATGCCCTTGTTCCACCGGATGTCCTCCGGGTTCACTTCGGGGATCACCAGGGGGACGTCGGGGTCCAGCCGGTAAGCGCTGCTGTTATCAATGACCACGTGGCCCCGTTTCACCGCTTCCGGCGAGAACATGAGGCTGACATCGTTGCCGACGGCCACCAAGGTGATGCCGCCGCCTTCGAACGACTGCGGCGTGGCCAGTTCGACGGTGTATTCCTTGCCTCTCCAGATGATCTTCTTCCCGGCGTCGTTCGGATCCGCCAGGAGCTTCAGACCGGCCACGGGGAAGGACCGTTCGGCGAGGACTTTCAGCATTTCTTGCCCCACGGCGCCGGTGGCGCCGAGGATGGTGACGTTCACTGGTTTCATTCTGTCGTATCCCCCTTCGACCGTCTAAAACCAAACGCGACAGGTCTTCAAGACCCAAAACCACTCACCACGTCCGCGCGGACCGCCTCACTGAACGGGGCGGCCCGCGCGGCGCGGTGGTTAACAGTCTCTACAGCTTGATCTTCCGCAGTTCGGCGCAGAGGCCAACATTGTACTCGATATACGCGTCCATCATAGCCTGGCCCAGCTCTTTATTGGCCCCAAAGGGCGGCCGGCCCATGTTCCCCACCTTCTGGCGCTTGTCCAGTGGGATGGGGAGGCCGATGCGCACGCCGCGGTAACCGGTGGCGGTAATCCCGTCGGTCAGGTCACTGACGGTGGCGGCGCGGGCCTTGGTCATGTCCACGGTATCGGCGTTCACGGCCATCATGACCGAGGTCTCGAAGTGGCCGCCGTGATCGTCGCAGGGCCAGTCTTCATTGATCTGGGCCAGGGTGGTCCACCACTCGGTGTGGGAGCCGACTACCCCGTACTTCTCGTACAGGTCGCCCATGACCATGCCCAGGATAGGCACGTTGCCGCCGTGTCCGTTCACCCACAGGAAGCGGCGGGCGCCGTGCTTGATGTAGCTCTCGGCGTAGGAGACCAGGATCTTCCGGTAGAGTTCCGGGTCCAGGGTGACCGTGCCAGGAAAACCGGCGATGCCCGCCGCCCAGCCGAAGGGCATGACCGGGGCCACAGGGGCGCCCGCCTTCGCACCGATACGCTCGGCGCACCAGGCGGCTACCAGCATGTCTACTCCCAGGGGGTTGTGGCGGCCGTGTTCTTCGATGCTGCCGACGGGGATGATGACCAGGTCGTTGCCGACCATGGCTTCTTTGAACTCAGACCAGGACATTTCCTCTATGAGCACTTTCATCATTTTCTTTTCGGCCCTCCTCTGGAAGTGATCCCTAGACGACGAGCTTGCGCAGTTCCTGGGCCAATCCGACGCAGAAGTCCACGTAGGCGGAGTACATCTTTTCGCCCAGAGCCTTGTTGGCCTTTTCGGCCGGGGCGCCGTAGTTGCCCTGCGGGGTCAGCTTATCGAGGGGGATGGGAATGGGGACGGAAGCCCCCGCGAACTTCAGGCCTTCCTCCCACTCCAGCTTGTCGGTGAGTTGTTTGCGCGGGAGGGTCTTGGCCTTCGACATATCGACGATCTTCTCGTTCACGGCCATCATCATCGAGGTTTCGTAGTGGCCGCCGTGATCGTTGCACGGGATGTCGGCTATGTGCGGCAGCACGGTCCACCATTCGGAGTTGGTGGAGATAACCCCGTACTTCTCGTAGAGGTCGTTGGCGACGAACCTCAGGGCCGTCACGTTCCCGCCATGGCCATTGATGAACAGGAACCGCTTGGCGCCGGCCCGGATGAAGGCCTCGCACACCTGGACCATCACTTGGCGCAGGATCTCCGGATCGATGTGGGCCGTGCCGGGGAAGCCCATGAGGTTACGGGCGTTGCCGATGGGCATGACCGGGGCCACCGGGGCTCCGACCTTCTCGCCCACGTCCTTGGCCACGGCACGGGCGATTAGCATGTCCGTGCCCAGGGGGTTATGCATGCCGTGCTCTTCGATGCTGCCGACCGGCACGATGACCAGGTCGTTGGAGGACATGGCTTCGCCAAAATCGCTCCAGGACATTTCCTCGATCATTACCGTCTTCAAGTGGCTACCTCCAGTTTCTGCTGCGCTGTCCGTTGCCATGTCTGTGTAGCCCGGCTGGGGGCACGCCCCGGCCGGCGGCCCCGGCCAAGCCCGGGCCGGCTAGACCTTCATCTTCCGCAGTTCCGCCGCCAGACCCACGCAGTAATCCACATAGGTCTGGATCATGGCCTTGCCCAGTTCCGCGTTGGCGCCCCACGGCTCACGGCCGCGGTTCGCCACTTTCTGCCCGGCCTGGCGCTTGTGGGACGGGATGGGCAGGGTCACGGAGACGCCCCGGTAGCCGCCCGCGGCCAGACCCTCAGACAGAAAGCTGGTGGGAGCCACGCGGGCTTTGGCCATGTCGACGATGTCGGGATTCACGGCCATCATCACGGAAGTCTCGAAGTGGCCGCCGTGATCGTCGCAGGGCCAATCCTCCTTCAGCTGTTTCAGGGTGGTCCACCACTCCGTGAAGGAACTGATGGTCCCGTACTTTTCGTAGAGGTCGCCGGCCACGTTGCCAAGGATCGGGACGTTGCCACCGTGACCGTTAATCCACAGGAACCGCTTGGCGCCGTGCTTGATGTAGCTTTCGGCGTAAGAGAAGAGGACCTTTCGGTAGAGCTCCGGGTCCAGGGAGACGGTGCCCGGATACCCGGCCAGGCTGGCGGCCCAGCCGAAGGGCATCACCGGGGCCACCGGGGCGCCGACCTTCTCGCCGATGAGTTTCGCGCAATAGGCGGCCACCAGGAGGTCCACACCCAGGGGATTATGGCGTCCGTGCGCTTCCAGGCTGCCGACCGGCATGATGATGAGGTCGTTGCCGGCCATGGCCTCCTTGAATTCGCTCCAAGACATTTCCTCGATCAGGACTTTCTTCACTCCCAGCCCCCCTTAGATGAGAATCTTCCGGAGCTCGGCGCAGAGGCCCACGCAGAAGTCCACGTAGGTGTCGAAGAGCCGGTCGCCAATCTCCTTGCTGGCGCCTTCCACGTCCTCGCCGTAGCTCCCCTGCGGCGTGAGCTTGTCCACGGGAAGCGGGAGGGGCACCGAGGCGCCGCGGAACTTGACCCCTTCGTCCACGGTGAACCCGTCGGCGGGCGGCGTGCGCGGGACGGTCTTGGCCTTCTTCATGT
Organism: Bacillota bacterium; assembly: GCA_021791495.1. Taxonomy (GTDB): domain Bacteria; phylum Bacillota; class Sulfobacillia; order JAJYWN01; family JAJYWN01; genus JAJYWN01. Next base: position 30,725 of record JAJYWN010000006.1, read on the forward strand.
CGACAATGCGGTGGTTTGCTGCCATCATGAAGGAGGTTTCATGCTTTCCGCCGTGCTCCGAGACGTTCAGACCGATGAGCTGATGGAGGGTGGTCCACCATTCGCTGTTGGTCGCGATGACGCCGTACTTCTCATAGAGGTCGTTGGCCACGAAACGCAAAGCGTTGGCGTTGCCACCGTGGCCGTTGATGAAGAGGATCCGCTTGGCGCCGTGGCGGATGAAGGCTTCGCAGACCTGCACCATTACCTGGCGCAGTAATTCGCCGTCAAGGTTTACGGTCCCAGGGAAACCCATGAGGTTGCGGGCAAAACCGATGGGCATGACCGGCGCCACAGGCACGCCCATTTTCTCTCCGACCGCCTTGGCTACGGCCAGGGCGATGTGCGTGTCCGTCCCCAGAGGGTTGTGGGGGCCGTGGGACTCGGTGCTGCCAACAGGGACAATAATGAGGTCGTTGGAGGACATGGCTTCCTGGAAATCAGACCAGGACATTTCCTCGATCATCACCGTCTTCAATTGATGGTTCCCTCCCGTCTGACGAGACAACTGCCACCTTGCGCCTGAACGTCCAGCTCTTTCACTTTCGTCGAATCCTGCCAAGGTCCGACTTCCCGACTAGCAGAGCGGCGGGCCGCCCGGGAGGGCGGCCGGCGGCGGAAGACCTGAGAATGACCTATTGCCCCCAGAAGTGGCAGGCCACGGTGCGTCCCGGCGCTACCTCTTGCAGCTCGGGCTCGCTGGCTTTGCAGATATCTCTGGCCCTGACGCAACGCGGATGGAACCGGCAGCCCGTCGGGATGTGGATGGGGCTCGGCGGCTCTCCCTCGATGGCGTACTCGCGGTGCCGCACCCGCGGGTCGAGGACGGGTGCCGCGGCGGCCAAAACCTTGGTGTAGGGGTGGAGGGGGCGTTCGAAGAGTTCCTGGGTGGGGGCCAACTCCACCACCTTCCCCAGATACATGACGGCCACGCGGTGCGTGATGTGCCGAATGACACGCAGGTCGTGAGACACGAAGAGGAGCGTGAGATGGAGGTTCTCCTGCAAGTCCTGCAGGAGGTTGATGACCTGAGCCTGGATGGAAACGTCCAGGGCCGAAACCGGCTCGTCGGCGATGATGAAGAGCGGGTCCACCGCCAGAGCGCGCGCGATGCCCAGGCGCTGGCGCTGGCCGCCCGAGAACTCACCCGGGAAGCGGTCGGCGGCGGCGATGTTCATGCCGACCATGGCCATGAGTTCAGCCACGCGCGCCTCGGCGTCCTTGGGAGCGCAGACCTTATGGACGGTCATGGCCTCAATCAACATTTCGCGGACGGACAACCGCGGGTTCAGTGAAGAGTACGGGTCCTGGAAGACCATCTGCATGTGCCGGCGATGGCCCCGGAACTCCTGGCGGCTGATGTGGGTGATGTCCTTGCCGTTGAACAAGACCGTGCCCTTGTCGGGCTCCTCCAGCCGGAGGATGGCCTTGGCCAGCGTACTTTTCCCGCAGCCGCTCTCGCCCACCAGACCTAGGGTTTCACCCTGTTTGATGACCAGGCTGACTCCATCCACGGCCCTCACCGACAGCGCCGGCTTGCGGGCGATGACGTCAAGAATGGCCTGCTTCAGTGGAAAGTGCTTGTAAAGGTCCTTGATGACCACCAAGGGCTGCTCGCCAATGGATGCCACGGCCATGCTCTATCGCCTCCCTTCGGCGACGTTGCCCAGATCGATGATGCCGGACTGCCCGTCCAGCTTGGCGATGAAGTGGCAACGGGAGAAGTGCCCGGGGCCCACCTGGACCATCTCCGGATATGTCTCCGTGCAGATGGATTCCGCGAAACGGCAGCGGGGTGCAAAGGGACATCCGGGCGGCAAGTTAGCCAGGTTCGGCGGCTGGCCCGTGATGGGTTGCAGACGCGAACCGCGCGCCCCGTGAGGCAGCGATCCCATCAGGCCCAGGGTATAGGGATGCCGCGGCGCTCCGAACAAGGTCAGCGTATCGGTGATTTCCACGATGCGCCCGGCGTACATGACGGCCACACGATCGCACATCTGAGCCACGATCCCCAGGTCGTGCGTGACCATGATGACGCTCATGCCGAGCCGCTCCTTCAGGCTGACGATGAGCTTCAGGATCTGGTCCTGGATGGTCACGTCCAGGGCGGTGGTGGGCTCGTCGGCCAGGAGGATTTTGGGCTCCGCCGCCAGAGTGATGGCGATCATGGCGCGTTGACGCATGCCCCCGCTGAACTGGTGAGCGTATTCCTCGATGCGGCGCTCGGGCGACGGCACGCCCACCAGGCGCAGCAGTTCGACGGCCCGGGCGTTCTTCTGGTCGGTGGTCAGACCTTTGTTCTCCAGGGACTCGAAGATCTGCTCGCGGATGCGGATGACCGGGTTCAGGGCGGTCATCGGTTCCTGGAAGATCATGCCGATCTCACTGCCGCGGTACTTGCGCATTTCGCCCAGGGGGACCTTCAGCAGGTCCTGGCCCTTATAGCGGACGCTACCGCTGATGATCCTCCCCGGCGGCGCGATGAGACGCAGGATGGAGCGGAGGGTCTGGCTCTTCCCGCTGCCGCTTTCGCCCACCAGCCCGAAGGTCTCGCCGGCGGCCAGGCTGAAACTGACGCCGTCGACGGCTTTCACGGTGGCGTCCTTCATGAAGAAGTATGTCTTGAGGTCCTCGACCTCCAGAAGGTTCTGTCCGCTCTTGACTACCTCAAGTGGCATCTCTCGTCACCGTCCTTTGGTCCGCAGTAGGTCGGACAGTCCGTCGCCCAGGAGGCTGAAACCGGTCCCCACGAAGACCAGGGCGAAGCCGGGGAAGGTCGACAGCCACCAGGCACGGGCGATGAACACCCGGCCCTCGGAGATGGCCTGGCCCCACTCGGGAGTGGGGGGCTGGACGCCCAGACCCAGGAAGCCCATGGAGGCGCCGGCCAGCATGCAGAAAACTACGTCGGCGGCGGTGTAGACGATGGACGAGGAGAGGACGTTCGGAAGGATATGGCGCAGGATGATGCGCCAGTCGCTATAGCCGAGGACCCGCGCGGCGGACACATAGTCCAGGTTCTTCGCCACCAGGACCTCGCCCCGGATGATTCTGGCGTACGGCACCCACCCGACCAGGCTGATGGCCATGTACAGGTTATAGATGCCGGGGCCCAGGAAGGCGATGATGGCGATGACCAGAACGATGAAGGGGAACGCCACCACGATATCGACCAGGCGCATCAGGATCTGGTCGATGACCCCGCCGTAATAGCCGGCCAAAAGTCCCACCAGAGTACCAAAGACGAAGGGGATGGCCGTGCCGATGAGTCCGATCTGCAGGTCGGCTCGGGTGGCCCAGATGACACGGGACAAGATGTCCCGGCCGTAGTTGTCGGTACCCAGGATGTGTGCGGCGCTGGGGGCCTGCAGCATCAGGTCGGCGTTCTGGGTGTTCGGGTTGTACGGGGCGATGAGCCCCGGGAAAAAGCCGACGAAGAAGACGAAGGCCACGATGATGATGCCAAGATTCAAGGCCAGGCTCTTCCTCCAGAACGGAATGCTCTTCCTTTTCACTCTGGCCGACGCGGTGGCCGGCGCCGGCGCCGGGGCGAGATCGCCGGCGGCGTTGGGTGCAGTCGCGGGTTCCAATGGGCTCACCTCCCTACTCCAATTTGACCCTGGGATCCAGGAACGAGTAAGAGATATCCGTTGCGAGGTTCATGACCATGACCAATAAGGCGAAGATGAAGGTGATGGCCTGGATGATCCCGTAGTCGCGGGCGAAGATCGAATCGACCATGAGCTTGCCGACGCCGGGGAGCGCGAAGACCGTCTCGGTGATGACGCTGCCACCCAGCATGCGGGTGAAACTCATGGCCATCAAGGTGACCGTGGAGATCAAGGCGTTTCGCAGGACGTGGCGGACGATGACTACTCGGTCACGCAAACCTTTGCTCTTCGCGAAATCCACGTAGTCCATGCGCAGCACGTCGACCACGTTATTCCGCAAGTTCCGCGTCCACAGGGCGGAGAGTCCCAGAGCTTGAGTGAACGCGGGTAAAATCAGGCTGTAGAATTTCCCGAACAGGCCCTCCCCCAGACCTCCGACCGGAAACCAGTGGAGCTTCAGGCCGAACAGCAGCATCAACAGGAGGGCGATCCAGAACCCCGGCATGGTCAGGGCGATCAGTGTCCAGACTCGGACTCCCTGATCGAAGGCCCGGTCCTTGTTGAAGGCGGCAAAATAGCCCATGGGAAAGGCGATCAAGGCCCCGAAGATAGTTGACATAATCGTCAAGGCGATGGTTACCGGGACGCGGTTCGCCAGAAGGTCGGTGACCGGGACGTGATAGATGAACGAATCCCCCAGGTTCAGGGTGCCGAGATTCTTGAGAAATAGGAGGTACTGCTCGACGAGGGGCCGGTCCAGTCCCATCTGATGCCGTAGAATTGTCAGTTGTTCGACGGTGGCCTTGTCGCCGAGGATCGTTTCGGCCGGGTCTCCCGGGATGAGGTGGATCATCATGAAAATTAGTACCGTGACGAAAAAGAGGACCGGGATGATCTGAAGCAAGCGTCCGACGATGTAGTTTAGCTGCTTCAAGGTCTCACTTCCCTCGGCTCTGGATTACCTTCGGATGGTTGCCAGAAGGGGGGCTTGAGGGCACGCCTCAAGCCCCCCTTTGCCATTACATCACGACTATGTGGTTACTTCGTCTTGTCGAGGTTCTGGAACAGGTAGTTCCCCAGCGGAGTCTGAACGAACCCAGTGATCTTCTTGCTGGTCGCGAAGGTGTAAGGCGTGTGGTACAGGGAGATGCGGGGCATCTGCTGATCGATGTACTCCTGCAACTCGTTGTACTCCTGAGTCCTCTTGGCCGCGTCGGTTTCGTACTCGGCCTTACGGGCCAGGTCCTCAGCCTTCTTGGCGCCCGCCGGATCGGCGATGGCCCAACCGGTCCAGAAGTTCTTGGACGTATCCGGGTAGGTCATGTAGGCCGCGATCTCGGACGGGTCGACGATGTCGTTGGTCCAGCCGGCGATGATGATCTGGTGGTTCAGAGCCTTGTAGGTCGAGCGCAGAGTGGCATTATCCATCTGCTTCACCTGCAGGTCGATGCCGATCCTGGCCCACTGGTCCTTCAGGACCGTGGCGATCTGGACCTGGGTCACGTTGGCGGAGTTGATGGAGAGCTCCAGCTTGGTGCCGGGGGCCACGCCCGCGTCCTTCAACATGGCCTTGGCCTTATCAGGATCGTAGGGACGGCTCTTGATGGTGGCGTCCCAGTTCGGGCCGGACTTCGGCATGAACGAAGTCGCTTCGTAGCCGGCCCCGAAGACCACGGTCTTGATGAGGGCGGCCTTGTCCGTGCCATAGGCCAGGGCTTCGCGGACCTTCAGGTTGTCGAAAGGCTTCTTGGTCAAGTTGAAGCCCAGGTAGTAGGTCATGGTGGACGGAACGAGGATCATGTTCAGGTTCGGGTCTTTCTGGATGTCGGCGATTCGGCTGAAGGGGATGTTCTCCACCATGTCCACGGCGCCGCTCTGGAGCTGCATGATCCTGGTGTTATCGTCGGGGACCACGGTGATCTTAATCTGGTCGACCAACGGCTTCCCCTTTTCCCAATAGTACGGGTTCCTCTTCAGGAGGATGTACTCGCCCTTTTTCCATTCGGCGATGTAGAACGGACCGGTGCCGAGCGGTTTCTGAGAGTAACCCTGCGCTCCCACCTTATCGAAATAGGCCTTCGAGGTGATGACCGCATTGAACATGGCCAGGCCGGCCATGGCCGCCGGGGCGGGCTGCTTCAGGCTGACTTTCACGTGGTCGGCATCGACCTTCTCAACCTTGCTGATGGCGTCCAGCGCGAACTGCCACGGAGAGTCTTTGGTCTGGTAGGCGCGATTCAGGGAGAAGACCACGTCGTCGGCGGTCATGTTCGTGCCATCGGAGAACTTCACGCCCTTGCGGAGAGTAAAGGTAATGGCTTTCTTGTCGTCGGACCACTTATATTCGGTCGCCAACGCGGGCAGGTCGTTCTTCGTGCCCTCGTTATCTGTCTTCACCAAACCCTCCATGGCCAGGTTGAACACCCAGATGTTGACGTTGCCGTCCTGCATAACCGGGTCGAGGTTATCGGAGTCGGCGGGGCGGGCCATGATGATGGTCTTGCCGGTGTTCTTGGCCTTGCCGCTGCAGCCGGCCAGCGTCAGCGTGACCGCCAAGACGGCGATCAGGACGAGGCCGATGATCACTCTAGACTTCCGCATGCACTTGCCTCCTTTGTTTGGATGTTCAAAAACACGTTGAAGCCGCTTACCTTTGCACGTTTCCTGCGACTCTTGAGCGTGCATGACCTACTCGTGCCGAACGATGGAATGAAGCTCCACCAAGACGTTGCCGACCCCTACCGACGGGCTGGTCCGGACCACCGTGACGAGGGCATCGTCCGGCATCCGGATCTCCATAAGACGGGCACCGAAGTAATCTCTGATCTCGCCTACCACCTCATCCTTCGCGACCTTCTGATTAAGATGGACGAATGGGACCCAGTACCCCGCAATGGGACTGCGGATGGCGGCCCGGGCATCAAGGTAGGTGCGACGGACGGTGTTCATGATCTGTCCGTCCATCATCCCCAGCTTGATGAGGATGTTCTTCAGACCGGTCAGGTGCACTTTCGCGTCGTCCATGTTCAAGATCCCTTGCTGGCCGGATTCGGTCAGGATGGCCGGTACGCCGCGCAAGGCTACCTTCGTGAAGCCGCTGGCCGGCTTGTCGGAAGCCTGAACCGGCCGGTGGATGATGAGGGGGATGTTGTAGACTTCCGCCATTTCATCGATCTTCTGGTCCACCTCGGCGTTCCCGGTCAACGGGCACATAACAAAGGGTGTCAGGGATTCAGGGATGTCGCCGCCGTGCAGTTCCACATAGTAATCGGCCTGGGAAAGGACGTGTTCGTTCAGGTGGTGCGCCATGACCTCGGAGAAGGTGCCGTTCAGCTTACCCGGGAAAGTCCCGCCCGGGTTCCGGCCGTCCTGGGGGACGACGAAGCCCATGTGATTCTGGAAGGCGGGAAGGTTGTAGATGGTGCAAATAACGAGGGTGCCGCGGAGGTTGACCGGATCGACTTCGTTGAAAAGGTCGATGGCCGCCTGAATCCCACAGAACTCGCTGCCATGCATGCCCCCCACCACCACCATGGTGGGTCCGGGGTTCTTGCCGTAGATGGTCCCGACTGGGAAGCGGATGGCCTCTCCGGTGTTCTGGAAAGTGAACTCCAGCCACTCCCGTTTCTTCAGATTACGCGTATCCACGATTGCATCTCCTCCGGTGAATTCGGTACAATTGTTGCGCGAGGGAAAACAGCATGCAAAGGCTTACTAATCCGACGGCTTTTCGGCATGGGATGGCGTCTTCCCTTTCAGATTAGAAGCTTCTGGCTTTCTTTCCTTCCAGGAAAAGATGGGCCCTCTGGGCGGTCTTGGCCGAGCAGGTGAAACGTAGAAAGCGGCTAATACCAAGTGGTTGTCAACGGGCCGGGAGCGGGCCGTTTTGTTTTGCGCCCGGCGGCCCGTCCGCTGAAGAGAATAACGGGTAGCCCCAGAACGGAAGAGTACGGGTAATGAGCATCGAAACACCACTTAACACAGCAGATGTCCGGAATGTGGCCATCATCGCCCATGTCGACCACGGGAAAACTACGTTGGTGGACGCGATGTTGCGTCAGACCGGCGTTTTTCGGTCTAACGAGCGCGTGGTGGAACGGGTCATGGACTCCAACGACCTGGAGCGCGAGCGAGGCATAACCATCCTCGCGAAGAATACGTCCATCCGCTACGAGGGCAAGAAGATAAACATCGTGGACACCCCGGGTCATGCCGATTTCGGCGGCGAGGTGGAACGCATCCTATCCATGGTGGACGGCGCCCTGGTCGTCGTGGACGCCTTCGAAGGTGTCATGCCTCAGACCCGTTTCGTCCTGTCGAAGGCCATGTCCCAGAAGCTAAAGCCCGTGGTGGTCATTAACAAGGTGGACCGCCCCGACGCCCGTCCCACCGAAGTGGTGGACGAAGTCCTCGACCTCTTCATTTCCCTGGGGGCCGATGATGACCAGATCGATTTTCCGGTGGTCTACACCGACGCGCGCCACGGCACAGCCACGAAGGAACTCGGCCAACCCGGCACGGGCATCCACCCGCTACTCGATACCATCGTGGCCACGGTCCCGCCGCCGCCCGGCGACCCGGACGGGCCGCTGCAGATGGTCATTTCGAACCTCGACTACGATGACTATGTGGGCCGCATCGTCATCGGGCGCGTGGCCCGCGGGACGGTGCACCCCGGAATGACAGTCGTCATCTGCCGCGATGAGCCGCAGGCCACCTCCCGCCAGGCCAAGGTGGCCAAGGTCTTCGTCTTCGAAGGCCTGAAGCGGGTGGAAACCACCGGAGCTTCGGCCGGCGAAATCGTGGCCCTCGTCGGCCTCGAAGGCGTCGGGATCGGAGACACCGTGGCCGACCCCGAGCACCCCGACGCCTTGCCGCCCATCACCGTCGAGGAACCGACCTTGTCCATGACGTTTCGGGTGAACGACAGCCCCCTGGCCGGCCAGGATGGGACTTATCTCACGTCCCGCCACCTACGCGACCGACTGTTCCGCGAATTGGAATCGAACGTAGCTCTGCGTGTGGAGGAGACGGACAGTCCCGACACCTTCAAGGTCAGCGGCCGTGGTGAGCTCCACCTTTCCATCCTGATCGAAAACATGCGGCGCGAAGGCTATGAGATGGGAGTCTCCAAGCCCCAGGTCATTTTCCGGCAGACCACCGGGCCCGAGGGCAAGAAGGTGCTCTTGGAGCCGCTGGAAGACCTGGTCATCGATGTGCCCGAGGAGCACCTGGGCCGGACCATGGAGCACATGGGGACGCGGCGGGCCGACCTGAAGAACATGACCACCCGCGCCGGACGGGTCCGCCTGGAAGCCATCATCCCGGCGCGCGGCCTCATCGGCTTTCGTTCGGAGTTTTTGACCTACACCAAGGGGTACGGTCTGATGTACCACACTTTCCACGGGTACGGCGAGCACCGCGGCCCCATCCCCGAACGGGGGACCGGTTCCCTGGTGGCCTGGGAGCGCGGGACAGCCACGGCCTACGCCCTGCACGCTCTGGAGGACCGGGGCGAGTACTTCATCGCTCCCGGCGAGGAAGTCTACGAGGGCATGGTCGTGGGCGAATGCCCGAAGAACAAGGAGATCGACCTAAACGTCTGCAAGAAGAAGCACATGACCAACATGCGCGCTTCCACCAGCGATGAGTCCATCCGCCTGGCCCCGCCGCGCCGCCTGTCGCTGGAGCAGGCGCTGGAGTTCATAAACGAGGACGAACTGGTTGAAGTCACTCCGAAGGCGATCCGGATGCGCAAGAAGATCCTGGACCGCCAGGCGCGCCGGGCGGCTAAGTACGGGGCGGGTGCCGCCCTGGCCGACGAGAATGACGACGAGGAAGCCCGGTAAGGGGCATCCGTGGCGCTCAAACCGTCATATCGTAAGCGGCCGTCCTCGGGGCGGCCGTTCCTATTCCTCCAGCAGAGACAGTTCGGCCGCTTTCAGCCCTTCTCCCAGCTTGACCGGTCCACCCAGCTCAGATAGGGTCATTTCGATGGCGCCCAGGATGGCCAGGACCTCGGGCGCGCCGATTTGACCCATGTGGCCGATGCGGAAGATCTTCCCTTCCAGCTTCTGAAGGCCGCCGCCGATGACGACACCGTATTTCTGGCGCAAGACATTATTCATGGTCTTCTGATCTACCCCGTCCGGTTGGATGACGGCGGTCACCGAGGGAGAGGCCGCGGCCTCTTCGGGCAGGACGGAAAGGCCCATTCCCCGGACGCCGGCACGTACCGCCCGCGCCAGGCGGCGGTGCCGCTCGAAGACGTTAGGAAGTCCCTCTTCAGCGATCATGTCCAGCGCTTCCTTCAGCCCGAACATCAGGGACGTGACCGGCGTCACGGGGGCGCGACCGGCGTCCATGGCCGTCTTCAGTTGCCGCCAATCCCAGTACCAGCGGGGCATGGTGGCCTTGGTGGCAGCCTCCCAGGCCCGGGGGCTCACCGCCAGAATGGCCATGCCAGGGGGCAGCATCAAGCCCTTCTGGGAGCCGGTGACCGCCACATCCACGTGCCACGCGTCGGTCTGCAGGTCCGCCAGCGCCAAGGAGCTGACGGCGTCGACGACGAAGACGGCCGGGTGACGCAGCCGGGCTTTCCCCAGGCCCACGCTCTTGACGTCGTTCAAGACGCCGGTGGAGGTCTCGTTATGGGACATGAACACCATCTTGTAAGAGCTACCCTCGTCGCGCCGCAGGCGGTCCACCATCTGGGCGGGATCCACGCCCCTTCCCCAGTCGAATTCCACCCGCTCCACCGCCGCGCCGTGTTTGGCGGCGATCTGGACGAAACGCTCGCTGAAGACGCCCTGGACTGCGGCCAGAACCCTGTCGCCCGGAGAGAGGACGTTGACGATGGCGGCCTCCAGTCCGCCACTGCCCGACGAAGGAAACAGGAGGATGTCGCCTGTGGTCTGGAAGACGCTTTTCAGTCCGGATACGCAGTCGGCCAGGAGGCGGGCGAATTCCGGCCCGCGGTGGTTCACCAGGGGCTGGCCCATAGCCCGGAAGACACGTTCTGGCACGTTGGCCGGCCCCGGGATCTGAAGGAATTGCCGTCCTCGCATCGGATTTGCTTCCTCCTCTATTGTCGCCTGCTATCGCCGCGAGGCGGGGACGCCGGCTTCGGTGGCCGCGGCCGGGTAGTCCTCAAAGCAGACGGCGCTCTTTCCGTTCCGCTTGGCGCGGTACATCAGCATGTCCGCCCGGTGGATCATCTGGTCCACCGATTCATCGAAAGCGTGGAACGTCACGGCTCCGACGCTAAGGGTGACACTGCAAGGGGCCTGGGACGCTGCCGCCTCCAAGTTCCTCACCAGACGTCGGGTCGCCGTCGCGGCTTCCTCCGAGCCGGCGTCGGGAAGGAGCAGGACGAATTCGTCCCCTCCCAGGCGCGCCACCACGTCCGTGGCCCGTACGGAATTCTCCATTGCCTGCGCCAGGGTCCGCAGGATGCCGTCCCCGGCCGAGTGGCCCAGACGGTCGTTGACGGCCTTAAAATCGTCGATGTCCACGAAGGCCAAGGTGAAAGGGCGCCCATCACGGCGCGCCAGACCAAGCCTCCAGTCAGACAGTTCGTAGAAGGCGCGTACATTCAGGATTCCCGTCACCGGGTCCAGCCTGGACAGCTGCCGCTCACGCTCCAAAGCCGATCGTAGCGCCGCTAAAGATGACGCCATGGCCAGGAAGATGACGAACCGTACCGCCGAGTTCCAGTAGTGGACGGTGTATCCCGCGTGGTGCGTCCCGAAGGCCAGCTCTAGGACGAGGCTGCCGATGCCGGCCGCCAAAGCCAGAGCCACCCCCGCGCGGTTATTACCGTAGAGAAAGGCCATGGCCACGGGGATAACGTAGAAAATGGAGAGAGCGAACTCCGGACCGGTGGCGTGGTCGAACCAGAAAACCAGGCCCAGCACCAGGAGGGTCAGGATCATCATAAACCGCCGCGGTTCCGGCGGCCGGCGCGTCACGTTCAACAGCTTCACCATCCATACCATTTCTTCCCCGTTCCGGGCGGAGCGCCTTCCGGCGGTGAAGGTGTTGGCGCGAAAAGCCAAGAAAACCTGGGCCAAACAACGAATGAGGTGGGACTGCCACGATGCGAACGGAAGCCATAGCCGCCATGAGAACGTACTACGGAGCGCGTCAGCGCAGCGTGGACCACACCCTGGCGGTCTTGGGATACGCCGAGAAGATCCTCGAAGGAGAGGGCATCACCGGCCCTTACGAGAGACAGGTCGTGGTGCTGGCGGCCATTATGCATGACGTGGGCATACCGGCGGCGCTGGCCAAGTATGGCTCGGTCACCCACCGTCAGCAGGAAGAAGAGGGCGTGCCCGTCACCCGCGAGATCCTCACCGGGCTCGGCGTCCGTCCCGACATCCTCGAAAGGGTCTGTTACATCGTTGGGCATCACCACACCGCCGAGGCGGTGGATGGTCCCGACTTCCAGGTAGTGTGGGAGGCGGACGCTCTGGTCAACATCCCCGCCAAGAACCCCACTCCCGATGCGGCACAAGTGGAGGACTTGATCCGGCCGGTCTTCAAGACGCCTACCGGCACCAGTCTGATCCATGAAGTCTTAGGGCGCTGAGTGGCCAACATTGCAGGTACGCGGGGACAGCGGCTCCTAGCCAACTCTGGTGGCCGGCAACGCCACGACTAAACCCCCGGCCGGAGATCCCTTATGCCGCCGCGTTACCCAAGCCGAACTGAACGCCGGACGCCCGCCCCCGGCGGGCCTGGAGATTGTTGACAAACACGGACAACTGACCCTGAGTGCTATTCCCCCCGTGGTTTGTGCCGAGGCGCGGCAGAAACCACCGGAGGAAGTAAATCCCAGACACCTTTGGCGAATGGACAGGGTATCTTGGGTTTACCCCCGTCGCGGGAAGATACCCCCAGGGGGTATTGGAGAGCCTTTTCGGACCTCCGCCGCCGCGGCGCCGCCATGGGAGCCGCCATCAGCACTGCCTACCGCCCCGCGGACAGGGGTGCCATGGGGGCAACGCGAATCTGGACCCGTGCTCTCTAGCAGCAGAAAGGAAAACAAGGCCGCACGTTCCTCACTTCGAGAGGTGTGCTGCCGCCTTGTGAAAGCCAGCTCAATCGCCGGGGGGTAAACCCAAGATACCCTGTCGGTCCCGGAATCGTATCCCGAATTGACTCCCGCGACCCCATGGCGGCGGATACCCCCCACCCCCGATACGGACTACGCACGCACCTTCCCGGTAGCCGCAAACACCGTTCAGATGAGGTGGTTTTCGCCGCGGCACACCTCTTGGTCAAGAACCTGCGGGCCCGCCTCGCGGCGGCCCCGTGTCTTTTCCCTTTCCATTTCAGGTTGACGCCCGATGAAGCCTCGCTTAGCTCCTGGAGACCTCCCTCAGTTCCTGGGACTTCCCGCGTTTCCCAGGGGCCGCCTTAGACCGTTCAGGCATCACTCTCGTCATAAGTCTCTTTCAGCTTGGCGATGACCGACGGGTCGGCCAAGGTAGTGGTGTCGCCCAGGACCTTCCCTTCGGCGATGTCGCGGAGCAGGCGACGCATGATCTTGCCGCTCCGCGTCTTCGGGAGATCGCCGGTGAAGAAGATCTCCTCCGGGCGGGCCAGGGCACCGATCTTGTGGACCACGTGGTCCTTTAGCTCGCTTTTCAGGGCCGGGGTGGCTTCGATACCCAGCTTCAAGGTGACGAAAGCCGCCACTGCCTGCCCCTTGATCTCGTGGGGGCGCCCAATGACGGCGGCCTCCGCCACGGCCGCATGGTTCACCAGGGCCGACTCCACTTCCATGGTGCCGATGCGGTGTCCGGAGACGTTAATGACGTCGTCCACGCGTCCCATGAGCCAGAAGTAACCGTCTCCGTCTTTCTTCGCCCCGTCGCCGGTGAAGTAGACGCCGGGGAAACGGCTCCAATACGTCTGGCGATAGCGCTCAGGGTCGCCGAAGATGGTGCGGAGCATGCCGGGCCAGGGCGATTTGATGACCAGGTATCCGGCGCCGCCCACGGGCACGGGATTGCCGTTACTGTCTACCACGTCGGCCTCGATGCCCGGGAAGGGGAAGGTGGCCGAACCGGGTTTGGTCGCCACGTAACCGGGCAGCGGCGTGATCAGGATGCCGCCGGTCTCCGTCTGCCACCAGGTGTCCACGATGGGGCAGCGTTCCTTACCGATATGCTCGTGGTACCACATCCAAGCCTCAGGGTTGATGGGCTCGCCCACCGTCCCCAGGAGGCGCAAGCTGGAAAGGTCGAACTTCTGGGGCCACTCCGGCCCCCACCGCATGAAGGTGCGGATGGCCGTGGGCGCCGTGTACATGATGGAGACGCTGTGCTTCTCAATAATCTCCCAGTTCCGTCCCCGGTGCGGCCAGTCGGGAGCGCCTTCGTACATCAGGCTGGTGGCGCCGTTGGCCAGGGGCCCGTAAACGATGTAGCTGTGGCCGGTGACCCATCCGATGTCGGCCGTGCACCAGTAAGTGTCATCTTCCTTGACGTCAAAAATCCAGTCATGAGTGGTGGTCACGTGAGTCATGTACCCGCCCGTAGTGTGCAGCACACCCTTGGGTTTGCCCGTACTCCCCGAAGTGTACAGGATGAACAGCGGGTCCTCGGCGTCCATGGACTCGGGGTCGCACTTAGAAGAGGCGTCCTGCATCAGGCGGTGCCACCAATGATCGCGCCCTTCATGGATATGGATGTTTGCGGCGTCGCCCACACGGCGGACGACGACCACATGCTTCACACTGGGGCACTGGGCCACGGCGTCATCGGTGTTCTGCTTCAAGGGTACGATGCCGCCCTTGCGCCAGCCGCCGTCGGCCGTCACTACCACTTCTGACTGGGCGTCGTTGATCCGGTCGCGCAGCGCTTCCGAGGAGAATCCACCGAAGACCACGCTATGAGGAGCACCGATGCGGGCACAGGCCAGCATGGCGATGGGCAGTTCGGGGATCATCGGGAGGTAGAGGGTCACGCGGTCGCCTTTCTTCACGCCCAGGCTTTTCAGCACGTTGGCGAAACGACCGACTTCCCGGTGCAGGTCATTGTAGGTGAGGATCCGGTGGTCTCCCGGCTCGCCTTCCCAGATGAGGGCGGCTTTGTTCCGGCGCCAGGTGGTCAGATGCCGGTCAATGCAGTTGAATGATACGTTTAGCCGCCCACCGGTGAACCACTTGGGGAATGGCGCGGCCGACCAGTCCAGGACTTTGTCCCACTTCTGGTACCAAGTCAGTCTCTTTTCGGCCTGCTCGGCCCAGAAGGCGAGCCTGTCTTGAGCGGCTTGGCGGTACGGTTCGTCGCTGTTCACGTGCGCCTGGGAGGCGAATTCCGGCGACGGAGGAAAGACCCGCTCTTCCTGCAATAACGCTTCCAGGGCTTCTGCAGTTTCCCCATTGTCCATGAACCGCCGTCAACTCCTTGGGAATGGTTTGGCCCGCCGAGAAGAAACCGTGTGGCGGGATTCTGCTGGTTTACAGCAATATTCGCGTAATTCCTGCTATAGGCGCTATTAGCTAAAATCCGCACTATCTCAATCTGCCAGAAAACCGCATGGGCGGCCCTCAATGGCAGCTTGACCCCAGCGGTGTCGGAATGTGGGGGGTAGTGTCAAACGGTTATGCCCGGCAGGATGTAGGATGGGCGCAGAGGGTGTAGAAATGGGAGGGCTGTTGTGCCTCGTGCCGGAAGCCGGTGACTTGGGGGACGGCCCTGTATAGCTCGCATTTTGAGGAGGTACGACACCACAGTTCAAGATCTCTGGCGGTAGGTGACGGGTATTGGCGCGGATCATTGTGGCTGACGACGAACGGAACATCGCGATGGTCTTGGAGGCGGTTCTGGAGCAGGATGGGCACACCGTGGAGAAGGCTCATGACGGCCGTGCAGCCCTTAACCTCATGAGGTCCGGCCCGGTGCTACCGGACTTGGTGCTCTTGGACTTGTTCATGCCCTGCATGAGCGGGAAAGCAGTAGTCGAGACCATGCGCGACGACTCGTACCTCCGCCACATCCCGGTGGTTATCATCACCGGCTCAACGCTGAACGGCCGTGGGTTCCCGGCGGCCGGTTCCTATCAGGCCCTCATCACCAAGCCGTTTGACCTGTCCCAGGTACTGGAATGCGTCCGTGGGCTCCTTTCGCCCCGGCGCATGGCGGAAAACGGCGGCGGAGACTGCGGGTACCGGATCCCGCAGGCGGCGGAATCGGCCTAGAGACCACCGGCAGCGCAAGATTCCCTATCCTCTGCCACTTGCTCATGGAGCGGTGGCTCTTATGTTACCTGGCGGCGCTTCCTGGTTCTGGTTCAAGCGCCTATACCCGCTCCCCCTTTGGGCAGATATCCCATTCTTCAGGTGTTTTGCCTGTGGAGTGACACCTGCGGGGTTTCGGCCATATGATGCTGTGGTTATGTAAAGGAACACTCGGGTCAGCTCCTCGGCTGGCCTAGCCCAAAGAAAGGAGATGCCTCATGGCCGACCCCATCATCCCCGGCCCATGCCCGCCGGGAGGTTGCCCTCCACCAACCGAGATCGTATGTATTGAGACGACTAAGGTCTATGATTTCTGCTTCCAGGTCGAGCGCCGGGACAACGTTTGTTTTGCTCTTCCGGAAAGCTGTAATCCAGATCCCGGGGCGACCGTCGTCTGCACCGTGACCAACGTGACCTGCACCGAGGTGCCGCCGCGCGTGCCGCTGACCACCCCTGGGTTCTTCAACGTGACCCTGCTTATTACCGTGTCCGCGAACATCAAGATCTACAACCCCAGCGCAACCACGCCGACCTGCGACTTCGACGTGACGTTCTCCTTCACCAAGACCGTGACTCTATGCGCGCCGGACGGGACCGATGTGGACTGCACTGTCCCCGCGTACAGCTGCGGCCCATGCATCCTGACCCCGGCAGACCAGGTCTGCTGCACTTTCCTGCTCTGCGTTCTCGTCGAAACCGAGGCTATAGTGAAACTCCTGGTCCCGGCCTACGGTTTCTGCGTGCCGGCCGAGTGCGTGCAAGTCTCCCCGGAGTTCCCGGAGTGCCCGCCGACAGGCCTGTTCCCGCCGCAGTGCATACCGCCGACCTCGACCTCGTAGTCAATCCCTTTCCAGAATCTCACCTTTCCCCGGTGCCGTCAAAAAGCAGACCGCAAGCGTCGCCCGCCAGGGCGGCGCTTGTGGTTTTGCGGTAGGAAAATTAATTCGATCCTCGAAATAAGCGTTGAGGTGGCGTAGCATGCGTGGTGGTTTTGGAGGTATGGGACCCGCGGGAGTGGGGCGGGTTTGGACGCCGGGCGGGGACGGCCCGCAGGCGGGGTTGAAGGATGTGCCCGTACGGCGCATCCTGGTCTTGTTCAACCCCTACCGGTTGCTCCTTCTGGCTGTGCTGGCACTGGTGTTGGCCGGCACGGGCCTGGACCTTGCCCCGCCGCTTATCATGCGGACCATCATCGACCGGGCACTGCCGCACGGTGACCGGAGCCTTCTGCTAAAAGAGATTGCTTTGATGGTGGCCCTGCCAACGTTGAGCGGCCTTCTCGGTGTCCTGCGGAACCACCTGAATGTCAAGGCCGGTCAGGCCATCATGAGGGACCTGCGGCAGGGGCTGTTTCGTAACCTGCAACGCCAGTCCATGGCCTTCTTCACCCATGCCCGGGCCGGCGAGATCATTCAGCGGTTGACCAACGACGTCTTCGCCATCCAGGACGTGGTGACCCAGACCGTGGTCTCGGCCGTGACACAGACGGTCACGGTGGTGGCTACCGTGGCCGTGATCTTCGCCTTGGACTGGAGGCTCGCCATCCTGTCCTTGATCTTCCTACCTCTGTTCGTGCTCCCGGTGAGAGCCGTGGCCCGCTTGCGGCGGAACCTGAGGCGTGAGACCCAGCGCGCCCAGGGGGAAATGGCCGTCCACCTGGGCGAGGTCTTCGGAGTCTCCGGGGCCATGTTGACCAAGATCTTCGGGCGGGAAGCCCTTCAGGAGAGCCGCTTCACCGCCCTGAACCGGAAAGTGATGGACTTGGAGGTCCGCGGGAACCTCATCGGACGTTGGTTCATGATGATGGCCGGGCTTTTGGCGCCGCTGGGGTCGGCCTTGATCTATTGGTACGGAGGTTTCGGCGTGCTGCAGGGGCGCATGACCATCGGTGACGTGGTGGCCTTCGCCGCCTACCTCGGGCGCTTATACGGGCCGGTGTCCGGCCTGCTTAATCTGGGCGTGACCTTCGGCACCGCCCTGGGAGTGTTTCAGCGGATCTTCGAGTATCAGGACCTGGTGCCGGACGTGGAAGAGGCACCCGACGCCGTGGCCATGCCGGCGGCCCAAGGTCACATAGCGGTGAAGGGAGTAGCCTTCTCCTACCGGCCGGACATCTACGCCTTGAAGGACGTTGGTTTCCAGGTCCGGCCCGGTGAAATGGTCGCCCTGGTGGGGCCCAGCGGTGCGGGCAAGACGACGTTGATAGGCCTCTTGACAAGGCTTTACGACCCGGTGGCCGGGAGCATTGAAATCGACGGTTACGATCTGCGCCACGTCACTCAAGCCTCGCTGCGGGCGAATGTGGCCGTGGTGACGCAGGACCCCTTCCTGTTCCACGCCAGCGTGTGGGAAAACCTCCTGTTCGCACGGCCTGAAGCCAGCCAGGAAGAGGTGGAGCAGGCCTGCCGGAAGGCCCACATCCACGATCAGATCGCCGCTCTGCCGGATGGCTATGCGACGTTGGCCGGAGAACGCGGATACAGGTTTTCGGGCGGCGAGCGGCAGCGCCTGGCCATCGCCCGGGCCATCCTCCGCGACCCGCGCATCCTTATTCTGGATGAGGCCACTTCCCACCTGGACACGCAGTCCGAGGCCTACGTCCAAGCCGCCTTGGAGCACCTGATGAAAGGGCGGACCACCATCGTCATCGCCCACCGGCTTTCCACGGTGCTGGCCGCCGACCGGATCATCGTTCTCGACGGGGGACGACTGGTGGAGGAAGGCACACATCTGGAGTTGCTGGACCGGGACGGCCTCTACGCCCACCTGTACCGGACGCAGTTCGCTCGGGTGACGGCAGCACGAGAATGAGTCGGTAGGGATTTCAGAGCACCTGTCGTCCCTCGATGAAGACCTTCTCCACCTTCGAGCGGACCTTGAACGGATGGCCTCTCCAGATGACGAAGTCGGCGTCCTTGCCCACTTCCAGGCTGCCCACCCGGTCCCCCACTCCCACCGTGATGGCCGGGTTGATGGTGACGGCCTTCAAGGCCTCCTCCTCCGGCAACCCCGCGGCACAGGACAGTGCGGCGCAGGCTACCAGGTACTGAATGGCCACGAAGGGGTGGTCGGTGATGATACTGACGTGGCAGCCGGCCGCCTGCAGGACAGCGGCGTTGGTGAAGCTGAGGGCACGGGTCTCGACCTTGCCGCGAGAACCGAGGGACGGGCCCAGGTTCACCTTGGCATGGCGGCTGCCGAGGAATTCGGCCACTGCCGCCCCATCCGTGCAATGCTCGATGGAGTAGTCCACCGCGAACTCCTCGGCCAGGCGCACGGCGGTGACGATGTCGTCGGCTCGGTGGGCGTGGATGCGCAAGGGCATCTCGTGGTTCAAGACCTTGATGAGGTTCAGCATCTGGAGGTCGGTGTCGGGCAGCTTCGTGGGGTCGTCTTTCGCCGCCGCCAACTTCCGCTGGTAGTCCTGGGCCTTGTAGAAGGCTTGCCGGATGATGGCGGCCGTGCCCATGCGGGTCGAGGGCGCCCGGTGCTGCACGAGGCCGTGGAAACGTTTCGGGTTTTCGCCCAGCGCGGCCTTCATCCCGGATGGGTTACGTACCACCATCTGATCGACGACGCGGCCGTGGCCATTCGTCTTCAGGACCAGCATCTCGCCCCCGAGGGCGTTGCCGGACCCTGGGGTGGTCTGGGCTGTGGTGACGCCACCGGAGACGGCGTCCTTGAAGCTGGTGTGCTCGGGGTAGATGGCGTCAATGGCCCGGACCTCGGCGGTGTTAGCGGAACTGCTCTCGTTACCGTCCTGACCGGCCCAGCCGTACCACTCTCCCCAGAGGCCGAGGTGGGCGTGGGCGTCGACGAAACCGGGGAGGACGTAGCCCCCACCGGCGTCGACAACCTGAATATCCGGGGGGATCGGCACGCCGGAGACGGACGTGGGCGACGCGGAGGGCCCGGCGGACGCGCCGATGGCCACAATCTTGCCGCCGTCCACCAGGAGCGCCCCGTTTTCGATGGGTCTACTCGTGATCGGATAGAGCCGCGCGTTGACTACTGCCAGCATCAGCGGCACCCCCTTTCTTCACCGTTCCGGTAAACCACTTTCCCGTCAATGATGGTGCAGACCGCGTGGGTGAGCCATTCGAAGGGGTCGCCGTCCCAGAGGACGATGTCGGCGTCTTTGCCCGGCTCGATGGACCCGAGGCGGTCGCCCACCCCGGCGTGCTCGGCGCCGTGCCGCGTCATGGCCGCCAGGGCCGTCTCCTCGGGCATCCCTTCGCGCACGCATAGCCCGGCGATGAAGCGGAGGTATTGGAGAGGGACCACGGGATGGTCGCTGGTGAGGGCCACGTGGACGCCGGCTTTGGCCAGGGCCACAGGCGTGGATACGCTGAGGTCCTTGACCTCCTGTTTGCCCCGCTGGTACATGGAGGGGCCCACGGCGGCCATGATCCCCCTGGCGGCGATGAGGTCGGCCACCTGGTCCCCTTCGGTGCAGTGTTCAAGGGTTATCTTGATGCCAAACTCGTCGGCGATGCGGATGGCCGTGACGATATCGTCGGCGCGGTGGGCATGGACACGCAGGGGCATCTCCCCACGGAGTACCGGCGCCAAGGCCTCGTGCTTGAGGTTGACGTCCGGCGCCTTATCCGGTTTCTCCTTGGCCATCTCCTGCTTCCGCATATAGTCGCGGGCCGCGGTCAACGCGCCGCGCATCACGGCCGCCGTGCCCATGCGGGTGGCCGGCTTCTTATGCTGGTTTCCGTATACGCGTTTGGGGTTCTCCCCCATGGCCGCCTTCATCCCGGTCGGGTTCTTGATGACCATCTCGTCCACCACGGACCCGTAACACTTGACCGCCAAGGATGTGCCACCGATGACGTTAGCGCTGCCCGGGGCGATGTTCACCGTAGTCACGCCGTGGCGGCGGACCTCTTCGAAGGCCTCGTCGGCCGGGTTTATCCCATCAAGGGCGCGACACTCGGCCGTCACCGGGTCGGTGGCCTCGTTACCATCGCTCCCCTCCCAGCCGACGCCGTCCTCAACGATGCCGATGTGGCTGTGGGGATCGACGATGCCGGGAGTGACGTAGAGGCCGGTGGCGTCAATGAACTCGGCGCCGGGCGGGATGTCTGGGACTCCTACGGCGACCACGACCTTGATCTTCGTCCCCTCGACGACCACCGTCCCACCCTCGATGACCTGCGGCACGCCCGAGCCGGGGGCTGCCGCTGTGCGAATCCGGCCGTTCCTGATGACTAGCAAGGACCCATCTCCCCTTCCTCTTCCATCCGGCGTATGGGGTTTATTTAGGTACCCGCAGGAAATGTCCTGCCCGGCTTGGCCTGGATAGGGACAGAGGGGCGACAGCCTAGTAGATTGATTCCTAAGTCTTGACATGTCCTTCCAGGTGTGGCATGCTTGGTGTAACCTACAAACGGGAGAGATGCCGATGACCGCCCGTCGCGCCAAGCCCAGCCTCACCGATGACGACCGCAAATACTTGGAACAGCTCAGGGACTCCCGAACCGAGGAAATCCGACGCGTGGAGCGGGCCAAGATCCTCCTCGCGTATGACGAGGGATTGCCCATCGTCCGCATCGCCGAGACGGCGGGGGTTTCGAACCCCACAGTCCACCGGTGTATCAGAAAAGCCCTGGCTATTGGCCCGCGGGCCGCGCTGGACGACATTCAGCGGACTGGACGGCCGACCCAAATCACCCCCGAAGCCCGCGCCTGGGTCGTGGGACTGGCGTGCCAGAAGCCTACGGACTTTGGCTACTCTTATGAGGTTTGGACGGAGCGGCTTTTGGCCAGCCACATCCACCGGGAGGCCCTCTCCCAGGGTCACCCATCTCTCGTCAAGCTTAGCCCTGGCACGGTATCCAAGATTCTCGCGGCGCAGGACCTGCAACCCCATAAAGTCCGGTACTACTGTGAGCGGCGCGACCCCGATTTCGAACCCAAAATGGTCCAGGTGCTGCACGTCTACCAGCAGGTGGAATGGGACTTTGCCCATCCGGAATCCGCCGACCCCCTTGTCGCGCGCGTCAGCTACAACGAGAAGCCGGGGATTCAGGCCATCGGCCCCACGACGCCCGACCGGCCGCCCGCGCCGGGAGAACATCCCACGTGGAACCGGGACTACGAATACGTCCGTCACGGCACGGTTACCCTCCTCGCCGGGCTCGACCTGGCCACGGGCGAGGTGATCGGGCTGGTCCGAGACCGGCACCGCAGCCATGAGTTCATTGAGTTCCTGCGGGCGTTGGACGTCAAGTACCCGAAGGAGGTGCGAATCCAAGTGATCCTGGACAACCATTCGGCGCACACCTCCAAGGAAACCCGTGCCTACCTGGCCACGGTGCCCAACCGGTTCGAGTTTGTCTTCACGCCGTTCCATGGGTCGTGGCTGAACCTGGTCGAAACCTTCTTCGCCAAGATGACCCACCAGGTGCTCCGCCACATCCAAGTCGCATCCAAGGAGGAACTGGTGAGGCGCCTGGAACAATACCTGAGGGAAGTGAACGAACAGCACGTGCGGTTCCGATGGACTCACTTCACTCCTCTGCAGGTTACGTCAGACCAGAAAGCTATTTAGGAACCATTATACTAGATCTACATAAAGACCCAAGGTGGCCGCGTGACCGCCACGCGGCCTGTGGAGGCCGGGGGCGCCGGAGACACCTGAGATGCCGGTGGCGCTTCCACTGGCCAGTTTCCCAACGAAGCAGGTCGCGAAGTAGGTCGCTCCCCAGCGTCATCCTGGGCGATAGTGGGAATTGGAACTACAGTGTAGGCTCAGGACACATTTCCGGGGAATCGCGTGTGTCCTGAGTACACACTTCATCACCGGAGCCGTCGGCGGGCTATCGATGAGCCCTTGTTCGGGGTCGGGAGTTCGTCCGGCGGGGTAGGAGAAGCAAGGCCGGCCCGTCGGTGCATCGCGCCAGGATATGCCGCCGACCGAGACTACCCTCATTTACCTGCGGTAATTCGTGTC
>JAJYWN010000069.1 GCA_021791495.1 Bacillota bacterium
GTAGCCTCACACGTGTGAGGCTACAACCTACCTTGTCCTAGTTCCTCACCGCCTATGGGGTTTGATAGTATCACCGGCTATATCACTAACCACCACAGGCCGAAAGAAAGCACCGCAGGGGCGTGATGGGCAGGGGCATGATGGCACCCGCCGGCACCTACTTCACCACAAGGTTAAACATCTTCCCGGGCCGGTAGATCTCGTTTACGATTCTCTTGCCCTCGATGGCCCGCTTGACATGCTCCTCGGCCAGGGCTACCTCGCGCACGTCTTCTTGGGGAGCGTCGACCGGCACGGAGATGGTGCCGCGGAACTTGCCATTCACCGCCACGGGCAGTTCCACGATCTCGTCCACCGTCTTGGCCGGGTCGTAGGTGGGCCATGGCTGCTCATGGAGCATACCGCCGAAGCCGGCCAGCTGCCACAGCTCCTCGGTGATGTGCGGGGCCACCGGATTCAGGAGATGGATGAAGGTGCGGAACTCTCCGCGCGTTACCTCGGCGGCGGCGGTGAATTCGTTCAGGGCGGACATCAGGGCGGCGATGGCCGTGTTAAACTTCAAGGTCTCGAAGTCGGCGCTGACCTTCTTGATGGTTTTGTGCATGAGCTTCTCAAACCGGGGCGAGTAGCCTTCTTCGCCGGTCAGGAGTGCCTGAAGCGACCAGACCCGCTGCAGGAAGCGGTGGGCGCCGCTGACACCGGCGGTGGACCAGGGAGCATCCTGATCGAAGGCGCCGATGAACATCTCATACACCCGGAAAGTGTCGGCGCCGTAGTCTGCCACCAGGTCGTCGGGGTTTATCACGTTCCCGCGGGACTTGGACATCTTCTCATGGTTTTCACCCAGGATCATCCCGTGCGAAGTCCGCTTCTGGTAGGGCTCGGGCGTGGGGGCCACGCCGATGTCGTACAGGAAGCGATACCAGAACCGCGAGTAGAGCAAGTGGAGCGTGGTGTGCTCCATGCCGCCGTTGTACCAGTCCACGGGCATCCAGTAGGCCAGCTTCTCCTTGCTGGCAAGAGCCTGGTCGTTGTGCGGGTCGGTGTAGCGCATGAAGTACCAGGACGAACCGGCCCAGTTCGGCATGGTGTCCGTCTCGCGCTGGGCGGGGCCGCCGCATTTGGGGCAGGTAGTATTCACCCAGTCGGTGATGGCCGACAAGGGTGACTCGCCGGTGTCGGTCGGTTCATAGGACTCCACGTCGGGCAAGGTGACGGGGAGCTGGTCTTCGTGGACCGGCACCCAGCCGCAGTGGTCGCAGTGGACCAGGGGGATGGGCTCGCCCCAGTACCGCTGGCGGGAGAAAACCCAGTCTCGGAGCTTGTAGTTGACCTTGCGCTTTCCGATGCCGGACTCTTCGACCCACCGGATGGCGGCCTCGATGGCGTCCTTCACCTGCAGGCCGTTGAGGAAGCCGGAATTGACCACGGTACCCTGGTCCACGTCGGTGTAGGCGGCCTGTTGGACGTCGACGCCCTGACCTAGGCCACTGCCGCCATCGCCTTCGATGACCTTGACGATGGACAGGCCGTACTTCTTCGCGAACTCCCAGTCACGCGTGTCGTGGCCGGGCACGCCCATGATGGCGCCCGTGCCGTAGGAGACCAGGACGTAGTCGGAGATCCACAAGGGGATCTCTTTTTTGGTGGCGGGGTTGATAGCACGGAGGCCTTTCACCTCGACGCCGACCTTCTCTTTGGTCAGTTCGGTCCGTTCCAGTTCGGACTTGCGGGCCGCCTGTTCGCGGTATTCCTGGACCTCGTCCCAGTTCTGGATGCGGTCGCGGTTCTTCTCCACCAGGTCGTGCTCGGGCGCCAAGACCATGTATGTGGCGCCGAAGATGGTGTCGGGCCGGGTGGTAAAGACCCGCAGCTTGTCGGCGGTTCCGGCGATGGCGAAGTCGATCTCGGCGCCGTCGCTGCGGCCGATCCAATTCCGTTGCGAGGTCCGCACCCGCTCGATATAGTCCACCGTGTTCAGCCCGTCCAACAGCTTCTGAGCGTAATCGGTGATGCGCAGCATCCACTGGGCCTTCACGCGCCGCTCGACGGGCGCACCGCAGCGCTCGCAGTTTCCGCCCACGACCTCCTCGTTGGCCAGGCCGATCTTGCAGGAGGGGCACCAGTTGATGGGGATCTCCGCCTTGTAGGCCAGCCCGTGCTTGTAGAGCTGGAGGAAGATCCACTGGGTCCATTTGTAGTATTTCGGGTCGGTGGTGTTCACCTCGCGTGACCAGTCGAAGGAGAAGCCAAGCATCTTGAGCTGCTCCCGGAAGTGGGCCACATTGTCGCGCGTGACGATCTTGGGATGAATGTGATGCTTGACGGCGTAGTTCTCGGTGGGCAGGCCGAAGGCGTCCCAGCCGATGGGGTAGAGGACGTTGTAGCCTTCCATGCGGCGCTTGCGGGCCACGATGTCCAAGGCCGTGTTGCTGCGCGGGTGCCCGACGTGGAGCCCTTCGCCGGAGGGGTAGGGGAACTCGATGAGCGGGTAGTACTTCGGCAGGCTAAAGTCGTCCTTCGCCTCGAAGACGTGGCCTTCGTCCCAGATCTTGTGCCACTTAGCCTCGATACGGGCGAAGTCGTACTTACCGGCGGACGCCGCCGGAACCGCCGGCTTCGCGCCGGCCGTCTTGCCTCCCGCAACCTTCGCTGCCCCCGCTTTGCCTTTCCCCGTCGCTCTTTCTCTTGGATCCGCCATCGCCGTCATGGGTTTCAGTCCTCGCCCTCGAAACGCAGTATTGGAAAAACAAAACCTTCCGTCCCCGGTCGGAGACGGAAGGTTGATTCCGTGGTACCACTCCGTTTGGCCGCCCCGCTTCCTTTTCACCTGGCCGACACGGTCAAGGTCAAGGGCGGAGCCGCCCACTCGTTTCTTGATAACGGGACCGTCGTCGCCGCGCCGCAGGCGCGGAGTCTGGTCCCGGCCGGGGCTAGCCGGCAAGCATTTCCCAGCGTCTGTCCGGCGCTTAGCTTGCCTTTTCACCCTGGCGGCTCGCGGGCGAGGATCACTGTCGCTGTTCACCGCCTTGCACCGTCCGGCGGCTCTCTTTGGAACAGTAACCGCTGATGCTCCCGGTCATCGCCTGTCACGCTATCCTTGCGACTCTTTAACCGATATGGTACTAGGAACGGCGCAAAAGGTCAACCTATCGGCTCGTTCACTTCTGTCGAACCGCCAGTTCCGCTAATGTCCGCGCCGCGACCCCGGTAGCGCCCTTCGGCTGGTGGAAGGCTTCCTTCTCCGCGAAGCACGTGTTAGCGATGTCCAGATGGGCCCAGCAGGTCTTCCCCGCGAACTCGCCAATGAAGAGGCCGCCGGTAATGGTGCCGCCCAGGCGGCCGCCGGTATTCTTTAGATCGGCTACCGGGCTCTTTAGTTGCTCCTTGTATTCGTCGTCGGAAGGCAGGCGCCAGTAGTGCTCGCCGGCCGCCACGCCGGCGGCGTGAATGGCTTCGACCAGGCTGTCGCAGGTGGAAATCAGGCCGGAGTAGAGGCCGGACCCGAGGGCCACGCCACAGGCGCCGGTCAGGGTGGCGACATCCACGATGGTGGAAGCGCCCAGGGATACGGCATAGGCCACAGCATCGGCTAGGATGAGGCGCCCCTCGGCGTCGGTGCTGATGATCTCCACCGTTTTCCCGTTCATGGCCTGTACCACGTCTCCCGGCTTTAAGGCCGACCCGGACGGCAGGTTCTCCGTGCACGGGACGATGCCCGCCACGTCGGCGGCCGGTTTTAGCTGGGCGATGGCCTTCATAGCGGCGATGACGGCGGCGCCGCCGGCCATGTCGTCCTTCATGGCTTCCATACCGTCGCGGTTTTTCAGGGAGATACCGCCGCTGTCAAAGGTGAGGCCCTTGCCTACCAGTGCGAGGAGGCCGTGATTCCCGCCGTCGCCCGAACCGGAGCCCTTGTAACGAAGAACGATGAGCTTGGGCGGCTGGACGCTGCCTTGGGCCACTCCGAGCAGGACCCCCATGCCCAGCCGCTCCATGTCCGCTTTCTCCAGGACCGTGCACTCAAGGCCCACCTCCCGCGCCATCGTGGTGGCGGCGGCGGCCATGTGCGTCGGAGTCATGTGGTTGGCCGGGGTGTTTACCATGTCCCGGGCGAAGTTGGTGGCGTCGGCCATCAGGAGGCCGCGCGCCACTCCTTCCTGGATGGAGGCGAGCTTACCCCGGTCGCGCTCGACGATGACCAGTTCCCCCGCGGTTGACAGGGACGGCTTACTCTTGAAGGCCTGGAAGGTGTAGGCCGCCAAGGCCGAACCCTCGGCCACGGCCCGCGCGCACTGGGCGGGGTCCAACCCGCCGATGCCGGCGCCATGGAGGATGGTGGCCACCGTCTTCACCTTGCCGCTGGCGGTGGCCGCTCTCCAGGCGGACCCGGCGGCTTTCCGGACCCGCTCCAGGTTGAACGAGCCGGCCGGGCCAAGGCCGACTACGATGACTTTGTGGGCGGCTAGGCCGCCTGACCCCGAACCCCCGCCGGCGTTACCGCAGAGAATGGTGGCGGTCTTGCCCAACTCGCCCTTGACTTCGCCCTGGGTGATCAGGCGGCTGATGGCGCCACCCAGCGCCTGGTCGACCGCGCCGGTGCCTCCGCCCGGCGTGGTCACGCCTTCGAACAAGTTGACGATAACGGCATCGGCCTCGATCGTAGTGATGTCGCCGTGGACGGCGGACACCTTGATGGTGCTCATGGGCTTGGGATTCTCCTCTCATCCGGATGCAGAACTGGCTTCCCTCAGAGAGGAATTGGCTGAGCCGGCCCTAACACCTTCACTCCTTGTGCAAGGTGCCTTCTGCCCGGACGATGGTGGAATCCAAGGTGAAACCCTACCGAAGAGCTCCCACCGCCTCCACGACTGTGGACTCAAGGACGAAACCCAAGGACTCCGCCGTTCGACGGGAGGCGGCATTCTTGTTTGAAGTCTCGTAGATGGGTTGGCGGCCGGTCGCTATCAGGTAGTTGGAGCAGGCCGCCGTCACGGCCCTGCCCAGCCCCACGCCACGGCACTCCGCAGCTACGTAGACATTGGCGATCAGCCCGAAGCCCTCGCGCCACGGCACTCGGCGTCGTAGATGAAGCGCCGTTGGACGGGTGGAACATCGAGGACCCGCATGTTGCGGTAGAGGGCGTGCGTCAGCACCCTTGTCACATCGTCCGGAAGGCTCTCCACGATGGAAAGACGTGTCGTCACGCCGGTACACCCTTCCGCGCCCTCAACAAGGTTCCCTCGCCGACCATCCGGCTCGTCTCGTAGCGCATCCCCAGCTTCTCGGCCAGCTTCAGGGCCGGCTTGTCTCGCGAATCGGACTCATAGACGGGGATCTGCTCGGCTTGGAGCAGGTAGTTCAGGCAGGCACCGGTCACGGCTTTGCCGAACCCGCAACCCCGGCGGTCTGGTTTGACGAAGAGATCGCAAATGCTCCAGTACCGGTCGAACATCCGGGTTATCCAAGCGTCGGCTACCCATTGACCATCCTCGATAATGCCAAACACCTTGGATTCGCCGCTCGCGGCCAGAATCTGAGCCGAGACGAAACGCTCCGCGGGCAATACTGTGATGTCGTCGGCGGTTAGCTCCCGGGCGGGACCGGCGGCCACCGGCTCCTTCCTGACGCGGGAATAGGTGACGTACATGGACATGGACGAGAAGCTGATCCTCTTCTCCAGAGCTTCACGGAGACCGGGGTTCGCATTCGGGATTTCCCAAAGGTAGTTTCCAGGCGGTATGTGGTCTACCAGTCCGGCCTCGAACTCCGGGTCACCGTAGGAGAAGCTGGCGCCGGTAAGCCCGTTAGGCATCCTCGGAGAG
Organism: Bacillota bacterium; assembly: GCA_021791495.1. Taxonomy (GTDB): domain Bacteria; phylum Bacillota; class Sulfobacillia; order JAJYWN01; family JAJYWN01; genus JAJYWN01. The sequence goes on from JAJYWN010000069.1 coordinate 5,826, forward strand.
ACACCCAACACCCCCTTTTCCAGGGCCTTATCATCGGCGTAGAACCTCTTGCCTGGGGATTTGTTCAGGCAAAGCACCATCATGTTCGTTATGGGGAACAAGGACAGAAAAGCGTTCATCTCCTTGGACATGGTCATGTGTCTACTGATCACGAAGCCGACCCTCCAATTACGGAAGTGTGCGGGATGGATCGGATAGTGCCTTACTAAGGGCGGAGAGGGGAACAAGGGTCTCTATCGATCCAGGATGCCGCCATGTTCCGCGAGGAAGTCGTCGAGGGACTTGAGGCGCAGCGGGCTCTTCCTGACCTCCTCCAGGTACTTCAAATCCTCGACATCCTGAAGCCTCTCCAGAATCTCCTGGTAGACGTCAATGTCGAGGATCACCGCGACGGCTTTGCCGTTCCGGACCACGAACTGTGGGGACTTGGTAGTCATCTGTAGAATCCCCCCGGCTTCCAGCGCCATGCCAGAATCATCTCCCTTCCATTCTAACCCGAACACGTTTGAACAGGTGCGTTTTTCGGCTAGTGCCGCTGCTGCTTTCTTTTCTTCTTCTTGACTTTCTCCCGTCCGGGTTTCTCGTCGACCTCCCGCAGAAAGTCCAGCCCTTCCTTGGATGGGGGCCAGTCCAAGGTACCTTTGCCAATGGCGAAGGTGCCCTTCAGTTCGAACCCCAGGCTCTCGGCCAGGCGCCGGGAGGGAAGGTTATCATCGTCGGTTTCGTAGATGGCGGTCATCCCGGCTTCCGACAGGTGGTTCAGGCACGCTGCCAGAGTGGCCTTGCCAAGTCCACTGCGCCAGTGGTCCGGGTGCACAGTCAGATCATTGATGCCCCAGTACTTGCCGAACACGGGCAGGACCCAGCCATCGGCCAGCCACTGTCCATTCTCGATGATCCCGAAGACTTCGACCTGCCGAATGCTGGTGAGGGCGCGAACACTACTGGGGCGCAGGTATCTGAGGGCGGGGATGTCTGCCTTTGACAACTGGCGGGCGGCGCCGGCCGGTAGCGGTCCGGTCGGGGCCCGCTCGTAGACGGCCATCTTGGCGAACTCCGGAGATCGGAGCCGTCTGACCAGTTCCTCGTAGAGGCGTTCGTCTGGAATGTTCCAGATGTACCTCTCCCCACGGCGCAGAAAATCGGTGAGGAACAGCTGATAGGCGGGGTCGCCTTCGGAGAAGAAGACAAAGGGCCCGACGCCTCGCCCGGTGCCGGCCAACCCCATGACGCCTTTGGCCGGCGCCATCTCGTTCGAGATGTAAGAGGCGTCGCCCATGAGTTGGGACTGCAGAATGTGCAGGTTCGGGATAGGGGAGCGGTACAGGTAAGCTTGCATTTCCTCGGTCATCCTGGGCTTGCGGGCAATGAACGCATCCGGTACCGGAATCATGTCAGGATCCCCCCAGCCATCTAGTCGTCGGGTCCCCAGGAACGGGCACCATGGGAATGGGGGTTGGGGTGAGTTTGCATAAATCCTGCCGTTTCCAGAAGAAAAAGTGAGAAATTGAGGTTTGGCCTGCTTATAGGTGGCCTTGCCACCCCTCTTACCTGGCTAAGGCAAGGCCATTCCGCGTACGCGACAAGATCCCCTCGCCCAGCACTCGTTTGACTTCGAAGGTGAAGCCCAAGCCCTCGGCCAGTCTACGGGCCGCGGTGTTCTCTTCTTCTGTCTCGAAAACCGGTACCTTCCCGGTCTCAAGGAGGTAGTTTACGCAGGCGCCCACGACCATCTTACCGTAACCGTGACGGCGATGGTCTGGTTTGACTTGAAGGTCGGCTACGGTCCAATACTGACCGTGCATCGGGACAATCCAGGCGTCGGCCACCCATTGCCCTCCCTCGATGACCCCGAAGACTCGGGCCCCGGCATCCATGGCAATGACGTTGGCCGAGAACGGCCGTTCATCGACGAGTACAGGGATGTCGTCCGCCGTCAGCAGTCGGGCGGTCCCGGACGGCAAGGGGCCCCCAGACGCCCTGGAATAGGCCACATACAAGTCAACGGGCGAGAAGCGTACGGTTTCGGTCAATGCCTGGTAAAGAGGCTCGCTCGGGATGGTCCACATATAAGGGCCAGGGGACAAGTGACGGACTAGGCGCATCTGAAAATCCGGCTCCCCCTTCGAAAAGGCGACCGCGGACGTAACCTTCGACTCTTTTCCGGCTACGGCCATCACCCCACTATCCAGGGCGTTCAGGTCCGCGTAGAAGCGTTTCTTCGGCAACCTGGCAAAGGAAAGAAGCATCAGGTTCTCGATAGGGGAGCGGGACAGGAACTCAAGCATCTCTTTGGGCGCAGTGGCGAGCCCTGCAATCATAGCACTATCCCTCCAAGCTAGTACCTTTGGCACGCGCGTGTCTATGACCACGGAGCGGTCACCCGGCGCGACACCCATTGGACTTTGGCTTGGAGTGGCCTTCCACAAATCCTTCCGCTTCCAGGAGCGAAATCTTAAAGACCAGTTAAATCCTGAAAGAAGCCTTCTGCCTTTCCCTGCGGAGAAGCATGCGCTCTTTAGCGAGGTCGGTGGGCGTCGTCCAAAGGCCGGCAGCCGCCATCTCCGGGTAGACCTGCCACTTTCCGGCGATGGGCCGGCCGTCCGACCAATGGCCCGAAGCGGCCACTGTACCCAGGTGGTCAGGCAAGGGCTGCCGGAAGGTGCTGTGGCGCATGCCGAGTGGCCCGAGAACCAAGTCATCCATGATCGACGGAAAATCCCTTCCCCCAGCCACATCGATGAGAAGCTGTTGCACCACCGTGGTCCCGCCGCCCGAATAGCGGAATTGCAGGCCCCACCCGTGCCCCCGCTTGACGCACCCCATAGCCACGGGCCCATTCCAGCCGGCCGTCATTGATGACGGCTACGCTCACTCCTGGGACTCCAAGCATGTCCATCCGCTCCCGCAGCGGAATGGGAGTCGGCCGGTCAATTGGCAGAATCTGTCGGGGCAGAAGACCTTCTTCGATACGGGCTGCCCGCTGACTGGTCAGTTGATCGGAAGGCGGGGCGATCACGCTCATTCCTCCTTTACATAGAGGACATACAAGGGCGCACCGGTCACGGGGCCGACCGCCGAGGGACCGGAAGATGGGATTCGCCACCGAGCGCCGTCCACCTTGAAGCTGCCACCCGAGATGGTAGGTAGGGCCGAAGTGACCGCCGTGGTGTATTCCGACCGTTTCTTCGAGGGATGGCTAGTCTTCGGAGGTGGCGGAAGTAGATGGAGACCATCGGAGCGCCAATCAAACCACAGGTGAATGAGAGCGAAAGCCGGGTTCACAAGGGCCCTGGAACCGGCCGGCAGCCCAACGACGGTGGCTGGAGCGGAAACGGGCGCGGCGGATCAGGCGACATTCAATGGCTCGAATGGGGAACGGCCGCTTTCAAGCGGGCCGATCAGGAAGACCGTCCCATCCTCCTCAGCATCGGGGCCAGCTGGTGCCATTGGTGCCACGTCATGGACCGCACCACCTGGATGGACCCCACGGTCATTAACCGCGTGAACAGCGGTTTCATCCCCGTCAAGGTGGACACCGACCGGCGCCCCGACATCAACGACCGCTACAATATGGGGGGGTGGCCCACCACGGCCTTCCTGGCGCCCACGGGCGATGTCCTGACCGGTTCCACCTACATCCCGCCCGACCGCATGGTCCAAGTCCTCGACCAGGTCTCAGAGTACTGGCGGGAAAACCGCGATGAGATCGAGGAGCGGCTGGGCGAGCTGAACGACCGTCGCATGGAGCGGCTGGCGGCGGGGCCGGGCGGCTGGAGGGCGGCGGCCGCGGGGGTGGGGGCCGGGACGGCCGGCACCGGCGAGACCGGCCCGGCGGCCCAGCTATCCGACAAGACTATCGAGGACGTGGTCGAGACCATCACCACGGTCTACGATGATAAGTTCGGCGGCTTCGGCCTTGAGCCCAAGTTCCCGCAGGCCCAAGCCCTCCGCCTCCTCCTGGCGCAGCACTTCCGGACCGGCGGCCACGGCGACGGCGACCGCCTCCTGGAAATGGTCGAAAAGACTCTCAGCTACATGGGCAATAGCGGCACCTACGACGACGTGGAGGGTGGGTTTTTCCGCTACTCCACTACCCGCGACTGGAGCGTCCCGCACTTCGAGAAGATGTTGGAGGATAGCCTTTCCCTCCTGCGCTGCTACGTCGAAGCTTTCAAGGTGACGGGCAACCGCGACTTCGAACATACGGCGGCCGGCATCACCGCCTTCCTCGACGCCAGCCTTTCGGACCACGAGACCGGCGCTTTCTGGGGCAGCCAGGACGCCGACGAGGAGTATTACAATCTGGACATGGCCGAGCGCCGTAAGCGCCAGCCGCCGCGCGTGGACCGGACGGCCTACACCGACTGGAACGCCAAGGCGGCCTGCGAGTATCTGTGGGTGGCGGCGGCGCTGGGGACGGATAGCATGCGGGAGCGGGCCATCCGGCTGGTGGATTGGCTTTTGACCGAGTGCTACGAGCCGGGAAAGGCGGTCTACCATTACAAGGACGCCGAGGGGTGGCGGCAGCTACCTGGGCTCCTATCGGACATCGCCTACCTGTTCGCGGCGGTGGTGGACGCGCATCAGGCCACGGCCATCGATGTGGACGACCACGCCTACCCCTACCTGCGTTGGGCCGAGGACCTGTACACCATCCTGGAGCGCGACTTCCGGGCCGAGGGCCGCGAAGGCGCCTATCAGGACCTTTCGGTCGATGCCGAGACTCTTGGTACGCTGGACGTGCCGAGTTTCCCCATCGAGGCGAACTCCGTCGTCGCCTACGCCCTGATCAAGCTGGGCCAGCTGACCGGCCAGGACAAATACCGGCACCGCGCCGAGCATATCCTTGGATCCTTCGGCATGACCTATCAGGAATACGGGTTGGCGGCGGCACCCTACGCCTTGGCCGTCATTGCCTACCTACACCCCAGCGAGGCGAAGGTGGCCGGCTCCTGGGAAGATGAGAAAACGAGGGAGCTGTTCGAGAAGACCCGTGGGCAGTATGTGCCGGGAATGGTGGTCGTGCACCGGTCGGTCTTCGCCGGGCCGGAGGGCTACGACGACACTTCTTACGCCACGCGTCAGGGGGCGGCCATCTACGTGTGCGGCAAGGACGCCTGCCTGCCGCCGGTGGATAATGCCGACATCATCCCCGACCTGGTGCGAGACCTGGAGCGGGGTGGGGCCAGGGCCTGGGGCGCGATGGCGCCGGGAGTGGAAGATAGGGAGATTGGGGAGAGTCGCGCCGGCCGCGAGGACCCTTATTGATCGAAACGGACCGAATCATGTTCGGCAAAGGGGTTTACCCTCTTTTTCAAGAATAGGGACTGTCGACCCGGTTCCTTGGGCCAGACCCATCGCGCTCCGAAGATTCACGGCTGCCAAAACGGTGACCAAAGGAGTGCCCCCGCCATGCCCCTGACAGCACGGCCGCGTCGGCGTCCGTTTTTACTCGGCAGGTCTGGACCACTCCCCTGATCGATAGGCTATCCGCCCAAACGGGCGGGCGCATAGATGGCCTGATTGGGTCTGAACAGCTCGTTCGGGGGGAGGTGATCCGTTGGATCCGCGACCGAAGGCAAGGCCAAGGGATTTGATCTCGGCGATTCTTTTCTCCTTCCGGACGATGTGGCGGGTGGCGCCTCTGCTCCTTGGCCTCAAGATCATCTTGGCTCTAGTGTCTTCCCAGTTCGGCTTGGCGCAGGCTTGGATTTCGGGCCTTATCGTAGATACGGCAGTCCGCACGGTCGAGGCACATGGCTCGTTGTCGGCGTTTCTGTTCCCCCTTGCGCTCCAATTCGCTCTCTCGGTCACCCGAAACGGAAGTTCGTGGGCCGGCAACGTTGTTTCCACGGCCTGGTGGCGGGGGGCACTGACCAAGGTGGAGGTAGATGTGCTGGGCCATGTCGCCAGGCTGGACCCGGGTGACCTTGAAGACTCCAGGCAGCAGGACGTCCTCCAAAGCGTCCAGTTCCGGGCAGGCTCCGTAATCGCGCTACCCTCGTCGATAATCGATTCTGGGAAGGAGTTCTTGGGGATTGCGGTGTCCTTAGGCGTACTGCTGGCTTTCGACTGGCGCGTTGCGGCTGTCGCGGTCGTTGCGGTGGTTCCCACCTTGGTTCCCCATTTCGCGGCGGGCACCACCAGTGTGAAGCTGGAATTGAACCGAGCCCCCGAAGAAAGGGAGAGACACTACTTTTCCCGGCTCTTCACCATTCCTGCGGCCGCCCACGAGATGCGCGTCTATGGACTTTCGGATTACCTCAAACGGCGGTACGCCTACCTGTCCGGTCGGGTAGGGGCCCTGGAGAGACAGATGACTGGCGCGCGGGATCGTGCCGGCTTCATCACCACTCTCGTGACCGGCCTCGCCTATGCCGCCGCGGTGGCCATGGTCGTCCAGAGAGCTATCAAAGGAGACATAACCGTTGGCCGGCTGACCGTCTACATGGCCCTGATCACTCAAGCACAGGGTCAGCTCAGTTCGTCCATCAACTACCTTCATCAACTGTGGGAGTTTGTGCTCTGGGTCTCCCAATATCGAGAAGCCATAGGAACGAAACCCACCATCAGCTGGCCGGCTGACGGACCTGGTCTGGTTGGGCGAGTCCCGCGAGTTGGGCGAGGGGAGTCCGCGGTGGCAGGCTCACCGCCGACGGGGCCGACCATCGAGTTCCAGGGCGTTGGCTTCCAGTACCGGGGCGCCCACAGCAAGGCGTTGGATGGCGTGAACCTTACCATTCGTGGCGGCCAGCGCGTGACCCTGGTGGGGGAGAACGGGGCGGGGAAGAGCACCCTTGTCAAGCTGCTCCTCCGCCTCTACGACCCGACCGAGGGCCGGATTCTGGTGAACGGACGGGATTTGAAGGAGTATAACCTGGAGCGGTACTGGGCCGACGTGGCCTACCTGGGCCAGGACTATGTGCGCTACGAATTGACGGCCAGGGAGAACGTCGGGTTTGGCCGCCTGGAGGCTATGAACGACGCAGACCGCCTCCTTGCCGCGGCCCAGGCGAGCGGCATCAGGGAGAAGATCGATTCCCTGCCCAAGGGGTTCGATACGCGCCTCGGCACCATGTTCAAGGACGGACGCCAGCTTTCTCTCGGCGAATGGCAGCGGCTGGCGCTGGCCCGCGTCTACCTGCGGGGTGCGCCGCTGGTCATCTTGGACGAGCCCACCAGTTCTCTGGACCCGCGCCAAGAAGCCGAAATCCTCGAACACAGCATGGACCTGGCCGTCGGGAGGACAACCATCTTCGTGTCCCACCGCATGGCCACGGCCCGGATGGCCGACCTGGTGGTGGTGCTGGACAAGGGAAAAGTCGCCGAGGTCGGGACCCACGACGCGCTGATGGGCGCCGGCGGCCTGTACCGTACCCTGTTCGAGACACAGGCCAAGTGGTACTCAGAATCGGCGTCGGCTCATTGAGCTCAACTATGCTGTTCATCCGGGTTTCCGGATGGTTACTAGGCGGTAATTATCCGCTTTTCCGACCGTTCATGTTTTGTGAAGCTTTGACACAGAACAATGAACTCTCAGAGACCGCTTCTGCAGCGCTCACCTGGACGGGTGCTCGGTGTCGGTCGAGGTGTTTCCCGGCAACACGGCCGACCCCCTCACGGTCGAGTCGCGGGTGCGCCGGTTGAAGGAACGATACCACTTCCAGCGGGTCGTGGTGTTTCGGTGGCGCGCGCAAAAACCAAGTTCATGTCGGAAGGGGGGGGTATCCGCCGCCATGGGGTCGTCGGAGTCAATTCGGGATACTTTTCCGAGACCAACAAGGTATCTTGGGTTTACCCCAGGCCATTGAGCCGGCTTTCACAATTGGGCGGCGGGCCTTTCGAGGTCGGGGTCCGCCGCCCCGTCTCTCTTTCCTCAGCTAGAGAGCACGGTGTCCACATTCGCGTTCCCCCAAGGAGCGGCACTCCACGGGAAAGTGGATCCCGAGACTTGGCGGCGGACCTCCAAAAGGCCTCTCGAATACCCCCCTGGGGTATAGCTGCGCGACGGGGGGTAAACCCAAGATACTCTCTTGTCGAGAGAAGAATATCCTGAGTTGACTCCACCCGTCGTTTCCATCGCGCCTCGGCAAACCACGGGTGGAGTCAACGGTGTTTTTGCCGCGCTCACCTAGAGTTCCATGAGGCAGAGGCGGATACTCCTGACGCCGGTCGCGGAAAGACCCGGAACCCGCTCCAAGGAGTCCACGGAAGAAAACGCCCCGTGTTCGTCGCGATAGGCGACCACGGCTTTGGCCTCGGCCCAGGACAAGCCGGCACCCAGGTCAAGCAGGTCCACCGTGGACGCCGCGTTCAGGTCCACGGTCAGATAGGTGTCGGGCGTCTCCCACAGCCCGTGTCCAACCTTCAGCTCACGGCTGCGGAGCCAGATTTCCGGCCCAAGCAGGGGGGCCAGACGCCCACTCTCGACGCAGGAAGCCAGCGTCCGGTCGAATAGCGCCTGCCATTCCTTCATCAGCCCACGGATCTCCCCAATGTGCCCGAACCTCCCGGCCAGGGCCAACTTCCTCCAGAGCGGGCGGGCTTCGGGCGCCGCCGTGACCAGAGCCGTCGTCTCAAGGAACGAGCGGAAGAAAGTCTCACGCTCCCCGGGAAAGAGTGTGCCGCACCGCTCGACCAAGTCGACTATGGGAGCCGCCCCCGCGACCTCATGAGCCGGCCCCGCCGAGTCCGTCTTCCTCCTGCCATGCCTGTCAAGCTGCGACATAGCCAGGAGCAGCTTGAGATTGGCGTTGACGTACGAACCTAACTCCGCGGCGGGGTCCAAGCCGTCGGGGAAACGAGAGCCCTGAGGCAGAAACTGCTGGTAGAAGGCGGTGTCGCAGCAGTGGCCGCCAATGGTCTCGTCGGTGGCCAGCCGATAGAAGATGCTGGCCACCACGCCTTCACTTGCCATCATCCGCTCGGGACTCTTAAGCTCGTGGGTCAAAAAGGCGTGGTTGGTCAGATCATACCTGTAGCGAATATCCGGAGACCATTCCTGGATTCCCTCCGGGATGGCGGCGTCGTAGACGAAGAGGTTCGCCGGGATTCCCCACAGCCGCAGCTCATCCTCCAACGCGCTGGTCCACTTGCTTTCGGGGCAGGGTCGAAGGCACGAACGACTTTAGATGCCACCACGCTGGACTGGCTAAAACGCAGCGCCAGAGGCTGAAAGTGGTCGCCCCATCCTTCCTGGAAGGCTGTGATCCTATCCGTTACCGCCGTCGTCAGGTGCATCCGGGTCGATTTCACATTGGCGTCCACGCAGGTCTTTGGCATAAGAATCGACATCAAGACGTGGCCGAACTCGTGCGTGGCGATTTCCTCTACGAACCCGGCAGCTACGGATTTCGGGTCTGTGGTCAGGCCCGTATACATGATCGTCGAGAGGTCCTCCGGCTCAGAGAGGTCCTCCGGCTTACCCTCCTGTTCCCTGGCCAGCCACAGGCCCATTTCCAGCATGGGTTCGGAACCGACGCGGAATAGCCAAGGAAGAGCCAGCTGCCGCGTGGACGGGATGTGCCACCCACCCTCCAAGGTGAGCCCCGTGTCGCTTCCGACCGCCTTGGCCAGGAGGTTCCGGACCATATCGCCCATTTGCAACCATGTCTGGGTGAAAGGGGAGTTCAGCTGAGCGGCGACTTCCTTGAGGACAGGGTCCGGGGAGCCATCCACGATCCTGCACACAGGCAGTCCTTCAGTGGCCGCTCTCCGGCCCGGCCCCGGCGAACGCCGGAGCTGTGGCATTCCGTCGGGGTCCGAATCAGCTTGGATGAGATGAAACAAGGGAAAGGTAGTGTTCCGGATGAGGTTACGCGTCTTGGCGCCTATTAGGAGATCGGTCTGCGGCACAGGTACCACTCCCTAGTCCACCCATTCGTTGGAGCGGAAGAAGCTCCTGCGTTGCCCGGCATCCGGCCCTTAATTCGCTCTACGAATAGTTTGACAGGCGTGGTAGAATTAGGGCCATGAAAGCGAACCACGAGGAGCACGCCCCCTTCGAGGCGGCGGAGACAGCATCGGAGCAGGCCGGCGTTCTTGCGGCGCCACTGCCCGGCACGCCGACCTCCTCGTCGCCCGCGAAACGGCCTTCATCCTCCATCGCCGCCCTGGCCGGCACCTTCCTCAGCCGGACCTTCGGCTCGCTGGCCCTACCGAACTACCGCATGCTGTGGCTGGGCTTCATCGGTTCGTGGTTAGCCATGCAGCTGCAGCAGACCGCTCGCGGCTACCTGGCGTACACTCTCACGAACTCACCGCTGGCCCTCGGCCTGGTGACGCTCTCCATGGGCATCCCGCGTATGGTCCTGTCGCCATTGGGTGGGGTGCTGGCCGACCGACTAGTGAAGCGAAACGTCCTCGCCTCGACCCAGACGGCGAACGCCCTCATCGCCATTACCGCCGCTCTCCTCATTCAGTTCGGCTGGATCAACATCGCCTGGCTCATCGCCCTCGGTTTCCTTCAAGGGACCGCCTTCTCCCTCAACCAACCCGTCCGGCAGGCATACATACCGGAGACGGTGGGGGAGTCGGCCGACAAGTTGGCCAACGCCATCGCCCTCAATAACGCCGGTATGAACATGATGCGCATCGTCGGGCCGTCCATCGCCGGGCTCCTGATGGGGCTGGCCTTCTTCGGTGTCAAGGGCGTCTTCTTCATGGTCGCCGTGTGTTACCTCTGGGCCGCTTGGACCGTCTCCCGCATCGAGGTTACCGGGCAGCCGGCAGCCGGCAAGAGAATGGCCGTGGGCAAGGACATCTTCACCGGTTTCGCCCAGGTGTTCCAGAACCCGACCTTGGCGGCCCTGATGAGCCTGGGGTTCATCCCCCTGGCTATCGGCATGCCGTACCAGAACCTGATGCCAGTCTTCGCGGTCGGGATTCTGAAGGTGGGCGCCGTCGGCTTGGGGACCTTACTCACCACGGCCGGAGTGGGCGGGTTTATCGGCACTCTCCTGGTCGCGTACCTGGCCGCGTATCCAAAGAAGTCCACCCTGCAACTGGTGTTCGGTGTGGTTTTCGGCCTCAGCCTCACCGGCTTCGCCTTCTTCGCCCACGTGCATGTGCTGGCCCTGGTTTACCCGCTGGTCTTCGTCGTTGGCCTCACCGGCGGGGCCTATATGGCCATCAACAGCACCTTGGTCATGACTAACATCGACCGATCGGTCTACGGCCGGGTGATGGGGGTCTACATGCTCATCCAGTCCATCCGCCCCGTGACCGTCCTGCCGGTGTCGGCCCTGGCCGAGCGTTTCGGCACCGATGTGGTGGTTGGGGTATCGGGGGTTTTCGTGACCTTGTTCGTGCTGGGTGTCGCGCTGTTGTACCCGGCCTACCGCCAGATCCGCTGATTACCGCACCTCCGTGGTCACCGGTGAACTGGGCATCCTAGCCTAAAACCGCACCTGGAGGGACCCCATGACTGAGGTCTGGGTTTCTGTGCCCTGTTCCTGTGTCTGGGCCGACCCGCTCTTGCCCGCCTCTCCCAGTGATGCCCTGGCCGCCCTCCCAGCCGAGGCGGAGAGGGTCCGCCGCGCTGGGGCGCGGTTGATCGAATTCCCGGCCGAACTCTGTGCGGTCGACCCAGCCTATGCGGGACCGACGTTTTGGGCGGACGCGGCTCGGGTTCTGGATGGTGAGGGATTGGGCGCCACCGTCCATTTGCCATTTCTGTGGGCGGACCTGGCGGCTCTGGACCAGTCGGTCTGGGAGGGGAGCGTTCGGTCAGTGCGGCAGGCCCTGGCGGCGACGAGCCCCCTCCTTCCACAGCTGGCCGTAGTGCACCCTACCAGCTATGTCACGGAAGCGTTGGTGCGTCAGGTACCTGTGGAGCGAGCCGCCGGACTGACCATGGCCCTGGCTGGACGGCTCGTCAAGGCCCTGCGGGTTCTGGTGGAGGAGGCAATTCCGGGCGGGGAAAGGGTCGGGGACAGGCTGGCCCTGGAGAACCTGGAGGGCATTCCGATGGACCTCTTCGTCCGGTTGGTGCACATGGCCGGGGTGAGGGCCTGTCTGGATGTGGGGCATGCGATCAGCAATGGGGACGACCCCCTGACCACTTTGCGCCTGCTGTCCTCAGCCGGCAAGCTGGCCGGAATACACCTTCACGATGCCGTCCCGCCGCCCGCGAGCGACTCGGAGGCGAACAGACTCCCGCCGCCGGCGAGCGGCCTTGTGGCGAGCAGCTTCCTGCCACCCGTCGGCCGGGCCCATCTACCCCTGGGCGAAGGCAGACTGGACCTGACCGGCCTGGCCGCGGCGCTCTCGGAGACCCGCTTTGAGGGCCCGATCGTTCTGGAGGTCGAAGGAGATCCCTATCTGGCGTTGGTTCGCTTCTTGGGCCGATGCCGGGCTGCCGACCACCTGAGGACCGAAGCCAGGTAACAGGGCAGTTGCCGAGTCACTTGCTCCAAGTGCAATGGTACCGAACGACACCTGGATACTTCTCACCCAAACACACGACCTCAAAGCGACACTGTCGATAGAACTCAGCTGCATCGTCGTCGGTCTCAGCTTCCAGGCGAGCGAAACCTTCCGCGGCGGTGAGGTGCTCAACGAGGCGCCGGCCCAAACCCTTCCGTCGATAAGGCGGTGCGACTGCTATGTGCATCAGAATCGCGGACGACTCGCCTGTCCGTTCGAACCCTACGACCCCGACTATCTGGCTGCCGTCTGTCAGCGCCAGAAGTCTCCTTGACGGCTGGGAGTAAGTTTCACCGAGGAGGCGTGAGAGGAGCTGCTCGTCGGGCTTTCCCACGGCATACGCGAGGAGCCGCTTCAGCTCAGTGAGCAGAGAGGGGGAGAGGTCTTCGTATGGAACAAGCCGCATAACAGGTTTAACTCCTCTCGGCTTTGGTCCTGCTTTCTGGCCGCGTCAGGATTCTTCACGGCCGGTCCCCGCACCTCCTCCATGAAACGTCACTTGGCCCCTCTTGCGCTATTGACAGATGATAGCACTCTCCAATATCATATCCTGGGAGGCGGTACCAGGTGGCGACCTTGCATCTGCTGGGCAAGCGCGGTGGCCATGGGCGGCTGGCAGAGATCATCACCGCCGCCAACCCGGGCGCGGAAACGCAGTCGGCCGGCGATGGGCTGGTCATCTACGGACAGCACCTCGAAATCACCAGAGCCATGGTGGAACAGGCCTTTTGGCCGAAGGGCGCTACATACCAGCGCAACGTCACCCGCATGTGGCGCTCCCTCCTGCTCCGGGGCGGACCCCTCCAGCAACTCACCGAAGAGAAGATCGTTTTTGCCGACTCGCCCATCGCCGATAGGACCTATCTCCTGCGGCTGCCCCCTGAGCTAAAAGCCCAGATAGAGGAATACGCGAAGAAGATCAAGGTCTCACAGAACGATTTCATCCTCCTCGCGTTGCGCGATTTCGTCGAGTTCCTCGACGAGGAAGATAAGCGATGAAGTCTTTTTCGCCTCTCTTGCGGCGCCATGCCGGCGCCTTCTCGGCAGCCTTAGCCGTGCTGGTGGCCCAGACCGTCCTGAACACGGTGGACCCACTGGTGCTGCGGTACACCCTTGATCAAGGCTTGGCCGGCAGGCACGCCGCCGCCGTGTGGACGGGGGTGGCGGCCTATGTCATTCTCATTGCCGCCAGGACGGGTGGGGAAACCTTGGGCATCCTGTCCGGCGCCGCGCTCCGGTCGAAGCTGGCCATGGACCTTCGCCTGAAAACCCTACGCAGCATGCTGGCAGCCGACCTCGCCCGCCTGCGAGGTCAGAAGGCCGGAGACCTGATGGCCAGGATGACCCAGGACACGCAAGTCATCGAGGACTTCCTGTCAGATACGCTCCCGCGTGCTCTCCTCGACCTCTTCACCACGATCGCCTACGCCGCGATCCTGCTGGTACTCGACTGGCGACTGGCCCTTCCGCTCCTCGCCTTCGCCCCCATCCAGCCGCTCTTCCTGCGGGTTTTCGGCCGCGGGGTCAAGGGTGCCGCGGAGCGGCAGAAAAGGGCGGAGTCGGAGCTGTTTGCCGTCACCGGACAGGTCTGCGACGGTGCCCTCACCATCAGGGCCTTCCGGTCGGAGGAGTTTTTCCTGGGGCGGTTCCGCGCAGCCTTGGGCGATTTCACCGCAGCCCTGGCCAGGGCCCAGATGGTCGGGTTGGTGGGCCCCAGTGTCCTGGAGGTATGCATCGCCTTGGTGCAGTTCGGGGTGATAATCGGCCTCGGTTCGATGCTGGCCTTCTCGGGTCAGACCACGGTGGGGACGATCATGGCCTTCTTCATGTACTCTTTGCGCCTGGTTGGCCCGGTGGTGAGGATACCCCGGCACTTGGCGAAGCTCAAGGTTGCGGAGGTGTCGGCCGCCAGACTCGATGAGATGGTGGCCTCGGTGGCCTTCCCCAAGGCTGATACCCAAGCTGTGCAACCGGGCGTGCAGACGGCCCCGCCACCGGCCGTGTGGCCGAACCTGCAACCTGCCGTGCAAGTGAGGTCCCTGAACTATCAATACCCAGGCCAGGAATCTCTCGCCCTCAAAGACGTCAGCCTCACCCTGGAGCATGGAGAGAAGGTTGCCCTAGTCGGCCCGAATGGTTCGGGCAAGAGTACGCTGGGTCTACTCCTGGCCGGCCTTCTTGTCCCTCCCACTGGCGGCGCCGTGACCCGGAATGAGGATGAGAGCCATCAAACCCTTTATATCTCCGGCGAACCCTTTCTCTTTCCGGGGACCATCCGGGAGAACCTGTGCCTGGGCGCCACGCTTGGAGATGAGGAACTGCTGGAAGCTATCCAGGTGGTGGGCGCTCTGGAACTGGTCACATCTCTCGACGGCGGTTTGGACGCTACGGTCTCCGAGAACGGAGCCAACTTCTCCGCCGGCGAAAGGCAGAAACTGGCTTTGGCGCGCGCGATTCTTCGCCGCCCCCACCTGTTCATCCTCGATGAAACCACTTCATCGGTGGATATCGCCTCCGAACAGGCCTTTCACCGCTGGCTCGGGGCCGAGCCATGCACGGCGCTGGTGATCAGCCATAAAGAGTCAAGTCTTCGATGGGTCCAGCGTGCTTTTCACCTCGGCCCGAACAATAGTGACTAACCAAGATATGGTTCGCATTACGAATGGTTTGGCAAACGTGATATAATCGGAGTCGGGTACATCGTTGCCGCAGCTAATTATCGCTTGCGGCAGCCTTGCCTTTCGGACGGAGGGCCCTGACTCAGACATGGGAGCTTTGCACGAACTCAGTCACACGGCCGGCATCCCTTTGGACGGATCGCCGGTTTCCGCGCCGGGTGCGTCGGCCGCGCCCGACAACGGTCGCGGCGGACGTTCCTTGGTGGAAGCTATCGGCGGCGCCATGCAGGCGTTCACAAGCCGGACTTTCGGCTCCCTGGCCGCTCCGGACTATCGCATGCTGTGGCTGGGACTCATGGGCACCTGGATGGCCATGCAGTTGCAGCAGACTGCTCGCGGCTACCTCGCCTATCAGTTGACCGCTTCTCCGCTGGCCCTCGGCTTGGTGACCCTTTCCATGGGCATTCCACGCATGGTCCTGTCGCCACTGGGTGGCGTCTTGGCCGACCGCATGC
This sequence comes from Bacillota bacterium, assembly GCA_021791495.1. Classification (GTDB taxonomy): domain Bacteria; phylum Bacillota; class Sulfobacillia; order JAJYWN01; family JAJYWN01; genus JAJYWN01. Next base: position 21,388 of record JAJYWN010000069.1, read on the forward strand.
CGAAAAGAGACTTGGTGGCCCTCACTCAAGTGGCCAACGCCGTCATTGCCTTCGCCGCCGTGGCCCTTATTCAGACCGGGTGGATCAATATCACTTGGCTCATCATTCTAGGATTCATTCAGGGCACCGCCTTCGCGCTGAACATGCCGGTGCGCCAAGCGTACATTCCGGAGACCGTCGGGACGGGGCCAGGGATGGGCGACCGCCTGGCGAACGCCATCGCCCTGAACAATGCCGGGATGAACATGATGCGCATTTTTGGCCCTTCGATCGCCGGCGTTCTGATCGGTCTGGCCTTCTTCGGCGTCAAGGGCGTCTTCGCCCTCATTGCCTTGTTCTACCTAGCCGCCGCGTTCACTGTTTCCCACATCAAAGTACGCGGCATGCCGGTATCCGGCAAGAAAAGGGCCGTCGGCAAGGACCTGGCCACCGGCTGGCGCGAGATCGCGAAGAACCATAAGGTGGCGGCCTTGATGAGCCTCGGGTTCATCCCCCTGGCCATCGGGATGCCTTACGAGAACCTCATGCCGGTGTTCGCCGTCAGCATCTTGAAGACCGGGGCGCTGGGGCTGGGAGAGCTTCTGACCACGACCGGGGTGGGTGGCCTCATCGGCACCCTGCTCATCGCCTACCTGGCGAAATACCCGCGAAAGACCACCCTGCAGCTGATGTTTGGGGTTGTTTTTGGCGCCAGCCTGATCTCTTTCGCCCTTTTCGCGCGGATGCACTGGTTGCTCCTGGTCTACCCCTTCGTCTTCCTGGCCGGCCTGGCCGGAGGGGCATACATGGCCATCAACAGCACCCTGATCATGACCAACATCGATCCTGCGGTGTACGGCCGTGTGATGGGCGTCTACATGGTCATCCAGTCCATCCGCCCGGTAAGCGTCCTACCCGTCTCGGCTCTGGCGGAGAAGTTCGGCACCGACGTGGTGGTGGCGGGGGCAGGAGCGGTCGTCATGCTCTTCGTCTTGGGCGTGGCGACGCTGTACCCGGAGTACCGCCAGATCCGCTAGGCCATCCAGGCCCCCCCCCGGCAGACCTCCTTACCCCAGTCCCGAGCATGCGCGGCAAGGTTTCTTTTCCGCCGCCGGGGGCCCTCTCAAGGGGGGCCGCCAAGTGGCCTTGTCCTTCGTCCCAGTGTCCGCCGAGGTTCTTCCGCCGGGCAACCCGGTCAAAATGTTGAAGGAAGTAGATGCCGTCGTTCTCGGAGACATGGGCAGCGGCAGGCAGGTGAAAGTGCGCTTGTTCGTTGAGACGAAGGTGACTGACCCGCTGGCCCAAGGCCCGGTCCATGGTTTTCTGGACGATGGCGGTGGCGCTTCCTTCGACCTCGGCGTCGTCGGGAACTATGGCTTTGGCGGCGTCACCGTCCGTAGCAGGGATGTAAATGGTGACGGGCAGCATGAACTGGAGATCACCGGTGGTATGGGTTCTACATACGGGGAGAGAAGGATCTACCGGTACAAAGCCGACAGGCTCCAGATAACCCTAGTCATTGTCCGGTCGTCGCTCCGTCGTGCTGGTCACCGCCCGGTTCCAGCTCGAAAGATGTGTACCCCCCGGTGAGCAGTTGCTCTCCTGTAAGCCCGCTGATCACGACTCCATGGCACACGACGATCACGGCTTGCTCACGCTGGTACCGGCGGAGGACCGCCAGCACCCGACGGCGCACGCTCGAAAGGGGCTCCCAGCACCGGCTCTCTCCGGAAGGCCACTCGCCTCCGCGGCTATCCATCTCGGCGGCGGCCTTAAGCACGAAATCGAAGCTATCGAAGTCCTGGTTCAGGTGTGGCAGCCACTCGTGGAGGTCGTACTCCACTTCAAAGGGGAGGTCCAGCGCGCGACTGAGGATGGCCGCGGTGTGCAGGGCCCGGGTCATCGGAGAAGCCACGATGAGCCCGGCATTCATTTCACCACGCAGGCGTTCGGCCGCCTGCCGGACTTCTTCCACGCCCTGAGGCGACAGGGGCACCCAGTCCCTCGTGCCACCCCGCAGTCGACGCTGGTCGGCAAGATTCCAATCGGGACTACCGTGACGGACTAAGATGAACCGCGCGTTCATCTGATCTCGAACCATTTCTTCTCCAGGCTGTGGTAATAGTTGCCCTGGTGGGCCCGGAAGTGAAGGATGGAGTAGTCGGGATCGTCGGGCCCCAGGGGGTAATACCGCGTCCACCAGTCCTGCCAGAAGCGGGACTTAACGGCCGGGTCCTGGACGATTTCCATGTCTCCGATAAGCATGAGGCCTTCCACTTTCTCGAAGTCGACGAAGTAGAGACAGGCCCGTCCATCCTGGCCAAATTGGGCCACGCGCCTGGAAGACGTGTTAGTGCTGAAAAAGAAGTCCTTCAGGCCATGGTTCTCGACGCGAAACATGCCCTTGATGTTTGGGTAACCGCCTTCACCGATCGAGCCCACCAGCGCGCTGCGGTTACGGCCCACCAGGGCCCGCGCGCCCTCCAGCACTTGCTCCAGTTCCATTCCTGAATCCTCCCGTTCGTGCTAGATCCGTTTGTTCGCGCTCGCTTCTCCCGCGAGGTTCCTCAAGATCCGTTCCAGGTAACTCTCGAACGCGTCGATCTCCGCCCCGGCGAACCCTTGGTAGAAAAGGTCCGTCATCTCGCCCGAGACCTCGTCGTACGACCGGCGGAGGGCATGGTGGGTCTCGGTCAGGCGTACAATCTGCTTACGCCGGTCGGTAGCGGAGGCCTCGCGCGCCAAATGCCCAGCTCTCTCCAGGTTATCGAGCATGCGCGTCAGGGTCGAAGGCCCCAGCCCCGTCCGCCTGGCCAAGGTCTCGATGGGCACACCGTCCTCCTGCCACAAGGCGAACAGAATGCGACCCTGAGCGGGGTTGAGGTCGTGGATACCATGCTCCTTCAGCTTCCGGGCGAAGACGCGGCCGGCAAGTTGGTGCACCTTGGAGATAAGAAAACCGCCTTTGCGAAGCGCTGCCGCCACCGTCACCGGTCACCTCCTGTCGGATACATTCTTGGTAATACAATAGTACGCTATACAAGTAATGTCAAGGGGCGAGCCCCCATCTCTAACACGGCAAGGCAGGGGATAGGGAAGAGGGAACGAAGAAAACCTCCTCCCCGAGCGGGAGGGGGTTCCAGGTTGTTGACAAACATGGACAACTGACCCCTGAGTGCCATCCCATCCGCGGTTTATGCCGAGACACGGCAGAAACCACGGGTGGAGTAAATCCCAGATACCTTTGGCGAATGGACAGGGTATCTTGGGTTTACCCCCCTTCTCGGAACCATACCCCAGGGGGGTATCGGAGAGCCCTTTCGGACCTCGCCGCCAAGTGTCGGGACCGACCCGTGCCCCGTCGGAATCCACCGTCCCTCGGACTGTCTTGCTATCCAGTAACGCAAATGTGGACCAGTGCGCCCTAGCAGCGGAAAGGAGACCACGGCCGCGTGATCCTCTCCTCGATAGACCTGGCGCCTCCTCGTGAAGGCCGGCACAATGGCTTGGGGTAAACCCAAGATACCTTGTTGGTCTCGGAAAAGTATCCCGAATTGACTCCCACGACCCCAGGGCGGCGGATACCCCCCCACCCCCCGATACGTACTACACGCGCACCTTCTGGGCCGCTGCAGACGCTGTTCAGATGAGGTGGTTTGCGCTTGGCGAACCTCTTTGTCAACAAGCTGAAACCCCCTCCCTGAGCGGGAGGGAGTTTCAGCCATCGCGCTGGTTTGCCTTGAACTAAGCCTTGAACTCCGGTCGCTGATCGGTCCCTTACTGAGCCGTTACTGAGCCCGGCGGGGATTTAGTCTCACCGACGCAGGCACAGCCGCCTCGAACATGTGCGCCGGGAGCCGGCGGGCGATCAGGACCATGACGACCGAGCTGATGAACCCTTTAACGATATTGAAGGGAATAATCGAAGCCACCAGGAGCTTGGTCGCGGCGCCGCCGGCCAGGCCGTAAGCGGGGAAGAAGAAGTAGTAGTTCGCGGCGACCATCACGGCGGTGGTGCTCAGAATCCCGACCGTAAGCGCCACGATCTGAGAGACCCCGCGCCGGGCCAAGAAAGCGAAAGGCACGACCAGAGCCAAACCGGCGACGAGATTGGCGGCGGAGCCGATCCAGCCCGACGCGCCTTTGCCGGAGAGGAAGAACAGGACGTTCTTCACAACCTCCGCCCAAGCTGCCCCGGCCGGGCCGAGGAGGGTGCCGGTGAGCAGGGCGGGCACGTCACCGGCGTCATACTTCAGGAAATCGGGGAAGAGCGGTAGCATGATCTCGAACAGCATCAGCACGAAGCCGATGGCGCCGAGGGCCGCCGGAAGGACGATGCGGCGGACCTTTGTCCTGTTGTTGTGACTAGAGTTCGGGCCGTTCATGGTTCCTCCAACACCCTTTCGTATAAAAACGATTAACCCGGGGTGGCTACCCCGGGCAGGTGATGGCAAGAAGGAAAGATCAAGCTGATCACACCCTCTTCCATCCGGACTGTACCGTCGGCTCCGGGATCTCACCGGCTCCTGCCGTTAGGCTCGCGGGCTCATCCCCCGTCTGGGGGCATCACCGCCGGTCGGGAATGGGGCCTTGTCGGCCCGCACCCTGCCCTGAAGGTCAAACCACGTACTTGCCTGTTTAGCTTTCTACAGGCCATTATATTAGGTGAAACATGGTTTCTGCAACACAACTTTGTCAGCTTTACACCGCCCAGGCGCGCGTGTATAATCCGGTTATAATTACTTGTTGACGCCGGTGAGGGGAAAGACGGTCGAAGGTGCCCGCTGAGAGAGGAGCCGGACGGTGCAAGGCTCCGCGGCGCGGCGATCGCAGCCATCCCTGAGGCCCGGACGACGGTCGGCGACCGACCTTAAGTCCGGCGGGTGAGCCCGATAAAGCGGAAAAGACCAGCGTACTTGGCTGTTGGTTGTGCGGCTCGGCGAGCCGGCGACAGGCAGGAGAGTGTGCTGGCGAACAGGGTGGTACCGCGACCTCTCGCCCCTGACGGGGCGGGAGGTTTTTCATTGCCGCCGGGCCGTGGCTGCCGGCGCGGCGGCAGCTTTGACCGCCAGCCACCACGAGGAGGAGATGGCCTTGTCCAAGATACCGTTCATGACCGGAGACGACATCCGGAGCACGTTCCTGAAGTTCTTCGAATCGAAAAGCCACACCGTCCTGCCCAGCGCCTCGCTGGTGCCGGTGGACGACCCCACCATCCTGTGGATCAACTGCGGGATGGCCCCCTTGAAGCCCTACTTCGAGGAGAGGGTGGCGCCGCCCAACCGGAAGCTGGCCTCCAGTCAGAAGTCCATCCGGACGAACGACATCGAGAACGTGGGCCGCACCCCGCGCCACCACACCTTCTTCGAGATGCTCGGGAACTTCTCCATTGGCGACTACTTCAAGGACGACGCCATCACCTGGGCCTGGGAACTGGTGACGGGACGCCAGTACTTCAACCTGCCCGAAGACCTCCTCTGGGTCACCGTCCACCCCACCGATGACGAGGCGCGCCAGATCTGGCTGAAGAAAATCGGCCTCCCCGCGGGCCGCATCGTGGACGATCCGGGCGATTTCTGGGACATCGGCCCAGGTCCGTGCGGGCCGAACTCCGAGATTTACATTGACCGCGGCGAACGGTTCGGCTGCGGGAAACCCGACTGCAGCCCGGTCTGCGACTGCTCCCGGTTCCTGGAGTTCTGGAACCTGGTGTTCACGCAGTTCAGTCATAACACGGACGGCACCCACACTCCGCTGCCGAAGAAGAACATCGACACCGGCATGGGCCTGGAGCGCATGGCTTCCATCATGCAGGGCGTGGAAACGAACTTCGAGACGGACCTGCTCTTCCCGATCATCAAGGCGACCATGGATATCACCGGAAGGAAGTATTCGGGGACCATGGCCTCCAAGTCCGACTCCGACCTGGCCTTCCGCGTCATCGCCGACCACCTCCGCTCCTTGGCCATGGCCATCTCCGACGGCGCCCTGCCCTCAAATGAGGGGCGGGGCTACATCCTGCGCCGCCTGCTGCGGCGCGCGGCCCGCTACGGGCGCGTCCTGGGCGTGGAGGAGCCTTTCCTCTACACCATGGTCCCGACGGCGGTGGGCATCTTCCGGAACTCGTACCCCGATATGGCGAAGACGGCGGACCACGTGGCCCGCGTCATCAAGAGCGAGGAAGAGCGGTTCGGCTCTACCTTGAACGATGGAATGCGGATCGCCATGAACATGGTGGGAGTGGCCAAGGAGAAAGCTGGCCCCGCGGCTGGGGAGGCGACGGCTCAGCTCCCCGGCGAGCAGGCTTTCCTGCTCTACGACACTTACGGCTTCCCTCTAGACCTCACCGAGGACATCGCCGCCGAGCACGGCCTCTCCGTCGACCGCTCCGGCTTCGAGAAAGCCATGGAAGAGCAGCGCGAGCGGGCGCGCGCGGGGCGTCAAGGCGGAGGGTGGGAGTCATCGGCAGCCTTCGCCGAGACCTTGCGCGACCTGCCGCCTACGGAGTTCGTGGGGTATGAGGTGCTGGAGGCCGATGCCAGCATCCTGGGCATTGTGAAGGACGACGAGCCGGTCTCGCGCGCGCAGGCGGGCGCCGAGGTGCAGGTCATCCTGAACCGCACGCCCTTCTACGCGGAAAGCGGCGGACAGGTGGGGGACATCGGCTACATCGAGGTCGTCGGCTCCCGGGCGGCGCTAGGCCTGACCACGGGCGGTAGCGGGGCGGTTAACGGAGCGGTGAACCGTGCGTCGACGGGCGCCGCTGCGGGCGACCAGCCCGCCGGCACTTTCTCCGCCGCGGCCCGTATCCGCGTCGAAAACACCCGCAAGACCATGGACGGCAAGTTCCTGCACGTCGGGCGGGTCGAGTCGGGCGAGGTGGCCCAGGGCGATCAGGTCGTCGCCCGCGTCGACGCGGCGCGCCGGCAGGCCATCGCCCGGAACCACTCGGCCACGCACCTGCTCCATAAGGCCTTGCGCCAGGTGCTGGGCGAGCACGCCCAACAGGCCGGTTCGCTGGTGACACCGGAGCGACTGCGCTTCGACTTTACCCATTTCGAGGCGCCGACCGCCGAGCAACTGCGGCGCGTGGAGAGCATCGTTAACGAAAAGGTCCTGGCGAACCTGCCGGTCCGGACCGAAGAAATGTCCCTGGCCGAGGCGCGCGAGGCAGGCGCCACCGCCCTGTTCGGCGAGAAGTACGGCGACCACGTGCGGGTCGTGACCATGGGGGACTTCTCTATGGAGCTGTGTGGCGGGACGCACCTCCGGAACACGGCCGAGGTCGGCCTCTTGAAAGTCGTCGGGGAAGGCAGCGTGGGGTCGGGCCTGCGCCGCATCGAGGCGGTCACGGGCTTCGGTTCCTTGGAGCGCATGTGGCAGGACGAGGAGACCTTGAACAGCGCCGCCTCCGAACTGCGCGCGCCGGTGGAAGAGATTCCGGCCCGCATCCGTGCTCTGCAGGGAGAGATCAGGGCGCGGGAGCGCGAGCTTGAGTCCCTGCGCGCGAAGATGAGCCGCCAGTCGGCGGACGAACTCATCGCCGCGGCGACCGGAGTGAACGGGGCGAAGATCGTGGCGGGCAAGGTGACGGCGCCGACGATGGACTTGCTACGGACGGCGGCGGACGCCATCAAGGCCAAGCTGGGCTCGGGCGTGCTTATCCTCGGTTCGGTGACGGGCGAAGGCGACAAGGTCAACTTGGTCGCTATGGTCACCCCCGACCTGACGGCGAAGGGCGTGCACGCCGGCAACATTATCAAGGAAGTCGCCCGGATGGCGGGTGGCGGCGGCGGCGGCCGACCCGACATGGCCCAGGCCGGCGGCAAAGACCCGGCCAAGCTGGACGAGGCCCTGGCGCGCGGACGTGAAGTGGCCGAGCAGCAGCTAAAGGGCGGGGCGGCGGCCAAGGCCTAGATGAGCGCCGCAGAACCACAGTTGACTCCACCCGTGGTTTGCCGAGGCGCGATGGAAACCACGGGTGGAGTCAACTCAGGACACTCTTCTCTCGACAAGAGAGTATCTTGGGTTTACCCCCCGTCACGCGGCTATACCCCAGGGGGGTATTCGAGAGGCCTTTTGGAGGTCCGCCGCCAAGTCTCGGGATCCTCCTTCCCGCGGAGTGTCGCTCCTTGGGGGAACGCGAATGTGGACACCGTGCTCTCTAGCTGAGGAAAGAGAGACGGGGCGGCGGACCCCGCCCTCGAAAGGCCCGCCGCCCAATTGTGAGAGCCGGCTCAAATGGCCTGGGGTAAACCCAAGATACCCTGTTGGTCTCGGAAAAGTATCCCGAATTGACTCCAACGACCCCATGGCGGCGGATACCCCCCACCTTCCGATGTGAACTTGGTTTTTGCGCGCGCCACCAGCCCCAGACGGGCGGCGACATGGGTCGGCAGGTCATGCGTGTCGGGGCCGAGAGTTTGTCAACAGCCTGAGAGACCGGGCGCGCCGGTTTCGCACCCTTGGGGGTCGACCACCACAGACAAAAAACCCAAAGCACGGATAGAATAAGGCCGGTACAGCTGCCAAGCCAGGGTTTAGGAGGACAAAGCTTGATCCCGATCCGCGACAGCGTCCGGTCCCGGCGGTTCCCATGGGTGACGTTGCTCATCATCGCCATCAACGTCATCGTTTTCGCGCACGAGTTGACCTTGAGCGATCAGGACTTCGGCCTCTTCCTCATGACGTGGGGACTGGTACCGGTGAAGGTCGTCGGATTCATTCAGGGCCTGCCGTTCTCGCTGTTCACGGACTTCCCGACCCTCCTGACCGTCGTGACCTCGATGTTCATTCACGGCGGCTGGCTCCACATCATCGGGAACATGCTTTACCTGTGGGTCTTCGGGGATAACGTCGAGGACCGGCTCGGCCGGCCCCGGTTCGTCCTCTTCTACCTGGCCGCCGGCGGTGCCGGCTTCATCGCCCACGCTGTGGCCAATGCCGCCAGCAGCATCCCGGCGGTGGGCGCCAGCGGCGCCATCGCCGGCGTGCTGGGAGCCTATTTCTTGATGTTCCCGCAGTCCCGCGTCCTGACCATCATCCCCCTGGGCATCTTCATTCAGCTGGCCCAGGTCCCCGCCATCCTGTTTCTCTTCTTCTGGTTCATCCTGCAAGTCATCAGTGGAGTGGCCTCCATCAGCCCGGCCCACCAGGCCGCGGAAACCACCGCCTGGTGGGCGCACATCGGAGGCTTCTTCGTGGGGATGCTGTGGACTTTCCTGGCCGGCCAGGTCGGGTCCCGGCGACGGAACCCCGTTTAGAGGTGCCGGCATCTCGGCCGAGGCATGACGTAGGGGCTTGGGCCAGGCCCAAAAAGGTACAGGCCGCCCGGCCCGGCCCTATTGACTTGCCCCTCGCGCCGCGGCATATAATGGCGTCATACAGGTGATGACCGGGAGAGTACCTCCAAGCTGGGCTGTTTAGAGAGCGCCGGTCAAGGTGAAAGCGGCGCCGGCGGCAAGGAAGGGAAATGCGCCCGCGAACCCCGCCTCCGACGAGGGGGCGGCGGCAGTGCCCCGTTACCGGCACGGGTCATCACGAGAGGCGGCCGGATGTCACAAGGGTGACAAAGTGCCACAAGGTGACCTTTCAAAGGTGGGCGACGCCCGCCGCGACTGCTCCAACGCTCCAAGCTTGCTTGCGGCGAACGCGGCCTCGGGCGACGTCCAAACAGGGTGGAACCGCGGAACTCCCCGCCCCTGATGCTACGGCATCAGGGGCGGTTCCTATTTCGGCGGAAACCTAAGGCTTGAGGATAGGACAAAGGCGGCCAGCATACATGCTCAACTTCCTCCGAGAAGACATCCGCACCGTCATGGAACGCGACCCGGCGGCCCGCTCGGCCTGGGAAGTGATACTCTGCTACCCGGGCCTCCATGCCCTTTGGGCCCACCGCGCCGCCCACTGGCTGTGGGGGCGCCGGTTCTTCCTCCTTGCGCGCCTCCTCTCCCAGTTCGCCCGCTTCCTGACCGGCATCGAGATCCACCCGGCCGCGAAGATCGGTCGTCGCCTCTTCATCGACCACGGCACGGGCGTGGTCATCGGCGAGACGTCGGAGGTCGGCGACGACGTCACCATGTATCAGGGGGTGACCCTTGGCGGCACCGGCAAGGAAAAAGGGAAGCGCCACCCCACCATCGGCCACAACGTTATGATCAGCGCCGGCGCGCGGGTCCTGGGCGCCATCACCATCGGCGATAACTGCAAGATCGGCGCGGGCGCGGTGGTCATCCGCTCGGTGCCCCCCGGCTGCACGGTGGTGGGCGTCCCCGGCCGCGTCGTGCGGCGGTATACCCACCGGCCGCCGGGCAGCGGGGTCGACCTGGCCCACGGCGACTTGCCGGACCCGGTCACCGAGACCTTGCTGGCGCTGGATCGTCGCATCAAAGCCATTCAGGAATCCCTGCTCTTGAGCCGGCCAGAAAACGAGCGAGAGACGAAGGAGAGCGAACGAAATGAATATCAAGGCTGACATCACCGAAGCCGTGGGCCACACCCCACTGGTCAGACTGAACCGCGTGACGCAAGGCTGCCGCGGCACGGTGGTGGCGAAGGTCGAGTCCTTTAACCCGCTTCACAGTGTCAAGGACCGCATCGCCGTGAACATGGTCGACGCCGCTGAGGCGGCCGGGAAGCTCCGCTCCGCCGCCCGCCCCGGCTCGGGCCGCGGCTCGGGCGCCGGCACGGACACCGTCCTGGTGGAACCGACCAGCGGTAACACCGGGATTGGTCTGGCCTTCGTCTGCGCCGCCCGCGGCTACAAACTCATCCTCACCATGCCCGAGACCATGAGCGTGGAGCGCCGCAGCCTCCTAAAGGCCCTGGGCGCCGAACTGATCCTCACCCCGGGCCCCGAGGGGATGGGGGGCGCCATCCGCAAGGCCGAGGAACTGGTACGCTCCGACCCGGAGAAATACTTCATGCCCCAGCAGTTCGAAAACCCAGCCAACCCGGACATCCACCGCCGTGCCACCGCCGAGGAGATCTGGGCGGACACTGACGGCATGGTTGACATGCTGGTGGCGGGCGTCGGGACCGGTGGCACTCTTACCGGCGTGTCGGAGGTCTTGAAGAAAAGGAAGCCCACCTTCCTGGCCGTGGCCGTGGAGCCGGAGGACTCCCCCGTGCTGTCGGGCGGGAAGCCCGGCCCCCACAGAATTCAGGGCATTGGCGCCGGCTTTGTCCCGACCGTCCTAAACACAGGGATCATCGACCGCATCGTCAAGGTCTCCAATGCCGATGCTTTCACCATGGGCCGCCGCCTGGCGCGCGAGGAGGGAATCCTCTGCGGGATCTCGTCCGGTGCCGCGGTGCACGCCGCCGTCGAGGTGGCGCGGGAGGAGGAGGCCGAAGGCCATCTTATCGTGGTGGTCCTGCCGGACACCGGAGAACGGTACCTCTCCACTCCGCTGTTCCAGGAGGCCTAGAAGGTTTGACGCCGGGCTGTTCTAGAATCACCTGACTATGGTTGGATCAGAGGTAACCGATTTCTACCGTCACCTCGGGCCCCACGGGCCCTTGGTCTCCCGGCTTTGCTTTGGCACTCTCACCATGGGGCCATTCCAGACGAACAGGCCTCCTGCCGTCGCCGGCCGCCTGATGGCCGACGCTTTCCGGATGGGGGTCAACTTCTTCGACGCCGCCGAACTGTACGCCACCTACCGGCACCTCCGGGCCATGCTGGAGGAGTTGCGGACTGGTGCCGGCCAGGGAAGTGGGTTACCGCGTCCTCAGCCGTGGCGGCCGGTCATCGCCTCGAAGGCCTACGTCTACTCGGCCGACGGGGCCCGCCGCAGCCTGGAGAAGGCCCTGGATGAACTGGGTCTGGGCCGCATTGATATCTTTCTCCTGCACGAGATAGACTCTCCCATGACCTTGCGCGGCCACCGGGAAGCCCTGGCCTACCTGCACTCGCTCTGCGACGGCGGCGTCGATGGGGCGGGGATGGGTGCCGCCGGCGGCCGGCTGGGCTGGACCGGCGTCTCCACCCACAGCCCCAAGGTGGTGCGGGCCGCCGCCCTTGAGCCCATGGTGTCCATCATCCACGCCATCGTGAACCAGGCCGGCCTGGGCATCGTGGACGGCACCCTCCAGGATATGCTGGACGCCATCGCCTTCGCTCGTAGCTGCGGGAAAGGCGTCTACGCCATGAAAGCTCTGGGCGGAGGCCACCTCCAAAATCAGGCCGAAGAAGCCATCCGTTTCACGGCCACGCGCCCTGGCGTCGACGCCGTGGCCATCGGCATTCAGGACGAGAACGAATTGCTCTTCAACCTGGCCGTGCTGCGCGATGAGGCGCCCGACCCAGGCCTGACCAGGGCGTTGGCCGGCCGTCACCGCCGCCTGCACGTGGAGGAATGGTGTAGCGGCTGCGGGACCTGCGTCGAGCAGTGCACCCACCATGCCATCGCCGTGGATCCGGTCACGGGGCGGGCGGCGGCGCTCCCCGGAGCGTGTGTCTTCTGCGGATACTGCGCCGCCCGTTGCCCGGAGTTCGCCATTAGAGTATTATAGGGGTTGTGCCGCCGGGGGGACAGAAGAAGGCGGCGCGGGGGAGGTAACAGAACTTGCGCGTCCTGGGCTTGGATCTGGGGGACCGTCGCGTCGGCGTGGCTGTCAGCGACCCCTTGGGACTGACGGCTCAGGGGCTTCCCACTCTCACCCGGAACGACCTGACCTTGGACGCCATCGCCGACCTCTGCGTGCGCCTTGATGTAGTATCCATCGTCATCGGCCTACCCCGGAACATGGATGGGAGCTACGGTCCGCGGGCCGAGATGGCCAGGGAGTTCGGTCGCCAGCTCCACCAGCGAACAGGTCTACCGGTGCATGAATGGGATGAGCGGCTCACCACCCGCGCCGCCGACAACGTCCTCCTTGAAGCAGACCTGTCCCGGAAGAAGCGCCGCGGCGCGGTGGACCGGCTGGCGGCGGTGCTGATCCTCCAAGGGTTCCTCGACCGGCAAAGGGTCGTTGGGACGGCGGATCGGTCGGATGGCGGGCCGGCAAAGCTAACTTGACCCGTTTTAACAGAGCATGATTCGGACAGACTCTTTGGGGACCTAACCGAAGAAAGGGTGAACAGGTTGTCCAAACAGGAAGAAGAAGAATTCGTGACGCTCACCGACGAGGAGGGCCAGGAACACCAGTTCGCGGTCATTGACGTCATCGACGTGGAGGGGCAGAGTTATGCCGTCCTTCTTCCCGCCGACAGCCCCGCGCTGAACGACGAGCCCCTCGATGAAGATGAAATCGACGAAGCCATCATCCTGCGCATTGACAAGGACGAAAATGGCGAGGATGTCTTGGTCGATATCGAAGATGACGAGGAATGGGAGAAAGTGACCGAGGCCTGGGAAGAACTCCTCGACAACGAGGAAGAGGAAGAGGACGAGGACGACGAGGAGCCCTAACTGGGCCTATTCGACCGGTGGTCCTCATACAAATGGCCTAGACTCCAACTCTTACGACCATTAACGCGCCTTTCGGCGAAGCGGGCGGCTGTCAGAATGCGACAGCCGCCTCTTTCAACCGTTTTCGGAAGGATACAAGTGTCGAAAGCGGGAATCTAGGAGCATGGTTTTCAACCGTACGCGTCCGAATCGGCGGTGGCGCGCCTCACCGCCAGTCTACCGTCGAAAATACCATAGTTACAGAAGCCGGTCCCGCAGGCCGCGGCTGGTCTCTCTTGTCGGTCTATTCCTCGTGGCCGTTGCCCTTGTCGCCACTCTGGCTTTCCGGTTTCTCTACACTCCAGCGGGAGCCGGAGCCGACCGGCTCGTCCTCATTCCGCAAGGATCGGGTACGCCGCGGATCGCGCAGATTCTGGCCGACGAACACCTTATCCGCAGCGCGTTCGGCTTCCGCCTCCTCGCCCGGCTGGACAAGGCCGACGCGATGCTGCGTGCCGGGGAGTACAACCTGTCACCCGCCATGCGGCCTTTGGCCATTCTCCGGAAACTGGTCAAGGGCGAGGTCGTGACCTATCCCGTGACGATCCCCGAGGGCTTTACCGTGGCGCGGATCGGTATGCTCCTAGAGGAAAAGGGCTACTTCACCCGCCAGGCTTTCGACGAGGCGGTGCGGCGCGCCTACGACGATGCGTCGTCGACGACGGCGGGCGGCGGCGCGGGCACTGCGAGCACCGCGGGATCCACAGCCGCCTACGGTTTCCCCATGCCGCCGAAAAACCCGGCTTACAAATCACCCCTGGAAGGATACCTGTTCCCGGAGACCTACCTGTACTATAAGGGTATGAAACCGGACGAAATGGTCAAGGCCATGTTGACCAATCTGGACCACGCCCTCGACGCAAAGGACAAGGAGCGGGCGGCCCAACAGAAAATGTCCATTCACGACCTCTTGACGCTCGCCTCGATCGTGGAGAAAGAGGCTCAGGTGCCGTCGGAGCGGCCCATCATCGCCGCCGTGTACTTGAACCGGCTGCGCATCGGGATGGCCTTAGACGCCGATCCCACCATCAAGTACGCTTTGGACGAACCAGGCAAGATCGTGACGCTGCAGGACCTCGAAGTTGTCTCGCCCTACAACACTTACAAAAATGCGGGGCTGCCGCCCGGCCCCATTGGAAACCCGGGCAAGCCCTCGATCGAGGCCGTGTTGTGGCCGGCCAACGTGAACTACTTGTATTTCGTGGCCAAGGGCGATGGGACCCACGCCTTTGCGTCCACCTTAGATGAACACAACCGCAACGTGGCCCGCTACGGTCCCAGGTAGAGGTCCGAAGCGCCGGTGCGGCAGGTAAGGGGAGGTAGAGGGATGAGCAAGGAAAACGCGCGTGTTCTCTGGGCGGGGCAGCACATGCCTGTGCTTCGGAGCATCAAGGGTGGTTGGGAAAAGGACGTCAAGGATGGAAAACGCCCGCCACTGGCTGGGCTGCGTGTGGGTGCCTGCCTGCACGTGACCACCGAGACGGCCAACTTGATGTTAACCTTGAAGGCAGGTGGGGCCGACGTCCGGCTCTGCGCTTCCAACCCGCTTTCCACTCAGGACGATGTGGTGGAAACCCTGAACGCTTTGGGCGTGCCCACTTTCGCCCGGCGGGGCGAGCCCGAGAGCGAGTACTACGACCACATCCGGAAGGTGCTGGAGATCAACCCGCAGGTGGTCATGGACGACGGCGCCGATCTGGTGGTCACCTTGCACCGGGAGCGGAAAGACCTGCTACCCGCCATTATCGCCGGCACCGAGGAAACCACCACTGGTGTCATCCGCCTGAAGGCCATGGCGGCCGACGGGGCCCTGGCTTTTCCCATGGTGGCGGTGAACAATGCCATGACCAAGCACATGTTCGATAACCGCTACGGGACGGGGCAGTCCACCGTGGACGCCATCATGCGGGCCACCAACATCCTCATCGCCGGCACCACTTTTGTGGTGGCCGGGTACGGATGGTGTGGTCGGGGCGTAGCTTCGCGGGCCCACGGTCTGGGCGCGCGGGTCATCGTGGTGGAAGCCGATCCGGTACGGGCGCTGGAAGCGGCGATGGACGGGTATTGGGTGGCCTCCATGGGCGAGGCGGCTCCGCTGGGCGACATCTTCGTCACCGTGACCGGAGACACCAGCGTCATCCGGGAGGAGCATTTCAAGGTCCTGAAGGACGGCGCTATTCTGGCCAATTCCGGTCACTTCAACGTGGAAGTCGACGGGGCGGCGCTGGCTAAGATGGCCGTGGGGCGCCGCATGGCCCGGACGAACGTGGAGGAATTCCAACTGGCCGACGGACGGCGGCTGTATCTCCTGGCGGAAGGACGGTTGGTGAACCTCTCGGCGGCCGAGGGGCACCCGGCCAGCGTCATGGACATGAGCTTCGCCAACCAGGCGTTGGTGGTGGGGTGGCTGTACGGCGTGCGGCCGGCCCTGGAGCACCAAGTCTATGACGTGCCGCTGGACATCGACCGGCGCGTGGCGAACCTGAAGCTGGAATCCATGGGCATCAGGCTGGAGAAGCTCACGGCCGAGCAGGGGAAGTACCTGACGAGCTGGGGCGACGGGACGAAATAGGGGAGAATCGGCTGGAATATTTTGCTTGTGGCGTGAGAAGTTAGTCCCACCCTGTTTGAGAGGCAAAGGGGTGTGGACGTGCGCCAAAGCGGAGATGCGAGACTGCGGCGGAGGATGGCAGCGGTTTTGGGCTGCCTCCTCCTTGTTCTTACCGTTCTCTTGGGGCAGCTTTGGCGGATCCAGGTCACCGAAGGAAAAACCCTGTCCGCCGGGGCGGTTCGTCAGCGCGCCGTGGCCACCTCGCTGGGGCCCGGACGCGGCGACATCCTGGACCGGAACGGCAATTCGCTGACGGGGGCGCACTTTGCCTCGGTCTCCCTTAACGTCGGGGGCGCCGCTGGCGCCGCTGCCGCCAGGACCACTACCGCAGGCGCCGCTGCCGCCAGGACCGCTGCCGCCGGGACCACGGCGGCGGTTGCGAAGGTGCGCTATGGCCCCGACTCACTGGCCCATCACCTGGTTGGATACGTGAGGGGCGACGACAACCGCGGAGTGAGCGGGGTTGAACTGGCCATGGACCGCTTCCTGCGGTCAGACCAGGCCCCCCAGGCCCTGGCCTTCATCGACGGCCAGGGGCGGCCCATACCGGGGCTGGGTGTCCGCTTGACGCCCGAGACCGGGCGGAACAATGTCTGGTTGACCATTGACGCGCAGGCACAGGCGGCGGCAGAGAAAGCCCTGGTGAGGGCGGGCGCCCCGGGGGCGGCGGTAGTGCTTGACGCCGCTTCGGGCCAAGTCCTGGCCATGGCGAGCCGGCCCGACTTCGCCCCCGACCGGGTGGCCGACTATCTCCATGCCAACGGGGCCCCCCTCGTCAACCGCGCCACCTCGGCCTATGCGCCCGGGTCCGTCTTCAAGCTGGTGGTTCTGGCCGCAGCCCTGGAAACGGGTGCTACCCATCCGAGTGAGGTCTTCGAATGCCCCGGGTACGTCGACGTCGGTGACCGGCGCATCCCTTGTCTGGCTCACCCGTCTGCCTCGCCTGCCGCGCCCGCGAAGATCACAGTGGTGGACGCGCTGGCGCAATCCTGTAACACCACCTTCATCAAGCTGGGGCTGCGGATAGGGCCGGAGGCTATCGCCCGCCAGGCCCGGCTCTTTGGTCTTGGGCAGACCACCGGGACCGGCTTGCCTGAAGAAGCCGCGGGGAACATCCCCGCGCCGGCCGGCGCGGCTTCGGACGGGGGGATCAGCCGCGGTGACATCGCCAACATGGCCATCGGACAAGGAGATGTGATGGTCACCCCCTTGCAGGTGGCCCGAATGATCGCCGCCATCACGCAACGCGGCGTCATCTCCGAACCCTCGGTTTTCGGGAAGGTGGTCAACCAGGACGACATCACCGTGTGGCGGCCGGGCGAGCCGGTTCTGGCGAGGGCCGTGACCCCGGCTACGGCCTTGGTCCTTCGGGAAGGCATGACCAGGGCGACGAAAACAGGTACATCACGGGCCGCCCAGCCGGCGGCGCTCGGCCTGTCTTCCGCCCGCGGGCTCAAGGCGGCCGCCGGGAAATCGGGCACCGCCGAGACTCCCGGGAAGACGGCCGCGGGCGAGCCAATCAACAACGCCTGGTTCGCCGGCTACTATCCGGGCGACCACCCCAGATGGGTCATCGTCGTGGTTCTGGAGACCACTGGCACTGGCGGCGGACAAGCCGCCCCAGTCTTCGCCGAGATTGCCGGCGCCCTAGTGAGCGCTGCAGAAGCGGCTTCTGAGAGTTCAACGCCCTGTGTCAGAGCTTCTCAATACGTGAATGGTCGGAAAACCGGAAACTTACCGCTCAGTAACCATCCGAAATCCCGGCCGGATGGCACAGTTATGTAATCTATCCCCCTCGCTAGAGCGCATTTGGAGCCCTTGAAGGAGGGAGCGTGTCCGGGTTTCCGGATGGTTTGTCACCTCTGAGTGGCCGGAAAACCGACCTTTTGCCCTGAAGCTTTGTACTCTTCTAGCACAAACTCGCACCTGACAGGATGCCGGAAGGACACCTGTCCGCGCTTTCGCCACCATGGTCCCAAGAACACGCTAAATGGGCTAGACAACTGTGGTTTTGCAGCGCTCCCCTAGCCCGTGCCACCAGGTGATTAGATCGGCCGGATATCCTCTACCGGGTCTCTTCCTTTGGCCCGTGACCCGTGTTAGATTATCACTTGACGGCACAGCTCAACGCCCCCGCACCCCACTGGAGGATGGCAAATGACGCCGAAACCGAGCAGAACCCCGTCCCAGCTACTTCTCGAGGCCATCGCTGTCGGGGAGGTAGTCTTCGCCGCTTTCTTCCTTGTACTTTCCGGGGCTTCCATACCGGACCGCGTACCGAGTCATTTCGGGTTCACGGGAAGGCCGGACTCCTGGGGCGGCAAGTACACGCTGGTGGCCTTTCCCGTCCTGGCGGCCTTCTTTTACGCCGGTCTTACGGCTGTCAGTTTCTTCCCCAGGGTATGGAACATGCCGGTGAAAATCACTCCGGAAAATGAGGCGCGCCAGTACGGATTGGTTCGGTCCATGCTCTTGTGGCTGAAGGCGGAGATCGCGCTCAACCTCACTTTCCTGGAATGGGGGTCCGTCGAGGTCGCGGAGGGCAAGGCTAGCGGACTCGGCTGGGCCCCTCTCATCGGCATCGCCGCTGTCTTTCTGACGGTGGGAGCCCACCTGTATGGAATGGTCAAGGCCCGGGGCTAGGGCCAAGATGGGCGAAAGTCCCAGTTAAAGACAAGCACAAATCGCGTCCCCCGTTCGTATTCATGCTAGGGTCAGCCCATCTTGGCCTGGCTATTCGTGTCCCGCGCCTCCGGCGGGACCCTGGGAGGGACGCCATTGACCACCGCCATCGCGGCCTTTCTGACCACCCTCGTCACCGGGATTCTCCTCCTGCTTAGAGGATACGTCGGATCCGGAAACAGTTTTCCGCAGCCCATGAGTGAAGAAGAGGAAAGCCGGCATCTGGCTCTGATGATGTCGGGGTCGCTGGAAGCGAGGGAAGCGCTGATTGAGCGCAACCTGCGATTGGTAGCGCACGTGGTTAAGAAGTTCGATAACACCGGGGAAGACCTTGACGACCTCATTTCCATCGGGACCATCGGCCTCATCAAGGGCATCAAGACCTTCGACCCCTCCAAAGGAACGAAACTGGCCACCTACGCGGCACGCTGCATCGAAAACGAGATTCTGATGTACCTCCGGTCGACCAAGCGCGTCCGCAATGAAGTCCTCCTTCACGACCCGATCGGCGTCGACCGGGAAGGCAACGAGATCACCCTCATAGACATCCTCGGCACCGACCCGGACATCGTGCCGGAGGAAGTCGCGACTCGCGCCGAGGCCGAGACCGTCCGGGACTGTGTTGATCATCTCGATGACAAGGAGCAGAAGGTGCTTAAGCTCCGCTACGGGCTCGAGCAGGCGCCCCGCAAGACTCAGCGCGAGATCGCCTGGATCCTCGGCATCTCGCGATCTTACGTTTCTCGGATCGAGAAAAAGGCCGTGAGTAAACTGTCGCGGGACCTCCAGCATCACAAACTGGGCTAGGCGGGTGAACGTCTGGGAGTCCCCTTGAGGAGCAGAAAAGGGAAAAGTGAACGGACGTGGGGTGCGGCGCCGGCCGCGCCCCGCGACTTTGTTGCAGGACGCTGGGAAACCCTGTCGAATGGACGGCTATACCGCGCTCCGGTCGGCGCCGGCAGGTAGAGGCAGCCGGAAGCGGCGCATCTAGCTGGACACAATGGAGGGGGTTCCATGTCCGCGGAACAGGTCACTTACGGCAAGGTGGCTCTCGTAGTCGGTGCATCGTCGGGCATAGGCAAGGCTTGCGCGGAGTACCTGAAGGACCAGGGTTACCATGTATACGGTGCCGCGCGGCGCATCACTCCGGAGCTGGCGGCCGATCCCGGTGAACCCGGGCGCGACGGGGGATTTCTCCGCTGGCTCCAGATGGATGTGCGTGAAGGGGCTTCCGTCGGAGCTGCCGTCCAGAAAGTCCTCGATGCCGAGGGGGGCCTGGGCGTCCTGGTCCACGCCGCCGGGTATGGACTGGCCGGTTCGGTGGAGGACACCTCCCCAGAGGAAGCCTTGGCCCAATTTGAGACCAACTTCTTCGGTCCGCTGCGCATGTACCGCGCCGTACTGCCGACCATGCGGCGGCAGGGCGGGGGGCGTATCGTCGTCATCACCTCGGTGGCGGGCTTTGTTCCCTTGCCGTTCCAGTCCATGTACAGCGCCAGCAAGTACGCCCTGGAGGCCATGACGGAGTCCCTGCGTATGGAAGTGGCGTCTCTGGGGATCAAGGTGTCCATGGTGGAGCCGGGGGACATCAGCACAGGCTTTACGGCGGCGCGCGCCTGGACAGCCCAAGCGGCAGTCGACGCTTCTCCCTACAAGAAGAGGTGTGAGCGCGCTGTCGCCTCCATGGTCAAGTCCGAAACCAAAGGTCCCGGGCCCCAGATCGTAGTGAAAGACGTGGCGCGGCTGCTCCGCATGAAGAACCCACCCGCGCGGGTCATTACCGGGTTCGACTATAAAATGGTAGGGTTCCTGAAACGCATCGTGCCGGACTGGTTCCTGGAATACGTGCTCGTGAAGATGTACTCCTAATGGGGCTGACGGCACGGCCGTGACCGGCACGGACGTGGCGTGTCTTGCCGCGTCCCGGTTATGGTATACTCTAGGGGTGCCTGAAGACTGCGGGCCATAGGAATCATGGACGATTGCCCGAGTCTGCCTGGGGGTGCGCCGTCGGCCGTGGCTGGTTTCCTGGAAGCCCTGAAACCCGATCTTTACCTCCCGAGCCTGCTGGACCTGGACCCGGCGTGGTTGGTGCGCCGCGGGGTCAAGGCCCTCATCTCGGACCTGGATAACACCATGGCGGCCTGGAAGAACGGCTACCCGGATTCCGCCTGCGTCAGTTTCTTTGACCGGGTAAAGGCGAAAGGCATCGCGTGCTGCATTCTGTCCAACGCCCCTGCCTGGCGTGTCCGGAAAGCCGCCGAGATTCTGGACATCCCGGGCGTCCCGAATGCCGGCAAGCCGCGGCGCGCGGCGTTCCACCGGGCTCTGCAGGTCCTTGGCACCACGGCCAGGGAGACCTGTGTAGTGGGGGACCAGATTTTTACCGACGTCTGGGGCGCTAAAAGATCGGGCTTGATGACGGTCCTGGTAGTCCCGTTCGGAACCAGGGAGTTCATCTGGACTAAGCTGGTGCGCCACGTAGAGCGGGCCGTCCTCAGAGGGCTGGCCGAACGAGGTCTCCTGGAGACCCTTTCGAGTCAGGGTGGGCGAGGCTAACCGAGGAAGTACATCCGCAACGAGACGCGCCGGCGGGCGCTTGCCGCGGCTTCATTACTGCGGCCGCATCCCCGGGAGACGGCCACTTCCATCAGTCGGGCGTCACGCAGCCACGGCCGCTCATTTCTGGTCCGCGCGACGGCGTCCCGCATCTCACGCATTAACGAGCCCGATGTTCCACCGGCCGCCAGCGGCACGGAGTACGTTCTGAGGGTCTTGGGCATTTCCATCACCGCAGCCCATTATGGCCATTTTGGCTGGCTGGATTTCATCTGTCCAGCGGCAATTGGTTTCGGCAGGACTAAGCCTGGCACCCGTTGAAGCCCGGAGCATGACCATGGCTGAAATGGGCCGGACAGAGTCCTCGATGGCGATTGTCGTCTTTCTCGTCGGGCTGGGAGCGGGCGTCCTCGTAGACTTGTATGCCGCCCGCGTCCGCCGTATGTTGTCTGCCGGCCGTGCCGGCACCACCAGTGCCACAGCAGCTATCACCGCCACCAGCGCCGCGATGACCGCGCTGGCGACCGGCGCCCTGGCCGCCATGGCCTGGCGCTGGTCCCCGCACCCCTGGTCTGCCGCTCTCTTGGTCCCTCTGCTGGTTCTAGTCACAGTGGTCGACATCGAACATCAGTTGATCCTGGATGGCTCGGTCCTGACCGGCTTGGTAACCGGCCTGGCTCTAAGCGTCGCAGGCCTTTCGGTTTCTGTGCCATCGGCCATTTTCGGCCTAATTCTGGGAAGCGCCATCATGGTGGTGGTGGCCATGGCGAGCCCGGGGAGCATGGGTGGTGGGGATGTGAAGTTCAGTGCGGTGATGGGCGCCTTCCTCGGGCCGGGTTTTGGCCTTCTGGCGCTCTTCGTTGGGTTCATCCTTGCCGCTCTGGCCGGTCTGGCGCTTCTCATCACCCGGAGGAAAGGGAGGAAAGACTCCATTCCTTTCGGCCCTTTCCTTGCCGGCGGTACGTACATCGCCGCAGTGTGGGGTCCGGTTATCCTAAGTCAGTACCTTTCGCTTCTACTTAAGAAGTGACTTTAGTTCCAGCTTTTGTCTCTGTATCCGAACAAAAAGCTATCCACCTCTTGCGTTGTGAAGGATTCGCAAGATCCATGGAGAATTCGACGTCATCCGGTGGCATCTCGATTTGACACCTACACACAACACACTACTCCTTCTTCACACCACACGCTCCAACGCCCGGCACAGGCCAACGGATTGGCTGTTTTGTTGGACAACCAAAACGAGGAATCGACGTTTTCCAAAGGGGCCTGCGCTTGTTCGACTACATCATCAGGGGCGGGTCGGTCGTCGATGGTTCGGGCTCCGGACCAGTTCGGGCCGATATCGCTATTTCCGGAGGCAAGATTTCGGCGGTGTCCCAAAATGGGGACATGGCCACCGCTCCCGCTCGCCGCACCATTGACGCCGGCGGGAAAGTGGTCTGCCCTGGTTTCGTTGACACCCACAGCCACTCCGACCTCATGGTCTTGAGCAGTCCGCCTCCCGAGCCGAAAGTGCGGCAGGGGGTGACCACCGAGTTGCTCGCCCAGGACGGACTGTCGGTGGCGCCGGTGCCCGCCGGACGGCGGGAATTGCTGAAGCGGCTGGTTTCGAGCCTCTTGGGGCTGCCACACGTGGACTGGACGTGGACTTCGTTCGCGGAATACCTGGCGGCGCTGGACCAAGGCGGCATGCCCGTCAACGCCGCCGCCCTGGTCCCGCACGGTCCCGTCCGCATGGCCGCCATGGGTATGGAAGCCCGCGTGGCGACCGACTCCGAGTTGGCCACCATGGAGGGAATCCTGGACGAGGCCCTGTCGGCCGGCGGCGTGGGCCTGTCCACCGGGATGATTTACCCGCCGTGTTCTTTCGCCGATGACCGGGAACTCATCGCCCTTTGCCGCGTAACAGCCCGACATGGGGGCATTTTCGTCATCCATATGCGGAACGAGAGCGAGCTTCTCATCCAATCGGTGAAGGAAACTCTGGCCATCGCTGAGCAGTCGGGTGTGGCTCTCCACATCTCGCACCTGAAGGCCGCCGGGCATGCCGCCTGGCCGAAGGTGGACGAGATGATGACGCTCCTTTCCGACGCTCTGGCCCGGGGCATGAAGGTGACCTGGGACCAGTACCCGTACACCGCCGGTTGCACGGTCCTGACGGCGACGCTCCCACCTTGGACGCTCGAGGGCGGGACGCCGGCCCTGCTGGCCCGTTTGGCTTCTCCGGAAGGCCGGCGGCGCATCAACCAAGAATTCGCGGAGTCGCCCAGGATGTCGCCTGCCGAGAGGGCCGAACGGGGCATTGCCACCTGGGACAATCGCAAGCACACTCTGGGCTGGGAACACATCACCATATCCTCGGTGAAGAGCCAGGCGAACAGATGGTGTCAGGGGCTGTCCATCGCTGAGATCGCCCAGCGGCGCGGCCAAACCTCCGAGGATACCATCATGGACCTGCTCCTGGAAGAGGACGCCGATGTCAACATGATCCTCCACCAAGGGAGCGAGGAGCGGATGAAGCAGATCATGGCCGCTCCCGAGACCATCGCTTGCACCGACGGGATCTACGGAGGCAAGCCACACCCCCGGTTATTCGGGTCCTACCCGCGCATCCTGGGGAAGTACGTCCGCGACGAGAAAGTGGTTTCGCTCCCCGAAGCGATCAGGAAGATGACCTCGCTCCCTGCCCAGCTACTCGGTCTGTCCGGACGCGGACTCATCAAACAAGGATACTCCGCCGACGTGGTCGTCTTCGACCCGGCGACGGTGATCGACCGCGGGACCTACGAGCGTCCCGACATACATCCTGTCGGCATCGACTATGTACTCGTCAACGGCGCCCTCGCCGTTGACGGAGGGGCCTACACCGGGGCCAGGGCGGGGAGGGCGCTGGTGCGTCAGTTCCCAGCTTAGTGCGGTTGGTCCGAGGGCCGGAATCTTTTGAGAATGGGATAGAGGAGGTGAGGCCGGGGGAGGAGGGGCGGCACCCGACGCCACTAGAGCTAAACGGGGTGTCCGATGTACGTATTCGAGACACGGGTAAGAGTCTAAGAACATGAAGCTCTGCCGAATTTTGAAAGGGCGACGGCGCCTTCCCGGGCGCCGGACGTCCAACCCAAGGGTGAGGTGAATCACTTGACAGCGGGAAGAATCTTCACCTTCTGGTTCCTGATCTTCACCTTCGCGGCCGTTTACTATTTCATGGAACGGGCGAAGAAGGGGAACCTCCCGGGCGTGCGGCCCATCGCCGGCCTGGCGGCCCTGGATGAGGCTGTCGGCCGCGCGACAGAGTTGGGACGCCCGGTATTCTTTGTGCCGGGCCGCGCGGAGATCAACTCCGCCGATGCTGCCCAGACCCTGGCCGCGCTTGAGATCTTGTCTCACGTGGCCGAGAAGACGGCGGCGTATGACACGGGCCTTATCACGGCCGTGGCTGCCCCGAACACCTATCCGGTGGCCCAGGAAGTGGTGCGCGAGAGCTATTTGAAAGTGGGTAAACCGGACGCCTACGATCCAGACATGGTCCAATTCTACTCGTCCGAGCAGTTCGCTTTCGGATCGGCCTGCCTGGGTGTCATGATGCGTGAGAAAGTCGCGGCCGCGGTCATGGTCGGTTTCTTCCAGGCCGAATCGCTGCTCCTGGCCGAAGGCGCCAACCAGGCCGGGGCCATCTCCATTTCCGGGTGCACGCGCTTGTACCAGATTCCCTTCTTCGTTGTGGCCTGCGACTACACGCTTATCGGCGAAGAGTTGTTCGCTGGCGGCGCCTACTTGACGAAGAACCCAATCAAACTGGGCAGCATGCAAGGTCAGGACTTGGCCAAGCTTGTCTCCGTGCTTTTCGTGGCCCTCGGGGCCATCCTGGAGACCTTCGGCAATCACAGCCTGACCCAGCTGTTCAAAAAGTAGAGGGGAGGTGTCGACTTGAAAAGAGAGTTGCCCCTTGGCATCACCGCCGTGGTGGGGTTCCTTTTCCTCGTGCAGTACTTCTTCAAGATAGCGATCCTGAAATCAATGACCGATGAACTTACGGACTGGGGTACCATCGTGTCTGCTTTCGCCGCCCTCCTGGCGGCCGCCGGTCTTTACAAGATCCACCTTGAGAAGATCGCGCGCCGGAAGGGCCCCTGGGAGATGAGCATCGTCCTGGTCTTGGTCATGACCGCCTTCATCATCTTCGGCGTGTTCCTCGGCCAGAAATCGGCGCCCTACCTGTTCTTGTCCAATCAGGTCTTGGTTCCGCTCTCAGCGGCTATCTTCTCTCTGTTGATCTTCTACATTGGGTCGGCGGCCTTCCGTGCGTTCCGCCTGCGTAACCTCGAGGCTGGACTCCTTCTCGGCTCGGGCTTCCTGGTCATGCTCGGACGCGCCCCCATCGGCGAAGTCGTGTGGAAGAAGTTCCCGGTCATCGCCGACTGGCTTATGAAATGGCCGAACCTCGCCGGTAACCGCGGTGTCCTGATCGGCGCGTCCATTGGCTCCATCGCCATTGGCCTGCGCATCCTGGTCGGCATCGACCGCGGCCACCTGGGCCAGGATTAGGGGGGATGAGACCATGAATGTACTGCGAAATCTTGACCGCCGTGTCATCTACGTCCTCCTTTTCCTGCTCGTCCTGTACCCCTTGGTGAAGCCCATGGGGCTGCCGGTTTCCGTAGGGCCCTGGACGCAGGGCAGTTTCGACTACATTAACAACCTGAAGGCCGGCGACCTCGTGGTCGTGTCCTTCGACTACTCCTCCGGCGGGGCGCCCGATGTGGACCCGCAGGCCGTGGTCGTAGTGAAACACCTGTTCAAGAAGGGCGTGCGGATTGTGGGCACGGCCTTCGTTGACCAGGGCGTGTTGTTCGCCAACAAGGTCTTCGATGCGTGGCAGAAGCAAGGGAAGAAGCCTGGCGTGGACTTCGTCAACCTCGGCTACCTGGCCGGAGGCGAGACCGCGGTGGCCGCCTTCGGAAATAACCCCCTGAAGGCGTTCCCCAAGGACAACAACGGGAACGACACGGCCAGCATGCCGATTATGCAGGGAGTCAAGACGGCGGCCGATTTCAAACTCATCGCCGCCTTCGCCACCGGCGCCCCCGGCCCGTCCGAGTGGGTCCGCCAGGTGGTCACGAAGTACAAGACCCCTTACATGGCCGGCCTGGTTACCGTCATGGCTCCGGGCGCGGAACCATACCTCCAGTCCAAACAGATGATCGGTCTTTTGGCCGGTCTGCGTGGCGCGGCTGAATACGAGACCGCTCTGAAGGAACCGGGTACCGCCGCCGCCGGCATGGACGCGCAGTCCATGGGGCACGTCGTGATTATCGTCTTCGTCATCTTGGGTAACATCCTGTACCTCCTGGATAAGCCCAAGAAGGCGAAGGCTTAGGGGGTGGCGTAACATGACTACAAACTGGGAAGTCTGGGTATCGGCGCTCCTGACCCTCGGCGCGTACTCGATCCTGTTCAGCGAGAACAAGTTCTTCCA
Source organism: Bacillota bacterium (assembly GCA_021791495.1). Lineage (GTDB taxonomy): Bacteria > Bacillota > Sulfobacillia > JAJYWN01 > JAJYWN01 > JAJYWN01. The sequence continues at coordinate 48,146 of JAJYWN010000069.1, forward strand.
GCTCGTCGAACACATTTTCGTCGGTGTGGGCGCTGGTTTCGCCGTGGTGGTCAACTACTATAGTATCGTCAATAAAGGCATTAAGCCCATGACGGGCAAGGGCGAGTGGTGGCTGATCATCCCGCTCCTGATCGGCGTCATGCTTTTCGGACGTTTCGTCAAAGGCATGGCCTGGATCACCCGCATTCCCATCTCGCTCCTGGTCGGTATCGGTGTCGCTCTGGCCCTCCGCGGCGCCGTCCAGGCGGAGCTGGTCCAGCAGATTTCCGCGAACTTCATCAACGTGGTCGGCAAGACGCCGGGGGCCACCATCAACAACCTCGTCATGGTGGTGGGCACCATAGGCACCATCATGTACTTCTTCTTCACCTACAAGCAGACCCCCATCGTGATGGCCGGGTCGGCGGTCGGCAAGTGGATCATGATGGTTGCCTTTGGCGCCGCTTTCGGAAACGCCGTCCAGGGCCGTATTTCGCTGCTCATCAGCCGGCTGCAATACCTGTTCGGCACCTGGATTCACCTCATCCCGACCAAGTAGGTCTGGTGCATTCAGGGTAAGGCATGCGGACAAGAGGGGCGGGAGCGACGACCTGCGGGTGCGCCGTTCCCGTCCCTTCCTTGTTACCATAATCTCTCTTCACCCCAATACTTGCGGATAGGGAAAGGGGCGGCTTTTCATGAGCGCCAACGTAGCGGACCTGAAGAAGAAAGTCTGCGCCGAAGTGGACCGCCTGGCACCGGAGCTGTACGACATCGCCAGGCGAATGTACGAGAATCCCGAACTGGGGCATCAGGAACGGGCGTCTTCCGCCATGCTCTGTGATATGGCCGAGAAGTACGGCATGATGGTGAAGCGGAAGGTGGCGGGGATGGAGACGTCCTTCGTCGCCACCGCCGAAGGCGGAGGGGGAGCCGGCGCGCACATCGGTATCTTGGCGGAATACGATGCGCTCCCCGATATCGGACACGGCTGTGGCCACAACATCATCGGCACCGCCAGCACCGGCGCGGCCTTGGCCTTGAAGGCCGTCCTGCCCGAACTTCCGGGGCGGGTAACCCTTTTCGGTACCCCAGCCGAGGAAGGCGTGGTGGATAACGCGGGCGGAAAAGTCTTGATGACCAATGCCGGCCTGTTCAACGACGTGGACGCCGCCATGTGCGTCCACCCGTCGAGCCAGACCATGCTGGGCACTTCCTCAACGGCCCGGTATGCGTTCGAAGTCTCTTTCAAGGGCAAACCGGCCCACGCCGCCGGGTCCCCTCATGAGGGCATCAACGCCCTGGACGCCTTGCTCCTCATGTACAGCGGCATCAACGCCCTGCGGCAGCATGTGAAGGAAGACGTCCGGATCCACGGCATCATCACCAAGGGCGGGGTCGCCCCAAACATCGTCCCCGAGTTCACTCAGGGCCGTTTCTACGTGCGGGCCAACGACCGGAACTATCTCAAGGATGTCATCGCGAAAGTTGAAAACTGCGCCCGCGCCGGGGCGTTGGCCACCGGGGCCACCGTCAGCTTCCGGCAGACGGCTTTGACCTATGAGAACATGCTGAATAACGATGTCCTGGGCGAGGCCTACAAAGCGAACTTGGAGTCGCTGGGCGTGAAAGTACACCCGGCGCCGACCAAGAGCGGCGGGGGGTCCACCGACATGGGCAACGTCTCACATGTCTGCCCGTCCATCCACCCCTACATCGGCATCTGCGGTCCCGGCATCGCCGGGCACAGCCGCGAGTTCGCCGACGCCACCATGACGGAGGCCGGCCGGGCGGGCATGGTCGCCGCCGCCAAGGCCATGGCCATGACGGCCATCGATGTCCTGACCGACGCCGGACTGCGCGGGGCGGCGAAGAAGGAGTTCGAAGCCAGGAAGTAGCGGGGGAATCAGGCCGGGCCGCCTTCTGAATTCGGGTGGTACCGCGGAACCAAGCCCTTCCGTCCCGTTCACGGACGGAGGGGCTTGCGTCCGCATCCGTGAAGAGGACGAGCCTCATATCCAGACTAGAACCAGAAGCAGGGCGGTGTTCGAACGGTGTATGACCTTCGCGTGACGGTGGACGAGGTCAAGGGTTTCTGCGATCTTCCGATGAAACCAGGGGACTACTTCGAAGTGCGGGGCGGACGCATTACCATACCGACTGGAGGCCACATCTGCCTGTGGGCCCTGGCGGCGCTCCTCCCCATGTTCCCGGCCAAACAGCGGAACAGCGGCGAACCGAACGACTGGCTACCGCGCACCTCGCGCATGAGTTGCCCCGATCCCGATGGAATGGTCATCTATCGCATTGAACGTATCGAAGAAGAGAAGGAAGTCGACAAGGGGGGCGTGAGTCGCCCGACCGGGGCGATCACCGTTCAGCCGTCGATACCTCCGTCATCATCGCCATCGCCATCGCCATCGCCGTCGCCATCACCGTCAACGCCGGGGTCGCACCAGTCGGCGACGGCGCCGCCCCCCCGCCTCCTTGCTAAGGAGGCGAACTGCTCCGGGTGTCGTGCCTGTGAGCTGGCTTGTAGCGCGGCCCACGGCGGCCGCTTTCAGCCGTCGGTGTCCCGCATCAGGGTCCGTAAGCTAGAGGAGGCCGGGACCGACCGTCCGTACCCCTGCCGGCAATGCGGCCAGGCCCGCTGTGTCGAAGCCTGCCCCGAAGGGGCGCTATCTCGGCATCCGGTGACCAAGGCCGTCATCCTTGACGTGACTCTTTGCACGAAATGCGGACAGTGTGCGGCGGCGTGCGCTTTCGAGGCGGTGCCCATGAGCCCGATCGACGGCTACCCGCTCTTCTGTGACTTGTGTGGCGGCGACCCGGCCTGCGTCAAGCGGTGCGCCACAGGAGCCATCCGTTTCGGCAGGGCGGGTGACCGGCGTGAGCCGGCACCGGGCGAGCGGTTCCTGGCGCCGCCGCCCATGCCCGAGCCGCCTGAACCCGACTTGCCGCCCGGCCAGGCTGGAGCGTCCGCGCGCGGCGACCTAGGGGGTGAAGGACGGTGACCAACCTGACACCAGCAACATCACCGACCTCCGCCTCACCCAGACGCGGTGGCCATGCCGGCCGCGTCCTGCTGGTGGACCTGACCGCCGGCCGGTCGCACATCGAGGCCCTTCCAGACCAGACGGCGCGCCAGTGGATCGGCGGTCGCGGGTTCAATGTCCGCCGCCTCTACGATGAAGTCGGCCCCGACACCGATCCATTGTCGCCGGAGAACGTCCTCCTTTTCGGCGTGGGCCCCTTGAACGGGACCACCTTCCCCGGCGCCGCGCGGATGAACGTCACGGCCAAGTCGCCGCAGACCGGCATCCTGGGGGACTCGAACTGCGGCGGCTTCTTCGGCAACGAGCTGAAATCCTGCGGTTTCGACCAATTGGTGCTCCGGGGGAAGGCGCCACGGCCTTCTTACCTGCTTCTGCGGGACGACAGCCTGGAGATCTTACCAGCCGGGGACCTCTGGGGCATGGACGTGACCCAGGCCACGGCGGCCATCCGGCGGGCCCACGGCGACCGTGACGGGCGCCTGCAAGTGGCCTGCGTCGGGCCGGCCGCGGAGAAAGGCGTGCGCTTCGCCGGTATCTTCTGCAATCTCGCCCGTCCGGCGGCGCGTACCGGAATGGGTTCGGTGCTGGCATCAAAGAACATCAAGGCTATCGCCGTGGCGGGCACGGGCGGTGTGGAAGTGGCCGATCCCGATGCCTTCGCGCGGGTGGTGGAAGACACCGACCGCATCATCTATAACCACGAGGAATACGGCATCCGCTGCCAGTTGGGCACCACCAAGCTGGTAGCGGCCCTAAACCGCCTGGGCGCCCTAGCCACCAGGCATTTTCAGCAAGGCCGATTCGAGGAGGCCATCCCCGTCAGCGGCGAAGCCCTGGCCCGCCAGTTCAAGACCAAGTGGAAGGCCTGCGCTTCCTGCACCATCCCTTGCAGTCGCTTCTGGCGTCTGCCGGCCGACCCCGCCGACCAATTCGGCGGCTTGGCGGGGGAGGGACCCGAGTTCGAAGGCCTGGCTGGGTTCTCGTCCCGCGTGGGCAACGGAGACCTGCGGCTGGCATTGGCCGCCCACGACCTGTGCAACCGCCTGGGCATGGACGCTATTGCCACGTCCGAGGCCATTTCCTTCGCCATGGAATGCCGCCAGCGCGGCCTGCTCACTCCGGACGACGCCGATGGATTGTCTTTAGAGTGGGGCGACCCGGCCACCATCCTTGGTTTCATCCGGAAGATCGCCGCCCGGGAAGGCGTCGGCGACCTGTTCGCCGACGGCATCCGGGAGGCGGCGCGGAGGTTGGGCCGGGGCACGGAGGAGTTCGCCCTGCACGTGAAAGGGCTGGAAGTGTTCCAGGCCGACCCGCGCGGCATCAAGGGCTACGCCCTCGGCTACGCGGTGGCCAGCCGCGGCGGCGACCACCTGCGCTCAGAGCCCTGGTTCGAGTTCAGCGGGGACGCCGAAGCGGGCCGCCGGAGGTTTGGCCACCCGGACAGCGCTTTCCGCCTCAAGCACGGCGGCAAGGGCGCGCTGGTCAAGCACTTCGAGGAGTTGGCCGCGCTTTCTGACTGCACTGAGGTCTGCAAGAACACGGCCGTGAACATGGAGGTCCTCACCTTCGAACGGGCGGCGCGGGCCTTGACGGCGGCCACCGGTTTCGACTACTCTCCGGAGGAAATCCAGCAGCGGTGTGAGGCCCTCATGAACCTGGAGCGCGCTTTCATCGTCCGGGAGGGAATCCGCCGGGCCGATGATGTGCTGCCCAAGAGGTTCACGGGCGAGCCCCTGCCCGCGGGGAGCGGCGAATCCACGGGTAGCACGGTGGGCCTAGACGAAATGCTGGACCAGTACTACGCCGCCCGCGGGTGGGACGGGGCGACGGGAATCCCGACCGAGGCCAAGCTACAGAGCCTCGGGCTGGGTGAAGTGGCGGCCGACCTGAAAGCGCATGGCGTGCCGATAGGCTAGTTGCCGCTGGAGGCGGGGGTTTTCGCCCCACCCCTAGGGAGTTATTCCC
>JAJYWN010000016.1:0-9799 GCA_021791495.1 Bacillota bacterium
ATTCACTCGGAACGAGTGGACACTTTCCGTCGGAATGAGTGGACGGATTCGTTCGGAATCACTGGACGGGTTCGCTCGGAACAGGTGGACGGCTTGGTCCGGAATACGCAAAGGTAATGAACCTGGTAGCCGTTTCTAGTCACAGCGATGTAGCTTGGCTTCAGAGGGAAATCCCTTATGCGTTGAAGTAGAGCGGGCTTTCTCGCCTCAGCCTCAGCTATGGGCAAGTACTCGCCAGCTTCCCCAGCGTCCAAGTCTACAAAAATGGCATGGACCCTGGAAATGACTTTGGCTGTGTAACCGCCGCTGTTGACAATGAACCCGATTTCATAGCCCTGTTCATTGAGAGCCCTCAATTCGCTATCCATCTCGGGCGTAAAGCGGCCTAGTAGGTGCTTTGCTGGCCTATTAGTGCGCTTGTCAAACGCCACGAAACGTACCTCATTGGTTCCGTGGAAAGCCTGTACAAAAGCAGCTATCTCGTCAAACCTGTCGTCCATTTCCGTTCCTCCTGGGAAAAGAAAAGAGGCACCGCTTGGTGCCTCCTCAAATAAGAAGGGCCCCGGCAGTGCCCGAGGCCCTTGTCCTAACGTATATGGTTACGGCTCCAAGTGCTCAGTCTTGCGAAGCACCGGCGAAGCCGGTAGAAGATTAGGACCAGGTACTAATCACTTCTGTTCACCGAATTACTATAGGGGCCCAGGCCCCCTCGTCGGGGGCCCAGGCTGACCTGTTTACCTGACTAAGCCGAGTTTGCGAAGAGCCTTGAATGCCCTGGATACAGTAGCCAAGGGTAACCCGCCAGCCATGCAAGTAGAGTAGATGCCGATCTTCTCATTCCCGGTAGCCTTGACGAGAAAGGCTCTGGCCAAGAAGGTGGCCAGAACGCCATAGGGTTGCTGGATAAGCATCTTGAATGTTTCGAAGTCAATGTAGATAGACACAGTTAGTCACCTCCTTCCGAAAGCCCAAGAATCCGCCCCTCATTACTCAAGCCGCTCAAGGGCCAAAAAGATGAAGTCATAACGAAAATCAGTTTGGTCGTTTTCGTGCAGTGGGGGCGATGAATTGGTGATGAATTGGCCTGCGTGAAGCTGTCCATGAACAAGGGGCTCGCCTGCAGGATAGTTTGCAGGGGTTACGTCAGACCTATAACCCTGTTATCATGTCGTGGGTATGGGAGGAAGGAAATTCCTGTGGTCGAACTCTGACGACATGGCTCGAAAGGGGGAGATGGGCCCGTGGCAGACCATGTTTTCATCCTTGGCGCTGGTGCGTCAGCTGAGGTCGGCGGACCGTTAATGAAAGGATTCCTAGACGCAGCAGACGACCTAGTTAGGCAGGGGCGCTTGACTGATGTGAAACCGCAGATCACCAGTATCCTGGAACTCTGGGGGGAGCTGCAGGCTACCTACGCTAAGGTCAATATGGACTTGTTCAATATCGAGAGCATGTTTGGGTTGCTGGAGATGGGCCGGGTTATAGGAATGTTGGGGGGCCACGATAAGGAGGCCGTCAGCCGGTACAGGCAAGCACTAGTGACCTTAATCGTGCGGACTCTCGAAGAAAGAATCAAAATCCCCGTTCAGCACCGTAAGGCAGGAGTGTTCCCTCAGTTCGCTGAGTTCGTATCTTTGCTCAGAGAACTGAAAAGCTGTGCCGTCATAACGTTCAACTACGATATGGCTCTCGACTACGCTCTCCACCAAAGTGGGATTCCCGTTGACTACGGCCTAGCAGCGTCCCAAGCAGGTCGGTTCAAACTCCTCAAGCTTCACGGTTCCATGAACTGGGCCCGAACTGCAGATGGCTCTGAGGTAGTCCCGTATGAGCTATCAGTGTATCTTCAGGACTATCACTGGGATATTTGGGACGACGAAGAAAAACATGTTTTGTTGGCAATATCCCAGCATCTAGGTACCCTGGGCAAGCACCTTGCCGGAAAGACAATAGACTCCTTGCCCGTCATAGTCCCCCCAACGTGGAGCAAGACCGAATACAACAGCATACTTGCGCCGGTCTGGGTGAATGCGGTTCGGGAACTACGGGATGCTCGTCATATCTACGTGTCGGGCTATTCACTGCCTGATTCCGATTCCTTTTTCCCGTATCTGCTTGCTCTAGGCATGTTTAGCCCCGCCATGGTGAGACGCTTTTGGGTGTTTGATGTGGACGACACCGGACAGATCGAGCAACGCTACCGGCGGCTTCTAGGTTCATCCGTTGCGGGCGGTTTCAAGTATGTCAGAACTCACTTTTCTGACATGGCAGGCCACATCAGACCGCTTCTGCAGGCGGGGAGTTAGCCGTATGTACAGCGAGTCCCTTGAGGATATTGGGCAACGCATTACACAATGCCGTGAAACCTTTGAACGAGAGCGAACCTCACGACAGCAACAACAAGAAGCCGTAAGGCATTTGGGCGAGATTGCTGTGGTCTTGAGAAGCAGGGCCAAAGAGAAGGTACGAAGCCAAGCCGAGATGGGGCTGTTTTACCTGGCTGAAGACTTTGGAGTTACCTATGGGGATGTAGAGGGACAGATAGCCGAAGACACTGACCTGTGGCTGAAATGGGCATTTCACCACTACCTGGCAGCAGCCCAAGTCCTTATGGGATTGGCGAGCAGAGGGTAAAGGGGGAGGTACGTCAACACCATGTCCAGTAGGTTTTACTATCACGATAGGCAAGGACATGGCCATGACAGGGCTAGTCTTACCATAGATGAATTGAGGAAGTGTGTCCACGACACCTATTGGCGTTTGAGGAACGATGGGTATCTGACGGAAGCCTTCGGCTACAAATTCAAAGATGTCGCCTATGCCGGGACAATGAGGCCCGACCCTCGGACATGTGGCGTCCTCAAATTGCACAAACGGGGGCTGTTCCCCCCAGTTGAGGGGGCTAGCTACTCCGAGGAAGACTTGTTTGCCATACTGGAGTTCATGCATGATTACGTTTCCGCCCAACGAAGGGTCTTTCTGGGGTTGTCCTTCGACAGGAATGCAGGCCAGAAGGAGTACCGGGGCATGGTGAACGATTTCTTGCAGATGTATGGGGTTGGCTGGGAGATGTCTCAGGCGGGGGAAATATGTCGGCTCCCAGAGTCTGGCCTAGAAAGCATCTTCGGGGAGTTGCCCAGTTCGGAAGACAAGAACAACATCGATACCCGGCTCACGCTTGCCATTAGTAGCTTCAGACGGTATCCGGCGACGGCTGAGGCCCGAAGGGACGCTGTCCGAACTCTGACTGATATTCTTGAGTACCTTCGACCTCAGATCAAGGGACTGCTGACCAAGGCCGACGAAGCGGACCTTTTCAACCTTGCCAACAACTTCGGCATCCGCCATCACAATGACCGCCAGAAAACGGACTACGACCCAGAGATATGGCTTGACTGGATGTTCTACTATTACCTTGCAACCTGTCGAACGCTTCTGCGACTAATCGGCAAAGGGGTTACGGGGAACTGAAGAGGCGGGGAGTGCCGGTGGCCGATGATTGGGATGGAGTGCATAAGGCAGTGAGAAGGGCCCAGTTCCCCTGGACACGGAATTGAGATATTCCGTGGAAGGGAGATGGGAAGGTGGAGAGTGGGAAGCAGCAGGGAGGATTGGGTGAGAAGCGGTCTGGTGAGGGGAGCGGTCCCCTGGCCCCGGGGCAGCGGTGGACGGTAGCCCGCAAGCGGGAAGTGGTGCTGCGCCTCCTTCGCGGGGAGTCGGTGGAGATGCTATCCCGGGAGCTGGGCGTGGAGATCTACAGGCTGGAACAGTGGCGGGACAAGACCCTGAAGGGCATCGACGAGGTTCTAAAGGAGCGCGAGGGCGACCCGCTTCAGAACGAGCTAGACGCGGCGATGAAACGGATCGGCGAACTGACTATGGAGAACGAGCTGCTTTGGGCCAAGACGGGGAAACCAGGCCCTTTACCGCCGAAGAGGTCGAGGAGGTGAGCCAGAAGACCTCCCCGGCCATCGGCCGCCGCTACGGGGTGAAATTGACCTGTCGAGTGTGGGGACAGCCGCGGTCGACGTTCTATGCCCGGCGGCAACGCTCCGAGAGTTCGCTCCCGCCGGCAAAACGGGGGCCGGTGCCAGTAATCGCGGACGAGGAGCTTCTGGAGCAGATCCGGGCGGACCTGGCGGCCTCTCCGTTCTCCGGGGAAGGACACCGGAAGGTCTGGGCCCGGCTGCGAATCGGGCACGGGATTCGGGTGGCCAGGAAACGGGTTCTGAGGCTCATGCGGGCCCACAACCTCCTGTCGCCGCGCCGCAGCCGGCAGGGCGACAACAACCTCCACCAGGGCGAGATCACGACTGAGACGCCCAACGAGATGTGGGGGACGGACGGCGCCCGCATCCTGACGGTGGAGGACGGCTGGGTCTGGCTCTTCACCGCGGTGGAGCACTGGAACGGGGAGTGCGTGGGCTGGCACGTCTCTAAGCGCGGCGACCGGATCGCGGCGCTGGAGCCTATAAGCCAGGGAATCCAGAGCATCTACGGGTCCGTAAGGGCCGACGTGGCCCGCGGGCTGGCCCTACGGATGGACCACGGGACGCAGTACCTGTCGGACCATTTCGTGAACCAGGTCCGTTTCTGGGGCGTGAAGACGAGCTACGCGTTTCTGGAGGAGCCCCAGACCAATGGGGTGGCCGAACGGTTCAACCGGACATTGAAGGAGCAGATCATCTACGGGCGGGTGTTTCGGAATCTTGAGGAGTTGCGGGCGAGGGTGAGGGCATTCGTGGAGCTCTACAACCGGGAGTGGCTCGTGGAGAAGAACGGTTTCCTCAGTCCATGGCAGGCACGACGGGCGTGGTTGGAGCCCTCAGGGTTGAAGGCGGCCGACTGACAACCTTGTGTCCAGGGCACTGGGTGCGGTACAAGTGCATAAGGCAGTTGTAGAGCTTATCATTCAAAGGAATGACAAGTTGTTCGCACGCAAGCTTTTGGACAGCCAATGGGTAGCCGGGAACGGGCTATTCGGAGGGGAAAGTGTAACCATCTGGGCCTTGCCAGAAGACTACTTTTACCTGGCCGGACGTAAGGACGACATCGAAGCACTGATAGACCAAGTGACCCGAGGAACGTATTTATCCTGCGAAGTCCTGAGCGTGATGCGGCCTGTTCCCGAGGCAGAAGACAACTGGAAGAGCTTATTGAGTGAGTTCCTGTCCGATGATACTCAAATGGACACCATCTTTGATGAAGCCATCGAATCAGATGACTATACTAACATTGTGAGTAGAGTCAAGCATGCTTGTGACCGTTTCAGGGATGTATCCTCAACCCTCGACGACAAGAGGGATGCCGTTAGAGAGCTAGCCGATGTGCTTGAGTTTCTTAGAGACGAAGACAAAGTCCACCTAGTTTCTAAGGATGAGGCTGCCCTATTTGAGCTGGCAAACAAATATGCAATCCGGCATCACCGTCAAGATCAGAGACCCAACTATCCAAAGGATATCTGGATACCATGGATGTTCTACTTCTTCTTGGCGACTGTACTGGCCTGGATGCGGTTGATTAGGAGAGAGGAGCAGGGTAGCGAGTGAGTCCTTTCGCAGCTAAGAACAGAGTCTCAGAGGAGTTCAGTTATCCGGTTTCATGGGCAAACCAGTGCTTGTTGCCTCACAGAAAAATGTACTTGAATGAGGTAACGTTGCCTCAGAAAGAAATGTGCTCAAGAGAGCACCTCCTTGAGTGAGGCGGTGAGGTGAGGGGAGACTTTGGCGACCATGGCAAGGAGTTCCTCCTGGAGATCGAGCAGGTCCTGGTGGAGTTTGGCGGGGTTGAGGGTTTCGTAGACCCGGGTGAGGCTGTCCTTGGTGGCGGAGTCTATCTCAGGTGAGGCTAAGACCCGCTGGTAGGGGGTCTGGGCAGTGTCGTAGGTCTTGGTGACCTTGGCCCCGCGGCGCTCCTTTGTCCGCAGCTTGAGCATGGGTTGGAAGAAGTTCGTGTAGAGCCGCAGCACCGCGTACATCCGGTTGAGGGCGGCCAACTGCCCCTCGGTGTAACGGGCGTAACCTGCGGCTTTGCGCACCACCGACCAGTTTTTCTGTTCCACGTGGCAGTTGTCGTTCTTGTGGTAGGGTCTGGAACGGGTGAAGGTGATGCCATGCGCCTCACAGTAGCGCTTGAGGGGGTGGTTTATGAACTCGCCACCGTTGTCGGAGTCGATACCCTGAACCCGGAAAGGGAACAGCGGCAGACAGGCTTGAAGAGCTTCGAAGACCCAGCGTTCAGCCTTGTTCTTGACGGCGGCGGTCACAGTCCAGCCGGTGGCGACGTCGACCATGTCCAGGGTCTGAGCAAACTCTCCGTAGGAGTTCCCGCCATCGTGGGCAACCAGATCCAGCTGTAGGAAGCCGGGTTTGGCGTCGTCCCACTCAGCGAAAGTCTTGACGGGGATGGCCCCTTTGAGCAAGGTTCCGGGCTTGGTGTGGCTACGGCCCTTGAGCAGGGAATTCAATTGGCGGCGCTCGGGCTTCAGGATCCGGTCAACGGTGGCCGCACTGATGCTTAGGAGTTTCGCCCTGGTTTCGGGGGTTAGGTGGATCTCGCCACACCGCTCCAGGCGGGTCACGATGTCCGGCAGGAACGGCGCCAGGCGTTTGCCCGCGGGGGCGTCGAGGATGGCCCAAATCCGCTTCAGGGCGGCCTTGACGTCCTTGCCGTAGACGGGCTTGCGGCCGCTGCCCGGCCGCCGCCCCCCGGCTCGGCGGGCGTAGGCGCCGCTATGCAGGACCCTGGCGGCGTGGGCCCGGCTGTAACCGGTGAGTTCCTGAAGCTGAGTGATGAGCTCGCTCCGCGTTCCCTTGTTGGCGGCCTTGTACTTGGGAGCCAACTCGCGGATCACGGAACGTCGTTCGTGCAGGGAAAGTGGCACCGGAGGGGCCTCCCTCATCTTGGGATGCACCCCCATTTGCCGGGTTCTAGCTGCGTCTCCTTCAGGTGCTTTTTGATTGTGAGGCAACGATCCGGTTTCAAGCACATTTTCTCTGAGGCAACTCGCAGTGTTTGACTCACATCACTCACGGCAGTAAAATAGTGCGTGACGCTTGAATCGTTAAGTGAAGAGTGGCCAATAGAGAAGGTACTTGACACTCATTGAGCGGGCGGACTAATAATATAAAGTGCCAGGTAGAGGCCGACTCGGGTCATCAGGGGATGCGCCTGTAGCTCAGTGGATAGAGCAGCTGCCTTCTAAGCAGCTGGCCGCAGGTTCGATCCCTGCCAGGCGCGCCACTCTTCTTGCCGTGCGTCTGCCGAACAAGTCAAACTATCAATGCATGGTGAAAGTAGCTCAGCTGGTTAGAGCGTCGGACTGTGGCTCCGAAGGCCGCGGGTTCGAACCCCGTCTTTCACCCAGGAATGCGGGCGGCGCCGGGAATTCCGGCACCGCCCGTCTGATTGTCTAACAGGGACCGCTGCTTGGTCCGGGTACCTGCCCTGGTGGTCCACGGCGATTCGTCGCGCCGGTCAGGGAGGGGCGGGCTTCGGCATTTGACGGGCACGTGTGCGGCGGATAAAATAGAAATGTTGTAATATCGACTACAGGCGCCCGTAGCTCAGCTGGATAGAGTGGCTGGCTTCGAACCAGTAGGTCGCAGGTTCGAGTCCTGCCGGGCGCACAAGAGTCGCGTGGCGCATTGGGGCGTAGCCAAGTGGTAAGGCACGGGACTTTGGATCCTGCATGCGCAGGTTCGAATCCTGCCGCCCCAGCAGGTTGTAAGTCGTGAGATGTAGGCGCAGGACGGGCCATTAGCTCAGCGGCAGAGCACTCGCCTTTTAAGCGAGGTGTGGATGGTTCGATTCCATCATGGCCCACAAACCGATTCTGACGCGGGCGTAGCCGAATTGGCACAGGCGTATGGCTTAGGACCATATGGGGAAACCCATGGGAGTTCGACTCTCCCCGCCCGCACAAGGCAACATTGAGAGCGCGGGAGTCCCTGGACTGCCGCGCTCTCTGTTTCACGCCCCGTAACAGATGAGGTATAATATGTAGGTATATCGTAAAGGTACAGGAAGCAGAAGTTCGTTCCAGGACACAGACTTATTTGCGGACGGAGAGGACATCGTTGATGAAAGTTGCCGTTGAACGGGTCAATCCCAGCAGAGTAACCATGAATGTGACTGTCGAGGCCGGCGACGTCGAACGGGCCTGGAGTGAGGCGTACCGCCGCGTAGCTCAGCGCGCCAAGATCCCCGGGTTTCGTCCCGGGAAGGCCCCGCGGCACATGATCGAACGCCACTACGGACCGGAAATCATCCGGGAAGAAGCCTTGGACCGGCTCCTTCCCAAATCCTACGCCGAAGCTCTGGTCGAGACCAAGCTTTCCCCCATCGATCGCCCGAAGGTGGACGTGGTCAAGTTCGAAGAACATGAACCCTTCGAGTTCAAGGTCGAGGTAGAGGTCAAGCCCGATGTGGAACTGGGCAAGTACACGGACCTCGGCGTCGCGAAGAAAGTCCGCCCCGTAGCGGAGACGGAAATCGACCGGGAGATCGAAGGCCTGCGCCAGAGGACCGCTCCTTTGGCAGACGCGGGCGCGGACGCCGTCATTGGGAACACCGACTTCGCCACTATAGATTTCGAGGGTTTCGTCGATGGAAAGCCCTTCGAGGGCGGGAAAGCCGAAAGCCAGCTGGTCGAGGTGGGCGCGGGGCAGTTTATCCCCGGCTTCGAAGACGGCCTGGTCGGGCTGAACGCCAGCGACGAGAAAGAGATTTCCGTGAAGTTCCCCGATGATTACCGCGCCGAGGACCTGGCCGGGAAAGAGGCCATCTTCAAAGTGAAGGTGAAGGACGTCAAGCGCCGCCAGCTACCCGAAGTGAACGACGAGTTCGCCAAAGGGTTGGGCGACTACTCCGACCTTAGCGCCCTGCGTGCCGCGATCCGCGAGCGCCTGGAGGCCATGGCCACCTCCCAGTCCCGCCGGGAGTACGAGAACTCCGTGGTAAACCAAGTGGTGAATGCCTCCACCGTCGAACCCCCGGAGGTCATGGTGGAAGAGCGCGTGGATGAGCTGGTTTCCGATATGGAACGGCGGTTGCGGTCTATGGGTCTCACCCTTGATGGGTATATCCAATCGACCGAACAGACCATAGAACAGCTGCGCGGTAGCTTCAAGGAAAGTGCCCGCCAGGCGGTGAAGCGCGACCTCGTCCTGGAGGCGGTGGCGCGCCGCGAAGGTTTGACGGCCTCGGAAGAGGACCTCGACCGGGAAATTGAAAACATGGCGAAGGTTTACGGACAGCCTGTTGCCTCCCTGCGGGGGATACTTGAGAAGAACGACCGTCTCGATACCTTGCGCGAGGCCATCGTCCGCGGAAAGGCCGCGACCTTGTTGACCAAGGACTTCGATTCGGCGCCGGTGGAAATCGCCGAACCGGACATGCCGTCGGCCGACGCGGCACCGGAGCAAGACGAACCTGCGCCGGCGGAGCAGGCGGAAGCCGCTTCGACCGAGAATAAGCCTAAGCGAGCGGCCAGGAAAAAGGCGCCGGCACCCGAGTAAGCTCGCCGAAAACCATCAAGAAAAGCTGGACCTCTCCCGAAAAGATAGGTAGAGAACTGGACACAGTGTTATCGGAGGGGATGCGCATGAGCTATCTGGTTCCGATGGTCGTTGAACAGACCGGACGCGGAGAACGCGCTTACGACATATACTCGCGGCTCCTGAAGGAGCGCATCGTTTTCATTGGCACGGCCATTGACGACACCGTGGCCAATCTGGTCATCGCGCAGTTGCTGTTCCTTGAGTACGAGGACCCCGATAAAGACATCAGTCTGTACATC
>JAJYWN010000016.1:9809-149527 GCA_021791495.1 Bacillota bacterium
GCTATCTACGATGCCATGCAGTACGTGAAGCCGGATGTCCGCACCATCTGTGTAGGATGGGCCGCCAGCATGGGGGCCGTCCTCCTGGCGGGCGGGGCCGCGGGAAAGCGCTTCACCCTTCCGAATTCCCGCATCATGATCCACCAGCCCATCGCCCACGGTCTGCAGGGGCAGGCGGTGGAGATCGACATCGAGGCACGGGAAATCCTGAAGACCCGCGAGATGCTGAACCAGATTCTGGCTAAGCACACCGGACAACCATTGGAGAAGATCGCCAAAGACACAGACCGCAACTTCTACATGTCCGCCGAGGAAGCTAAGAATTATGGGCTAGTGGACTCAATCCTCGCGTCGGCCCACGGCCTCAAGAAATAAGATAGTTACGGGAGGGGGTGGTCAGGGTTGTTCAAACAACCGGACGATAAAGGGCAACTGAAATGCTCCTTCTGCGGCAAGACCCAAGAGCAAGTCAAACGCCTGGTCGCCGGGCCCGGGGTTTACATCTGCGATGAGTGCGTCGAGCTCTGCAACGAGATCATCGAGGAGGAGCTGGACGAAGAGACCGAATTCGAGTTAAAGGACATCCCCAAGCCTCACCAGATCAAGGCCGCCCTGGACCAATACGTTATCGGCCAGGAGAAGGCCAAGCGCATTCTTTCGGTGGCTGTCTACAACCACTATAAGCGCATCAACGTTGCCGGCAAGGCCGAGGACGTTGAACTCCAGAAGGCCAACATCGTCATGCTCGGTCCCACCGGGAGCGGCAAGACGTTGTTGGCGCAGACTCTGGCGAAGACGTTGAACGTCCCCTTCGCCATCGCCGACGCCACCTCGCTCACCGAGGCCGGATATGTGGGCGAGGACGTGGAGAACATCCTACTACGCCTGATCCAGGCGGCCGACTACGACATTGAGAAGGCCGAAAAAGGCATCGTCTATATCGACGAGATCGACAAGATCGCCCGGAAGTCGGAAAACCCGTCCATCACCCGAGACGTTTCGGGCGAGGGCGTGCAGCAGGCCTTGCTGAAGATCCTGGAGGGGACCACGGCCAACGTCCCGCCGCAGGGCGGTCGGAAGCACCCCCATCAGGAGTTCATCCAGATCGACACCACGAACATCCTGTTCATTTGCGGTGGCGCTTTCGAGGGCGTAGACAAGATCATCGCCTCCCGCATCGGCAAGCAGGGCATGGGCTTCGGCGCCGAGGTCAAGAGCAAGAAGGAGTATAAGCTGGGCGAAATCCTGGAGCAGATCATGCCGCAGGACCTGCTGAAGTTCGGGATGATCCCCGAGTTCGTCGGGCGCGTCCCGGTCATCGCCACCCTTGACCAACTGGACGAGACGGCGCTCATTCGCATCCTGACCGAGCCGAAGAACGCCCTGGTCAAGCAGTACACCAAGATGTTGGCCCTGGACAGCGTGGACTTGGAGTTCACCGAGGAGGCCCTCCAGTCCATCGCTACCGAAGCCATGAGCCGGAAGATCGGGGCCCGCGGGCTGCGCGCCATCGTCGAAGACCTGATGCTGAACGCCATGTACGAAATCCCGGCGCGCGGCGATGTGGCGCGCTGCGTCATCACGAAGGAGACCGTGCTGAAGCGGGAGCCCCCGCTCCTGGTCACGGTGGACCGGCGGACGACGCCGAAGAAGAAGGAAGAAACGGCCTAGACCACCTTCCAGCAGACACCAGAACGGAAAACCGCCGCTTCCGATGCGACGGTTTTCCTTTTTCTTGGCATTTTCCAGAACCAGCGGCGCCCGGAACGGGCATACTACCCCTTGGTCTCAGGGAGGGTTGTATGCTCTACTACGGCAATATCCTCACCATCATTCAGGTGTTCTTCGCCATCGTCATCGGCCTGTATTTCTGGAACCTGCTGCGCGGGCAGCAGACCAACCGGGCCGCGGTGGAGAAAGAATCCCGCAAGGAGTTGGAGAAGCTCCGGAAGATGCGGGACGTGCAGCTGACTGAGCCTTTGGCTGAGAAGACCCGCCCGTCGAAGTTCGAGGAGATCATCGGCCAGGAGGAGGGGCTGAAAGCGCTGCGGGCGGCCCTCTGCGGCCCCAACCCGCAGCACGTCATCGTCTACGGCCCGCCCGGCATCGGCAAGACCGCCGCCGCCCGCCTGGTCCTGGAGGAAGCGAAGAAGAACCCGTCTTCACCTTTCAAGGAGGAGGCCCGCTTCGTGGAGATCGACGCCACCACGGCGCGCTTCGACGAGCGGGGTATCGCCGACCCCTTGATCGGTTCGGTGCACGACCCAATCTACCAGGGCGCGGGGGCCATGGGCATGGCCGGCATCCCCCAGCCCAAACCGGGGGCGGTGACCAAGGCCCACGGCGGCATTCTCTTCATCGACGAGATCGGGGAGCTGCATCCCATCCAGATGAACAAGCTCCTCAAGGTGTTGGAGGACCGGAAGGTCTTTTTGGAGAGTGCCTATTATAGCTCGGAAGATCCCAATATCCCCAAGCATATCAAGGACATCTTCGATAACGGCCTTCCGGCCGACTTCCGAATGGTGGGCGCCACCACCAAGCTGCCGCAGGACATCCCGGCCGCCATCCGGTCGAGGTGCGTGGAGGTCTTCTTCCGCCCTCTGATGCCGAAAGAGGTGCGAGTGGTGGCCGCCAACGCGGTGAACAAGATCGGCGCCTCCATCCAGGCCAAGGCGCTGGACGTTATCGAGAAGTACGCCACCAACGGGCGCGAGGCGGTTAACATAATCCAAATCGCGGGCGGGCTCGCCCAGGGCGAGAAACGCCAGGAGATCACGGTGGAAGATGTGGAGTGGGTGGTGAACTCCAGCCAGGCGAACCCGCGGCCCGAGCGCAAGGTCCACGGGCGCCCCCAGGTCGGACTGGTCAACGGTCTGGCGGTGGCGGGGCCCAACGTGGGTATGGTCATGGAGGTCGAAGTGGCCACCATCCCGGCGCCGAAAGGGCAGGGGAAGGTCGTGGTCACTGGGATGATCGAGGAAGAGGAGATGGGCGGGTACGGTCACGTGGTGCGCCGGAAGAGCATGGCCAAGGGGTCGATCGAGAACGTCCTGACCGTTCTGCGCCGGTATTCCGATGTGGACCCGCGCGACCACGACATCCACATCAACTTCCCCGGCGGCATCCCGGTGGACGGACCGTCGGCGGGGGTCACGGTGGCGGTGGCCATTTTTTCCGCCTTGACCAACCACATGGTGGATAACCAGGTCGCCATGACTGGCGAGATCTCCATCCGGGGGACGGTGCGGCCGGTGGGCGGCATCGTGCCCAAGATAGCCGCCGCGCAGCAGGCAGGCGCGAAGAAAGTCATCATCCCCAAGGATAACTGGCAGGCGCTGTTCGCCTCCATGGAAGGCATCGAAGTGGTACCGGCGGAGACTTTGGAGGAAGTGCTGCAAAATGCCCTGGTGAAGGAGAAGCCCGAACTGATGGTGGTGTCGGCGGCGGCGGGGACCGCGCAGGTGGCCGTGGCCCAGGGACTGCAGCCGGCGGGAATGCCTTCACCGGGAATGCAGCCATCGGGGCTGCCGATGGGCCCAGGTTCGGCTTCCGGTAGTTAGCAAAGCCGGAGCGGGTGTATCTCTACCCACCGGGCTCGCTCTAGGGTTCGCGGCCACGCCCGAATGGTAGTTCTTGTTTTTGCCGTCATCAAAGAGTGCATTTCTTGCTCGATCAGATCTCCGCACTTGCCCATCAAGTATCCATTCCAGCCAAACCCGGGCTTCTATCATGAACCGAGCCAAGGATCCCCACCGAAAACCTTACTTAAGTGACATAACCACTAGATTCTGGTCTACTAGAAGCTCCGACCCCGGCCACTTTGCGGATCTGTCCGAAGCTGGAGTCCAAGTCTATCGGCGAAACGGCGAAGTGGAGCAAGAAACGCACTTTCGTAATAGGCCACAAACAAGGATTACACCCCTCACCTCACCTCCACTCCATCTTCATCCCGTCTCCGTCCCGCCGGCGGAACCCAAAGCCCTTCCGGACTGCTCCGTCTGGCGGGGTCATCGAACCGGCAGCCCCACCTGGCCCTTGTCTAGCGGTGTCTAGTCTAGCGCTGCCTTAAAGTGCCGTCGTTACCATAACATGCTCAAGCCTCAGCAAACGGGCCAGCCAGGCCCCGCAAAGGAATTGCCTAGCAGATGGTCGAATAGCATCATACCATGTATCAGGCCATTAAGCAGGCTTTATCCGAGGAGGCTCAAGTGCGGTGGCCAGCGAATCCGAAAGCACGCCGCGGATGAGGGAGGTACCACTCCTTCCCCTTCGCGGGCAGCTCGTCTTCCCACGCATGGCCGTGCACCTTGAGGTCGGGCGCGAGCGGTCCATGCGGGCGGTGGAGGAAGCCATGTCCTCCGACCGTCTCATCCTGCTAGCGAACCAGAAGGACACACGGCTTGATAGCCCCGATCCAGACGACCTCTTCCATTTTGGCACCTTGGCGGAGATCAAGACCATGAACCGCCTGCCCTCCGGCGGAACGATCCGCATTTTGGTCGAAGGTCTGTCGCGCGCCGAAGTCGTAGAGTTCGTCCGCAGCGACAGCTGCTATCGTGTGCGAATCGAGGAAAGGCCCGAGGAAGACGTGGCCGGCGCCGAGACCGAGGCGCTCACGCGGACCCTGTTGTACCAGTTCGAGCAGTACATCAAAGTGAGCAAGGGCAAGGTACCCTCCGAGGCGTTCATGTCGGTCGCCGCCATCGACGATCCCGCCCGACAGGCCGACACCGTCATCTCCCAGATGCCCGTGAAGCACGAAGACAAGCAGCGGGTCCTGGAGACGGTCCCTGTGCGCGAACGCCTGGAACTGGTGTGCGAGATCATCGGTCGGGAACTGGAGATCATGGACCTGGAGCGGAAGATCAACATCCGCGTCAGAAAGCAGATGGAACGCTCCCAAAAAGAGTACTACCTGCGCGAGCAGTTGAAAGCCATCCATAAAGAACTGGGCGAGAAGGAAGACCGGCTCTCCGAAGTCGAGGAGTATAAAGAGAAGATCAAGAAGGCGCAGATGCCGCCCGAGGCCGAGGAGAAGGCCACCCGCGAACTGGACCGCCTGGAGAAGATGCCGCCCATGGCCGCCGAGGCCGTGGTGGTTCGTACCTACCTCGACTGGCTCTGCGCCCTCCCCTGGAAGATAGAAACCGAAGACAAGCTGGACATCGACGAGGCCCAGCGCATCCTGGACGAAGACCATTACGGCTTGGATAAGGTGAAGGACCGCATCCTCGAGTTCCTGGCCATCCGCAAGTTGGCCGAGAAGATGCGCGGTCCCATCCTGTGCCTGGTCGGACCGCCCGGCGTCGGCAAGACCTCCCTTGGCAAGTCGGTCGCCCGCGCCCTGGGGCGCAAGTTCGTCCGCATTTCCTTGGGCGGCGTCCGCGACGAGGCCGAAATCCGTGGTCACCGGCGCACCTACGTGGGCGCGTTGCCTGGCCGCATCCTTCAAGGCATCCGCCAGGCCGGCACCAAGAACCCCGTTTTCCTCATGGACGAGGTGGATAAACTCTCGTCCGACTACCGCGGGGACCCGTCGTCCGCGCTGCTGGAGGTCCTGGACCCCGAGCAGAACTCGACCTTCTCGGACCACTACTTGGAGGCCGCCTTCGACCTCTCGAAGGTGCTCTTCATCACCACCGCCAACAACATGTACTCCATCCCGCGGCCCCTCCTTGACCGCATGGAGGTCATCTACCTCGGCGGCTACACGGAAGACGAGAAGGTGCAGATCGCCGTCAGGCATCTCCTACCGAAGGTGTTGAAGGAGCATGGTCTGACGGGCGATAACCTGCTGGTTTCAGAAAACGCCGTCCGCGCCGTCATCCGCGATTACACCCGCGAGGCCGGCGTCCGGAACCTGGAACGCGAACTGGCGGGCATTTGCCGGAAAGTGGCCCGCGAAGTGGTGCGCGGCCAGCACAAGGGCGCCATCCGCATCAGCGTGAATCAAGTGGCGACCTACCTGGGCGTACCGCGGTTCCGCGCCACCGAGGCCGAGAAGATAGACGAGATCGGCGTGGCCACCGGCCTGGCCGTGACCGACGTGGGCGGCGACGTCATGCCCATCGAGGTCACGGTCATGAACGGCAAGGGGAACCTTATTCTCACCGGCAAGCTGGGCGAAGTCATGCGGGAATCGGCGCAGGCCGGCCTGTCCTATATCCGGTCGCGGGCCGACGCCCTCGGTGTGGATAAGGAGTTCCATACTAAGTACGACTTGCACATCCACATCCCCGAAGGCGCCGTTCCCAAGGATGGCCCTTCGGCCGGCATCACTATGGCCACGGCCATGGTCTCTGCTCTCACCGGTCGCCGCGTGCGCCGTGAAGTGGCCATGACCGGCGAGGTCACCTTGCGCGGCAAGGTCCTGCCCGTGGGCGGCGTGAAGGAGAAGGTCCTGGCGGCGCACCGCGCCGGTCTCCGCACCGTGTTGCTCCCCGTGGATAACCGGAAAGACGCCGAAGAGATCCCGGCCAACGTCCGGAAGAAGACGCGCTTCATCTTCGTCGAACACATGGACGAAGTGCTGGACGAAGCGATGTTGGAGGCGCCGCTGGTAGTGCCGGCCGACCTAACCTGCGACCTGGCAGTGGCGCAGGAAGACGGGGCGAGGGTGATGCCTGGCGGGCCGCCGGCGTAGCGCTATCTTGAACGTCTTGACCGTGGGACAGTGCAAGCTTGCAGCCCCATTCGGTCCCGAGTCAGCCCAGTTATAGTACTAGCGAATCGTCAGGAACCTGCGCACGGAGTGGAACAATTGCTGAGCAACAATCTCAGTACTTCTTGCCTGGAGCAGACGCCCAGCAACCTCTTCCCTCGTACCAGGTAGTTTCGAACCGTGCCCTTTGAGTATCGAAGTTCAGTCGCCGCTAGGTCCGTGCTGGCGCCAGATGCATGCAAGCAGAGGCACTGCCAAGTGGCTAGGGACATCCTTTCACTGCACGTTAGAGGTACGATCCTGGGGCACATTACATTGTTGTCAATCCATATTCCGGATACAAAGACACCTCTGGACGGCTCGCCGATATCGTCTGTGGAAGAACATATGTGAATACACGCCGCTCTAAACGTCAACGGACAATCCTTCACGGAGAAACAGGGTCTTGAATGACGCCGAACCTCTGAGAACGATTGTTCGTCATATTCATCGACTGGGTGACGAGGATCGTAGAACGAAGTCCTGATACTACCGATTTGCTCCATTAAGCGGACACCTCCAGATGAACAGAATGTGGAGGTACAGGCTCATGGTTCAAAAAGGAATTCGAACAGGGCTGTGAATCTCCTTCCGCAGACGACACTGGTGACAACTGTCAACAGGAAAATAGAAGCAACTGCCAAGAAACCCGGTAGTTGCCAGCCACATAAACAAGGTCTGACCGTGGCTAGGTAGTGAGGACTTTGGTGTTGAGGACGCCAAGCAGATTGTTCATTGACAGGGCAAGCAGGCTCGCCAGTACGGCTATCCTGGTGAGCCTGCTTGTCTTGGGATGCTCTCGACCGGGCGGCGAAACCGGCTTTGTGGTTGAAGAACACGGTTTCGGTATTTGCTATCCTTCCACGTGGGCGCGACAGGAGGGCGGAGTTGCCCCTCAGGACCAGTACCAGGTCACCTTCGCCAGCTCAGGCGCAGCCATCCGGATCGCGGTTTCGAATCGGCCGATCCCCGACCGGACCCCAAAGATTCTTCGTGACAAGGGATGGACTGAATCCTCGGTCACGGTCGACGGTATTTCCGCGCTCTCCTACATTCGTCCAACCGCAGCGGCCAGGGACGAGCCCGTCAAACTGGTCAGCTTCTCCCTTAATGGGTCTTGGTATGAGGTCAGTCTTGTCTGCGCGGACGCCCGCGAGGCCACGAAGCATGTTTCCACTTTCGACAAGCTGGTGGCGTCGTGGCGGTGGCTCAAGACTGCCAATGTGGTGCCTCCGCAGACCTCACCCACTTCAACCACGTTGTTTCCGGAACCCCGGGAAACGGCTTCGCTGACCCTGACGCACCGCGCCTTGGTCCCCGTCACTTTAACGGAGACGGGGACCCTGAGCCATTTCGAAGAGGCTATGGCGGCGAAGGTCGCTCTGGACTGGGCACCGGTATCCCGCGCACCGGCCGGCATCGAAGTTGTTCAGTCGCTTAAGGATGGTGGTGCTAGGGGGACCTGGTGGCAACCATCGATTCTTTGGGTGGGCGATCAGGCTTTCACCGGGGATCAAGTTGTTGAGTCGTGGCGTCACTTAGCCATCAAGGCGGTGACCGTACCGGGCCTGGTCCACATGGTTGAGGCAGCCACCAGGGTAGAATTGGTGGCCCGCGACTACCCGAAGCTGCCCTCCGCGGTGTTAAGCCAGGAACAGGTAAGGACTCTTAAGCAGTGTTTCTCTCAAGCCACCGGCATCGAAAACGCTGATGAGGAATACGCGGTGCCGCCGATCAGCGATCCGCCGGGCTACGAGATACGCATGCAACTCGGGGGAGCCGTCTACTCCGCCAAGCTGATGGGCAAGAAAAGTGGCGTTATGCTGGCGGACCTATGGAACGGTGAGCCTAAGGTTTTCTTCTCCACGCCGAACATCGAAGCATGGGCCCGCCAGACCCTGCCCATTCCCGCTTATCCACCGGATTCGCTGGAATCCCTGTATAGATTCAGTTCTGTGCCAGGCAAGATCACTGCGCCCGATGGAGCGGCAACCCTCTACGATGTAAGGAGAGTAGTGAAGATTATGCTGGACGCCTTCCCACCAGGTGATCTTCGTCGACCGTCGGCAGGGCCGACAGGAGAATCTCCTTACACGCTCAAGCTGTTCTCGCCGGAAGGAGAGGAGGCAGACATCCCCGTCTGGAATGACTGGTTCTCCTTCGCCGGGAAGTCATATTACTATAGGGACTTCCGGAGGATTCTGGCAAGTATGGTCTCACCAAACTAGATAGATCCCATGGCCCGATTCCAGCTTTTTCAGCCTGCTCTTCTTGCTTGCTCTTCTGCCTCACGGTGATGCGTCTTTCCTGGAATGGTCGTCCGGGCGGTTCTTACCTGAGCGGCCAGCATCCCCGCCAGCACCAGTAGCCCGCCGGAAACGCCCCGCAAGGTCAGAGGTTCGCCCAAGCAAACGTAGGAGTAAGCCGCGGCGAAGACCGGCTCCATGGTGAAAATGAGGGCCGTGTGGGTGGCCGTGGTGAACCGCTGCGCCGTGGTTTGAACGAGAAAGGCGGCCGAGGTCGCGAAGACGCCGGTGATGACGATGGCTTGCCAGACGTCCGCGGGAATGGCGGAGACGGCCACCGGTGGTTCAAACACCCAGGCCAGGACAGCGCTGGCGACCGACCCCACGGCGATCTGGACGATAGCCAACAGCACCGGGTCATGCCTGGCGGAGAACCGGCTGACGGCGATGATGTGTAAGGTGAAACTAAGGGCGCAGCCGACTACCAGCAACTCGCCCGATTGGATCAAGGGTCCAGCCGTGGCTCCGGCACCGGCCACCGCGGCGCCCATGGCCGCGTCCGCACCTGCCGCCGCTCCCGCGCCCGCGCCCGTCACTGCACTACCCGCGCCCGCCCCACCACTTCCAACGCCCAACGTCAGCAGCCCCAAGCCCGCCGTGGCCAGGACCACTCCGGCGACCGCCGCGCGCGACGGCCTCTCGCGTAGGAACAGCGACGAGAGCAAAGGCACGATCACCACTGCCAGGCCGGTGATGAAGCCGGCCTTGGACGGCGTCGTGGTCTGCAGCCCCAGCGTCTGCAGCGCGTATCCTCCGAACAGGAAGGTGCCGATGACCACGCCGGCCTTCAGCGTTCCACCCTTCAGGCGACGGAAATGTCGCGGGTACAAGGCCGCCAAAACCAGCGCCGCCAGAGCGAACCGTATGGCAAGGTAATGGAAGGTGGGCAGCTCGGTGGTGGCTTCCTTGACGACCGAGAAAGTGACTCCCCAAACGGCGGCGACTCCCAGGAGGGCCACATCGGCCAAAACACGTCTTTGAAGGATAGAATTGCTGCTATTCACGGTTTTGAGTATAACATGTGAAAGCCTCCTTGAAGTACCTCGAAAATGCTTCGAGGATGCCTTGAGAATCTCGTTGACACCGGGTCCGACGATGCTAAAATGAGACTGAACTTGCCATGGAAGAAGGCTCTTGCAGCAGCAAGCTAAGCGCTTTTCTAGCCTTTCTACTGGAGGGGAAAAAGCAAATGGGGTTGACCGTAGGTCTGGTCTACAACCTCGGCAAGTACGACCCCCCCGAAGACGGAGAGCCCCCTGACGTTAACGCTGAACTGGACAGCGAAACGACAGTCATGGCGGTGGCCGACGCTCTTCGGCAGGCCGGGCACGACGTAGCCTTCGTGGAAGCCGACGAAACAGCCCTGGATGCGCTCCGGGCCCACCACCCCGACATCTGTTTTAATATCGCCGAAGGCCTGCGGGGAGATAGCCGTGAATCCCAACTCCCCGCGGTCATGGAACTCCTGGGAATCCCGTACACCGGATCCAACGTCCTGTCCCTGGCCATGGCCCTAGATAAACCCATGGCCAAGCGGGTGTTCACCTATCACCGGGTTCCCACGCCGAAGTTCGAAGTCTACGAGATCGGCCAGCCGGTGCACAAGAGGAGTTTCAAGTTCCCGCTCTTCGTGAAACCGGCCCGCGAAGGTTCCAGCAAGGGCATCTCCCCAGCATCTATGGTGGCTAACTTGCACGAGCTGCGCCGCCAGGTGGAAATCATGCATGAGGAGTATCACCAGGCCGCGTTGGTGGAAGAGTTCCTGCCCGGTCGCGAATTCACGGTGGGCATCCTTGGGAACCAGAACCACCATTTCTTTCCGATCACCGAAATTAACTTCGCGCCATGCCCGGAAGACCACCACGCCATCTACTCATACCAATTCAAGAAGGAGTGGGATGGCGAGGAGTACTACTTCCTGCCGGCGCCATTGTCCACCGACGAGCGCGCCCGGCTGTGCAAATTGGCGCTGGCGGCTTTCAAGGCCATGAACTGCTACGACATCGGCCGCGTGGACATCCGGCTGGACAGCGAGGGGCAGCCGCACGTGATGGAGATCAACCCCCTGCCCGGGCTGGCCCCCGGATTCTCGGACCTGCCACGCATGGCGGATGCTGAGGGCATGGGCTACCACGGGCTCATCAATAACATCCTGGGGGCGGCCCTGGACCGCTACGGGATGCTCGACCTCCGGGTAGCCAGCCGGACGGCTTGACCCGGCCCGGCGGCTCCCGACCACCGCTGACCAATTGTGACCGTCGCGACCGGCCCAGCCCAGGGCCGGTCATGCGTTCATGTGGAAGTTTATCGGCTAATTGGACAAACTTGGTACATCATGGACGATTCCGGTGTGTCGAGAGAGGCCCGCAATCTAGCGGAATCAGGGCTGGTGCTGGGAAAGCCGGTGTCGGCCGGCTCCATCACCGTGATTCCCGTAATAAAAGCCTGGGTCACCGTGGCGGACCTTTTCGGCGCGGGTGGGGTCCATTACGCCTCGGCCCGTGTCCACCCGGCGGCCGTCGTCATCGTCGCCGGCGACAAGGTGGACGTGGTCGGCCTTGGCAATGAGTCCGAACCGGCCGGTCTGACGTTCGACAACCTCGCCGCCATCGCCACTTCCTTGACGGAAGTCGTGGACGGCACCCGTCCCCCGATAACCTGAAAAAAACCTCGAAACCCTTGTGGCTCCTTAGTCTACCGTGAATTCCCTAGAGGGAATGCCTCGCCGCAAAGCGAAATTCATCGCCCGTCGAAGGTCGGCAGCGACCCAAACCCCGCCCATTTCCCGAAGGGCCGAAAGGGTGTCCTGATGGTTCTCGAAGGAGCCAGAGTCGTCCTCAGGCCAGTCCATCCCAGGGACCTCCTTAAGATCATGGAATGGGACCGCGACACCGAGGTTACCAGGTACATCGGCAAGAAGTTCGATACCTTTGAGACTTGCGAAGAATGGTTTTCCGACGCGCTCGGCGACCCCCTGCACCGTGTGCTCTCCATCGATACCACCGACGGTCGCTTCATCGGCAACGTGGAGCTGGACCACATCTCCCGGAAGAACGGTACCGCCGAGCTGGTCATTGTCATCGGAGAGCGGGACTACTGGGACAAGGGTTTCGGGACCGAGGCCATCATGCTCACACTTTCCTTCGCCTTCGCCCGCATTCACCTAAGCCGGGTATACCTCCGCGTCTACACCAGCAACCGCCGCGCTATCCGCTGCTACGAGAAGTGTGGGTTCCACAAGGAAGGCATCCTGCGGCCCAGCCCCCGGTTGGTGGGACGCGACGGACCGGTCATCTTGATGAGCGTCGACGCCGACGGGTACGTGGAACGGCTGGCCCAGGCGGCGGTTGACTTGACGGCACGCTCGCGTTATATTGGATAACAAAGCACCATAAGATATGGCAAAGCCTTGATGGGGAAGAGTAGGCCGGCCAGCGCCCAGAAGAGAGGGAAGCCCGAAAACGGCTGAGAGGCTTCCCGGGGAAAGCGCCGCCGAACGTCGCCCTGGAGCTTCCATGATCGGGACGGGAACGCCCGTTACAGCGCAGAGTGCCCGTGGATCCTCCGGCCGGCTCCGATAATGACGATGGAGCCTGCCGGCAGGCCGGTCCACGGGAACAAAGGTGGTACAGCGACCCTCGCCCTTTGGACGGGGGTTTTTGTTTTGCGGAAAGGGGAGGCTGACGTTATGGAAACTGAAGACAAGGGCAATCCCGAGATCGGAGAGCGTGCTCCGCGTACCGAACTGCCGCCGGCCTACGACCCCAAACAGGTCGAAGACCGCTGGTACAAGTTTTGGGAGGAGAACGGCTTCTTCCGGGGCCACCGGCGGCCGGGGGAGAAGCCCTTCACTATCGTCATCCCCCCGCCCAACATCACCGGCAGCCTGCACATGGGGCACGCCCTGGATAACACCATCCAGGATGTGCTGATCCGCCACAAGCGGATGCAGGGCCGGCCCACGCTCTGGTTGCCGGGCACCGACCACGCCAGCATCGCCACGCACATGAAGATCGAGGAGATGCTGGAGCGGGAGGATACGAACCGGTACGAACTGGGCCGCGAGCAGTTCATGGAGCGTGCCTGGGAGTGGAAGCGGAAGTACGCCGGCACCATCACCAACCAGCTGCGAAAGATGGGCTCGTCCTGCGACTGGTCGCGGGAGCGCTTCACCATGGACGAGGGCTGTTCGCGGGCCGTGCGCGAGGTCTTTGTGCGCCTCTATGAGAAGGGCCTCATCTACCGGGGCGAGCGCATCACCAACTGGTGTCCGGGCTGCCAGACGGTGGTCAGCGACATCGAGGTGGAGCATGAGGACTTGGCCGGGTCCCTTTGGTATGTGAAGTATCCGCTGCTCCCGGAGAAGGCCGGGGGGCCCTTCCCCGATGGTTACATAACGGTGGCCACCAGCCGGCCCGAGACTATCCTCGGCGATACCGGAGTGGCGGTGAACCCGAAAGACGCGCGCTACCGCGGCCTTGTGGGACGCAAGGTGAAGCTCCCGGTCCTCGGTCGCGAGATCCCCATCGTGAAAGATGACTATGTCGACCCCGAATTCGGCACCGGCGCGGTCAAGGTGACCCCGGCCCACGACCCCAACGACTTTGAGATGGGCGGGCGCCACGGACTGGCAGGGATCAAGGTCATCGGGCTCGACGGCAAGATGACGGCCGAGGCCGGCCCCTTCGCGGGGCAGGACCGTTACGAATGCCGGAAGAACTTGCTGCAGTGGCTGGACGGTATGGGCCTCCTGGTGAAGGAGGAGAAGATCCAGCATGCCGTGGGTCAGTGCTACCGCTGCCACACCGTGGTGGAACCCATGGTGTCGCGGCAGTGGTTCGTGAGCATGAAGTCCTTGGCCGAACCGGCCATCCAGGCCGTGAAAGACGGCCGCATCCGCTTCGTGCCCGAGCGGTTCACGAAAGTGTACCTGAACTGGATGGAGAACATCCAGGACTGGTGCATCTCGCGCCAGCTGTGGTGGGGGCACCGCATCCCGGCCTGGTACTGCCAGGAGTGCGGCGAGACGATCGTGGCCAAGGAAGACCCCGAGCAATGCCCCAAGTGCGGTGCCGGCGCCGAGAAGTTGCAGCAGGAATCCGACATCCTGGACACCTGGTTCTCGTCGGCCCTGTGGCCCTTCAGCACCTTGGGGTGGCCCGACCGCACCGAGGACCTGGCTTACTGGTATCCCACGTCGGTGCTGGTCACCGGGTACGACATCATCTTCTTCTGGGTGGCCCGGATGATCTTCTCGGGGCTGGAGCACATGGGAGAGGTGCCCTTCCGCGACGTGCTCATCCACGGGCTCATCCGCGATTCCCAGGGGCGGAAGATGTCCAAGTCGCTGGGGAACGGCATAGACCCCCTCGAAGTCATCGATAAGTACGGCGCCGACACCCTCCGGTTCATGCTGGTGACGGGGAACACCCCCGGCAACGACATGCGCTTCTACTGGGAGAGGGTGGAGGGCAGCCGGAACTTCTGCAATAAGATTTGGAACGCCGCACGGTTCGTATTGATGAACCTCGAGCAGGGTGACGGGGCCCCGGCCTCCGCGGCGCGGGCCGCCCACGCCGCCCCGGTCGAACCCGCCGCCGGCGACCTGGAACTGCCCGAACGGTGGATCCTGGGGCGCCTGGACCAGGTCACCCGGGATGTCGGCCGGTACCTGGACGAATATGAACTGGGTGAGGCGTCGCGGACGCTCTACGACTTCATCTGGGGCGATTACTGCGACTGGTACATCGAGCTGGCCAAGCCCAAACTGTCGGCCGGCGGACGGGTGGCCGACACCGCGCGGTGGACCTTGTGGCACGTTCTCGAGACCACCATGCGGCTCTTGCACCCCTTCATGCCTTTCCTGACCGAGGAGATCTGGCAGCACCTGCCGCACGAAGGGCGCACCATCATGCTGGCTTCCTGGCCGGTGGCCGAGGAAGGCGAGGATTACGCCCAGGCCGTGGCGGACATGGGACTGATCATGGAGACGGTAAAGACCGTGCGCAACCTCCGGGCTGAACTGGCCTTGCCGCCGGCCAAGAAGGTGCGTGTGGTGGCCCATGTGGACAGCGAGCGCACCGACCGGCTGTTGCGCGACGGCGAGATGTACGTGCGGCGGCTGGCGGGTCTGGATGACTTCGATTTGCAGAACGCTGGAGGCGCCCGTCCCAAGCAGGCCTTGGCCGGCGTGGTCCCGGGCGGCACGGTTTACCTGCCCCTCAGCGGGTTGGTGGATATCGACCGGGAGTTGGCAAGGCTCAACAAGGAGCTGGCCGCCGCCGCCGACGAGATCCGGAAAGCCGAGGCCAGGCTGGACAATCCGAGCTTCCGCCAAAAGGCCCCCGCCGAGGTGGTGGAAAAGGAGCTGGCGCGCAAGCGGGAGTTCGAAGACAAAGCCGCCCGTCTGAAGGAGCGCCTGACCGCCATCCAAGACAGCTAGCCTTTCATATCATGGGGTGGAGGGGGTATCCGTGAAGTTCCGGCACCTTACTTTGCCCACGGGACACTTGCGGAATCCGACGGGCCCCGCCTGTCTGGTATTGGGTTCATGGGCGGATTGGGAGTCGGCCTACGGCTGTGCGTCGGCGCGCCCGCGGGTCGATTTCCGTCGCGAGGTGGTGGTGGCCGTGCACATGGGGCCGTGCGCCACCGGCGGCTTCTCGGTGCAAATCCGGTCGGCGGAGACACATCCAGGTGAACTGGTCATCTCCGCCGACTATCGCCGTCCGGGCCCCCTTGACCTGGTAACTCTGGTGGCGACCGACCCCCGAGACATGGTGGCTTTGCCCCGGGCGTCGCTGGCCGCCGCATGTCCGTGGGCGAGCGGCCCTCTCCGTGTCACGGTGCGCGATTCCCAAGGGGACGTGCACGTGGCTACCACCACGGTCCTGCGCAACCCCGAGGCGTAGGAGGCCGTGGTTGACCCTGGAGGACTTTCCCCGACTTTTGGCGTATTTGCCCGGCGGAGGATGAACCCACTTTGAACCCCAAACGCCGGCGGCGCAGCTTGGGCCGCCGCCTCCTGGTCTTTCTCGTCTTCCTCGGCCTCACCGCGGCCATGGTGGCGGCGGGTTTTGCCGCCGGTCGCTTCCTTATGGACAAAATTCTTTTTCCAGCGGCAGGTTCTACGTCACCTCAGGTGAAAACGGTCGAACCAGTGGGGCACGGGCAGGAGAGTTTCCTGGCGCGGCTGTGGGGTCTGGTCCGGCGGAAGAGCGTTGCGCCTCCTGAAGAGCCGGTCGACACCACCACGGGCTCTGGTGGGGGGACTGCCGGGAGCGGTCCGGCCACCGGACCCACAAGTGGAGGCACGCCCACGAGTGGCAATACGCCCACTACGGGCGGCGGCAGTCCGGTGGGTGGAAGCCCAGTAGGCGGGACGCCGGCGAGTGGGGCCCCCCTGGGCGGAAATCCGGTCGGCGGGGGCACGGTGGGCGGAGGTCCGATTGGTGGCGGACCGGCGCCGAATGCCGGTGGGACGGCGGGTGCCGGCGGGTCGACTCCGGCCTCGGGGGCTTCCACGGGCTTGTTGGCCGTGGATGCCGGGCTGAACGTTTTCGAGGTCTATGTGGCTCAGGTGGCTGCGTACCGGACGCCCAGTCTAGCCTCGGACAGGGTGCAGGCCTTGGAAGGGTACGGCTGGCCGGCTTATCTGGACCGCAACGAACCGGATAGCCTGACCAAAGTGAGGGTGGGGGCCTTTGGCACCCTGGGACCGGCACGGGATCTGTCCGATAAGATTGTCGCGTCGGGCTTCAAGAGCATCCCGCTGATGGTGGTCCTGGGGCAGGGTGGGGAGACCTTCCGCGGGAGGGACCGCGCCTTACTGGATACCATGCGGGACCTGGTCAAACAGACATCCTTCCTGATCTGGGAAGAGGCGGGGACGTGGGGCGAGCAGTATCAGAAGAAAGCCACATTGTCCCAAGTCGCCGACCGGGGGCTGAAGTTCCGGACGAAGGTCGCTTCTCTGGAAACGAGCTTGAAAGCTCTGGGGGAAGATGCCTCCGCGGCGCCCACTCGGGCCATGGTCATGCAGATGCTGACCGCGGTGGACGCCCATTTCTCAGCCCTGACCGAGCTGAAGAGCAAGCCCTCGGACAATGCCGCGTATTTCCGGGCGGCACGCTCCTTTGGGACCGTAATCGATCAGTACGCCCTGGTGGTCCGAAGCTTGAGATAGTTTTGCGGGTGGGTTTTTGGGCATGTTCTTGCTGGGGTGTCCCCCCAGCTTCGCTTTGTTATCAGATGCATCAAAGGTGGAAAGTAATGTTACCAAAGAGCAGAAAGGTGCAGCAAGTCGGTAAATCGAAAAAGGTTGGTAACGCGAAACGTCGCAGCGTAACGAGGTTAATAAGGTGAAACCGAGGATCATATTGGCTTCGGGTTCGCCTCGCCGCCGCGAGCTTTTGCGGAACTTGGGCCTGGATTTCACCGTCATTCCCAGCGAGGTGGACGAGGGCGACCATTTCGGTCTGGCGCCGGCGGCCCTGGCGGAGGAACTGGCCAGGGCCAAGGCCATGCAGGTGGCCAAGCGTGAGCGCGGGCTGGTTATAGGGGCGGACACCATCGTCATCATCGACGGGGGCGTCCTGGGAAAGCCACGCGACCACGATGAGGCCGTCTGGATGCTCTCGCTCCTGGCGGGCCGGACCCACACAGTCATCACGGGTCTGGCCGTGGAAGACACGGAAACCGGGTGTTCGGTGGTCGAGCATGAGGAAACGCAGGTCACCATGAGGCCACTGTCCGCCGACCAGGTAAGTGGATATGTGCGGACCGGCGAGCCCATGGACAAGGCCGGCGCCTATGCGGTGCAGGGAGTGGGTTCGCTCTTGGTGGAGCGGATTCAGGGGGACTACTTCAACGTGGTGGGCCTCCCTGTAGCCAGGCTCGGCCGCATACTCGAGGGGTTCGGAATCGATATCCTCGGCGGTGCCAGAGACGCCGGGGACGGGCGTGACTAAAGAGCCCGACAGGAGGTTGGGGCCATGGGAGACTATCACCTGACCCTGAAAGATCTGCCCCGAGAGGAAAGGCCGAGAGAGCGGATGGAGCGGCTGGGCCCCACAGCCCTTTCTAACGCCGAGTTGCTGGCTATCCTCCTGCGTACGGGCACTCGGTCGGAGTCCGCCCTGGAGCTGGCACGGAGGGTGCTGGGGGCGGGCCGAGACGAGGTGGGCGGACTGCATGCCCTGGCCCGCGCTTCGGTGGGCGAGATGGCCACGCTGAAGGGTATCGGCTTGGCCAAGGCTTGCCAGGTCCTGGCGGCGGTGGAGATCGGCCGTCGGATAGCGGGTACGGTTGAAGAGCGCCCCGTTATCAAAGGCCCTGGGGATGCCAGCTTGCTGGTGATGGAGAACATGCGTCACCTGGAGCAGGAGCATTTTCAGGTGATCCTGTTGAACATCAAGAACCAGGTCCTGGGAGTCGAGCTCGTTTTCGTGGGGGGACTGGCCTCTTCACCGGTCCACCCGCGCGAGGTGTTCAAGAGCGCCATACGAAAGAGCGCGGCCGGTGTGATCCTGGTCCACAACCACCCCAGCGGGGACCCGTCACCCAGCCGCGAGGACATGGAAGTGACCAAACGGCTGACAGAAGCTGGTAAGCTGCTGGGAATAGAGGTACTAGACCATCTAGTCATTGGTGACAATAAGTACGTCAGTTTCCGGGAAAAGGGAATTGCCTGAAGGTCTGGCCGCCCGGCTGACGCCTGAAAGGGGAAACTGGATGCTTGGCTTCATCTACAACTACTTTTCCCGGGATATGGGCATTGACCTGGGAACCGCCAACACGCTGGTCCATGTCCGGGGGAAGGGCATCGTCCTACAAGAACCTTCCGTCGTAGCCTTGCACAGCGAAACCCGTGCCGTTCTGGCCGTCGGCGACGAGGCCAAGAGGATGATCGGGCGGACTCCGGGCAACATCGTCGCCATCCGCCCCATGAAAGACGGAGTTATCGCCGATTTTGACGTCACTCAGACCATGCTCCGCTATTTCATCAACAAGGCTAACTCCAAGAAGCCTTGGGTCAAGCCCCGCGTGGTCATCGCCGTACCCTCCGGCGTTACGGAAGTCGAGCGACGGGCCGTGATCGACGCTACCCTGCAGGCCGGTGCCCGCGAAGCGCACCTCATTGAGGAGCCCATGGCCGCGGCCATCGGGGCCGGGCTTCCCGTCCACGAGCCCACCGGGAACATGGTGGTCGATATCGGTGGCGGCACGACGGAGGTGGCCATCATCTCCCTTGGCGGCATCGTCACCAGCCGTTCCATCCGTGTGGCCGGCGATGAGATGGACGAGGCCATCGTAAACTACATAAAGAGGCAGTACAACCTGCTCATCGGCGAGCGCACGGCCGAGGAGGCGAAGATCACTATCGGCTCCGCGCATCCGGTGGAAGGCGACGAGTCTTTCGAAATGCGTGGGCGTGACCTGGTGACCGGCCTGCCCAAGACGCTGAAAGTGTCCGCCTCGGAGATTCAGAAAGCGTTGTCCGAGCCAGTGAACATGATTGTGGAGGCCATCAAAGTCACTTTAGAGCGCACCCCACCCGAACTGGCGGCGGACATCATGGACCGCGGCATCGTCATGACCGGTGGCGGGTCCCTCCTCCGGGGATTCGACCGGCTGGTCAGCCGCGAGACGGGGATGCCCGTGCATCTTGCCGACGAACCCCTGCTTTGTGTGGTTCATGGAGCCGGGCGCGTGCTGGAGGAAATAGAAACGTTGCGCCGAATCCTGGTTTCGACCGGCCGCTCCTCGTAGCAGCCGGTAAAGCATTTCGGCGCGTTTAGGCAACGTTTCTTCCTCCAAAGTCACGCCCTGAGGGATGGCAGTGAAAGAGTTCATCTCACGCAACCGGAGTTTCATTCTCGCCTCCGTTGTGGTTCTCATTCTCGTTTCATTGATGAGCTTCACAGCACGGGAACGTGAGAGAATCTCGGCGCTGGAGAGGGCTCTGGCCGAAGTTACCCTTCCGCTGGTGAAGGGGTTCTCGCAGTTCGGCACCGGAGTGGGTAACTGGGCCGTAGCCATCGCCGAGAGCGGGCACCTCCGGGCGGAAAACGAGCAGTTGCGGGACCAATTGGGCCGGGTCACGGCCCTTGAGATCCAGCTCCGGGAGTTGACCACCGAGAACGAGAGGCTCCGGGCCATGCTGGACTTCAAGGCCAGCACCAGCTACGATATGGTGGCGGCGCGCGTGGTGGGCCGCAGTCCGGACAACTGGTACCAGACGGTAACCATCGACAAAGGCGAGGCCGACGGAGTGGCCAGGAACATGCCCGTCCTGACCAGCCGCGGTCTCATTGGGCGCATTTCGAAGACCACGGCCCATTCGGCCACGGTCATGCTGTTGTTTGACCCAGACAGCGGCGTGGGAGCCATGGTCCAGCGCACCCGCGAGGCCGGTCTGGTCGACGGTCAGTTGGGTAGCCCTTACCTGCGGATGCAGTTTTTCTCGCGGGACGCCCAGGCTGCTCCGGGCGACATGGTCATCACCTCCGGATTGGGCAGCCTCTTTCCCGCCGGGATCGTTATCGGCGAAGTGGTCAAGGTAGAACAGGGGCAATACGGATTGGTCCGCTACGCCGACATCAAGCCGGCGCCGGACTATGGGAAGCTGGCGGAAGTCCTGGTGCTGAAGAGTACCGCTCCGACTCCGACGAAATAGAGGGGCTCGCGGCATGGCCTATGTCGTCATCGCCGTCATCATGGTGGCGGCGCTCATAACCGACGCTACCTTCCTCACCCACCTGATCGTGGCCGGAGTCAAGCCGGACCTGCCTCTCCTTCTGGTGACTTCTTTCGGGCTTCTGTACGGACCGCGGACCGGTTTCCTTAGTGGACTCCTGGGCGGCCTGCTCCAAGACCTCCTTTACGGCAGGGTCGTTGGCCTCTTCGCCTTGACCAAGGCGGTCACCGGCTATCTGGCCGGCCTGGCTACCGGAAAGGTCTACCGCGAAAACCCCCTGGTGGTGGCGGCGGCGTTCGTGGCGGCCGCCCTGATCCATGATGGCCTCTTCTACTTGATCTTTTGGAACTCCGGCCATCAGGTCTTCACCCTGGGTGTGGCGGGCCTTCTGGGTGTCTCCATGCTCTACAATGGCATGACCGGGCCCTTTATCCACCGCTGGGTCTACTCGTGGAACATCTTCGAGCGTACCAAGCGGCTGTTTGACCGTAACCGACGCCGTCAGGCGGGGGTGGCCGGCCTGTGACCCAACGCGAGCTGGAGCGCAAAGTCTTCTTCTATTCGCTCGCCATTCTTCTCATTTTCGCCATCTTGGTCGGCCGCGTCGGTGTCCTCCAACTAGCTCACGGGGCCTACTACGAGAGCCTGGCGGAAGGCAACCGGATCAGACTGGTGAAGATCCGCGCTCCGCGGGGGGTCATCTACGACCGGAACGGTAAGCCCTTGGTGGCCAACCGCCCCGCCTACACGGTATCGTTGATGATTCTGAACGCCAAAGATCTCGACCCCACCATCCAGAAGCTGGCGCCCATCCTCGGGATGGGCGTGGACGAGATCAAGAAGAAGGTCAACGC
This sequence comes from Bacillota bacterium, assembly GCA_021791495.1. Taxonomy (GTDB): domain Bacteria; phylum Bacillota; class Sulfobacillia; order JAJYWN01; family JAJYWN01; genus JAJYWN01. Next base: position 31,371 of record JAJYWN010000016.1, read on the forward strand.
CCAGCAAAGCAGGCTGTATGAACCGATCAAGCTCAAACAGGACATCTCACCCGAGGTCTACACGAAGATCGATGAGATGAAATCCGAGCTTCCGGGCGTCATCATTGAGGTCGACCAAGTCCGGGATTACCTCTATAAGTCGCTGGCCTTCCATACCGTCGGCTACGTCGGTGAGATCAGCGAGACCGAATTGCAGCAAGCCCGCTACAAGTCCCACGGGTACGACGTGGGGGACATCATCGGCAAGGACGGCGTGGAGGACTACTATGACGAGTCGCTTCGTGGAAAGGACGGGGGGCAGCAGGTCGAAGTAGACTACCGCGGTAACCCCGAGCGCATCCTGGGCGAAATCGCGCCGGTCCCGGGGAATAACCTGGTCCTGACCATCGACGCCGATCTCCAAAAGGTCACGGAAGACTCCCTGCGCCAGGCTTTGGCCGACCTGCAGTCCGGCAAAGGGCAGGACAAACCGTATCCCAACGCCAAGGCGGGTGCGGCGGTGGCCATGGACGTGCGGACCGGCGAGATTCTGGCCATGGCCTCGTTTCCCGATGTTGACCCGAACCTTTTCGCCGCCGGGATCTCGTCCAAGGACTTTGCCCGCCTTATCAACGACCCGCTTTACCCGTTCACCAACCGGGCCACGAGCGGCATTTACCCGCCGGGCTCCACTTTCAAGATGATCACGGGGTTGGCTGCCCTGGACAAGAAAGCCACCACTCCTGAAGAGACCATTCACGACACAGGGACCTACTGGGTCATCCCAAAGAAAGACTGGGTCCCTTACGGGCACGGGCTGGTCAACCTGGTCAAGGCCTTCGCCGAATCCTGTGACATTTACTTCTATGAAATGGGCCGCCGCGTGGGGATCGACGTCCTGTCCGCCTACGCTAAGATGTTCGGGTTCGGACAGCGGACTGGGATAGACCTCCCGTCCGAAGCCGCCGGCGTGGTGGCCAGCCGCGAGTACAAGCAATCGCTGTATGACCAGAAAATCCTCAATACACCAGAATGGCAGCTTTCCGAAACACTGGACGCCGCCATCGGCCAAGGGTTCAACGCCGTCACCCCGCTGCAACTGGTAAACTATGTGGCCACGCTGGTGAATGGGGGCACGCGCTACCGTCCACACGTCGTGAAGGAGATTGACAGCCCGACTGGGGCCGTGGTCAAGAAAGTTGACCCGGAAGTGCTCAGCCAGGTGACGGTCGACCCCAAGAACCTGGATATCGTGAAGAACGACCTCTTGGCCGTCAGCAAATCACCTGAAGGGACATCGTACTGGTTGTTCGGTAACTTCCCGGTGCCGGTCGGCAGCAAGACCGGGTCGGCGGAGAATAACCTTCTGGACCCCCACGGCCTGTTCATAGCCTTTGCGCCGGTGGACAAACCGGAGATCGCCATTGCCGTCGTCATCGAGCAGTCTGGCCACGGTTCTAGTGCCGCCGGCCCGGTGGCCAAGACTATGTTGGAGCAGTATTTCCACTTGAACAAGCCTACGAACAACAAAACGCCCTAGGGAAGAAGCGCAAGAGGCCGTGCCCAGACGCACGACAGAATGGTCCCCCGTTCGACCCAGAACCCCGAGGCTTGTCGCAGCCTGCGCCCGCCCCCAAAAGCCATGTCGGAAAAGGGAGGGCGAAAGCCCACTTATCTGCCCTTTTTTGAGGGAGGAACTGGTAGGTTAACATAGAAACCGAGGCGGAGCGCCAACATGACGGGGGTCAGAATTGATGGACAAGGAAGTACTGCCCACGGGCGCGACCTCGGTGGACGGGTCTCCAGCCAGATCGGCGGCTTCCGCGAGCCAGGGCCGCAAGAAGCCAAACATCACTGTAACGACGCGCTCCCTAGCCGAAACAGGTCGTACCAAGACCGACAACAACGGCGACGGCCGTAGTGGGCGTCCGCGCCGGAGTACCCCGATCGTGCCATCTCAAGGGGAAAAGGTCGAGCCAGTGCAAGGGGTGTCACCCGCGCCGAAAGAGAAAAGGGCCAAGGCTGCCGAAGACCAGGCCAAGGCCCGTCAGGAAGTGGCGGCATCCGCGCCGGTGACGGCCTCGATAGGGTCGGTGCAGCCCGTGCAGCCCGTGCAGCCCGCGCCACACGCGCCGCCGGCACCGGTGATATCCGCGGCACCGCCGCCGGCGCCGTCCCACCCCCCCCGACCGGCCCAGCCGGACACCCCTTCCGCCACGAAGAGCGACACCGCGGAACGATTCCCCTTCCTAAGTGAAGGGCGTGCTCTGGAAACCACCGTTGGTGAAGCCATCCTGCAGGCCGCCGCCGCCCTCGGCGTACCGGAAGACGCCGTGGCGGCCGATACTCTCTTGGTCCGGCGGAACCTGCGTTCAGGCCAACAGCTCCGACATTACGGGAACGTGGTCATCATCGGCGACGTGAACGCCGGCGCGGAAGTTATCGCCACCGGCGACATCATCGTCGTGGGCGCCCTGCGGGGTCTGGCGCATGCCGGAGCTGTGGGCAATGATGACTCCATCGTGGCGGCCTACTACCTGCGGCCTACCCAACTCCGCGTGGCCAACTACATCGGAAGGGCACCGGATCAGCAAGAGCGCAATTACCAGGGTCCGGAAGTCGCCCGGGTCCGGGACGGCCGCGTGGTCGTGGAACCATACCGAGTTCTGGCAGGGAGGGATCTCTGAAAGTGGGCGAATGCATAGTTATCACCTCAGGCAAGGGCGGTGTGGGGAAGACCACGGCCACCGGCAACATCGGCTCGAGCCTGGCCATGAACGGCAGGAAAGTTGCTTTGATCGATGCCGACATCGGCCTCCGGAATCTGGACGTCATTCTTGGGTTGGAGAACCGGATCGTCTACGACTTGGTGGACGTGGTGGAGGGCTTCTGCCGCCTGAAGCAGGCGCTGGTACGCGACAAGCGGATGGATAACCTCTACCTCCTGCCCGCCGCCCAGACCAGGGACAAGTCGGCGGTCAGCCCGCAGCAGATGAAGAAGCTCTGCAACGAACTGAAAGGGGAATTCGATTACATCATCATCGATTGCCCGGCCGGAATTGAACAAGGGTTCCGGAACGCTATCGCCGGGGCCGACCGTGCCCTAGTGATCACCACTCCGGAAGTGTCGGCGGTGCGCGACGCCGACCGCATCGTCGGCTTGCTCGAAGCCGCGGGGAAGAAATCTCCCGGTCTGGTCCTGAACCGGGTCCGCCCGGGCATGGTGGAGCGTGGCGACATGCTCGACATCACCGACGTCACCGACATTCTGGCCGTGGAACTGGTCGGCATCATTCCGGAGGACGAGAAGGTCATCGTCAGCACGAATCGCGGTGAACCCCTGGCGTTCAGTCATTCATCCCGAGCCGCCATGGCCTACCGGAACATCGCCCGGCGCTTGATGGGCGAAACCGTGCCTTTCCAGCAGCTGCGTGCCCCTGGTGTCATGCCCGCACTGAGAAGGTGGCTGGTAGGATGATTTTCGGGAGGCGGCAACGCCGCGTCATAGATCCGGAGCGGATGGTGCCACGCGAGGCGGCTCGCGAACGGCTGAACATGGCCCTGACCAGAGACCGAACGGAGGTGGCGCCCGGCACTCTGGATCCTTTCAAAGCACGCGTGGTCGACGCCGCCATGAACTACTTCGACCTCGCGCCCGGCGGCATCGATCTGGGCCTGGCCGACGATCCCATGACCGGGGCGCTGAGCTTGGTACTCTACATTCCTGTCAAAAGCTTCAAGAGAGGTTTGAAGGAGAAATCCTGAACAAGATATAATTGGCGTGGGAAAAACCGCAGGTCAGCTCGCATTATTCCCGAATCATTCGTGCTGATCTCACTGAAGGGACCACGGTTCACAGCCCATGCTCAATCGTCGGTTACTTAAGAACCTGGACTGGTTGCTCATTGCCGCGGCGCTGGGCATAGTGGGCTTTGGCCTTTTGGCCATCGCCAGTGCCACCCGTTCCTGGTCCCCCGACCCGTACTACTTCGTCAAACGGCAGGTCATCTGGCTGGCTTTCGGCTTGGTCGCCATGGTCGTGGTCCTCCTATTCGACTATAACACCTTCGCCTCTCTCTCCCGTCTGCTATATGCGGGAAACCTTGGACTGCTGGCCGTGGTCATGGTGGTCGGTAAGGTGGCCCTCGGAGCGCAGAGGCGTATTTCGCTCGGGTTCTTTGAACTGCAGCCCTCGGAACTGGCGAAGGTGGTCATCATCTTGACTCTGGCCGCCTTGCTGCGGAGACGGGAAGGGCAGCTGTCGTCGTGGCAGGACTTGACCTGGCCCCTGGTGCACGTGGGGATTCCCATGCTCCTCATCCTGAAGCAGCCGGACCTGGGGACGTCCCTGGTCTTCATCGCCATCCTCCTGGGCCAGCTGTACATGGCCGGGGCGCCGGTGAAGAAACTGGGAATCGTTTTCGGCGGAGCCTTCGGCGCCGTCGTAGCGTGGATCATTCTCCACCTGAAATTCGGCGTACCCATCCCGCTGGCGGAATACCAGCTAAACCGCTTGCTGGTGTTCTTGAATCCCCAGGCCGACCCGTTGGGCGCGGGGTACCACGTCATCCAGTCCACCATTGCCGTGGGGTCCGGCGGGCTTCTGGGAAAGGGGCTTTTCGCGGGCACCCAGAACCGGCTGAACTTCCTGCCTGAACAGCATACCGACTTCATCTTCTCGGTGATCGCCGAGGAGATGGGCTTCGTCGGCGTGGTGGCCCTCATGGCCTTGTTCTTCGTCCTCATCTGGCGCGGCGTGCGCATTATGGCCCAGGCCAAGGACCTCTATGGTGTCCTGGTGGCCGCCGGCATCACCACCATGTTCGCCTTCCACGTGCTAGTGAACGTGGGGATGACGGCGGGCATCATGCCGGTGACCGGCATACCCCTACCTATGGTGAGTTACGGAGGCAGCTCCATGCTATCGAGCTTCACCGCTATCGGGCTCCTCTTGAACGTCCAGATGCGACACCACAAGATCTTGTTCTAGTGCACAGCCGACCGCGGCTCCACCACCTCGCTACGGACCGCCCGCTCCGGCGACACCCGCGCGGCGCTTCCCGGATGCCGCTCGTAGGCTAACTTGACGCCGGTCACGGCGGCCACCTCTTCCGTCAAGGCCACCAGGTCGTCCCGGTTCACCGCCAGAACATCGTTCTTTCCCAGGGTTTGAGCGGCCATGGTCAGTTCGTCGGTAGAAGCTTTGATGAAGTTGGCCACCGCCTGGGCCCCTTGGGCCGCGTCGAACTGGTCGACGTACTTACCCCCTAGAAAGACCAAGTTCATGGGGTTGACCCAGGCGGGCACCCGCGTCCAACTCGGATACATCAGAGCCGTCAAGGCCGCCTCGCCTACCGCCACGACGTCGGCTCCCAGAGCCAGGGCCTTTAGGAAATCTCCTGAGTCGCGCAGGCCGCCGGTGGCGATAAGGGTCAGGCCTGACCGGTGTGAATCCAGGAAACGCCTGGCCCGGGGGATGGCATAGAGCGTCGGCACACCGAAGTTGTTGATGGTTACCTCGGGGCCGTAACCGGTCCCACCCTGCCCGCCGTCAAGAGTTACCGCGTCAAACCCCGCATCCAAGGCGACCTGCAGGTCCGCTTCGATGTCGCCGGCGGCCATCTTCAGACCGATGGGGGCCCCGCCGCTTTCACCGCGCAGCCGGTCCACCAGCTTGCGAAAGTCTCCTGGTTCCTTGATTTCCTCGAACCGGGCCGGCATCCTCGCCTCCAGTTTCCCGTCTTTGGTCCGCGTGGCATCCAGGAAATCGGCCAGTTCCCCGCTGAGGTAGTTCTCCGGGAGGACCCAGGGTACCGACCCGTGCGCGGCCTGTCCCACTTTCACTTCGACCATGTCGGCTAAAGCCAGCTGTTCAGGGGTGTTGTTCCAGTGGGCCCGGTTGTACTGGACGATGTACTTGGACGCCACCCGGCGTTCCTCAGGCCAGAACCCAGTCTCACCGGAGTTGGCGGCGGTGCCCACGGCCGTGGCGGCCCGGTCCAGTGCCAGTTTGGGTTCCTTGGCCACCGAAGAGCGGTCCATTGCCGCCAGGATGATGGGTGTTTCCACCACCAGCGGCTTCTTGGCCCCCGGCCCGATGACCTGGCGGGTATTAGTCCCCTTGCCATCCCCCAACGGCATCCGGGCTACCTGAGCCGGTAAGAACATCAGCTGATCGAAACCCAGGAAGGACCGTGTCGATCCCAGGGGTTCCCATAGGGCACGCCCCGTCAGCGCCCGCTCGCCGATGCCGCCCAGTTTCAGCCAGGAGAAGTTGTCCACCATGGGCATGACCTTGAACTCCCAGGCCCGGGCCAACCGCTCGTAGACGAAGGCCTCATAGATCTCTTGGCCTTTCCCGCCAAGTTCCTTCCGCATCACGCCCGCGAACATTCCCATCGAACGGCACCTCCGGTGGCCTTGGACGGCCGGTTTTCTGTTAGTGTCCCCGCGGCGCCGAATGGGCCGATCTTGCGTCGGCGGTGGACGTTATGTCACCTTGACTCATAGTTTGTGGTGTGAGCAGAGCTGCCTGCTTGCTCTCGCCTCGTGGAAACAACTAACTAGGCTTGGAGACGAAAGGTGGAATAGACCTTGACATGGGGTCCAGCGGCTGGCGTCGACGACGATGAACACATCACTTGCGCGGACCTGCAACAAATGGTGGGCCAGGAGCCGCTGTTCCTCTTGGATGTGAGGGAGCCATACGAGTACGCGGCCGGCCATATCGATGGCGCCGTGAACATCCCGTTGGGGACCCTGCAGGCGCGTATCGGAGAACTGCCCCGAGACGTACTCATCGTTTGCGTCTGCCGCAGTGGGCGCCGGTCATTACAAGCCGCGCACCTGTTGCGGGACTGCGGCTACGGCGCCCGCAGCCTGGACACGGGGATGATCGGGTGGAGCCAACTGACCTAAGGGCGGCCGACGATCTCGGAGTACCGCGGGCGGGGAGGCGCCAGACAAGGAGGAAGGCTTTCCCCAGACTGGGTAGAATTCTTAGGCGGAATGGACAGGACACCTCTCCGCATCGGTTTCTTCAGTGATACGTATCGCCCGTACATCAGCGGCGCGGTGCGCTCTATGGAGCTATTTGCCCAAGGCCTGCGTGCCCGCGGCCACAGCGTGGTTATTTTCGCTCCCAGTTATCCAGGGTATAGCGGCGCCCGTGAGCAAGGCGTGGTCCGGCTCCCCAGCCTGCCGTTACCCGGCTACCCCCACCTCCGCCTGACCCTTCCTCTGGTGGAGACGCTGACAGGCCAGGTCACCGGCTTCGACCTCGACGTGGTGCATTGCCATTCCCCGTTCGCCGTCGGCTTCCTGGGCTTGGCCGTAGCGCGCCAGATGGAGACCCCGGCCCTTTTCTCCTGTCACAGCCTCTATGAGGAGTATGTGCGGTCCCACATGCCTTGGGCGCCCACGTCCTTCCGCCGCCTGGTGCGCCGCTACACGGTGGATTTCTGCAATCTCACCGATGCCGTGGTGGCCCCCTCGGTCTTCACCCGCGAATTCCTGATCGAGGCCGGGGTGAGCGTGCCCGTGAGGACCATTCCCACGGGTATCGTGATCCAGGAAGCGGACGGAACGGAAGGCCAAGGGACGGACGCCGGCGACGGCGCCGGCGCCAACGCTTCGACGGAAGCGGCGCGGTTCCACGACGTCGGCGGGCCGGCCGAGGCCGAAATGGCCGCGTCACGTGAAACGATCCGGCTGGGCTGGACCGCGGCGGTGGGCCGGCATACCCGGTTCCTCCTGTTCGTGGGCCGCCTGTCAAAGGAGAAGAACCTCAGCTTCCTGGTGGACGCCCTGAGCGAGTTAGTGGCGGCGGGTCGCGACTACTACCTCATCATCGTTGGGGACGGCCCGGATCGGCTCAGGGTGGCGGCACAGGCGGAAAAGATGGGACTGGCCCGGCGCGTGGTCTTCACGGGCGCGCTGATCCCCAGCCAGGTACAGCAGTTCTACCGGGCCGCCGATGTGTTCGTCTTCGCCTCCCCCCACGAGACTCAGGGGCTGGTGCTGCTGGAGGCCATGGCCAACGGGCTGCCCGTGGTGGCGGTGGACTCACCGGCCAGTTCGGAACTGACAGGGGGCGGCGACAGCGGTCTCTTGGTGCCCGCCGACCCGTCCCAGATGGCCGCCGCCGTCCGAAGAGTGGCGGAGACCCCAGAAGTGTCGGAACGCTTGGGCCAGCGGGGCCGGGAGCGGGCCGCCCAATTCTCCACTACAGCTATGACGGCGCACCTGGAAGACTTCTACTACGAGCTGATAGACCAGCACAGCGGGCAAAAGCCCGCTGAGCCGGATTTCTCTTTTTCGCCCCGGTAGCCTTTCCTCCCGGTGACCCGCCCTACGTTAGAGGGCGTAGTCCGACGCGAAGCGCGCGATGTGCCGGTCGTACCAATCGGTGACGAGGTCCAGGCGTTCCACCCGGTGCCGCGGCTGTCCACCCCTGGACATCCCGTGGCTCTCGTCGGGGAAGCGGACGAAGACCACCTCGCGCCGCAGCCACTTCAGGGCGGTGTAGAGCATCTCGCCCTGGGAGATGGGGCACCGGTAGTCGTTCTCCTGGTGCAGGATGAGGAGCGGCGTGCGCATGTTTTCCACATAGGTGATGGGGGAGAACTCCATGTAGCGTTGCAGGTCCTCCCAGGGTTTGGTTTGTGACTCCCAGAGGCCGTTCCTAACGCCCACGTCGCTGCTGCCCCACTGGAAGTAGCGGTCGCAGGTACTGCGCATGGTGATAGCGGCCTTGAAGCGCTCGGTGTGGCCGATGACCCAGTTGGTCATGTAGCCGCCGAAGCTCCCGCCGGCTACGGCCAGGCGATCGGGGTCGGCCACGCCCAGGGCGATGGCGTGATCGACGCCCGCCATGATGTCATCGTAATCCTTCCCACCATCCATGCGGCCGGCGGCTACAAAGGTTTGGCCGTAGCCCGAGCTGCTGCGGGGATTGGTGTAGACGACGGCGAACCCGGCCGTGGCGAGGAGTTGGAATTCAAGGAAAAAGGCGTGCCCGTAGGCGGAATGGGGACCACCGTGAATCTCCAGCATGGTAGGGTAACGGCGGCCGGCGATGTAACCGGCGGGTTTCAAGAGCCAGCCTTCGATGTCCCACCCGTCGGTACTCTTGTAGTTGATGGTCTCGACTTCGCCCAATTGGACCTGGTCTAGCAGGTCCTGGTTAACCTTGGTCAGGCGGACCTCGCCGTCCCGAATCAGGGCGTAGATGTCGCCCGGGATGTGGACCGTTGAAGAAGCCAGAGCCACCGTTCCACTATCCTTGGCCACGGAGAAGGAATAGACCGACCGCCCGCCGGCGGTGAGAGGGGTCACTTTCCCCGACGCCAGGTCAAGGCGCGACAGGTGGTCGCTACCTCCATCGTGGACGAGGAAAAGGAGGGTGGAACCGCCGGCGCTCCACACGGGGGTAACCGAAGCCCCTCCCATGCGGCAGTCGGAGCCGACACCGGGGGTGCAGTCACGGTCCAGGTCCGGTGTGAGGCAGACCGGTGGCAAGACGGCCGGGCTTTCGCCCGCGCCACTGCCGGCGGCGCCCGTCAGCTCGGGGACATCCACCGCCCACAAGGAAGTCACGGTGGCGGCGCGGTATTTGCCGTCATGGCCAAGGTAGGCGATGCGGCAGCCGTCGGGGGACCAGGAGGGGTTGGAGCACGGGCCAAGGCTGGCCGTCAGTTTGACCGGTAGAGCCTTGGAGCCGTCCGCGTTCCGCCCCACCGGGAGGATATAGACGTCATTGAAGGAGACATAATCACGGTCGGGCGATGGGTTGGCCACGTAGGCGATGTACCGGCCGTCCGGAGACCAGGCCGCTCCGGCGCAGTCATAGTCGCCCGAAGTGACGGGCCAGGGCTCTCCTCCGTCCACCGGCACGACCCAGATGTGGTTCCACCTGCCGTCCCAGAAGCCCTCGCCGTCCATCTTATAGCGGAGGCGGGTGATGATCTTCACGTCACTCTCTTCGGCCTGCCCGCCTGCGGTGGCCCCGGCGCCGCCGTTGGTCCCGTTGGCGCCGGACACTGCCGCACCGGATACTGGCGCGCCGGACCCACCGGTCGCGCCGTTGGCGGCCGGCCCCGCCCCGCTCTCTTTCTTTCCAGAAGGATAGCGCCCTCCGGTGGCGCCGCTGTCTGCCACCTTATGGCTGAAAGCGATGAAGCGACCGTCCGGCGACCAAACGGGGTTGCCGGCTCCTCCCTTAATCTTCGTCAGCTGGCGGGCCTCACCGCCGTTGGCCGGCAGGAGCCAGATCTGTCGGTCACCGCCCCGGTCGGAAACAAAGGCAATGGTCTGTCCGTCGGGGGACCAGCGGGGGGAACTGTCCGACTTGGGGCCGCCCGAGAAAGGTTGGGGGGCCATTCCGCCGACCCCGGGCCCGGGCTCCGTCCCCACCATCCAAATGGAGGAGCGATACTTCTTCTTATCATTTGGGTCGCAGATGGTTTGAACGTACGCGACCCTACCCCCGTCCGGGGAGATCTGCGGGTCACTCACCCATTTGAAGGAATAGAGGTCGGCCGATTTCAAGGGGCGCTTGTCCATAGCTTGGTTCACCCTCCGAAAGGTTCGAGTGTAGGAGGTATTCGGGAGAAGCCATCTCTGTCCTTCAGGCCATCTTCGTCTGAACGGCGTCTGCGGCGGCCGGGACGGTGCGTGTGTAGTCCGCATTGGGGGGGTGGGGGGTATCCGCCGCCGCGGGGTCGTGGGAGTCAATTCGGGACACTTTTCCGAGACCAACATGGTATCTTGGGTTAACCCCCGGCCATTGTGCTGGCTTTCACAAGGAGGCGGCCGGCATCTCGGGGTGAGGATCACACTGTCTTGCTTGCATTTCCGCCTGCTAGAGAGCATGGGTCCACATCCGGGTTCCCGGGCGGCACGACAGTCCGGGGGTGGTTCGGACGGGGCACGAGGGGGGTCCGGACCTTGGCGGTGGAGGTCCGAGATGCCTCTCCAATACCCCCCTAGGGTATGGTTACGCGACGGGGCGTAAACCCAAGATACCCTCTTGTCGAGAGAAAGGTATCTTGAATTGACTCCACCCGCTGTTTCCGCCGCGCCTCGGCATCAACCGCGCCTGGAATGGTACTCAGGGGCCATTTGTCCATGTTGTCAACAACCCGAAGCCACCGAGCGCGGCTTCTTCTCAGGCTATTGGGAGACAATCTGGCTCTTTGCCTTCTTCCCGGCTCCGGCTGGGGCGCTGGCCGAAGCCCATCAGGCTGGAACGTATTTCTGGAACAGCTTCTCCGCCCGCTCCACGTTATAGATCCCGCAGACGCACGGCTGGGCGACCAGGATGGCGGCCTGGCGCGGGGTGCGTTTGCCGGCTTTCACCTGGCCGATGAGGCGCTCCACCAAGTGACGTGAGACCATCCCGTGACCACACATGGTCAAGAACTCCAAAGCCTCCTCGGACGGCAGGTCCCCGGTCTTCCCCCAGATGTTCAGGGATAGGTTTACGGAATGTGGCCTGATCTCTAGCTCGCGGGCCATATCTTCCACCTCGTCGATGAGCCCGGAGATAGTGATGGAGAGGCCCATGTCCAGCTCTTTCACACGCCGCACGAATTCGCGGACCTTGGCCTTGTCGGCGAAGGAGCAGCGCACGCGCGGGACGCCGGACAGCTTCTCCTTGATCTGCTCGAAAGTGGCACCCGAGTAGATGGTCCCGCATTCATAGGACCCGATGTTCGTGGGGCCCAGTTCGTAGATGATGTCCAGCATCTTCAGGAGCTTCTCTTTCGAACCTTCCTGGTTGAACCCCACGGCCGGAGTGGCTAAGATTACATAATCATTTTGGAGCGATTCGGCGCTCCCGCGCCGGTGTAGAGAGTGCGTCATTGCCTTACACCTCCGATAGGGGGCGGCCCAGGCCCAGATTGATCTTGGCATTCGGCCGGACCGTGAAGCCCAGCTTTTCGACATCTTCCCGCACCGGGATGCGGCCATCGGGGTCATACCGGGTGATGAGGTCGAGCGAGAAGACGGTGTCCAACTCCTTGGCCACGCGCCGGACCTCGGTCAAGATAGCCTCCAGCCGCTCGGCCGGGGCGGTGAATTCGATGATGCAGGAGATCATCCGGAGTCCCAGGCGCCTCGCCGGAAAAGTCCCGTTCGCCGGGTCATCCATGATGTGGGACAGCGGGCTCATGTGCTCCCAAACGATGCCGATACGGGCCAGGGCCGTGGTGACCTTCTGGACCTCGGCCAGAGTGGTCCCCAGGCAGGGACGGCCCATTTCCAAGGCCACGCCGATCTCCCCACGTTTGACGCGGCCGGTGACGTCGTTGGTCTTGACCTCCTCCGTGCCCCGTCCGGGTATCTTCGTCACCTTGTGGGTGGTCATCGGGTCGGAGAAGTATTTGGAAATACCCCTTTCCGTCTCGAAGAGGTTGGGATCGTCGTAGATGGCCCCCGTGGGGCACTTCACGATGTAGCGGCGGCCGCAGGTCCCGCACTCGGCGCAGATATCCAGATCGATGCTGGCTTTCTTCCCAGACACACTGATGGCTCCCACGGGGCAGTAGGGAACGCAGATGCCGCAGCCGTTGCACTTTTCTTGGTCGATCAGCACGAGTCGTAGTCTCCTTTCTATGGGGTGGGCAGGGAGAGGCGTGGGGCCCTATGGATTCTTTCGGACCTCTGCCAGGGCCGCAAGAATCTCAGCGCGTCCGCCGGCCCCTTGGCCTCCGAAGCGGTGGTCCAGACCAAGGGCGGCGATACCCGCCAACTTGTCCCGTTCGGCGCGGGCCATGGTGGCGTCGGCGCCGATCTCGGTCAGGAAATCCACCACGTCGGCCATCTCCTCCGACCGGCGGGCCGCGTGCAGCGCAGCGCCCGCCAGGCGGTAATCCACGAGTCGAGCGAAGGGCCTTCCGGGCTCATCCAGGGTGGACATGACTTGGTCCAGCACACCGTAGGCCGAGGCCGCCGTGGCCAGTTCCCAGATGAGAGAGTCCAGACCTTTCTGGTAGATGCTACGGAACATCTTGATGGCCGACGCCTCACCGGGGATCTGGCCGACGACTTTCACATTCAGGCCCAGGGCGGGAGCGGCTTCCGCCAAGGCGGCCGAACCCGGTCCGGACAGCAGCATGGGCACGTGTACTCCGTCGACGGCGAAACGGCCGACCACCGCCGCGTCGACGAAACGCCCGCCCCGCGCCGCTACTTTCTCGCCGAGGGCGCGTTTCTTCGGAGGGCTCATGGTATTCACGTCAACGAAGGTCTTTCCGGCCAACCCCATTCCGGCCGCCTCGATGACCGCCGAAGCACCGGCGGCCGTGACTGCCGAGAAAACGAGGTCCACCCCAGACTGCGTCACCGCCTCGAAGGCGGAGTGACACAGCTTCACTCCGGTCTCTTGGGCTCTCTGAAGGATCAGCGCCGCGCGGGAACCGGCCGCGGGACCGGTCCCGCCGGAAACGGGAGCGTCACGGTCGAAGGCAACTACCATGGGGGGCTGGGGAAGGGCCCGCCACCCCTTGGCCAGCTCATAGCCGGCCTCGCCCAGCCCCAGAAGGGCGATGACGCCGGACGCGGAGGTTGGAGCCGCCATGGCTACTCCTCCTCGCCGGCTCCGGCACCACTGCCGCTATCGCCACCTCCATCCTCAAAGCCGGCACAGCTTTCACATCCGGTCGGCGGTGTCGCCGTCGCCCCGCCGTCACGGGCGGCTCGAGCCGCGGCCTTGGCGGCGGTGGCCATCTCACCCACGAGCTTGCCGGCGCGGACGTGGTTGAAAATGCCGCAGGGGCACAATGCGGCCAGTTTCTTCCCGGCCTCCTCCGCCGAGATTCTCCCGGCACGCACCTCTCGGGCCATCTTTTCCACGATCCCGGGCGCCACCATGTGGTGCCCGCACATCGTGGTTACGGCCAGAGTCTCCTGCTTCGGCAGGAGCTCCTTCTTGCCCCAGACTCCCAGGGAGAAGTTGATGGTGTGCGGGGTGAGCCCGGCGGCCTTGCACGCCGGAAGGACGTAGTCCAAGGGTCCGCTGATGACCACGGACAGACCAGTGTCGGCGGTCTTGACCTGCTTCAGAAACTCCGTCACATGTTCGGGGGCGTTCAGAACCCCGCGCAGACGGGACTGGTTGGAGATGCGGGACTTTACATAATCAACCGGGTATAGCAGAATTGACCCGGACTTGACGTCTCCCCAGTTCGAGCAACCCACGGCCTCGGCGGCGGCCAGGAAGGCGCGGGCCTTCTCGGCGATGCCGGTGTCGTTGATACCTTTCGCCTGGTACATAAGCCAGACGTAGTCTTCGTTCTGGTATTCACCTTGGCGGTGAAGGGTGTGTGTCATGGTGGCCGTCTTCCTCCTTGTCTTCTTCCGTGTCGGCCAGATGCCGTCAGGTGCGTCTGGTTCGTCAGATGGGCCAGATGGGCCAGGTGCGCTAGTCCGTAACCAGGGGCCGGCCCAGGCCGACGTTGACTTTCCCTCTGGTGGGCACGGGCAGCCCGTACTTGGGCAGCTCGGCGATGGCCGCGCTGCGGCCTTCTTCGTCCACCCGCAGCACCAGTCCAAGGGAGAAGACGGTATCGATCTCTTTTTCCACGCGCTGGAGGGCCTGGATGACCCCGCCCATATTGGACGTGGGAGTCTTACCTTCGATGATGATGGAGAGGAAGTACTTGTCCCCGATGCCGGGCAGGAACTCACCGGTCTCCAAGTTGGTCATGAGCTTGCCGATGGGGCTGACGTGGCCGGGCTCCAGTTTCAGCCCGGCGGCGCACACGGCCCGGGCCACTTTTTCGACGTCCCGGAGATAGCAGCCTACGCCAGGGCGCCCCATGTCGATGGCGAACCCGACCTCACCCTTCTTCACTCGCCCCGTCACATCGTTGGTTTTCGACTCCTCCGTACCCCGGCCCGGAACCCCTGTTTCAGCCGTGGTCACCGTGGGGTCGGAAATGACGTGGCAAAACTCGTCGATGAAGGCCTCCAGCGAACTGGGGGTCATGGCGTCTTGTGGGCAGGCCTTGTTGCGCACACAAACGTAGCAGTCGGTGCAGCGATGTGGGTCCACCCCGGCCTTCCGGTTCTTGACCTTGATGGCTCCCACGGAGCAATAGGCCAGGCAGTCGCCGCAGCCGGTACACTTCTCCTGATCAATGAGAATCAAGCGGTCGCACCTCCGTTTCAATCCACATTCCCGCGCGGGGAATGACGAGAGACAAGCGGTTACTGGGTGACGCCCGCGGTCTTACGGATCCGGGCCACGATCCCACGGGCCAGGGGAATCAGGAGCATGACGATGGCCACCACTATCAGAACCCTCGAAATGGGGCGCGTGAAGAAGATGGCCAGGCTGCCGTGGGAGATCATCAGCGACTGGCGCAGAGTCATTTCCAGCTGACTGCCAAGCACCAGAGCCAGGACCAGCGGCGCCTGAGGGTACCCGAGCTTGCGCATGACGAAGCCGAGAATGCCGAAAACCAGCATGATCCAGACGTCGTTGAGGTTGTTATTGAGGCTGTATACTCCGACCACACAGAACACCACGATCAAGCTGGACAAGATCCATTGGGGGATGCGAAGAATCTGGACGAAGGTGGGGATAAACGCGATATTCAAGATGACCAGCAAGACGTTGCCGATGTACATGCTGGCAATCAAACCCCAGACGAACTGGGGATTCTTTTCGAAAAGCAGCGGCCCCGGGCGCAGGCCCAGCATCATCAGGGCTCCCATCATCACCGCGGTGGTGGCCGATCCGGGCACGCCCAAGGTCAACAGGGGCACCATGGCGCCCACCGAGGCGGCGTTATTAGCCGATTCAGGTGCCGCGACGCCGACGATTTCGCCCTTACCGAAGGTCTCCGGGTGCTTGGAGAGTTTCTTCTCCGAGGCGTAAGACAAGAACGACGCAATGGTGGCTCCAGCCCCGGGTAGGACGCCGACCACGAATCCCAAGAAGGTCGACCGCAAGATGGCCCAACGGGTAGCGACCCAGTCCTTGGCCTTCGGGAAGACGTTCTTCAAGGCCAGATCGGCTTTCTGAATCTCCAGGGGCTGGATTTTCTCGACGCTGGCCAGGACCTCAGTGATGCCGAACAGCCCCATGGCGATGGGCAGGAAATCGAAACCGCCCAGCAACTGCCGTGTGCCCAAGGTGAAGCGGGCCGACCCACTCACGATGTCGATGCCCACGATGGAGAGAAAGAGTCCGGCCAGGGTGGCGATGATGGTCTTCGAAGGGGACCCCTCGGTCAGGCCGGCCAGAGCCGTGAACCCCAAGAGCATCAGCGCCACGTACTCCGGGGGGCCGAAAGACAGGGCCCAACTGGCCAGGGTGGGCGCCAGGAACATGAAAATAACCTGGCTGATGGTGCCGGCGATGAAGGACCCGAGAGCGGCGATCCCCAAGGCCACACCGGCCCGGCCTTTACGTGCCATCTGATACCCGTCGATGGTGGTCATGACCGATGAGGCTTCACCTGGGACGTTGATGAGGACCGAGGTGATGGTGCCGCCGTACATGGCTCCGTAGTAAATGCCGGCCAGCATGATGATGGCGGTGACCGGGTTCCGGCCGAAGGTCAGGGGTAGGAGAATGGCTACCCCGGCCGACGGGCCGATTCCGGGCAGGGCACCGATGATGGTGCCGAAAACGACTCCGATGAAACAGAACAGCAGGTTCACCGGGCTCAAGGCGACCCCGAAACCCATCGCCAGGTTACTCAGGACATCCATTGGTCTTCACTCCTTGAGGGTGAACTGCTAGAGTCCCAATTTCTCGAAAAGGAGTCCCACCGGGAACCGGACCTCCAATAGACGGGCGAAAACGAGGTAGAAGGCCAGTGGGACCCCGATCCCCCAGCGGATGGCCGACCGCCAAGAGGCCTTGGCCTCGTAGCGTAGCATGAACGCCATGAATAGGGCCAGGCCGATCAGCATCCCGAAATACCCGGTAATAAGC
Source organism: Bacillota bacterium (assembly GCA_021791495.1). Lineage (GTDB taxonomy): Bacteria > Bacillota > Sulfobacillia > JAJYWN01 > JAJYWN01 > JAJYWN01. Next base: position 48,301 of record JAJYWN010000016.1, read on the forward strand.
ACCATGGCTACGGACCCGGCCGTCACCCGCAGGACACGCCCGAGTCCCTCACGGCCTTCGATGAACGGCAGACCCGGCCCGCCGGAATTCCGGTCTATCAGGAGACCGCCGAAGACAATGACCCCGCAGACGATCAGGAACAAGCCCACCCAAAACGAAGCGAAGCCTGGGCCGGGCACGCCTTCAAGGTAATAGGACAGGCCCAGCGAGGCAACGGTGATGTATGTGCCCACCGCCGTGATGGCAGAAGCCATGATGATGTTGGCCGTCCTCAAGCGATGCTCACTTCCTTCCGAAAACGCGCGGCTCCAGGTGAACCAAGCTGCCCGGGGCGCTGTAAGACGCTGGATTGAGAGGCGAGAGGAGAGGCTGCCGGAGCATGGCAGCCTCTCCTTCTCTAGACGGACTCGTTACTTGATCTGCCCCAGGGCCTTGAACACTGTGGTGTACAGGTCGTTCATCTGTTTGACGGCGGTGGCGAAGGTCTTCGAATCCATGAAAGCCGGGGTGATCAGGTTCTTCTCAACATAGTCCTTGGTCCACTTGGAGCTCTGAGACATCTTCTGGAAAGCGGTTTCAAGGATCTTCACGTCCTCAGGCGGGAAGTCCTTGGGACCGAGCACGCCACGGAGTTGCTTGAAGATGACTGTCCCATAACCCAGTTCCTTGAAGGTCGGGGTGTCCTTCAGCGCGCCGCCCAGGCGGACGTCGGTGGCGACGGCCAACGGGATCATCTTTTTGGCTTCGATCTGAGCCATGGCCTCGCCGGGGTTGGCGATGGTCATGTCGGTGTGGCCGCCCATGACGTCGGTGACGGCCTCAGCGCCGCTGTTGAACGGGATGTAGTTGAAGGTGACACCGGCCTCCTTTTCAAGGAGATAGGTCACCACACGGTCATCGGAGGTGGCGCCGGTCCCGGCCACGCTGAGGGTCTTGGGCGGAGCCTTCTTGGCCGCGTCGATGATGTCTTTCAGGGACTTGTACTTCGACTTGTCGTTCACGAGGAGGACGTAAGTGTCATAAGCAAGCCCGACGATGGGGGTGAAGGAGTCGGTCTTGACGTCGGACTTTCCCAGGAGCGGGGTGGTCCACCAGCTGGAGCTGACGGTGCCGAGGGTGTAAGGAACGTCGGCCTTCTGCTTGTCGCGGATGTAGGCGTAGCCCACGGCGCCGGAGCCACCGGCCTTATTCATGACAGTCAGGGGCTGCTTGAGAAGTTTCTCAGCGTCAAAGACCGAAGCGATGGCACGGGCCAACAGGTCGCTGCCGCCGCCCGGGTTGAACGGGACCACAAACTCGATCGCCTTGCTCGGGTAGGGTTTGGAGCCGCAACCGGCCAGGAAAGTGGTAGCCAAGAGTGCGGCGACCATGGCCAGCGCCAGGAAACGGACTCTTGCGGACTTCACTAAACGGACCTCCTTCCACTTCTAGGGAACCTCAATCTCCGTCACGACAACTCAGTCACGACAACGCCAAAGTCCTGGGAGCAACAGGAAAATAAGGAATGTCCTCTCGCTGGTTTTCCTAGAATCACCTCTTTTCCTTTGGTCACTAGAGGAATTAGAGGCAAAAAGCAGGCCTTTTGGCTATCTTTTGTTATCATACCACATTTTGCATCATTATCACTAGAGAAGAGCCACTTGGGACTAATGTCACAGTACCCCTCCCACTAGGCCGTCCGTGGCAAAGAAGACCAGTTAAAGGTGGCAAGCCGGCGCCGGACTAGATTCAGGCAGGATGCGGGGCCGGAGAGGTGGAAGCAATCCACCGTCATGTCGACCGCATAACGGTAGCTGGAAATAGGAGAGGGGGACGGCAGGTGGGCCCATACAGCATCCTTCTGCTCGGCGCGCCGGCGATGCAGGGGCCGGACGGCCCCGTCCCCATCCCGAACATTAAGGCCCAAGCCCTGCTCTGGTACTTGGCGGAGCAAGGCGACCGGCCGTTCTTCCGCGCCCACCTGGCATCGCTCCTATGGGACTCCGACAGCGAGACCGATCGGCGGAACAGCCTGAACTCAACTCTTTCCAGGATGCGCAAAGCCCTTCCACTATGGCCTTTTCTCTCCGACCGCGACCGGTTGGCGTGGGACCGGGGGAAAGGGGTAGCGGTGGACACGGAGCAGCTGGCCGCACTGCTCAGGACGGTGCGCCGGGAGGCGCGGGCTTTTGGAGCCGGTCCGTCGCGCGCCGATCGCGACCGCCTGGCGGCCGCCGTTGCCCTCTGGCGGGGGCCCTTTCTGGCGGGCTTTGAAGTTCCCGGCGACACTCTTTACGACGAGTGGTTGGACCAGAAACGTAACCTGTATGAGACTCTGACGCTGGATACATTGTCACAGTTGATCCAAATGGATGAAATGGCCGCGGCGTGGCCCGAGATGGCCTCCCGGGCCAGGCAGGCCATGGCCATCGACCCCCTTCAGGAGACCTTTCACCGCTCATTGATGACCGCTCTCTATCAGCTGGGCGACCGCGCCGCGGCCTTGGCTCAGTATTCGGAATGCCGGCGCCTTCTGGCGGAAGAACTCGGGACGGAACCTGACCCGGCCACCAGCGCCCTCCGTGACATCATTGCCAAAGGCCGCTTGCTGCGCCCATCGGGAGTGTCTCTTGGGGGCCTGACAGAAATGGTTGGTACTTCCAGCCCAGGCGTTCGCGACTCCGGGCTCGCGGCTCCCGGCACGGTGGTAGAGGGCCTGCCGGCGGCGACCGCGCCGGCCGGCCCCGTGCCGGCCGGTGATAGACCCAAGCTGCCCTCAAGCCAGACTGTCGGCCCAGCTGCCGGCCCAGTCGCGGTCCGGGTGGGTGCGGTCGCCACCGCCTTTGCCAAGCGGACCCTATTGGTCGGGCGGGAGAGGGAACTCGAATCCTTGTCCGGCGCCATGACCGCCACGGAGCGGAATCGGCAGACCGTCATCTTCCTGTGCGGTGAGGAGGGCGCCGGCAAGACTCGGCTGGTGGAGGAGATCGAAGCTCGCTGGCGGAGAGAAAGACCACCGGGATCCTGGTTCACCGCTCGCTGCGCCGAGGAGTTGCGGAATCTGCCGCTGGCGCCCCTGGTGGCGGCGTTGGACCTGGCGGTCAAGGGACTCGTGACTAACCGGGCAGGTCTTAGTTCAGACACCGTTGCCACCTTGGCCCGGTTGTTCCCTGAGAGCATAGGCCCGGTGGCCGGTTTCCCGTTGCTTCCCGAACCGGGCGCCGATGAATCACGCCGGCGTTCCTTTCAGGCGCTGGCGGATTTCCTGGAGGCTTTGCCGCATCCCACGGTGTTGGTGATCGAGGACAGCCAGTGGGCAGACGCCGATACTTGGTCTTTCATCGCGTTCCTGGCACGGCGCGCCACGAACAGTCCGCCGGTTGTCCTGGTCACGGCCCGGTCGAGCGACCTTCCCGAAGGAGGAAGGGCCCTGCTTGAACGGATGCAGCACGAGGGAGAGTTGACGCGCCTGGAACTTGGCCCTTTGTCCGGAGCGGCCGTGCAGGCGTTGGCGGTGGCCGCCGGGATGCCGCTCTCCCCAGCCGCGACGAAGACCCTGTCCTCCTTCACCGGCGGAAACCCGTGGTTCACCGTGGAGACCCTGCGAGCCGCGGCGGACACCGGGTGGCCTCAGACAGTAGTGGGTGAGGGTCGGGTCGACAGTGGCAGCCCGGTCTGGCCAGTGCCCGCCGCGATCCGAGCAAGCGTGTCCACCCGGTTGGCGCGACTGTCCCCGGCGGCCCGCGAGGTGGCTTTGGTCGCTTCCGTCAGTCCGGAGGGCCTGCCTTTTGAGGATATCCTGCAGGCCACGGCGCTTTCGGAGTTCGATGCGCTAGAGGGTCTGGAAGTCCTGGTCCAGTCGGGTACCCTGGAAGAGCGCACGACAGGGGAGATTGCTTTCCGGTGCGATCTGATCCGACAGGCCGTGCTGGCGTCCATGAGCAGGGCGCGTCGGGAAAGCCTCGGGCGAAAGACGGCTTCCAAGTAACTAGGCCCACTGGTGTTGGAGAGCCGTTTGAGTCATGACCGAACGCCCCGGCTCCGCGGATTTTGGAACAGCAAACCATTGCAACAACGAACGACCGTTTTCTCCAATTCCTGCAGTATTTGGGTTACAGTTAGTTATGGGTTATGGTATGGTTAGGGTGCACCGTTATACTTCTTATTTACAGAACCTGTTTGGAGGACTCTGGAAGTCGCCATGGCATTGACTGGTGGGCGCTACGCCGACAAGAAAGCCATCGACGTCCTACTGACCACGGAGGGCACGTATCCGGTGGCCCGTGGCGGCGTGGGCACTTGGTGCGACACGCTGATTCGAGGCGTACCCGGCGTGAATTACAGCGTCTACGTGGTCATGGCCCATCCCTACCTACCGGACCGTTATAAGATTCCGAGCGGCGTCTCTGTGTTGCGTGTCCCGATGTGGGGCACGGAGGAGCCTACCGAACACCTGGACGTGCCGTTCTCGGAGATCTACGAACGGAAACTGCGCACCACCCCGTCCGTGCTGACGGCGGATTTCCTGCCGATGGTCGACAGTTTCATGACCGACCTCTGGAACCCGGACCCAGATGGACACAGACTGGGTCAAACGATGTTCAGCATGTATCGCTGGTTCAAGATTCACGACTACATGGAGGCCATGAAGTCCCGTGAGGTCTGGGACTTCTTCATCCGGGGCCTACGCGAAGAGCGCTGGAACAAATTCCCGTCCCCGCCCACTTTGACCGATTGCGTCCAGTCCATGGGCTGGCTCTACCGCTTCTTCGTCGTTCTCACTACGCCCGTACCCCTTGCCGACGTGACCCATAGCTCGGCGGCGGCCTTCTCCGGGCTACCGGGAGTCCTGGCGAAACTGGACCGGAAGACACCGTACCTTCTGTCCGAGCACGGAGTGTACCTGCGCGAGCAGTACCTGTCCGTGGGAAAGTCGAAGATGACTGCCTACGCCAAGCAGTTTTTGATTGGACTGGTGCGCGGCACGGTCACGGCCAACTACGCCCACGCCGACGTGGTGGCGCCCGTCGCCGCCTTCAACGCCAGGTGGGAGAGACGGTTCGGCGTGCCGGAGGACAAGATCCGCGTCATCTATAATGGCGTCGATCCCAACGCCTTCAAGCCACGGCCGCGTCCCGAGAACACGGTGCCGACCGTCGTCACGCTGGCGCGCATCGACCCGCTGAAAGACATCCTGACGCTGATCCGGTCAGCCGCCTACGTCCGCGAAAGGATGCCCGAGGCCAAGTTCGTGGTCTACGGCGGGGTTAGCGTACCCAGCTACTATCGGGAATGCCTCGAACTCCGCGACCAGTTGGGTCTACAGGAGAGCTTCATTTTCGCCGGGCATGTGGACGATGCACCGTCCGCCTACGCCAGCGGGGACCTGGTAGTTTTGTCAAGTGTCAGTGAGGGCTTCCCCTACACCGTGGTTGAGGCGATGATGTCCGGCCGCGCCGTGGTGGCCACGGACGTGGGCGGCACCAGGGAGGCCTGCGCGGGGGCCGGCCTCTTGGTTGAGCCCGGCAATCACGCGGAGATGGGCGAAGCAATCCTCCGTCTGCTCCATGATCCAGCCCTACGCGCGTCGCTGGCCGCGGAAGCCCGCGAAAGAGCGCTGGCTTACTTCACGATTCAGCAGAATCTGAACCTATATAGAAAAGCTTATGAGGATCTGGCGCAGCCAGAGGAAGTTTCGGTCGATGTGTCGAAATTTATCGGTCGCCGCCGCATGCTTGCGTTGGTGCGTGCCAGGGCCTTGCAGGCCATCGGCCGAAACGCGGAGGCCATTCGGGAATACCGCGTCGCGGTCGACTTGGCACCTACGGACGCTACGGCGCCGGCGCTCCTTCTAACCATAGCCGAGCTTTATCTATCGCGCGGGGAAATTCAGCGCTCATGGCAAGAGATGGAAAGAGCGGAAGCGCTTGCGGCGGCGATTCGCCAACGGAGGGCAGGCTGAACGGCACGGAAAGGGTGGGTGTCACGTGAGCGGTACGACATCCTTACGGCGGCGCATGATGGGGTACTCCCCTGCCGCCGTGGCCGAAGCGTTGCGGCAAGGCCAGGAACGCCATAACCAGGAGATGGAGCGTCTCCGGCAGGAGCTCGAGAAGTTGCGGGAGAAATCGGCGGCCCTGTCCAGGCAGATTTCGGCGGCCGAGGCCAAAGCCCAGAGCACCGACGTCCTGGTCCACACTTTGACCGCCCGTATCCTGGAATGGGTTAATCAGCGGGCCGGTGCCGTTAAGGCCCTTGCTGAGCGTGATACCCGGGCCGAGAGTGAACTGCGGTCCGAATTGGAGAGGCTGCACGCCGTGCTGACGCACCTTCAGGAATCTCAGTCCAGGTTTGGCAATGAACTCAGCAGTCTGATGCGGCGCTTCCGCGATGAGGTCGTGTCCTTGCGGGTCGGACTTCCGTCATCCTCGCCGGCGAACAGCGCGTTGTCTGAAGTGGCGGCCGGGCCACGGACCCAGATGCCTTCTCTTCCAGGGGAACGGAAGGAGTCCGCTATCAGATGACCCGGGCAGACCGTAAGAGGGCCGGGTTGCCTGTGGAGCGACTCGGGAGAAGCTTTATCGGTCTGGATCCCGCGGTGGTGGAGGACGTCCTTCGCCATCAGTCGGCGGAGGACGCACGCCAGCAACTCTTCCTTCAGGAGCTAGTCAAGGCTGAACAGGCCCAGCAGGAACGGCTGCGGTCTCGCCTGACGTCGGTCGAGAACGACCTGCGCGTCGAGGAGGCGCAGGCCGCCCACCTGGAAAGCGCCGCGAAACTGGCCGATGATACCGGTGAGATCATCCGTGAGGCTGTCCAGCGCTATCTGAATGTCCTGGAGGGCGAGGCGGCCGAGCGGCGCAGCGGGTTGGAGATGCGTGTTTCCGAACTCCGCGACCAGGTCCGGCAAAGTATCCGGCAGCTCGAACTGGCCGCCGAGCAGATGGGCGCTCTGAAGGGGGGAGACCGCTCGGGCCTAATGGCGGGCTTCCCCGGATCGATTGGGCTAAACCCGGCTACGTCCCTCGTGCCACCGGTACCCGCAATTCGTCGTTCGGAGTCTCCTCCGGACGTTCCGCCTCCGAGTCCGCTCCGAGCCCCGGCGACGGTCCAGAGTCCGGCGGCCGACCGCTCACCCGCCGACCAGCGGTCGAACCCTGGTTCAGGTGGTCGGGTGGTGCTTTTCCGGGCTGCCTCCGCGCATGAAAATGAACCCGACACAGAACCGCGGCCGGCTGAGCCTGAGTTGGCCGGACGGGAGCGGTCCGATGAGCCGCCGGCGGCTGGTTATCTTCCGGTGTCGCCAGCATACCAGTCCTTCGGGAGGTCGGCGGCCACCGACTTCACCGAAGGCTCGGACACAAGGGGGGAGGAGCCGCCGGCGCTGTTCCCGGTCCCCCCGATCCCGACGACCGACGAGAGACTGGAGGGCGACCCGAAGCCGGCGGTACCGGCTGCGACGTCACCACCGGTCCGAATGAGAGCGCCTCCCCCGGCCCTTGAGGACAGCCACGCGACCACCGTGCCGGTAAGCGCTGGACCAGCAAGGACGAGCCTGTTCGCTACGGCGTCCCCAGCCGAGCCCGAGACGGCCGCCCCGCCCGGGGTCGCACCTCGATCCGCGGCAGCCGGCGCCCCGGAAGGGGATGCACCGGTCGAGGCCGTCCCAGCCGCCGCGACCGCGGTAAGCGCCCCCAGCGCGCCAGGGGGCGACGCCCCACCGAAGATAGCCCAACCCGCTCCGGCCCCTTCCGCTGCGCAGATGGCCGCCGGCATCAAAGGCCGTCTGGCTTTGAGCATGGCCAGGCTTCTCGATGGGAAGGTCGTTGGAACGGACCTCCGGGATGATGGCGGGAACCTAGTCGCGGCCCGCGGCACGCCGATCACGTCCGAAGTGACGGCGAAAGCCGAGGCGGCGGGACTCTTACCCGACCTGATTCTTCATATGGTGTGGCCCGAGGAAGTGGAGGCGTGAGCCGTGCCCCGAGGGTGGCTGATTCCGGAGATTCCGTAGACTTCCAGAGCCTCCGGCGTCAGATCTCCGAAAGCGGTTCCCACCCGCTCGACGTATCGCATGTCGCCGCCATGCTGGAGCTAAGCGGGATCACCGACCGCCGGGCGGTGTCCCTGGGGTACGATGACGTCTTCGACCTGGCACAGGCCCTCTATGAGTCGCTCTCGACGGACATGCGTTGGGAGACGGTCTTGGCCGATGACGGAGATCCCTGGTACAAGAGGTTCTTCCAGACTATCCGTCTTTACCTGCGCGGCCTCTCTTTCGCCGCGCCCATGATTCTGTCGTCCGCTTCGGTCCTGGCGCTGCGTTTCTCCCTATGGTCCTACGTGGATTTCAGCACGGAAATCGCCACGGCCATCGCCCTGGCCACCTTCGGCAGCTTCCTGGTGACCGGCGGATTCACCCAGGCCATCGCCCGCCGTGGGCTGTTCTACATCACCCAGGAACAGTGGCGCCTGGCCCGCATATCCACGGCCCGCCTGCTACTGATGGGAGTATATGCCATCGTCCTGACGGTGCTGCTCGTCATCATCTTTGTGGCAATCATCCCCATCTTGCCTTGGCCGATCGTGGGCTACACCTTCTTGTACTTCCTCCCCATGTCCTTCATCTGGCTGGGGACGGGGCTTCTCTATATGCTCGACTGGGAGCCGGTCATCCTCGTGCTCATCAGTTTCGGCATCGGGATGGTGTATTACTTCTTCGATATCCGCAAGGTTCCGATGATGTACGCGCAGGCCATCAGCATGTGGATCATCGCCGTCATTTCCTTCCTCCTGGCCTTCGTCCTCTTCCGGCGCCTGGAAAGGCGGAATCCCAAGGAGATGGAGCAGTCGCACCGGATGCGCTGGTCACAGGCCACCCGGTCGCTCATGCCCTTCTTCATCTACGGCGTCGCCTATTTCGCTCTGAACTTCGCCGATCGGGTCATGGCCTGGTCGCGCCCCGAGGAGTTTCACCCCTACTTCATCTGGTTTCGCGGCGACTACGAGCTCGGCCTAGACTGGGCGCTGTGGTGTCTGTTCGTGCCTATGGGAATAGTCGAGATTTACATCGTCGGGATGTTCCGCCGGATCCAACGCCTCGGAAAGCACGTGAATGTGGCCAACATCCCCGCCTTCAATCGTGGCTTTCAGTTGTACCACCTGCGGACCATGATCCTCGTTCTCGTATCCGGGTTCGCCAGCATCCCCGGCCTGGTCTGGCTGGCGAAATGGCTTTTCCAACTGGGGTTGCTGTACTTCGACCCGATGGACAACCCCATCACCCGTTTCGTATTCCTGGTCGGATCGCCGTCTTTCAGCATCATCGCCGCCGGGCTGCAGGGGTCTCTGGTGCTCTTCAGTTTGAACGAACCTTGGGTCGCCACTCGGGCGGCCGGCTCGGCGTTGCTCCTGAACATCATCGTGGGGTTCCTGGCCAGCCGCTATGTAGCCTACTGGTGGGCCGTGTGGGGGTTGGCTGTGGGAAGCCTGGTCTTCACCGGCCTCATCACGGTCCAGGCGATGCGGGTCCTTGGCCGGTTGGATTTCCACCTGATGCGGGGCGCCTAGAAGGGCGCCCCGACGGAGGACGTGTTCTTTGGCAGACATTCGTCCCTGGCCGTGGGTAGCAGCCATAGCGCTTCTTCGGGTGGCACTGGCCATTGGCGTCATCTATGTCTTGCTGCCCTGGGTCATGTTCCCGCGCCTGGACGAGCCCGAAGACAACCCCCTAGTCTCACGGGCAATCTGGATATCCTTCTTTAGCGCGGTGGTCGTGCATGTCCTGGCGGGGTTGCGCATTTTCGAGGCCCCCGTCTTCATCGTGATCTGCCTGCTCATGGCCTTGAAGAACCGGCTCTACGCCGTCTCGGTGGAAGGGCGCACCCAGCTCCGCGTGCGGGCCCTCAGTTGGCTTTTCGATCGGGTAGACGGCAAGCCGCTCGCTCGGCGCGACCATCCTTTCGGCCTGAGGGCTCTGGCCAACCTCCGCCTGTGGCCGTCGCTGTCGTGGACTATCCTCGCCCTCGAATTCGGGGCCGTGGCCTACATCCTCTTCGCCAAAGCTTTCACCACGCCCGTTCCGCCCCTGTCCGACGCGCCGGTGAACCTCGCGTGGATGAAGTACGTCGAGAACAACGTCCTATACCACAATGAGGTCTACCCGCGGGGGATGTACACCGCGCTGTCCCTGCTGCGCAAGTTCACGTGGCTGTTGTCTTTCGTCCTCCTCGACATGGCCGGCCCCCTGATCAGCCTGGCCTCCGTGGCGTCACTAGCCTTCTTCATTCGGAAGACGACCGATTCCTGGGGCGCCGTGGTGGTTACGGTCGCCTTGTATGGCTTATTCCCGACCTTCCTTCCGGCCGACCTGGGTCGCCGGGGTGCCCCAAACTCCGAGGAGTTCGGCTTCATTTTCATCCTTCTGGCCGCCTGGTTCTTATGGTCCTTCCTAATACAGGGGCGCAGGGGTGACCGGACCACGGCCGCCGCCGCCGCGGGCATGGCGGCTTTCACTCACCCGGTTTCCGCGCTCTTTACCATTGCTATGATGGCGGGCGTGACCCTTTCGTCCATCATCTACCGCTGGAATCAGGCTTGGCGGCGGCTGCCCGGGGCCGTCCTCTGGGCCGGCGGGGCCGGGGTCATCGCGGCCCTCCCGCCTTTCACGGCCATCCTCTTCGGCGAGACCTGGCATTCCTCGTCGCTGCAGTATCTCACTACCACTACGGGCGCTCTCTCCGAGATGAACCCGCTCCATGTGGGAGCGCTGGCCCTCTCCGGCGGGTTGGCCCTCATCCTGCCGATCGTCGCTTGGCGCCTGGGGCAGAAGACCGCGGGTCTGGGCGCCGCCGCCGCCGTGGCCGCCGTTGGCTTGGTGGTATACCTGGCGCCCAACTTCGGCCTGAACAGCGGGGTACTGCTCGACCGTGGCGGTGAGATCGGGGCCATCGGCCTCGCCGTGCTGGCCGGGCTGCTGTGGGCGCTGGTGGAGCGCTCCCTGGGACGGTTTCGTCAGGCGGGGGTGCTGGCTGCGGTACTGGCCGTGGGGCTGACTTTCTCCAAGGTCCCGACATCCGGTCCGCAACCCTACTACTACTACTCCCGGGAGATGATCGAGACCTATATGCGCGGCGCCTTGACCTATGAGCCCGGCACCTGGACCCTTGTCGCCGGTTTCCGGGGGTACTCCCTGGCTCTGGGCCGGGCCATTCACAACTACCCGAACGATTTCCTCCTGATGGCCTCGCAGATGCCGGTCGACCTAGCCCAGTGGTATGATGCCCCCTGGAAGCTCGCCAACGGGCAGACGACCAAGGAGAAAACCCCGAACTTCGTCCTCGTGGTCGAGAAAGTCTCTCCGGTCGCGCCCGGAACAAACGACCGGGCCCGCGAGGAGGCAACCTTGGCCGACGCGGCCAAATTGGAGGCGTGGATACAGGAGAACCGGGGGAAACTGCCGCTCCAACCGATCTTGTCCGATGAGAACGTTGACGTCTGGACGTTGACGATTCCGGTACCCAAGAAGCCTGGCGATATCTTTAATCCCAGGCCGGCGCCCAGCGGCCCCATCGGGAGGTAGAGCCGACGTGAAGGCCAAGCCGAAAGCGATCGTGGTCATCCCCGAGTACAACGAAGAAAAGACCATCACCAACGTCCTGGAGAGGACCTATCCCTACGCCGACCTGGTTGTCGTCGTGAACGATGGCTCCACGGATACGTCCGGCCACCTGGTGCGGAAATGGGCCGCCGCCCATCCTGGAGTGGTCCTCCTTACTCTGGCTCGCAACCAGGGCATGTCCGGCGCCCTGCTCATGGGGTTCACTTTCGTTCTCCAACTGCTGGACCGCGGCTTCGTCGATCCCGAAGACGTGGTGGTCAACATCGACGCAGATGGTCAGCACTTGCCGGAGGAGATTCCCGTGGCCCTGGAGGCGATGAAGGCGGGTGGTAGCGACGTCCTCCTCGGGAAACGTGACCTCCGTGGTTATCCTTGGTTCAAGCACATCGGCAACTGGGGCCTCTCCCTGTGGGCCACGCTGCTCTCTGGCTATCATTACCAGGACGTGGAGTGCGGCTTCCGCCTGATGCGGGTGGAGGTGCTGGCCGACATGCTGTCGTATTTCGCCGGCCGTCGGTACGGCTGCGCTCAGGAGATCGGGGTGATCACGGCTCGACGCGGGTGGAGAATCGATAACCGTTTCCAGACCAATATCGCCTACTACCGGGCAGGGGCGCGGATCAGGGACGGGATCACGAACTTGCGCATGGGCTTCATGGCCTTCCTTCGCGTGGCGCTGAACCGCCGGACGCCGCTGGACGTCCGGTACGCCATGATCTCTGGACTGGTGGTGGAAGACACTCTTCAGGAGAGGGTGACGTTCAGGCCATGGGCCGCGTCCTCCTGACCGACGGCCAGCAGCGCAAGACTCTGACCGCCGTCCGGTCCCTGGGGCGACGCGGGGACAGCGTCTGGGTGGCCGACGTCACGCTCTTCTCGACCAGTCGCTTCTCCCGTTATTGCCACCGGGGCTTGGTCTGCCCGAGACCTGAGGAAGAGGGCCGGTTCTGGAACTGGGTCCTGGCAGTGGTGGACCGGTACGCGCTGGACCTTTTCATGCCCATGGATGATTTCACCACGGAGGTGGGTGTGGAGTGTCAAGGTGAACTGCCTCCGGGATGCGGTTCCCTGCTCCCCACGCCCCAGCAATACGCGGCGGCACGGGACAAGGGCGCCACCGCCCAGCTGGCGATGAAGGCTGGGGTACGGCTGCCCCGCACTTTCGAGGTGGCCGACCGCGGGGAGATGGAGGCGGCCCTGGCGGTACTGGGTGGGCCAGCCGTGATCAAGCCCAGGTATTCGTCGGGTGGACGTGGTATCTACTTCGTTCAGGACCGGGCCGAAGCCGAGCGAGCCTGGACCATGGCGGAAGGCCGGCCGGAATGGGGCGGCCTCCTGGTTCAGGAACGCATTCCTTTGGGGCGTAAGTTCGACGTCTGCCTGCTCTATGGACCGGCGGGCGATGTCCGGGCTTCCTTCGTGCAGGAGGAACTCCGGTGGTTTCCGCTGGAGTCGGGCGCTAGCACCCTTCAGGAGAGCGTCGACCGACCGGACCTGGTGGACCTGGCGGCGCGGCTTCTCTCCCCGGTGGGATGGCGCGGCCCCGTCGAGGTGGAGTTCATGCTGGACCGCACTGGCGCCCCGGTGTTGATGGAGATCAACCCGCGGTTCTGGGCATCGCTGGCGCTGGCGGTGCAATGCGGCGTGGACTTCCCGTCCTTGACGGCGGACCTCGCCTGGGGCCGCGACGTGCGGGGACCGGCGAAGTACCCGGTCGGACGGCGGTGCCGCTGGCTTTTGCCGGGCGACTTACTGCACGCCATGGCCAGACGAGGAAGGGGCATCACCCCCCCCTTCTTCGCCACCTACGACGGACGGACGGTCGACGACATACTGTCCTGGGAAGACCCCGGTCCGACACTGGGTGTGGTCTTGGCCATGCTGCGGTATTCGTTGGATCCGGGCATGTGGAGGATGCTGCTGCGGTGGTAAGCCATGTTCTCAGCTTCGACGTGGAAAACTGGTTCGACGGAAACCTCCACCGCCGCTGGACTGGGAGGCTGGGAGAGACTGGCGCTGCGACTGGCGATCGTCTGCCGGCCGAAGTGGACGCCGTCCTGTCCCTGCTTTCCGAAGCCGGCGGGGTCAAAGCTACCTTCTTCGTGCTGGGCAGTGTCGCGGCGGCGCATCCCGAGGTGGTGCGCCGGCTGGCCGACGGGGGGCACGAGATTGGCTGCCATGGCATGGAGCACGACTTGGTCAGGGAGGTGACGCCCGTCCGCTACCTCGAAGGGCTTCGCCGGGCGCGGGGGCTCTTACAGGAACTGTCCGGCCAGCCTGTGGCGGGCCATCGCGCTCCTTCTTGGTCCATCGACCGCCGCGTCCCCTGGGCGGTGGCTGCGGTCATCGATGCGGGGTTCAGTTATGACTCCAGCGTTTTCCCTGCCCGGACGCCTCTCTACGGCGAGCCGTCCTGGCCTGTGGCGCCATTCTGGCTGGCCACTTCTGCCGGGAAGCACCTCCTCGAACTGCCGCCCGCCGTCCTCCGCTTGGGGCCGCTGTCCCTGCCCTACGGCGGTGGGTTGTACTGGCGCGTGCTGCCATTCGCCTTGGTCCATCTTCTCCTGCGTCGGGCGAGTTCTCCCCGGGTGACCTATCTGCACCCCTGGGAGCTGAACCCCGAGCCGGCGGGGCCGCTTCCGGCGGGGACACCGTTTGCGGCCAGGGCTGCCCTGCACTGGGGCGTGAAGCATAGCCGCGGGCGACTGAGGCGCCTCCTGTCGGCCCTTGGATTCCAGGAGTTTCGCGCCGTGGTGGGTAGTCTTTCGGCCGACCCGCGGCTTCCCACGGTTACTCTCCGAGGTCTGGAGGATGAGGCGGCGTGATCCTGTCGGAAATGCCTTGGTGGGTGTCGGCGGCAGCTGGAGCCGCTTCGATCCTTCTAGCCTGGATTATTTCGTCGCTCGTGTTCGGAGGGGCGCGACGCCGCCGCGGAGACCCGGTGGCCCCGGTGTCTCTGCCGGGTCTGGAGAACGTCCAATCGCTGGACGAAGCCAGCGCCCGCATCCTGGACCACGTGGCCACCTGGGTCAAGGGGAAGTCCTATCACGCCTACTGGCTCGACGACAAGGGCGGGGCCTGGTGGCTGCGGGCCAGCCTCACCAGACCGGAATATCCGGACGTGGCTCCGAACTACTCCGGCCTGGTCATGGACGGCAGCCGGGCCGTACCGCTATCCTTGCCCTTCGACGCGACCTTGACCTCCTCGCGCATCCGGGGGCCCCGCGACGAGCGTTGGCTGGACCTGCCCATCGGCAAGGACCTGCTGGTAACCGTCCTCCTCGGGCCGATTGGTGCCCTATCCGTCGCCGAGATCAGGCGGCTGGACCAGTCCTGCCAGACCCTGGCGCCGCTGGCTCTGACCGTGCGCCGCTGGCGCTCCGCGATGGAGGAAGCCCAGCACTATCGCGATTTGCTGGAGTCCACCCGCGTGGCTCTTGATGTCACGCTCCATATCGATCGGGCCGTCGAACTGCTCCTGAACGTTGGAGGCCAAGCGGTGGAGGCTCTGGTTCAGGTGGCGGTGGTGGAAGGGCCCAAGGAACCCTTGATCATCTCCAATTCCAGTGAAGGCAAAGCGCTGGGCCGCCGGATCGCCGAGAACGCGGAGCCGCGCCTGATGGCGCTGCCCCCCCAGCCCGACGTGGTTCCCGGAAGCCGGATGCCCACCCTGGGCTCGCTCTACAACGGCTGTGTGCGCGTCCCGGTGATGGTTTCCGGCAAGGAACCGGTGGGCTGTTTCTTCTACTTCATGAAGCACGCGCCGGCGGTCAACGGATACCAGACCGCGGTCCTCCGGGCTCTGGGCGAGAGAGCGTCGCAATTGGTGGCCAGCCAGCGCCAGGTCCAGAATGCCTCGGCAGGGTACGCCGATACTCTGGGAATCCTAGTCAATGCCATGGACGGCCTGTCCCCGCATAGCCAGGGGCACTCTCTTCGGGTGGCCCGGTTGGCCCGAATGATCGCCGGACAGATGAAGCTGCCGCCGGACGAGGCGCAGGCAGTGGCCCAGGGTGCCTTCTACCACGATGTCGGCATGGTAGCGGTCGATCCGCGGGTGGTCCTGAAGCCCCAGAAGCTCACGTCCGGGGAGTACCAGCAGGTGAAACGGCACGCCGAGTTGGGCGGTCAGCTAGTGAGTGCCCTACCGGCCGCTCTCCCTCTGGGGGAGATCGTGGCCGGCCACCATGAGCGGTGGGATGGCGACGGGTATCCCCGCGGTCTGCGGGGGGAGGAGATTCCTCTGGGTGCCCGGATCGTGGCGGCCGCTGATCTGTTCGAAGCCAAGACCACCGGCCGCGCCTACCGGTCTCCCGTACCTTTCCTCCAAGCCGTCCAGGACATCCGCGCCGCGGCCGGCAGCCATTTGGACCCCCAGGTAGTCGGCGCGTTGGTAGCGGCTTTCGCGGAGGCGGCGCGGGCGGTGTCGCCAAGCCTGCCCCTGGCCGCTTGCTGGGAGATGCGGTGCATCCCGGCGGCCGTCTGTTCGGGGTGCGTCAACCGGCAGACCGGCGCGGGGCGTTGTTGGGAGGCGGGGAGCAACCTGTGTTCCCGCCACGGCGACCGTTGCGCGGAATGCCTTGTCTACACCGAAGCGACTTCGCGTTTGGCGGCGGGACGCGCGTGAGCCGGCGCCTGGGCGATGTGCGGACCTTTGCCGTGTACTACGGCACCGGCGGCGAGGATGTCCTGTCCACCTATGACCTGGCCATCGTGGCCGCGCCGGGGCGAGACCGGGAGCGGATCGCCGCCATAAGGGAGAAGGGCACCTTGATCTTGGCCTACTTGAGCGTTTTGGAAGCGCCGCTGGGCGAGCCTGATGATGTCCGAAGGCCGGGAGAGGCACTCGTCCAGGAGGCTCCCGCTAATGTCCTGACCGGCCCGGGAGGACCGGTGGTCAACCGGCAATGGAGGACGTGGGTGCTGGATCCGCGGCATGAGAGAACTCGCGACCGATTCCTCGGTCAGGCCGAAGACCTGCTTGATCGGGGATATGATGGCCTCTTTCTCGACACCATGGCCGACTTGGAAGATCTGCCCGAGGCCGTGGCCGCCGGTGGGTTAACGGGGCAGGCGACCATCGTAGAGGCCGCCCGCCTGGTAGCCGAGGCCGCGGCTAGCTTCGGGTGCGCGATGGTTCAGAACCGTGGCTTTCGCCTCCTGCTGCCCCTGACCATGCCGTATCTTGATGGGTTGTGCTGGGAGTCCTTCCCGTATCGCCGGATCGGGCTCTTCCCCCGGAGGAACCGCACCATCCGCTCACTACAAGGGGCGGAGGGAGCTGCCGGACTACGCGTTCTGGCACTGAACGAATGGAGCGAGACCAAAGTCGCCCAACAGGAGGAGCGTTCGGCCTCGCGCGCGGCCCGACGGTGCGGCTTTCCGTGGTATGGGACCCTCCACTACACTGATCTGCCCAGCCCGGCCCCGGCGGCGGGAGTGATGCCGACATGATCTTCAGTCGAAATCTTCTCTTGGCGGCCGTGTCTTTCTTCCTGTGGTCCGCCTCGTACAACCTCATAGCTCCGTTCCTCCCGCTTCTCGCCAGGGAGTTGGGCGCCACCTCGGTCCAGATGGGCTTGGTGGGAAGCATCGGAATGCTGGGAGCCGCCACCTTGGTGTTCCCCATCTCGGTCCTGTCCGACCGGGTCGGCCGGCGCCCGGCTCTGGTCCTGGGATGGGTCGCCAGCGCCGCCGGGATGTTCATCATGTGGCCGGCCCGATCCTGGGCCGGCCTGCTGCCGGGTGTCTTTTTGTCTATGGCGGCGGTGGCCGCGCTACCGACCTTGAACGCCTTGGCTCTGGAGGAGCTTCCGGCGCCCCGGCGTGCCCGTGGGTTCGCCTTGCTCTACGCCGCCGCACCCCTGGGGACCCTCCTGGGGTCGGCGGTGTCGGGGTTCCTCGGCACGCTGGTGGGTCTGCAGGCCAGCACGGCGGTGGCCGGCGCCTGTCTCTTAGGAGCAACTCTGGTGCTGCTGCCGATCACGGAGCGCCGTCCTGCCGGAGCAGATGAAACTGCCACGGCCGGGGCGGCCGCGAGCGGCAGGCCGGGCGGGTCGACTGGACCGGGCGGACCGGGCGGACCGGGCGAACGAGGCGGGCCAGGCGGGTCCGCCGCCACCGACGGTCGCCAACCAGGCGGAATACTCCTAGCCCTGTTCAGCGTGATGTCAGCCGGGGCTCTCTTCCTCATGGGCTTGCCGGGGAGCTTCATCGTTCCCTATGTCAAGGAGGTTTCCCGGGTCAGTCTCGTGCTGGCGGGGCTGGCCGTTTCGGTCCTGTCCGGCGCCCAGCTGGCCTGGTCGCTACTGTTCTCTACATGGCCGCGGTTTTCCGGGAGAGTCCGGGTGGGGCGTGGCCGGACCGAACTCGAACTCTCGCGCGCCACACTTCAGGCGATAACTGTTTGCCTGGCCGCCAACGCGCTGTTCGGTCTGCTTCTCCCCTCAGGGTTGGCCGCCGCCGCCGTGGTCGCTCTGGTCCTTCGGGGCAGTCAGTTTGCCTTGCAGTCTCTGGGATCCGCGCTGATGGGCGATGTCGTACCTGTCGGCCCGGGTCTCAGTACCCGGTTGACCACCCTCAGCGTGGCGCTGGGAGTCGGCGCCGCTGCCGCCCCGGTGGCGGGGGGATGGCTTTACGGCATCCGGCCCGCGTTGCCCTTTTGGGTCATGGCCGCGGCGGCCGCCGTGGGCGCGGTCCTCCTGGCAGCCGTCAACCAGTGGTTGCCGGAAGCCGGCGCCCGGGCCGAGCGCCGCTCCGGCGTGGCGGCAGGAGAGAATCCGTGAACGGCCAATGCTGTTCCTACCCTGATCGATGGAGGCCCGCCGGCGGGTAGGCGGACACTGTCAAAGAAGGAGTGAGGTCGGGCGTGCTGCGAGCGGAAGAGGCGCTTTCCATAGCCTTGCGTTTCGCCTTCTGGTTCGGCCTTTTCCCGTACATCCTTCTGTCTGGCCGGGGCCGGCCGCGCCTCGACCGCTTCATGATGGGCCTTCTGGGTTCGCTGGCGCTGGTCATTGTCGAGGGGCAGGTTCTGTCGGCGCTGGGGTTGTGGGAGCCCATATCTGTGTGGGGTACGGTCTTGGCCTTCATCCTGGCAACGATCGCCCGCCGCCTCCGGGGCGTGAACTGGGAGAGCAAGCTGCTCAAGAGCCTTGAGCGGACCGAGGAAGGCGGGGTGGAGGAACTCCGGAACCTGGTCGCCAAGGGGCGGGAGAGCGTCTCCAGCCGCCGCCAGAGAAGGCCGTCGGCGAGGCGCGGCGCGCGGGCCGACCGGGATGTCCTCGCCTGGGTTGTCGGAGCCGTGGTGATGGCCGGCGCACTGTTCCTCTTATACAATCAGGTGATCAGACACTACTACCTGCCGGCCTCTGAGTCCTACCAGCACCTGGCGTGGGTCAAGTATCTGCAGAAGTCCCCGGCGACGGTGGGCCAACCCACACATATCTACCAAGAAGGGGTCTATCCCTACGGCTATCATGCTTTCATATCGGCTCTGAGCCTCCTGGACTTCCTCGATCCCTTCATCGTCATCAGTTTCGCCGGCCCTCTGACCGGCCTCTTGCTCCTTCTGTCCGTTGGATACGCCGCCTACCGGCTAACCGGCAGGGTGATCTCGGCCGCACTCGCGATGGGCGTTCTGGCTGCCGGTTACTTCGGCTCGGGTGTCACTGGCGCTTCACGGGCCATCAGCCCTCTCCCTCCGGAGTTCGGGGCCGTCTTCGCCCTTCCCAGCCTGGTGAGCGCATGGCTCTTCCTGAGCACCCGCAGCCGGGATCAGGCGATCCTGGCGGTCGGGGCGGCCTTTCTGACGGCTGCCGTCTCCCCTTGGGCTTTCTGTTACCTGCTGGTGGCCCTCCTTATCCTCGGCGTGGTCGCCAGCGCCGCACGCCTGGCTGCCGGGCGGACGGCCGTCCGGCTGTTTCTGGGGGCGGCGGGGGCGGGGATCGTCACCGCGGTCCCCCTTGTGGCCGCGCGCTTATACGGTATCCCCTTCCATCCCGGCCTTTCGCCATGGTCACCGGGGAAAGGGATCCTGGCCGCCGGCGGAGGGAGCACCGCGGGCGGCTGGATCTCGGCGGGGTTTGCCCACGTCGGCCTGGGAGCGGGCGTCTTGCTCCTGGTGGCCGGAGTCATCGGCTGGCGCCGTGGAGAGAAGGCGAACTCTCCCTTGGCGGTGGGCCTGGGTACCATGATCGTCCTCTCCTTCGTCCTATCGGGAGCCTGGGAAGGGCCGCTCTTCGTGGACCCGGCGCTGGCCAGCCTGCTCTTCGCTCTTTTCGCGGCGCTGGGAGCGGGACTGGGTCTGAACTTCGTCGCCGATGTCCTGATGTTGAACGGCCGGTGGCGGACGGGGATCGCGGCGGTCCTACTGATAGGTGCAGTCTTTTATTGGAAGCCGGTCCCGGCGGTGCCGCTCGGCCAGTACGAATACGACGACGAGGCTAAGGCGTATCTGTATATTGTGCACATGGCCCGGCGGTGGGACTGGACCATCATCTCGACGCAGGCGGCCCTCCCCAAGGTCCTCGGGTACGGTTTCCACATGCAAATTCTGGAGTTTGCCCGAAGCTATTCCTACGATCAGATCCGTGAACCTGGCTTCGAACTGGCCACGAAGGATACAGGCGACTTCTTCATCTTCATCGAGAAAGTGCCGCTGGGAACCAAGGAGACCATCGAACCGAATGCGCAGACGCCTTTCCCGGTGGGCCGGGGGCTGGGCGCCACGACCGATGGATATTACCTGGATCCCCAGGCGCGTGCGAGTATCATGGCCAGGTCCTGGGGGTTTGTCGAGGAATACCGGAAGATTCACCCGGATCTGGTGAAAGTCATTGTGGATAACCAGACCTTCCGCGTCTACCGGATCACGCATGCGGGGGGACCATAACAAAGGGGGAACGAGTCGTGGGGGCTGAGGCGGTTGCTAGAGTTCTGGTCACCGGGGGTGCCGGTTTCGTGGGGTCCTACGTGGCCAGGGCGTTGCTGGGCGCGGGCCAGGAGGTGGTGATCCTGGACGACCTGTCATCCGGTTTCGCCAGTAACGTTCCGGCCGGGGCCAGACTGGTGGAAGGTGACATAAGGGACGCCGCCCACCTAGAGCGCGTGCTGGCGGGGACGCGGCCCCAAGGGGTGGTTCATTGCGCCGCACAAGTGGGCGTTAGCGCCTCGGTAGCCGACCCCATGAACGATCTGGAACGCAACATAGTAGGAACGGTGAGGCTGGTTCAGGCGGCGGCCGCGGCCGGGGTCCGGTCCTTCGTCTACTCTTCGTCGGCGGCCGTATACGGCAACCCCGAGAGCGTGCCCATCACGGAGACGCATCCCACGAAGCCCCTCAGCCCCTACGGTCTGTCGAAGTTGACAGCCGAACGGTACGTCGCTCTCCTGGGCGAGCAATACGGCCTGAAATGGGCCTGCCTCCGATACGCCAATATCTTCGGGCCCGGCCAGCGGGCGGCGGGCGACGGGGCCGTGATACCGACTTTCCTGGAAGCCTTCGCGTCCGGACGCGATCCCGTGATTCAGGGAGACGGAGAGCAGACGCGGGATTTCATCTTCGTGGAAGACGTGGCCAAGGCCAACCTCCTGGCTCTTTCGGGTGATGCTTCCGGGGTCTTCAATGTCGGAAGCGGTCAGGCCATGAGTATCAAGGCGCTCTGGCAAGCCGCGGCGTCCCTCATGGGATGGGACCGGCCGCCCGTCTACGGACCACCGCGTCCCGGTGACATCCGCGACTCCGTCCTGTCGGTGAGCGCCGCTGCCCAGAGTCTGGGGTGGGGTTCGCAGACGAGGTTCGGCGATGGCCTGCGGGCCACGGTGGCGGCGCTGAGACAGACTCTTTGAGCACAGCTAGCGTTCACGGTGACCCTGCACTCCCGAGGTAGTCCCGCGATTGGCCACCGCGTCGTCCTTTTTCGGCAAAGGTTCTCATTGAGCAGAAGGTTCCCGCGGTGCTAGAATGTCAGGGAGATGAAGCCAATAACCCACGCTTACGCAGGTATTTTACACCTTTTCCGTTCGTACGCCCGGCACGATGGCGCTTTCATCGCCGCCGCCATCTCTTTTTACGGCTTGCTATCGTTGTTCCCGTTGTTGCTGGTGACCGTGGCGATTCTGAACGGGCTCTTTCCGACGGCGCCGGTCCTGGCCGATATCGTGAGACAAATCGAGGCCGTGGCCCCCGGCTCCGGCGCGCTCATTGGGGGCACGCTGGGCGAGGCTTTGCGGGCGCGGCCGCAGCTCAGTGTCTTGGCGGCGCTGACCTTGCTCTGGTCTGCCTCCGGAGTCTTCTCGGCCATTTCTCGGGCCCTGAACCGGATCTATCATGTCAAGTCGCCACGCACCTTCATCGGTCACCGGTTGATGGCGCTGGCGGTGGCGGTGGTGGGGATGGTGGCCTTCATGGCGCCGTTCGTTGTGACCATTGCCGTCCAGTTGGGCGAGAGGCTGCCCTTCAACGTCCTGGGCCTGAAACTGCTGAGCCAGACCCCTTTTTGGCGGGCGGTCTCGGTGGGTGGCACGTTCCTGATGACGCTGGCCGCCTTCACCGTGATCTATTGGCGCCTGCCGAACCACCGGCCGCCGCTCACGGCCAAAGAAGTCTTCCCCGGGGCCTTGATCGGCGCCACGGTTTTTGAGGCGGCCAAACGCGCCTTCACCTGGTATATCCCAAACCTGTCGAAGTACCGTCTGGTCTATGGTTCGCTGACAGCCGTGGTCGTGCTCTTGATGTACTTCTATATCGGGTCCAGTCTGCTGTTGTTCGGCGCGGAGATCTCGGCGGCCTACCCGTGGCGGAACCGCGCGGGCCACGAACAAGAGGAAAGCGATCCGTCCGGCGCCAGCCCGGCGCCCGCCAAGCCCGCCAAGCCCGCCAAGCCCCGGCGCCGGTGGCGCCGCAAGCGCCACGACGCCGCCTAAAGGGCTGGCCCAAGCCTGCCATGGAAAGATAAGAGACATTCACCGAGCGGGCGCACGACGGGCATGGGCGCTCGCCGGTTATCAGGAGGCGGTCTGGTTTGGCGCTTTCCAAAGAGACCTTGAAAGACATCGCCCGCGACTATTTCCGCCGCGAGGTAGAGGACAGCGTGCTGGAGGATTCGGCTTCCCGGGTCCGCACCATTCTGGCCTGGATCAGCACCGTGGAGCAGGCCAGGGCCCGGGACCTGGAACCCTCGGCGATCTTCGACGCGGCCGACCCGGCGTGGGATGTGCAGGCCGCCGGGTCGCGGCTCCACCCTGGAAGAGGAGCTTGGGAGACGGTGGGTCCGGTCGGACCGGGCGGCAGCGGTTATGGTCTGCCGCCTGGACAGGGGACTGGCAAGGGGGCCATAGGTGCCCCGCAGGCGGGTGTCGCACAAGGCAACACTCCGTCGTCCGCGCCGGCGGAACCGTCGTCAACGGCGGCGGCGAAGGCGCCGGCACGCCAACCCTTGGGACTCCCCATTCCGGGTCTCCTGGCCATGAGCCTGAGCGAAGCCGCCGCCCGCGTCCGAAATAGGCAAGTCTCTCCGGTGGATCTGGTTCAGGCGGCCCTGGACCGCATTACCGACCTGAACCCTAAGAACTCCGCCTTCATTACCATCACCGGCGATCAAGCCCTAGAGCAGGCGCACCGCGCCCAAGAGGCCATCGCCCAGGGCCGGGCCGGTTCCCTTGGTCCCCTGGCCGGCGTGCCCATCGGCGTGAAGGACATCATTAGGACGGCTGGGGTACGCACCACCTGCGGCTCGCGCCTTCTGGCCGAGTACATCCCGGACGAAGATGCCGCGGTGGTCCAGCGCCTGCGTTCCGCCGGGGCCATCATGGTCGGGAAGACAAACACCCACGAGTTCGCCTTCGGGGCCACTGGGGTGAACCCGAACTATGGCGCCGCCCGCAATCCCAACGACCCTAACCGCGTTTCCGGCGGCTCCAGCAGCGGCTCCGCCGTGGCCGTGACCACCGGCATGGTCTTCGGCGCCCTGGGTACCGATACCGGCGGCTCCATCCGCATCCCCGCCGCCGCGTGCGGCGCCGTTGGGCTGAAGCCCACCTACGGCCGCGTCAGCAAGCGCGGCATTTTTCCGCTCAGCTGGTCTTTGGACCACGCCGGCCCCATCACGCGCACCGTGCGCGACGCCGCCCTCCTCCTTCAGGTGCTGGCCGGCCCCGACCCCTTGGACCCCTCCACCGCCGCTCGTCCGGTGCCCGATTACTCCAAGGCGCTGGACCGCGCCGCCACCGACGGTCTGAAAGGGTTGAAAGTCGGCGTGCCGCACGCGTGGCTGACGACTCGCCTCCAGCCCGGCGTCCGCGCCCATTACGAGGCGGCGCTGAAGGCCTTGGCGGGCCTCGGGGCCGAGGTGGTGGAGGCCGACTACCCGCCGGCCGACCCCATGATGCTGGCCAACCGCCTGCTGGCCCTGACCGAAGCTGCCGCCTATCACGCGCCCTTCCTGGCGGACCCCGCCAAGGCGCGCCTCTACGGCGCCGACGTCCGCGCCCGCCTGGAGATGGGCCAGTACATCATGGCCCGCGACTACATCCTGGGCCAGCGGCTGCGCGGCGAGATCGCCTGGGTAGTGGCGAAAACCATGGCCCAGGTGGACGTACTGGCCATGCCCACCCTGCCGGTGGTGGCGCCCCTTATCGGTCAGGACTTTGTGGACTGGCCGGAAGGGGCCGGACAAGGGGAGGCGGCGGCGCCCGCCCGCGAGGCGGTGCCCGATGCCCTCATCCGGTTCACCGCGCCCATCAACGTCACCGGCCAGCCCACCATCTCGGTGCCCTGCGGGTTCGCGGAACCAGGTCTTCCGGTGGGGCTGCAGATCGTGGGGCGGGCTTTCGATGAGGAGACCGTGTTGCGGGTGGCCGCGGCCTACGAGGCGGCGCGGAGTTAGGGTGGTCAGGCCCTGGCCAGCACCACTCCGAACTGGCGCGCTTTATCCAGTAACTCCTCGTTCTCGGCCACGTCGCCGAGATTCTCCGCCTGCCCGCAGATGTACCCCATCCAGCGCATGTTGGCGTAGTCGGCGGCCTGGCGCACCACGTTGATGACGTTGGACACGCCGGCGGCCGCGGGGTCGGCGTCACCGTAGACGACGGCGAGGGCGAGCTTCTTCCCTTGGAGAGTGCGGATCCGCTCGCCGCTGCTGAAAGGTAGGAGCCGGTCCAGGAAGACCTTGGTCTGGGCCGATAAGGAGAAGAAGTAGACCGGCGTACCCACTAGCAGACAGTCGGCCTCCGCCACCTTTGGGTAGAGGTCACGCATGTCATCTTCCTTGAAACAATAGTCGGCGTTTGGGTCCGCCTGAATGCAAGTCTCACAAGCGTCGCAGAACTCGATGCGCAGTTCGGCGAGGTTCACTTTCTCCACTCCGGCCCCCACCGAAGCCGCACCCTCCAAAATGGCGGAAACCAGAGCATCGGTATTGCCCTCCTTGCGGGGGCTACCCACCGCGGCCAGCACTTTCATGCCTTTCGACCTCCCGCGCCACCTTCTCGCGACTATCTAGCATGCTCTGAGCCGCTGCGCAGGAAACACAAGGCGCAGCCCGAATCCTTTCTCGCGCCGATTCGGGAAAGCTAGGGCGGCGGAAGGTGGCAAAGGAGCCGCTATGGACGTAATGGATGAACGACATCACGAGGGTGGGCCGGCGGCCGGGACGGCAGTCGGAACGGGGACCGGTGCCGGTGGCCCCAGCGCCTTTCGGCCGGAATCGGGTGGTGGCAGTAGCACGTTTCGGCCCGAACCCGGCGGCGCCAGCAGCCTGGAGGTGGCCCGCGCGGCCATCCGCCTGGCCATCAGCGCCGACCGCGAAGAGGAGCGCGTCTTGAAGGAGGAGTACCGGCGCCGCGGTATCCGAACGGCGGCGGTGGACCACGGCGGCGAGTACGTCTTGTCCATTCGGAAGCTAATCGAGAAAGCGGTGGTGGCCGCCAAGCGCGAAGGCGTGGTGGGTGAGTCACACCTGGAGGAGGGTGCCGTGGCCGGGGCGGCCCACGAGGCCGTCAGCAAGTTCGGCGAGAAGGCGCTGGGGCTAAACATCGGCGGAAAGATGGGACTGGCCAGCCAAGGGGAACACGTGGTGGTGGCCTTCTTCGCGAACGTGGGCCTCCTTCACCTGAATGAAGTGGGCGTCTCCATGGCCCACCGGCCGGTGCCGCGCCGTCCACAGGGTGCGGGCGTGGGTGTGCCGCCGAAAGCTGAGTCCGGCCCGCGTTGGGAGTAATGATCCGCGCCCCTTGTTGCTCCTCGGGCTTGTTGCTCCTCGTACTCTGTTGCTCCTCGTAGTCTGTTGCTCCTCGTACTCTGTTGCTCCTCGTAGTCTGTTGCCCCTCGTACTCCTGGACACCGGCGGGCGCTGGGTGTAAAATAACCGCAAAACCACATATTGCCCCACGGGGGAGCCCTTTAGGCTGAGAGGCGGGCACGGAAGCCCGCGACCCCGACACCTGATCTGGATAATACCAGCGTAGGAAGTGGAGCTGACCGAGGAAGACAGACCGGCCGCGTCCCCGACTAAAGGTGTCGCGGCCTTCGTTATTGGCTCATCCTCCGTGAGGGCGCCAACCAAGCACCCCACGGGCGTCACCCGCGCCCCCGGGGGAAGGAGGCGAAAGTAGGGTGAAGAAATCGAAGTTTACGTCGGCGGCCATGGCGGAAGCCGGAATGGCCATCGCCCTGACCGGGCTCCTGCACATGATCACTATCTACCAAATGCCTCAGGGAGGCCGTGTCACGGCGGCGGCGATGGTACCTCTCGTTTTCCTGGCCTTGCGCCGCGGGCCGGCGGTGGGGATGGTGGCCGGGACGGTTTTCGGCCTTTTCAACTACATTCAGGATCCCTTCTTCGTCCACCCGGTCCAGTTCTTACTGGACTATCCGGTGCCTTTTATGCTGTTGGGGCTGGCCGGATGTTTCCGCCGCTGGCCGGCGGTGGGTGTCGTGGTGGCCATCGCGGCGCGGTTCGCCAGCCATGTGGTGTCGGGCGCGGTGTTCTTCGCCTCGTACGCACCCAAGGGGATGAACCCATGGATCTACTCGGCAGTCTATAACGCGACCTATTTGGTGCCGGAGCTCATCGTCACCGTGGTGGTCATCGTGGCGCTCTGGAGCGTCCCCGCTCTGGGCCGGGGGGCCAGAGTGGAAGGCTAGCCGCGGCGCGGAGCCTCATGAAGGTGGAAGGCCAGTTGTGTAGCGTTTTCTGTGGCAAGGGTTGCGGAGGGTGCCCGGCCGGTGGCGGGGCGCCCTCCGTTGCGTGTCCCGGAAACGGGTGCGGTCAATGCCGCGGGGCGGCGGGTGCCGGAGCCGGTGCCGGAGCCGGCCTGGGTCCCGGCGCCGCTCTGCCGAAACTCGTGATCTTCGCCGGCGGAGACATCCGGGATGAGGCCGCCGTGGCCCGCTGGACCGGCGGAGCCGATCTGGTAGTCGCGGCCGACTCTGGGCTCGGGCGCGCCTTCGCCTGCGGGCTGACCCCGGACGCTTTGGTGGGCGACCTGGATTCGGCGGCGCCGGCCGACGTGGAAGCGGCGCGGCGGGCGGGGGTCGCCATGCTCACAGTGAATCCCGTGAAAGACGAAACTGATTTGGAACTGGCGGTCGAGTACGGGCTGGCACGACTCGGCATTCCCGCCGGCGTCCAACTAGACCTGCCCGCTGCTCCCGGCGACCCAAGCCCGTCTGCTCTACCGAGCCTGCCCGACCCGTCCGGCCCGATAGCCCATATCATTCTAGCCGGCATTACGGGCGGGAGGCTGGACCATACCCTGGCCGCCTTCGGCCTGATGGCGCGGCTGTCGCGACAAGGGCATTGTGTCGAAGCCGGGGATGGGGTGGCCTGGGCCACGATCCTCGGAGGTCGGCGCCTGGCCATCCAGTTACGTGGCCACCCAGGCGAGTACCTGTCTCTCATACCCTTGCTGTCCGACGTGACCGGTGTAACCCTGTCCGGGTTCAAGTACCCGTTGACCAAGGCCACGCTACCGTGGGGCAAGTCCGTGGGTGTGAGTAACGAGTTTGCCACGCCCCAGGCTCTCGTCCAGATCGACGGCGGCTGGCTTCTGGTGGTCAAGCCGGGATCGGTGCCACCGGCCCATGAGTAGAACTGGTTGGCGGAGGGATTGCGCCTCACGGAACTAAACTGTCGATTCGAGAATGGTTTCGCGGAGAGCGCTTGTGTCTGGAGTACACATTGCCCTCCGTCACACCCCTTTTGGGGACCAATTCCGCCTGACCCGATGCCGATTGCAACTCCTACCCCCATAGATCCTCGGCATCCCCGCCCGTCCTCTCCGCCTGAAATCTTAGGCCAGCTCAGATAGCACGATGTTTTCTCCGGGGGCAGAGTTTGCTCCTTACCTTCATCCGGGCTATCCGGTGCTATCCGGTGCCCCAACGCCCCGTCGGCTGCAAAATGGGTATTCGGGACACACAGCCTGAGCCAAAATCAGGTCCCGAATGGACAGTTTAGTTCAGGAATTCACAACCGGTTTCCAGCGGAAGGAAATACGGTCTGCGCCTTCAAGGAAGGAAGATGGAAGCGGGTGGAAGCGGCCTTGGGTATGGGCTGGGGTGTGGTGTGGCGCTGGGGAATGAAGGGGGGAGGACCGTGAAAGCACTGCTGATACCGGTCAAAGTCTTGGTGGCTGATAACCTACCGTTATCGGCCAGGCTTCTGTTCTTCCTGATCCTTCTCAAAACGCGGGAATCAGGGAAAGCCTGCACCCTGACCCAAGACGAAATGGCGACAATCCTTGGTGTCTCACGTTCGACCGTATACAGGGATTTGCGCGTCCTGCTTTCGGCCGGCCTCATCAAGATCGAAGGGCACCGCAAATATGTAGCCCTTGACCCCGATCGCGCCAAGGACCAGGCCGCGATCGAGAAAGCGAAGCTCCGGGTCGCCCACGCCAAGTCTATAGGCCAAGGGCTACTACAGGCCTTGGGCACCGAGGTGTTCGATGACGATTCATTTATCGCCGACGCCCGCCTAGACTGCATGACGAACAAGAAGACCGGAGCCCAACTGGAGCTGGACCTCTACTCCGCCAAGTACAAGGTCGCCTTCGAGTTCAATGGCGCACAGCACGAGGGCCCAACCGAGCTCTACCCTGATGAAGAGGAGGCAGGAGAGAGGCAGATGCTAGATGACGTCAAAGTGGGTCTCTGCGTGAAGAACGGTATCAAGCTCATCATCGTCCGTCCCGAGGATCTTAGTGTTCAAAGGCTGTTAGCTCTGGTCGGCGATGCCTTGCCACTCAGACCAGGCGCTTTGGATAGCGCTGTAGTCGCCTATCTTGAGAAGATGTGCTACTTCTACAGGCGAAAGGCTCTAAGATCCTCTCGCTCGGCAACGGCCTGCCCGAGTGAAGGTACGGGTGAAGGAGAAGGTACACCGCGCGAACGGTCCGGCTCCATCCGCCGCTTCATTCCCCGGTCAGGTTCGAAAGGCAATCCCGCGGTTCAGGAAGAGCAAGGTCAAGCACCCCAAAGCTGAGACGGTAAGATGCAGAGATTGCCTAGGCTTGCGGCGGCGACGGCGGAACTGGCGGCGTCGGTGCAGCCGGTGCAGTCGGTGCAGCCGGTGCAGCCGGTGCAGCCGGTGCAGTCGGTGCAGTCGGTGCAGCCGGTGCAGCCGGTGCAGCCGGTGCAGCCGGTGCAGCCACGTTGACCTGGGAACCGGTGTTGGCCCCGGCATCGAGACCGACACCCGCCCGGGAGTCAGGCCGCCTGAACAGCCTGGGAAGCGCGACCAAGAGGACGCCGGCGGCCAGCACGACGGCCCCGGCCAGGATTACCCTGGACTCCACGCCTCCGACTGCGTCACTTACCAATGCCATCCGCACCTCGGGTTTGATGGGGGCCAGCATGATCGAGGCGGGATCATTCGGACCGCCCTTGCCGACGTTGGCCACGGCTTTCTGCGCCACGGCCAGCAGCTTCGGTGCCCCGACCAATGCCTCCGCCAGAAGCCCTCCGCCCCCAAGGACGCACATGAATCCCAAGGGACGGGCGGCCCGGCGCGACGCTCCCCGCACCAGCCATATCAAAAGGCCCAATGCGGCGCAGACACCGATGGCCGCCGGGACGGCGATCTGGCGGTAGTGCCAGTATTTGCGGGCCTGCTGCCACTGGGTGTCGCTCCAGTTGATGCTCTTGGCCAGGTCCACCGTATCGGGGATGGCGCCGCCTATCCCTTGTTGGATGCCGGTCAGGTCCATGCCTGGCGCCGCCTTTTTGGCTTCGGCGAGCAGAGTGTCTTTCAGCTCTTTGAGGGGTACGGTGATGGTGGCCTTTCCCGTACTGCTGAGAACCTTCTTGGCCTGGCTCACCACGCTGCGCGCCTGCGTCAGAAACCACTGCTCCGAAAGAGTGGCCGAAAGGACCTTCTCTACCGTAGCCCGCATCTCGGGAGTATCCGCGCCGTGCTCGACGAAGCTCCTGACCATGTCGGCCTTAAATGCGGTCAGGACCTGGTGCTTCTCGATGAGGTCGATGTAGTAGTTGGGCTCGGCCGCGGTGGCGCTGACGGCCGCCAGCGTCCCGGTGGCGAGAAGCGCGGGTACGAGTAAGACACCAAGGATGAGTGTGGTCAGCCATCTGACAACGGCCAGGAAGGTCTTCACCGCGGGTTCCGCCCTTTCTCCAAGAAATGGCTGGTGCTAGGTTATGGGTTCATGCGCCAAATCCTGCTGCGGAATGCGAAAAGACGGCCCCCGGCGCGCTTCTTACGCTCCAGGGACCGCCGCCGCTACCGCGGTCATCACCGCGGCCGCCACTTCTTTTGCCACATCTGTTGCTTCCGCCAGTACCGCCCCTACTCCGCACCCGTCACCGAACGGACCGTCCAGACATTGTTCACCTTCGCCAGATCTACTACGATCGTGTCCGAAGTCTGGACGGGCGGGGTACCCGGCGTCGACGGCGTGTAGGTCCGGACTACCCGGAAGCTGACCCGCATAGCGTCCGCCGACTGGGAGATGACCTGCGGGTTCTCGATCAGTTCGCGCACCGGTGGGGCCTTGGCTTCGCCCACCGGCACCTGGGTCACCACCGGCGCCGGGGTGGCGACCTTGCCCTTGGCGAACAGGCGCAGGTCAGAAACCACGCGGGTGGTGCCGCTCCCGAACTCCGACCGGATCAGCCCGATGTCCCGGGCGTAGTACTCGTAGGTCTTGGCCGTTTGACCGGGCGTGGTCACCTCGACCTTCACCACGTCCTGGAACGAGCCCGCTGGTACGTCGACCACGCCGCCGATGCTCATGATACTGCGGGTTTCCGAACCGTTAGCCCAGGAGGTCCCGGGTACCACCGGCGCCTTCAGCAGCACGTAATTCTCCTCAGGCGTCAGGGTCAACAGGTTGCGGTCTTCGGCCAGTTCCTTCCGGGCAAGGCGCGTAACGGCGTCATTGGTAACCTTGAACAGCGAACCGGTCGTCGTCCCCGACTTGCCGCGGAACTGCGCCAGATCACCCTGGGCGCGCACACACTCGTTTGTGTACGTGGCGAACTCGTTCCCCGTCCCCTGATACTCCCAGCGCAGGCCGGGCTGGATGGGGAAGTAGAGAGCCGGGCTCAGCCCCTGGATCGTCGGAGCCGGCGACAAGGGTACGGGAGGTTTCTTCGCCCCCCACCGGCAGCCGGGCGCCGTCACGGCGATGGTCAATACCATTGCCGCTATCAGCCCTAAGAGAAGCACTCTTTTCGTCGTCCTCATGTCCTTACACCCCTTTGACGGACGCCTTCTCGAGACATCCGATGACATTTTGCGATAGGGTCCGGTGTTAGTATGTCGCCCTTCACAGGAAGCACAAACTCGGTTAATATAGTCGAGAGGGGAAATCCGAGTTTAACACTGGGAATTCCGGATGCCGGATCCGTGGGCCGTCAGGTTGGTTCCGCCCGAAAAACGGGGCATGACCCGGAATTTCGGACCGAAAGACGATAGAACATACCATCGAGAAGCAGAAACGAAAGCTGGGGATGGGCCAAAATGCCTGCTGATTCCGAGTCTACCGCCGTTGAACTCAAGGAGATATCTTTCGACCTTACCGGCATGACCTGCGCGTCTTGTGCCGCCAACATCGAACGGCGTCTCCGCAAGACCGAGGGCGTCACCCAGGCGAACGTGAATTTCGCCGCGGAGAAAGCCGTGGCCACCTACGACCCCACGAAGGTAACCCCCGACCAGATGGTCGCCACCGTCAAGGACATCGGTTACGGGGCGGCCTACGGCAAACGCGTCGACTTCAACCTGGTCGGGATGACCTGCGCCAACTGCGCCATGCGGATCGAGAAGGGCCTGTCGCGCGCGCCCGGCGTTTACTCCGCCGCCGTGAACTTCGCCGCCGAGAAAGCGACCGTTTTCTACGAGCCCGGGTCGACTACCCCCGAGAAGCTGCGGAAGGTCGTCAGCGACCTGGGCTATAAAGCCATGGTCGCCGAGGACCGGGCCGACCGCGACCGCGAGAAGCAGGAACGCGAGCGCGAGATCCGCCGCCAGATGTTCCGCCTGGGCATCTCGGCCATCATGTCCGTACCCCTGCTCCTCATGATGATCAACGACGTCCTGCCCTTCGGCTTCCCCATGGTCTTCCATAACCGGTGGGTCCAGCTGGCCCTGGCCACACCGGTCCAGTTCGTGGCCGGATGGCAGTTCTACGTCGGCGCCTATAAGAACCTGACCCACGGCAGCGCGAACATGGACGTCCTGGTGGCCCTGGGCACGTCGGCGGCTTACTTCTTCAGCATCTACGAAGCCTTCATTAAGGGCGGCGAGCGCACCTATTTCGAGACCGCCGCCATCCTCATCACCCTCATCATCCTTGGGAAACTCCTCGAAGCCCGCGCCAAGGGGCGGACTTCCGAAGCCATCAAGAAGCTGATGGGCCTGCGCGCCAAGACCGCCACGGTCATCCGCGGCGGCGAAGAGAGGGAAGTGCCGGTCGAGCAGGTCGAGCTGGGTGACCTGGTGCTGGTCCGGCCCGGCGATAAGATCCCGGTCGACGGCGTGATCAAAGAAGGCTTCTCCACCGTGGACGAGTCCATGCTCACCGGCGAAAGCATCCCCGTGGATAAGAAAGTGGGCGATCCGGTCATCGGCGCCACGATCAACAAGCTCGGCACCTTCAAATTCGAGGCCACCAAGGTCGGCTCCGAAACGGCCCTGGCCCAAATCATCAAGGTCGTCGAGGATGCCCAGGGCAGCAAGGCACCCATCCAGCGCTTCGCCGACGTGGTCTCCTCCTACTTCGTCCCGGCCGTGGTGGGGGTGGCTTTCCTCACCTTCTTAGGCTGGTACTTCTTCGGCGCCCCCGGGAACCTGGAACGCGCCATCCTGAACATGGTGGCCGTCCTGGTCATCGCCTGCCCCTGCGCCCTGGGGCTGGCCACGCCCACCTCCATCATGGTGGGCACGGGGCGGGGAGCGGAAAAAGGCATCCTCATCAAGGGTGGGGAACATCTGGAGCGGGCCCACGCCCTGAACACGGTGGTGTTGGACAAGACCGGCACCATCACCAAGGGCGAACCGTCGGTGACCGACGTCGTCCTCTTTTCCGACGAGAGTTCGCCGGCTGCTCAGGACGAACTGCTGCGACTGGCGGCCTCAGCCGAGAAGGGGTCGGAACATCCCCTTGGGCAGGCCATCGTCCGGGCGGCGCGCGAGCGGAACCTGGCGCTGGGAGAGACATCGGACTTCGAAGCCGTCCCCGGCCACGGCATCCGGGCCACGGTGGCCGGCGGGGCCGGCGTGGTTGGAGGGGCCGGCGGGAACGGTGGCGCCGGCGATGCCGCCGCGACGGGCGGCCATCGCCTCGCCATCGGCAACCGCAAGCTCCTAGCCCTTGACGGGATCTCCCTGTCCCAGTTCGAACCCGCCATCGACCTCCTGGAAAGTCAGGGCAAGACCGCTATGCTGGTGGCCGCCGGCGGCGTGGCGGCCGGGGCCATTGCCGTGGCCGATACGGTGAAAGAGAACTCGCGCGACGCCATCGCCGAGCTGAAAGGTATGGGCATCCAGGTCGTCATGATCACCGGCGACAACCGGCGCACCGCCGACGCCATCGCCGCCCAGGTGGGCATCGACCCCGAGAATGTACGGGCCGAGGTCCTGCCAGAGGACAAGGCCAACGAGGTGGACGCGTTGATGAAAGCGGGCCGCACCGTGGGCATGGTAGGTGACGGCATCAACGACGCCCCGGCCCTGGCCACGGCCGACCTGGGCATCGCCATTGGTACCGGCACCGACGTGGCCATGGAGACCGCCGATGTGACCTTGATGCGCGGCGATTTGCGCGGCATCCCGGCCATGATCAAACTGAGCCGGGCGACCATCCGGAATGTACGGCAGAACCTGTTCTGGGCCCTATTCTATAACACCATCGGTATCCCCGTGGCGGCCCTCGGTTTCCTGAACCCCGTCATCGCCGGCGCGGCCATGGCCTTCAGCTCTGTGTCCGTGGTCACCAACGCGCTGCGCCTGCGCGGCTTCGACCCGTATCGAGGGATGGTTTGAGAGTGGATGGTCTGAAGCAAGTGGTCCGAAGCTGAACGCTGTGAAGCGAGATGCGCTGAAAAAGTAGCCCGCCGGCGGGCTTCAGCCCCCCTTACGCTGGGCAAACTAGCCGCGGAGGGGGATTTCATGCAGGTGCTTCTGGATATGCTCCTGGCTGCGGCGGTCTTAGCGGTCTTGGCCTTCATATACTCGTGGTTCACCCACGAACGCCCGGTCGTCCGGCAGGCGCAGGCCCGGGTGGTGAACCTGGCGGAAGAACGTCGTCGGCGCGCCAGTTCGCGCCTGACCCGGTCCAACCGTCTTGGAAAGCGGTAGAAAGCCATACATAGCGCCCCCACGTTAGGGAAGTGCTAGCGGTATCAGGGGGGCACTGATGTGCATTCGTGGCTGAAGCCGATCGCCAACGCTTTCTTACAGAAGGACACTGAAACACCGGACCAACTTGCTCCGGACCGGCTGGAACTCACACAGACGCCGGTCTCCGGGCGGCCTTACGAAGACGGCCAGGCTCTCAAGGCGCTCCTCTCCAAGAGCGAAGATGTGGTGACCCGTCCTTTCGGTGACTTCGTCGCGGTCTACCTGGAAGGGGCTGTGGACGGCCCGACGTTCCAGGAAGCCGTCATCGAGAAACTGGAGAAGTGGTTCCAGGGCCAACGGATACCACCAGAGATGGCCACGCCACCAGACGATGCGGAACAGAAAGGCAGCGCGCAGACCGCGCCGGAATCAGTTCAAGGGCGGGCCGGTCAAGAAAAGACCGGCGCGTCCGGATCGCCATCTCCCCCGGAATCGAAAGATGAAAGCACAGACAAGACCGTCAAGCCCATCCCGGTCGACGAGTATGTCAGGAAGAAGCCGGAGCGCCCGCACGTCCCCAGTTTCGACAACTTCGGCGTGACCAATCCTGAGGCCGTGGGCGTCTACTCGCTGGAGCAGGCGGCCCGCGAGATCCTGGCGGGCAGCGCCGTCCTTTTTGGCCGGGGCTTCCCGTTCGCGGTGGAAGTGAGGGCCCCCGGCTGGCCCATGCGGCCGGTAAGCGGGCCCACAGCCGAACCTTCAGTCAGGTCGGCCGAGGACACCTTCGTCGAAGACCTGCGGCCCAACGTGGCTCTGGTCAGGCGGAAAGTGCAGGACCCCGACCTCATGATCAAGGTAATCCCCATCGGCGGTATCGCCAAACTGCCCGCCGCCATCGCCTACCTCAACCGTGGACAGGCCCCGGCCCGCGCCAAACAGGTCGAAGACCTGCTCCGGGCATACCAGGCGGAGACTGTGGTGGAGTTGGGTGTGGTCCGGCGCTGCCTTTGCGCCAACCAGCTCGTCGTTCCAACCACTCTGGCCACCGAACGTCCCGACCGGCTCGCCAAACTCCTTTACCTCGAGCGAGTGGCCGTCCTGGTACAGAACTTCCCCAACGCCCTGGTGGTCCCGGTCCAGTTCGGTGAGTTTCTGTCCGTCCCGGACGACTCAATGTTCCCAGCCATTGGTTCGTTGTTCTTGAAGTTCATCAGAATCCTGGCCGCGATAATAGCCGTCTATCTGCCGTCCCTGTACATCGCGATCATCGGGTATTCTCCCGACCTGCTCCGGTTGGAGCTGGCCACCTTCGTCGCCGGCGACCGGGCGGCCGTGCCCCTTAACGCCATCCTCGAGATAGCACTCCTATTGATGTTCTTGGAGATCCTCCTGGAGGCCACGGTCAGACTCCCCGCCCGGGTCAGCGCGGCCGGTACCGTGGTAGGAGGCCTCATCATCGGGCAGGCCATCGTCCGGGCCCACCTGGTCAGTGGCCTATCCATCGTCATCGTGGCGTCGACGGCCGTCAGTTCCTGGATTTTCTCCTCCTACGAGATGTCCGTGGTGATGCGGTCCGCCCAATGGATTCTCTCGGCGGGAGCGATGGTGTTCGGCATCCCGGGAATTCTGTGCACCTCTTTCGCTCTTATCACGCTGGTCAACGCCCATGGGGCCATGAGAACGCCATACCTACTCCCTCTCATGCGGCGGGCCTCCGCTCCCTCTGGTTCGCGGAAGACCTTCCGTCCCGCGAACCAGGTGGGACGACAGTACAAGAAGGCGGGCGGGCCCGCCATGGCGCCAAGGAAAGCGGGTTAACGGTATGCCTGTTTCCCCTGTCCGGAGAAACCGGCGCCGGCGGCTGGCGGCTCTGGCCATGATCATCACTCTACTGGTCACGTTGTCCGCGGGGTGCT
This sequence comes from Bacillota bacterium, assembly GCA_021791495.1. GTDB lineage: Bacteria > Bacillota > Sulfobacillia > JAJYWN01 > JAJYWN01 > JAJYWN01. Next base: position 84,615 of record JAJYWN010000016.1, read on the forward strand.
GGGACTTCATCGAAATCGAACGCCGGGCCTTCGTCTTGGCAGTGGGAGTGGACCCCGGCACCACCCAGAAGCTCCGCGTCACCGTCCAGATCCTGGTGCCCATCGGCGTCTCTCCCGAAGGGGCGGCGCCCACCAAGCCCTACCGGGTCCTCACCTTCGAAGCCGACTCCCTGGGTGACTTCACCAACCAGCTCATCAGCAGCTTGCGTCACATTATCGATTTCGGACATCTGACCTACATCGTCTTGCAGGAGGAACTGGCCCGCCCGGGACTCCAGGAATTTGAGTGGTTCTCACGCTCACTCCGGCTACCGGGCTCGGTGCAGTTCATGTTGACCAGGGACACGTCCGAAGCGGTGGTCTCCGCCACCACTCCGATAGACCCCATCCCGGCGACCTACGTGTCCGAAGGAGCGAAAAGAAAGGAGAAGACAGGTTCCGCGGTAGTCTACACCACTTTGCGCGAGGCCTTCGTCCGCGCCTTCAATAACCCGTTGGAGGATGCCTTCGCCCAAGGGCTTACTTCGCAGAAGTACGGGATCAACTTCGACGGCTTGGCCGTGTTCTCGCAGTTGAAACTGGCCGGCTGGCTGGACGAAGATGAGACGAGCATCTTCAAGTTAGTACAGCACTCCTCGGCGGTCCATCGCTACATCACCACCCACCTGGACGACGGTACGCGGGTCACGGCCGAGTCCAGCGGGGGCCGGGTCGGCTACGGAGCGCGTCTGGACGAGGACGGCCAGCCGACCCTATGGGTGAAAGCCGATCTGGAGGTCGAGTTGAAAGAGGCCCCTGGGAGAGCGGTTTCCACCACCGAGGCCCAGCACGAGATCGAATCCGCTCTGGCCAAGGAAGTCCAGACCAAGATAACGGATGTCATCAGAAAACTGCAAGGGATAAACTCCGACCCGTTAGGCTTTGGTGAACGGTTGCGGCGGCGGGCCCCCACGTACCCGGACCTGGGCGCGTGGCATGACGGTGTCTACCAGAGCGTTCCATTGGAAGTTGAAGTAAAAGTGCACATGGCGACGAGGGGTTTCCGCCGCTAGAGGAGGCAAAGTATCTTGGCCGTCACATTCTGGGAAATGGTCGCGCTCATGTCGGTGGTGACCGTCTGCGGGAACGTCTTCGTCGCCCCTCACGCTTTCGTGACCGCCGCCGGCCACGTCTGGTGGGTGCCCTTCGCCGGGGGGATGGCCGTCACCCTCTTTCTGACAGCGCTCATGGCCAAGGTCCGCAACCGCCACCCACGGGTGCCCGCCCTGCAGTGGCCCCAGGTCTTCTTCGGGCCGGTCATCGGCCGCATCGTGTTGTTCCTATGGCTCTTTGATCTGTTTCTCTCCATCGTGGGAGACCTCTGGCTCATCACCAGCGTCATCACTATCACTGAGCTCTTCTCCACGCCCCACCAGGCGCTGGTTACCGCGGTGGCGCTGGCGGTATTGGCTGGAGCCCTGTCCGGTCTGGCCAACCTGGCCCGCCTCTCGCCATTGGCCGCCGCCGGGAACGCTTTCACCCTCATCATCGCGGTGTTTGTCGGCCGGTTCTTCTTAGACTACGGGTACCTGTTGCCCCTCACTCAGTGGCAGGACCTGCGGCCCCAATCCCTGGAGTTCTGGGTGTCGCTGGCCCATGTCATCCGGTATGTCCCCATGATCGCCATCCTCGCCGGGATGGCTCCCCCGGGAGTGCAGGCCTGGCTGGCACCCTGGGTGGGAATACTCATCGGAGAAACCATCGTCGGTCTGACCATAGTCTCGCCCATCGCTTCGCTGGGCATGGAAGGAGCCAGAGTCATCCACCGGCCCTTCAACTACCTGGCCGACGCCATCGAGATCGCCAACTTCCCCCTCCGGCGCATCGGCTCCCTGGCTCAACTGTTCTTCACCGTTAACCTCCTGTTTACCATGGCCACCCGAATGGCTGTGGTTGGCTTGGGACTGAAAACCCTGCTCCCCAAGCTCAAGGTCCAGTCGTATGTTATCCTGGCCTTTGTTCTGGCCCTGGGCCTGGCCATACCCATCGCCAACACGGAAGTTGCCCCTGAGATCTGGTTTTACTACGTGACCGTCTCCAGCCTGGCCTTTGTTCCCATAGTGATCGTCCTCTGGCTGGTCGCCACCTGGCGCAAGGCCGACGCCGACCCGCTGGCCGCGACCATTCCCGCCGAAGAGTCGGGGGGGCAGTGGCACGCCGCGTCTTGAGCGACGTTGGCTCCATCCGGTTACTGTCCAAGCCGTCATAATCACCCGTCCGGACCAGTAGGATTCTGGCGGGAGCCCGCGGCCTCCGGACGAAACGGGCCGCGCTCCGGGGGGCGACGGGAATGCGGCTACGCCAGCGATTGCGCAGGGGGATCCGGGCCGGAGGCGAGCGGTGGCGCGCCTTCTTCGGACTTGTTCAAGGTGAGCCGGATTCTCGGATGACCGGCGACGAGGCCGAGAGCGGTATTTCGGCCTACCAACGCCCGGCGTCCGCCCGTGGCTCCGCCCGAGGTGGAGATGGTTGGAGTGGCGCGGCGGACGTCTACCGGCGTCCGAGACGGCAGCCGTATCGCGAGACCCTTGATAGCCGCGCCGGCCGCGGTAGCGACCGTGATGTTGCCCCGCGCTGGCCTCTGTGGGTCACCCAGAGTCTGGCGGCGTTGGTCATCTTCATCGTCGCGGTGGCCTACACCCATTCCGGGTTGCCGGGGCAGGCGCAGCTCCGGACGGCCCTGACCCGCCTGGTGACCACAGACTACGATTTCCAGGGCCTCTTGACCAGACTCCCGTCGTGGGATAAGGTCAAGAGCGTCTTCGGCCCGGGTGCCCTGACCCGCCTTTGGTGGCAGGGCGATGACCAAGGGAAGCCGACCGGCCTGAACGACTCCACCGGGGTCGGTACCGGTACTGGAACCGGCAACGGGACAGGCACCGGCACGACGCTGCGCCTCATCGCTCCTGTGCCCGGAGCGGTATCTTCCGGATTCGGTTGGCGCATCGACCCCCAAACCAAGAAGGAGGAGTACCACCCCGGCCTAGACCTGAAGGCCAAGTTGGGTGACCTGATCCTGTCCGCCGCCGCCGGTAAGGTGCTCCACGTGGGTAACGACCCCACCGGTTACGGCAGATGGCTCGAAATCGACCACGGCAACGGTGTGACCACCATTTACGGCCACACCTCCGAAATCCTGGTGAAGGAGAAGGACACCGTTAAACAGGGCCAGGTCATCGCCAAGGTGGGGCAGACCGGGAACGCGCAGGCGCCACATCTCCACTTCGAAGTCCGCCGGAACGGAGAGGTCATCGACCCCGCGCCCGCGCTGGGCCTGGCTCAGGGGAGTTAGGGCGCCGGGGCGTGGCGCCGGAACCGGGGTGCGACTGGGCCGCTTCGGCACGCTGCGTCTGACCGTCGACCCGCTCTTCCTGGGGGTCCTGGCCCTGGCCGTCGTTCTCGGAAAGCCGGCCGAAGCGGCCCTGGCCCTGATCGCCCTGGCTGCCCACGAATTCGCCCACCTCGCCTTGGCCGGGGCCACCGGCTTTCGTCCCACGGCTCTGCACCTCATGCCTTTCGGGGGCGTGGCGACCCTGGCGGAGGACTTGCACCTGCGCCCGGCGGCGGAGTTCCTCGTGGCGGCCGCCGGCCCCGCCGCTAACCTGGCCCTGGCCGCCCTGGCGGCCTGGCTCCGGTCGCTCCCTCTGACCCAAGGTCCGGTGGCCGCTTTTGCCGTCTGGGTCAACCTTGGTCTGGCCGCCGCCAATCTCGTGCCGGCCGAACCCCTGGACGGGGGGCGGGTGCTTCGGGCGGTGTTGGCCGAGTGGTGGGGGGAGAAGCGGGCCGCGCGCCTTTCCCGTACCTGCACCACGGCGGTCATTATCGCCCTGGCGGCCGCCGCGCTGGTCCTTCCCCTGGTGTCCGTCAAACACGTGGCCTGGTCCGTCAACCTGCTGGTCCTGGCCCTCTTTATCCAGCTGGGCCGCGTCCGGGCCGGTGCCGCGCTGGGCGCCGCATCCGCCGCGGCTTTCGCCGCCACCACCACCGGCCACCTTTTCTACCGCCGCCTGCGTCAAAAGAGGCAGGACCTCCAGGACGGGATCATCCTCTCAGGACAACACTTAGTGATGTCGGAGAACGCCCGCCTGCTGCCGGCCCTGGACCGGCTGCGGGCCGGGAAGTACAGCTTCGTCGCCGTCTGTGGGTCCGACCTCACCCTCCGGGGAACGGTAGGGGAAGCCGAAGCGGTGCGTGTCCTGGCGGAAAAGGGGGCCCGGGCCACCGGTGCCGACCTGCTGCCGCGGGCCTCCGGCCCCCTCCCCAAGACCTCCGGTTCACTCCCTACTACCTCCGGTCCGCTCCCGAAGAATGCCGCCTCACCTCCTGGGAGCCCGGACTTGCCTCCTACTAAGTAGTGCTAAATCATCACCTGAATTACCCAGGTAGAAATCTGCAACCACCATTGGATATAATCTAGTTTAGATTGTTACCAACAGATGCCAGAGAAGAGGCCGCACGGAGGCGCCCGAGAAGACATCATGACCGACCTGGAACGCCTGATAGAATACGAAATCCTTCCCCGCGTCGCCAAACCGGCCCGCTACACCGGCGGCGAGTGGAACATGATCCGGAAGGATCACGCCCAGACGGCGATCAAGGTCGCCCTGGCTTTCCCCGATGTCTACGAGATCGGCATGTCCCACCTGGGGTTGCGGATCCTGTACGATGTGGTGAACCGGCGCCTCGACGCCTTGGCGGAGCGGGTCTTCGCCCCATGGCTGGACATGGAAGAGGCCCTGCGGGCCCGCGGCATCCCCTTGTTCACCTTGGAAAGCCGCACGCCGGTTTCAGCCTTCGACCTGCTCGGTTTCTCGCTGCAATATGAACTCTCTTACACCAATTTGCTGAACATGCTGGACCTGGCGGGATTGCCGCTGGCGGCGGCGGAGCGGGACGCCCGTCATCCCCTGGTCATCGCCGGCGGCCCCTGCGCCTATAACCCGGAGCCCCTGGCGCCATTCCTGGATGCGGTGGTGCTGGGCGAGGGCGAAGAGGTGCTGGGGGAGATCATCGACCTTCTGGCGCGCCACAAGGCGGCGGGCGGCGGTATGGTCAAGGACGCGGACGCCGCCGCCGGCCCCGACCGAGAAGCGGCCATCGACGGTGCCGCCGTACATCGTCAAAGTCGCGCCCAGTTCCTGCGAGACTTGGCGCGTATCCCCGGGGTCTACGTCCCCTCTCTGTATGAGGTTTCTTATCACCCCAATGGCGCGGTGGCCGCCATCACTCCGGTGAAGGGCGCGGTCGGTGACGGACAGTCCGCGGCGGCCCAGGCTCCGCCGGTGGTCGAGAAGCGGCTCTTGGCCTCGATGGCCGGGGCGCCCTATCCCTCGGCGCCTGTGGTCCCCTTTATCGACATCGTCCACGACCGCGCCATGGTGGAGGTTTTCCGCGGGTGCACCCAGGGCTGCCGTTTTTGCCATGCCGGTATGGTTTACCGGCCGGTCCGCGAGAAGACGGCCGCCGAAGTGGTGGACCAGGCGGCCCGGCAGGTGGCCAGCACCGGACACGACGAGCTTTCGCTGGTTTCGCTCAGCTCCTGTGACTACTCCCGCATCGGGCCCGTGCTGCGCGAACTCCTCGATACCCACGCGCCTTCGGGAGTGGGAGTGTCGCTCCCTTCCTTGCGTGTCGACTCCTTCTCCGTGGCCTTGGCCCAAGAGGTACAGCGGGTGCGGAAGACGGGGCTGACCTTCGCGCCGGAGGCCGGGACGCAGCGCCTGCGCGATGTCATCAACAAGCGCGTCACCCGCGAGGACATCCTGGGCACGGCGGGGGCGGCTTTCGCCGCGGGGTGGGATGGGCTGAAGCTGTACTTCATGATCGGCCTGCCCACCGAGACCGAGGAAGACCTCGAAGGTATCGTCGAGCTGGCCCGGGCCATAGTGGCCAAGTACGAGGAAGTGAACGCGGGTCATAAGCGACGCCGGCCCGTGCGCGTCACGGTCAGCGTTTCTACCTTCGTGCCCAAGGCCATGACGCCGTTCCAGTGGGAACCACAGGATGGGATCGACACCATCAAGGCTAAACAGGCTTACCTGAAGAGACGCCTCCCGAAGGGCAAGATCGAGTTGAACTGGCACGAGCCCGAGGCCAGCTTCATCGAAGCCGTCATGGCGCGTGGCGACCGGCGGCTGGCCCGTACCCTTGAGGAAGTGTGGCGGCTGGGGGCCCGTTTCGACGGGTGGGGCGACCAGTTCCGGTTCGACCGCTGGACCGAGGCTTTCGCCAAGAGCGGGGTGGACCCCACTTTCTACGCCAACCGGCGGCGGGCCGAGGACGAGGTGTTCCCCTGGGACCACCTCACGGGCGGGGTGGATAAAGAGTTTCTTGTAGATGAGCGGCGCGCGGCTTTCCATGGACAGACCACCGACGACTGCCGCCAGGTGGGTTGCACTAATTGCGGCGTATGCCCGGCTCTGGGTGTGGCCATCGACCTGCACCCGGAGGACGACCGCGCGGAACGTGATGGCCGCGCGGAACGTGGCGATCGCGCCACCGTTGCGGCTGTGCCGGCCTCTCCCGCGGAATCCCTGAGCGAAGGGGGCACGGCCCGGTGAGGGTGCGCATCCTTTTCGCCAAGGACCCGGCCGTCCGGTTCATATCCCACCTGGACCTGGCCCGGGCGTGGGAGAGAGCCCTCCGGCGCAGCGGCGTGCCGCTCAAGCTGGCGGGAGAGTTCAACCCTCACCCGAGATTGGTCTTCGCCGCCCCGCTATCGGTGGGGGCTTGCGGCGAGCGCGAACTCCTGGACGTTTTCTTGGCCCAAGGCATGGGCCTGGACGAGTTCGCGCGGGCAGTGCGGACCCGGTTGCCCGCCGGCCTGCCGCTCCTGGGTGTCCGAGAAGTGTCGCCGGAGGAGCCGGCCCTGACCGCCCAGGCCAACCTGGCCGACTACCGTTGGGAACCACGGGGCCCGTCGGCACTGGGGAGCGTTCGACAAGACGTGGAGGCCGGGGCGGCGGCCGCCGAAGTACTGCATCGCGCTGTTGAAGCTTTCTGGGCGGCACCGGCGTGCCCGGTGGAGCGGAAGACCAAGTCCGGCCAACTCCGCACCATCGACGTCCGCCCGCTGCTAAAGGGGCTGGCAGTCGAGGTTGGAGACCTTTCGAGCGACGGAAGCCGGTCGAGCGATGGAGGCCGGCCGGCGGGTGCGCCGGATTCGGCGGTGGTTTTCCGTGCGGCCCTGGGGACCGAAGACGCCGTGCGGCCTTCGGAAGTGGTGGCGGCCTTGGGCGCTTGTCTCAAGCAAGTTTTCGCCCCCGAGGCTGGATTGGTCACTCGCGGGTGGCTGTATCATGAGAACGGCGAAGGCGGCTCTCTGCCCCTTTGGCCGCCGACTGGGGACGGGCCGGCGATGTTCTGACCGGCCCGGCAGGGGGGCGAAGTGAGTTTCGGCGCCACCTAGCAAGCCTGGTAGTATCGCCGGCTATACTACCAAACTCCATATGCGAGAAATCGGAACCTCACGGTTCCGTCTTGAATGTCACAAGTTCGGGATCTGACTGTAGTTTTTGAAGAGTTCTAGTCTGGAGATGGTGCGATGACCAAGGAGATATTGGTCAGCATCGACCAGGACGAAATCCGTGCCGCCGTCCTTGAGGACGGGGTTCTGGTCGAGATTTACATCGAGCGGGCTTCGGCCGCCCGCGTCGTCGGTAACATCTACAAGGGCCGCGTCGAAAACGTCTTGCCGGGCATGGAGGCCGCCTTCGTCAGCATCGGTTTGGAGCGCAACGCCTTTCTGTACGTCAGTGACGCCCTGGCTCCCCGCGGCGAGGATAACGAGGAGATCGTGCCGCCGCCCCGCACGCGGAACATCAAGGACCTGCTGCGCCCCGGCCAGGAACTGATCCTGCAAATCACCAAGGAGCCCATCGGCACCAAGGGGGCGCGGGTCACCAGTCACGCGACGCTCCCTGGCCGCTACTGCGTGCTCATGCCCACCGTGGAATATGTGGGCGTGTCGCGGCGCATCGAAGACCCGGCCGAGCGGGACCGGTTGCGGAAGCTGGCCGACAAACTCCGGCCGCCCGATACCGGGATCATCATCCGCACGGCGGCGGAAGGGCGGAGCGATGCTGAGATAGCAGGTGACATCCGCTTCCTCAGCCACCTCTGGACGCGCATCGGGAACCGGGCCCGTACCAGTTCGGCGCCGGCCCTCCTCCACCGAGACCTGGGCCTAACGTTCCGCATGGTGCGTGACCACTTCACCGAGGACGTGACCCGCTTCATCGTCGATTCGAAGCAGGAGTACGACCGGGTCATGGAGCTTCTGGACGAGATGAGCCCGAACCTGAAGAGCCGCGTTTCCATCTTCGAGAGCCGGGACCGCTCGCTCTTCGATACCTACGGGGTGGAACAGGAGATCGAGAAAGCCAGCCGCAAGAAAGTCTGGTTGCGGAGCGGTGGCTATATAATCATCGACCAGACTGAGGCTCTGACGGTCATCGACGTCAATACCGGCAAGTTCGTGGGTTCCACGAACCTTGAAGACACGGTACTGCGGAATAACCTGGAGGCGGCCTACGAGATCGCCCGGCAGTTGCGGCTGCGCGACATCGGGGGGATCATCATCGCCGACTTCATAGACATGGAGTCTCCCGAGCACCGCCACCGGGTGGTCCACACCTTGAACGAGGCGGTGAAGAGGGACCGCACGAAGACCCACATTTTGGGCCTCACCCAGCTGGGGCTGGTGGAGATGACCAGAAAGAAAGTGCGCGAGGGCCTGGAGGACGTGCTGACGAAGCCGTGCCCGTACTGCGAGGGGCGCGGCAAGGTGCTGGCCGAGGAGACCATGGCCGGCCGGGTGCGGCGCCAGATCAAGGACGTGCTGCGCAACAGCGATAGCGAGGCGGTGCTCATCGAGGTCCACCCATCGGTGGCGTCGCTGGTCATCGGGCCCAGCGGGAATAACCTCAAGGACCTGGAGAAGGAGCTGGGCCGGTCCATTTTCGTGCGCGGGGCCGAGGACTGCCACATCGAGGAAATCCGGGTGCGGGGCCTCGGGCCGCGCGAAGAGGTGGAGACGAAGGCCCTGCCCGTGCGGGTCGGGCAAACCTTGGACGTCCGCGTCGAGGAACCCCACGTTTCGAACTTGTGGGACGGTGTCGCCCGCCTGGACGGTTACGTCATCGACGTGGCCGGGGGCGGCAGCCACGTGAACGAGACGGTGCGCGTGGAAGTGGAGAAGGTCTACCGGACGTACGCCAAGGCCCGGATCGTTTAGCAGCCTGCGCTGTGCGTGTATTGGCATAAGTATTCACCTGGGTGGCGTTGTGATGAATTGCTCCGCCTCGGCCCCGGGGCGGTCGAAAAGAAGGAATGAGCTTCAAATTTCGTTCCGTCTTTTAGACCGCGGAGTGTCGGGTGCCACTTCTTGGGGGGGTGGACAGCAAGACATCGACGCCAGAAACCTGTGACGTTAACCGTAATCACCAATTCCGGTCAACTTTCTGCGGCCAGAGATCAGTCTTGACGCTGAAAGATCTCCGAAATCGGGCCGGCGGTCTGAAAGACGGAACCGCTTTTTTGGAAGAGTCCTTGTTTCCGACCGTCGATAGGTGGTTGCCGTTCACGTTGTTGACATAAAACCCCACAATTTCGCAGGCCGCAACCCGGAGGAAGGCACACTGGCTTGGCGAAAAAAGTGGTCTGCGCCTGTTGCCAGTCGCGATGGTCTGTGGCGGCGCGCAGCTGATTTCCCCTGGAGGCGGACCACTTGGCGTTCATCGTTCCTATCGGTGGCGGGGCCATCGGCCCGGCCATCATCAACAAACTCTTGGCCCTCGGCGGAGGCAGGTCGGCCGACATCGTGATTCTGCCCACGGCCGCCGGAAAGGACCTGGTGGCCAGCGGTCGGCGGTACGGTGACCTGTTTGTTCGCGAAGGCGCGGGGCACGTGCGCGTCTTGGAAGTCGCCGATCGCACCGGCGCCGATGATCCGGAGAATGTGACCGCGGTGCGAGGGGCCGATATCATCTTTTTCGGCGGCGGTGACCAGACGCGGATCACTGCCGCTTTGGGCGGGTCGAGGATGGAAGCGGTGTTGCGCACCCGCCTGGCGGGGGGACCGGTGGTGCTGGCCGGGACCAGCGCCGGCGCTGCCGTCATGGGCGAAGTGATGCCGGCGGCGGGAACGGGGTGGGGGGCGGTGCTTCGTGGTGAACGCGGCAGTGCGGCGGTCCTGGACGAAGCCCGCGAACCCTTGGTGCTGGCGGATGGACTGGGGTTTTTGCCGGGAGTGGCGTTGGACCAGCATTTTCTGGCGCGCGGCCGCTTCGGCCGGCTCCTTTACACGATCTCCAAATTCCGCCGGCAGTCCTTCATCGGCCTCGGCATCGATGAAAGCACGGCCCTGGTCGTCCACTATCCGTCTCTCGTCGGCGAAGTCCGCGGGGACGGGGCGGTGTTGTTGTTCCGAGCCTCCCGCGATGGTTACGATAATCTCCCGGAGATGGGCGGTGGGGGCACGCCTCTGGCGTCTTTCGGGCTAACGGTGGACGTGCTGGCGCCGGGATGCGCTCTGGACGTCGCGCGCGGGCTGCCCCTCGCACCCTCTGAGGCCGCCCGAGAGGTGGCCGCGGCCGTATCGGCGGAGGCGGCGCAGGTCGAGGAGTAGCGGCGGAAGCACCGCGGGCGCGGGAGCCGGAGGCACTACATGTCGTCATTCACTACCTTGTCGGCCGCCGAACTACGCGAACTGCGGCGGATGACCGGCCTCGGGCCGTACCTGGGCATCTTCTACGGCCTGCCGCAGCCGGGACTGCCGCGGTTCGGCCACGGCGGAGATCTGTTCCGGTTGTTGACGCGGCTTTCGCCTGGGCGCGGTCTCTTCACGTTCGTGTTCACTCCAGAAAGCCTGCGGCCGCCAGAAGCGCTCTGCAAGGCCGACCGACTCGCCGGTCCGTCGACCGGCCCGTCGACCGCCCCGGTTGCCGGCTGGTTCCACGATGGGCGCGAATGGACGCGGGCGCTTTTCCCTTGGCCGGACGTCCTCTATGACCGTTCCATCGCCGACACCGAGGAAGAAAACCGCATCTTGGCCTGGGCGCGGTCCCAATTCCCGCCGGACCTGCCGGTCCTGAACAGCTGGCCTCTGGTGCTGGCCGTCGAAGATAAGTGGCTTACCAACAGCATCTTCGCTTCTCTTGCCGAAGCCCAGCCTTTCTTGCCGGCCATGTCCCTCTGCCGGAGCATGGCGGACATCCGCGACATGCTGGACAGGTTCGGCGCCGCGGTCCTGAAAGAACGGTACGGCCATAAGGCCCGGCGCGTGGCTTTCATCCGGCGGGAGGACGACCGCTTCGCCTCCGTCCGGGACACCGGCGGCCGCCAGGAACGGGCCGCGGGACTGGCCTGGCCTGATCTCGCGAAAATCCTGCAAACCCACATCGCCGGTGGTGAGTTCTTGGTCCAGCAGGCCATCGATCGGGCCCGTTTCCAGGGGCGCCATATTGAGCTGCGCGTGGTCATGCATAAAGCCGTGGATCGAGGCTTGGGCCGCGATCAGTGGTTGCGCACCGGGATGGTGTGCCGCCTCACGGACCCGGACCTTCCCTTCCTGGCTTTGGGCCGGGAGCTGGACGAACGCCCGTCAAGGGTCCTGCCGCGGGTTTTCGGGACAGCCCGGGCGGAGGCCCTATTAGACCAGGTCCGCTCTCTGGCCCGCTTGGTGAAAGTACTGGAAGACCGCACCGGCCCGGGAGCCGAGCTGGCCGTGGATTTTATGATCGATTCGGAGGCCCGTCCCTGGCTGCTCGAGGTGAACACTAGGCCGGCCATGCTTTTGAAAGCTACGGAATCCGAGAAACTGCGCCGCCGGGGGGCCGTGCGCCTCCTTGAATACGCCCGGTCCCTGGTCGAAAGACGGTGAATTCGCGACGACGCAAGTTCGCGGCGACATAAGTTCGCGGCGGCGCATTGCCTTAATTCGAAGTCCGTGGTAACATTTCTAAATGCGGTGGCTTCATGAGAGCCCCGTCAACCGCACGGTAAAGGCCGACGCAAAAGCGCTCCTTTTGGAGCGTGCCCGAACCGGCGAGTCCAACCCCGGAGGGGTGCTATCGTGTACGCGATCGTTCAGACTGGTGGCAAGCAGTACAAGGTTTCGCCCGGCGACGTGATCCGCGTGGAGAAGTTGGATGTGGAAGAGGGCCAGACCACCGAGCTTTCCAGCGTTCTGGCCGTAACCAGGGACGACGGTCAAGTGGTGGTCGGTACCCCGTTCATCGCCGGCGCCAAGGTGAAGGCCACCGTCCTGCAGCACGGAAAGGCTGATAAGGTCCTGGTCTTCAAGTATAAGTCGAAGGCCAACTACCGCCGTCGCCACGGTCACCGTCAGCCGTTCACCCGCGTGAAGATCGACGAAATCGCCTTCTAAGAACGCAGGTGCGCCAGGCGAGGATCATCGGACGTTGGTCCGAGTCAGGAGGTCGTTGATATGGCACATAAAAAGGGTGTAGGTAGTTCCCGTAACGGTCGGGATAGTGTTTCTAAGAGATTAGGTGTGAAGAGTGGAGACGGCTCGGTCGTCACGGCCGGCACCATCATCGTCCGCCAGCGTGGCACGCGCGTCCACCCCGGCAAGAACGTCGGGATCGGCGGCGACGATACACTCTTCGCCTTGGCCGACGGCACGGTGAAATTCGAGCAGAAGGGCCGCGACCTCAAGGTCGTGAGCGTCCTCCCCGTCACCGCCGACTAGGATCGACGGTCGTCAACTACACCAGAATCGCACAAGAGGCCCGCTGCCATAGCTGGCCTCTTGTTGTTATCAGGGGTAAGACCCAGCCGGACTCCCTCAAGACCCACTCAATGAAGGGATTCGCCACCCGCATAGGGAAACTGGTGGCAAGAGTCGTGGGGGGTGGGCTATTGGACGCAAGGCAAGGGGACGCCCCGGGCCTGCGCCGCCGCCGGAGCAACGTGTTGGCTGCGGTTCTGGCCGGCCTTCCCGTGCTTATGGTCGTCGCCTCCAGTCTGGGTGTGGTCGCCACTTACGAAATTCCAGACTGGTCGGACGACACCCAGCGCGTCATGGCGGTCCTTTTTCTGATGCTGGGCGGGGCCGGGCTTTTCCTTGAGATCGAAATGCAGTGGCGCCGCCTGCGCGAGGCCCGGATCGAAGGCGACCGCCTTCTTCGCCACCGCCGCCACGATTATGCCAACCACCTTCAAGTCCTTTCGGGCTGGGCGCAGCTAGGAGACCTGGCCCGTCTCCGGTCTTATGTAAAGTCCGTCTCCAGCGATGTGGCCCAGGAGTCCGCGCTTTGTCGCAATCTCCCCGATCTTGCCGCCGCCGAACTGACCAAGCTCCGGATGGCGGTACGGACGGGGGGCGGGCGCTTCAGTCTCCGCGTACGAGAGGCCGAGGAATTGACCGGCGACGAGCGGCACAGCATCCTAGCCGGCCTGACGGCCCTGAACGGCTTCTTTGGCGGCCTGACCGCCTATCCGACCTCAGACTGGACCTTGGAACTCACCGCGGGTGGGACTCCCGAAGGCTGTCCGGCGTTGGGAACTGGGTGCCCTACGCCGCACTGCTTCTGCGCCCGGCTCACGGGATGGCAGGGGACGGACCCCACCACGGCCCAGGAGGTGGCGGCCGGTCACCGCGGAAGCCAACGGGGAGGCCCCTTGGACCGCAAGATCCTCCGGCGGGAAGACGGGCGCGACGTACTGGTCTTTCCTCTGGGGCCGCACGCCGGCGGGGCGGCGGTTTCTCCGTTGGTTAAAGGGTAAGCTAAAGGCCAACCCTACCGAAACGAGTGATCGGTCTTGTTCATTGACACAGCTAAGGTCTTCGTGGCCGGCGGCCGGGGCGGTCACGGAGCCGCCTCCATGCGCCGCGAGAAGTATGTGCCCGAAGGTGGCCCCGATGGGGGAGACGGCGGCAAGGGCGGGGACGTGGTCTTCATCACCGACCCTGGTCTCCAGACCCTGATGGACTTCCGCTATCGTCGCCATTTCGCCGCCGAACGCGGCACCAACGGGGAGGGCTCGAACCGCTTCGGCCGCCGTGGGGACGACCTTGAAGTCAAGGTCCCGCCGGGCACCGTCGTCTACGATGACGACACCGGCGACCTGGTAGTGGACCTATCGACACCCGCCCAGCGTGCCGTCGTCGCCAGCGGCGGGCGCGGGGGCCGCGGCAATGTCCGCTTCGTCACCGCGGCGAACCGTGCCCCGCGCCTGGCCGAGAAGGGTGAACCGGGTCAGGAGCGGTGGCTGCGCCTCGAACTCAAGGTCCTGGCCGACGTGGGTCTGGTCGGCTTCCCCAACGCCGGTAAGTCCACGCTGCTATCGGTGGTCACGGCAGCGCACCCCAAAATCGCCGCCTACCCCTTTACCACCCTCTCACCGAACCTGGGCGTGGTCGCCCTGGGTGAAGGGCGCAGCTTCGTCCTGGCCGATATCCCCGGTCTTATCGAGGGGGCCCACGAGGGGGCGGGCCTGGGCCAGGATTTCTTGCGCCACATCGAGCGCACCAGGGTCCTCATCCACATCATCGACCCGTTGCGCCGCGCCATGGAGACGGGGGAACCCGCCCCGGCGCCGGACCGGATCGCCGAATGGGCCTGGAACGACTATGAAGCCATCAACGCCGAATTGGGGCGGTACGAGCCGGCTCTTCGGCAGACCCCGCAAATCGTGGCCATTAACAAAAACGACCTTCCCGACGTCCGGCACGCCGCCCCCAATATTGAAGCCCGATTTGCGCCCGCCGGGGTGCGGACGACGCCTATCTCCGCGGCCACGCGGGAAGGTGTGGACCGCTTGATGGAACTGACTTGGGGCGCCCTGGCTGAGGCTGGGCCGCCCCCCGCCTTTCGCGAGCGGCTCCCGGGCAGGCAGACCGACGACCGCAACGCCCCGGTGGAGACCGGCGACCGCGCCGACATGAAGGTCTACCGCTACCGCGGGAAGGCTAACTACGCTGTGGCCCGCGAAGGGGAAGCCTTCATCGTCAGCGGCGAAGGGGTCGAGCGGCTGGCGGCCATGACCGACTTTGACAGCCCCGAGGGTTTCTATCGTTTCGACCACCTCCTGGAGCGCTGGGGCGTCACCGACACCCTGCGCCGGTCAGGGGCCCGCGAAGGAGATACGGTGCGCATCGGGAAAGTAGAGTTCGCATTCCATGATGACGATGCCCCGGATGCCTCGGGGGCGGGGGACGGAACGGAGAGCGAAACCCTTGAAAAACCAATTGGACCGGCCGGTAGGCGCGGCAGAGGGCGCCGCGGGAGGTAGGTTGCGCATCGGAGTAATGGGGGGGACCTTCGATCCCATCCATTACGGCCACCTGGTCACCGCCGAATCCGCCCGCGTCAAGTTCGGTCTCCATAGGGTCATCTTCGTCCCGGCCGGTCGGCCGCCCCACAAGAGCGCCGGAGGTGTCTCCGAGGCGCGCCACCGCTACCTCATGACGGTCCTGGCGACCATCATGGACCCGAACTTCGAGGTCTCCCGCATCGAGATCGACCGGCCGGGGCCCTCGCATACAGCCGATACTCTCCGTCTCATGCGGGCGGAGTCAGGTGATTCCTGTGAGTTCTACTTCATCACCGGGGCCGACGCGGTCCTGGAGATGATGAACTGGCATGACCCCGGCGAAATCCTCTCCCAGTGTCAGGTCATCGCCGCCACGCGTCCAGGTTACAGCCGCGAGAGGCTGCACAACTGCGCCGTTGAAATGGCCCGCCGTTTCGGTCACCACCCGCTGGAAATGGAAGTGCCCGCCCTGGCCATTTCGTCCAGCGACATCCGGCGTCGCGTCGGTGAAGGCGAGGCTATCCGCTATCTGCTCCCAGATGCCGTCGAGAGCTACATCCGCAAGGCCGGCCTATACACAGCTGTTTGAACAGTTCTGTAAAGCTAAATGACTGCTTCTAACTCTTGCTATGAATGAAGCTTTGTTGTAAGATGTCTATTGGAATTCATTGCTGCAAGGGCCAGCTGTTGGGAAAGGAGGTGCTATTTGGTGCCAAGGACCCTCTACGTGGGCAACCTGCCCTGGAAGACGTCTGAGGATGAACTGAACCAGGCTTTCGGCGCTTATGGCCAGGTCCAGAGTTGCCGCATCATCACCGACCGGGAGACCGGGAGGTCTCGCGGTTTTGGCTTCGTAGAAGTGGACGACTCCGATGTGGACAACGTGGTCCAGAACATGAACGGCTTTGTGTTGGGCGGGAGGGAACTGGTGGTCAGCGAGGCGAAACCCCGTCAACCCCGGTTCTAGTCGTTTTCTTGCGCGGGTTGTCTCTTTTCCATAGAACTGAATAGCACCTATGCCCGCCAAATCGGCGGGTCTGCCTCCTTGGTAATTTCCGGATCCGAACGGTTCCGTTGAAAAGTCCGGGAGGCTTTGCTATTTGGGCAGGTTTTTCACAAGAGGAACAGCGGGCCGTCGTGCTATAATTACTTGTCCATGTCATAAGAGCGCCGTGTGACGGTGCCGTTCTTCACGCGGGGGGCCTGCATTTCTTGAAGGTCTTACACCTCATTAGCGGTGGCGACACCGGGGGGGCCAAGCCGCACGTCCATTCCCTCGTACGGTCGTTGTCCCAGCATAACGTGGAGGCACGCCTGGCCTGCTTCATGGAAGGACCGTTTTACCAGGAAGCCGTGCAACTCGGTCTGAACGTGGTCCTGCTAAAGCAGCTTCGCCGCTATGACCTTTCGGTGCTGAGAGCCATCGTGCGCATGGTGCGGGATGACGGCTACGACCTCCTGCACGCCCACGGGGCCCGTGCCAATTTCCTGGTCGCCTTGGTCAAGGGGCGTCTCGGGGTGCCGTGCCTCACCACCGTGCACAGCGATTACCGTCTGGACTTCCTCGGCAGCCTGTACAAGAACCTGGTCTACACCACTCTAAACTCACTGGCGCTGCGAAGGTTCGACTACTACGTCACGGTTTCGGAAGAGTTGCGCCAGGTCTTGATGGCCCGTGGCTTCGCCGCCGACCGTATCTCCGTGATCACAAACGGCATCGATTTCGACGCGAAGCTTCATCTGCCACCGAAAGATCAAGTCTTGGCCGCGAACGGCCTCGCTTTCGGCCCGGACGATCTTGTCGTCGGTACGGTGGGGCGGCTGAGCCGGGTGAAAGACTACCCGACCTTGCTCCGCGCGGCCGCCGAAGTGGTCGCCACGCAGCCAAGGGCGCACTTCCTGATCGTCGGGGACGGCGAGGAGCGGGCCGCTCTGGAGAGCCTGGCGCAGTCCTTGCGAATCCTCCCGAACGTCCATTTCCTGGGCTTTCACGCGAACCCTCATCCTCTCCTGAACATCCTGGACGTCAACGTTCTCACGTCGATCAGCGAGGGCTTGCCGTATGCCCTGCTTGAAGGAGCACGATTGGCGGTGCCCGCAGTGAGCACCCGAGTGGGCGGGGTCCCGCACCTCATCGCCGACGACGAGAAAGGGCGCTTGTTCGAGGTCGGCGACCACCGCCAACTGGCGGCGCACCTCATCACCTTGTTGGGGGACAGAGAAATGCGCCGCCGTCTGGGGACGAACTTGCGGGAGCACGCCCGGCAGAACTTCTCTGTGGAACGGATGGCCACACGCCAAATCGAGATCTACAAAGGAATCATCGAGGGGGGACGGGTCCGTTGAGAATCGTCGACCGCCAGGGTCGTCTGTTCGGCCTTATCAACATCATCGATATCTTGGTCGTGCTTCTGGTGGTTTCGGCTCTTGGTTTCTACGTGTACAAGCATAAGGCCGTGAACCCGCGTATCGCTCCAGCGGCCAAGACATACACGGTGCAGGTACTGGTTCAGGAAGTCCGGCAGGTTACGGTGAACGAACTGAGATCCGGGCTTGTGGTGAAGGAGTTCGACGCCAACACCGTCATGGGGACCATCCGCGCCGTGGATATCAAACCGGCGCTGCGGCTCGTGCAGCGGGATGACGGCCAAGTGCTATCCACCCCGGTGCCCGACCGGTCCGACGTGACACTGACCATCGAGGCGCCCGCCCAGACGACCGATTGGAGTATCCGCATCGCCAACACGGACATGCGGATCGGTTCGACGATCAAGGTTACGGGCCAGCGGTTCATGGTCACGGGAACGGTGGTCGGATTGGAGGAGAAGAAGTAAGCTATGCTGGCTAGGGCTTGGCGGAACCGCATAGCCGGACTGGCCCAGTGGGCGGCGACCGTGGGAGCATGGGTTGATTCCAGCTTCGTCAGCCGTTCGCTGGGTAAGACTGGCGCGGTCTTGGGGGCGGCCCTGGCCACCTCCGTTCCCGCCAGGGTCCTGTGGTGGGACCGGTGGGCCGGCCAGATGGCGGCGGCCCGACGTGCGGCGGGCACCGCCGCTCGTCCCAGTGCGCGCCGCGCGCCGCGGTGGGCGGCGGTCCCGGCCATTGTGGCCGGCGTACGTTCGACGCTGGCCGCCGCTCTTGTCGCCAGCCTTCCCGCCCGCTTGTGGCGCTGGGTCACCTCCGTCACGGAGCGCGACGGCATCGGCCGCAGTCTCACGGTGCAACTGCTCTTTTGGTACTACAGAGAGCGGAGTAGGGCGGAGGACGGCAGAGCCCCAGCCGTTGCCGTCGCGGCCGCCACCGCCGAGACGCGCCCCACCGCCGTGGCGGCAGCCACGCTCACGGTGGAAGAGGGCGCCTTGCAACTGCTCCGCGACTGGACCGTTCTATCCCTGCACATGCTTATCTGGCTTCTGCCCGTGGTGAACGCCACCCGGCTCATGGTGCTGGCCGCTCTGGTCGTGTCCCTCATGTCGGCGCGCGTGCTGATGGGCGAGAGAGTCCGCGGCTCCACCCTGGCCGTACCTTTCGCGGCCTACCTGGCCATGAGCGTCCTGGCCACCCTCGCCTCCGTGCACCCCACCGGCAGCCTGAGGGATTTGGCCATCGTCGTCGGGTCGGGCGGAGTCCTTTTCGCCATCATGAACCTGAAGGACCGGCGGGACTGGTACGGCCTGCTGGCCAGTACGGCAGCGGTGGCCACGCTGGTGGCGGCCTACGGGTTATACCAAGCCATCCGGGGAGTGAACGTGCTCTCCATGCACTGGTTGGATCCGAAGACCAATCCCGGACTGACCACCAGGGTCTTCTCGACCTTTGGCAACCCCAACATCCTGGCCGAATACCTCCTCCTCGTCGTCCCGGCGGTGGTTGGGCTATTGTGGTCGGAGCGCCATGGCCTGAAACGGCTCCTGTTCTTGGGCGTTGTAGCCGTCACCGGCCTGTGTATGGTGCTGACGTTCTCACGGGGTGCCTGGCTGGGTACCGGCCTGGCGGTCCTGGTCTTCCTGGCCATCATGGAAGCCCGCGTGCTCCTGGTGGTGCCGATCGTCGCCATCGGGAGCTACTTCTTCCTGCCCTCGGTCATCCACGCGCGGCTCGCCTCCATCGTCAACCTGCAGGACGCATCCAACGCTTACCGGATGAACATCTGGATCGCCGCCCTGCACATGATCAGGGATTACTGGGTGACCGGGGTCGGCTTTGGCTACCGGTCCTTCATGCTGGTGTATCAAGACTACAAGCTGCGCGCCCAGATCGCTTTCCACAGCCATAACCAGTACCTGGAGCAGTTCGTGGAACTGGGGATCATGGGGCTGGCGCTGTTCATCTGGCTGATGCTGAGGGTGGTGGCGGCCGGCGGGCCGGCACTACGCCGCATCGGGCGGGTACGGGCGGACCCGCGCCTCCGGGCCGTCGTGGCGGGCTGTGTGGCGTCGGTGGCGGGAGTCCTGTTCTACGGCATCTTCGAGAACATCTTCTACCTGCCCACAGTGATTCTGACCTTCTGGGTGACCGCCGGACTAGGGGCGGCGGCCGGCCTGATGGCGGCGGACGATAAGATATGACGACGAAAAAGGTCGTGATATCGGGGTACATCGGCTTCCGCAATAGCGGCGATGAAGCCGTCCTGATGGCCATCCTTCAGGACCTGCGGAGCGTTGCTCCGGATCTGGACATCACTGTGCTCTCGCGGCGCCCCGAAGAGACCACGGCGGCTTACGGCGTCCATTCCGTGGACCGTTTCTCGCCCCGGGCCGTCCTGAAAGCGCTGCGGGCCTGTGACATGTTGATCAGCGGCGGGGGGAGCCTGGTCCAGGACGTCACCAGTAACCGCTCCCTATTCTATTATCTGGCCATCATCTGGCTGGCCCGGTGGCTGAGGCGAAAGGTCTTCGTCTACGCCAATGGTGTCGGCCCGGTACGCCGGACGCTTAACCGTCTGCTGACGTCGCGGGTATTGAACCAGGTGGATTTCATAACTCTGAGGGATCAGGCGTCCGCGTCCGAGTTGGAACGCCTGAAGGTCCGCCGGCCGAGGATCGCGGTGACCGCCGACCCAGTATTCGGCCTCCGGCCGGCGCCGGCGGAGCGCATCGACGAGATTCTGAGGGCGGAGGGGTTGGAGTCCTCCCCCTCCGATGGTCCTCTGGTGGGTATCTCGGTCCGCCGTTGGGAGGAGATGGAACGCTGGGGCCGCGTGGTGGCCGCCGCCGCGGATAACCTTGTGGAGAAGCACGGTGCCAGAATCATCTTCATCCCCATGGAATTCCCGGGGGACGTGGAAGTCTCCCAGTGGATCGCCGGACGCATGCGCCGGCAGGCGCGGATCCTGGCGGGGCGCTATGCGTCCACGGAGTATCTGGGGCTGGTCGGCCGGCTGGATCTCCTGCTCGGAATGCGTCTGCACTCGCTGATTTTCGCGGCGCGCCAGGGCGTCCCGCTGGTGGGCCTGGAATACGACCCGAAAGTCCGGGGGGTCTTGCACGCCATCGGCCGGCGGGTCGCGGGCCACATCGACACCATCAGCTCCCAGGCCTTGGTGGCCGCGTCCAACACTGCTCTGGCAGGGCGCGAAGAGGCGCGCCAAGGCATTGCGGCGCGACTGGATAACTTGGAGCGTTTAGCGAGACAGAACGCCTCCCTCGCCATCGAACTTCTTAGAGGATAGTAGCCACAATTCCGCCGCATTCTGGCCCAATTCTGCCGCTAGAATTAGGTTTGATTTGGATTTGCGGCGCGCCGCGCCGAGGTGCTATAGTCTTAGGGAGCCGCAGGAATCGTTTTTGTTCGCAGCCCCGGCCAACAGCACATCACTTTGCCCACACCAATCCGGAGGTCCCGCGCCGTGAGCCTTGAGGGCGAAACTACCCATCCCAAACGGTCCATGAGACGCCACCATGTGCGCTGGCAGCGCCTAGCCTTGCTGGCGGTTTCCGTGTTTCTTCTTTTCGCCATCATTTCGTGGGCGTCCATGTATAGCTTCCTACGCGCCCTGAACACCAAGCTGACCGGCCCGTACGCCGGCGCCGTCCCGGAACCCGTCCCCGGGCAGAGGATCAACATTCTGGTGATGGGGCTGGACAAGCCGTCCGACGGCCTAAAGAGCGACGTGGACGTGCGCAACAGTCTCAGCCGCTCCGACACCATGATCCTGGTCAGTATTGATACCGAGACCAAGAACGTCAGCCTCCTTTCCATCCCCCGCGACTCGCGGGTGAACATCCCCGGCTACGGAATGGATAAGATTAACGCCGCCCACGCCTACGGTGGCGCCAAGGATGGGCCGGCGCTGGCCATGAAAACGGTCCGCGATTTCCTGGGCGTCGATGTCCATTACTATGTCCGCATGAATGTGGAAGGGTTCGCCAAGATCGTGGACATGATCGGCGGGGTGGAGATGAATGTTCCGGAGGACATGGTCTACCAAGACCCCACTCAGGACTTGAATATCAACCTTAAGAAAGGCGACCAGTGGCTGAACGGCGAAAAGGCTATGGAGCTAGTGCGCTACCGTCAGTACGAGAACGGGGATATTGGCCGCATCAAGGTCCAGCAGGATTTCATCAAAGCCGTGGTCAAGCGGGCTTTCAACTTCGGCATCGTGCTGAAACTGCCCGCGCTGGCCAGTGAGCTGGTGAAACTGGTGGACACGAATATGGATGCGGGGACCATGATGAGCTTGATCACCATGGCGCCCAGGTTCAACGCCGATAACGTCCAGATGGCCGCCGTCCCAGGCACGGACACGTATATCGACGGAATCAGCTACTGGATCCCGGACCAGGCCCAGACGCGCGACGTGGTGGACCGCTTGGTGCGCGGTATCGACCGGCAGGCCAACGCCGCGGTGAAAGTCCAGGTGCTGAACGGCACCGGCCTGACGGGGCTCGGCGCCAAACTGGCGGCCAGGCTGACTGACCAGGGTTACGACGTAGTGGCTGTAGGCAACGCCGATCGTACCGACTATGCTTATACTAGAATCATCAATCAGGACGGCGATGCGGACGCTTTCGATGGTCTGACCCGGACGATGCTGAGGTGGGCGCCAGAGGCCAAGCCGTACCAGGCGAAAGAGGATGCGGTGAGCGGCGTCACCGTAGCCATCATCATCGGGAAAGACTTCAGGTAGGCAAAGGTAGACGAGAGGACAAATGGAGGCGTTGGATTGAGCGACAACGGCTACCGCGAGACCGCAGGTGTCATCGCCCAGGCGATGGAGGATAAGAAAGCTCGCGACGTCGTGATCCTTGATGTGTCCAGTATGACGTTGGTCACCGATTTCCTGGTTATCGGTACCGGCAACACCGCCATCCAGGTGCGGGCCATCGCGGACGGGATAGAGGAGAAGATGCGGGAGGCGGGGACGCGGCCCCTGCACAAGGAAGGGCACGATAACGGGCGGTGGGTCCTGCTCGACTACGGTGGCGTGGTGGCCCACGTGTTCCACACGGTCGACCGGGAGTTCTACAATCTGGAGCGGCTCTGGGCGCCACCGGCCCAGCCCGGCGAGGCTAAGCCGCTGGCGCCGACCAGCCGCGTCACGCGAGTCTAGCGTAATCTCTTCACCGCGCGAAGCGATTTGTACGCTGAGGCGCCGCCGTCCCTTTCCTTGACTTTTGTTAGCCGCTTGTTTATAATGACTCTGCACTTCGAAAAACGCTTGTAACAAAGCTGCATAGCGGGCGCATAGCGCAGTTGGGAGCGCGTCTGAATGGCATTCAGAAGGTCCGGGGTTCGAATCCCCGTGCGTCCACAGGGATAAGGCCAGGCTCAGTGTGGTTTTCGAGCCTGGTTTTGTGTTTGCTGGGGACCGTTCAGAAGGCCCGTTGTCCATCTCTTGTCCATCCGCGTTCCTGATACGTTCCTGACCGGTCAATGATGGACCTCCTCGGTATCGTCCCATCGCAATAACGCGTCGACCGCGGCGGCCACGTCCCTCTGCATTGAGGGCAGCACATGGGCGTAGGTGTTCATCGTGGTCGAGATGGTGGAGTGGCCAAGGCGTTCCGACATGACCTTCACGTGGGTGCCGGCGGCCAGCATCAGAGTCGCGTGTGTATGCCTCAAATCATGAAAGCGGATTCTAGGCACGCCGGCGCGTTTGGCGAGGCGCTCGAAGCTCCTGGTGAACGACCGCGGGTCCAACGGTATGCCAGCCTCCCCGGGGAAGATCAGGCCGGTGACCCAGGGCCGTAGACTTTCTCCTCCAGCTGCTTCTCGTGACGCCATGCAGCCAATCGATCTCGTAATGCGTCGACCGTATCCGGTGAGATGGCCACAGTGCGCCGGCTGCCGGCGGTCTTTGGGTCCTGGATGAGGTTACCCGAGGGGACGTGGACCAGTGACTGGTGGATGGTGACGGCGCTCTGAATGAGGTCGATGTCGTGCCATCTGAGACCAAGGATCTCGCCTCTGCGAAGGCCCGCCCCAACCGCCAGCAGATAGGCTGCGTAATACCGGTCCCCCTGGGCGGCCTTAAGGAACCTGGCAACCTCATCCGTGTTCCACACCGTTGGTGGCCGTCTTGTGATCTTGGGCGGGTCAACGTCCTCCGCTGGGCTCCGGGCCATGAGACGTCACCTGACGGCCTGCCGCAGCGCGATCCGCCAGGACATTGTGGATATGTCTAACCGTGGTGGGCGTGAGCGTCCCGTCTCGGCGATCCGCCGGGCCGTCGAAAGCCTCTCCGTATAGAAGGCCTGGAGGGCCATGGGAGTCAATTTGTCCAGGGGAATATGGCCAAGGGACGGGACCAGGTGGACCCTGGTGATGTACTCATACATCCCGTAGGTGGCCGGCCGGACAGATGGCTTGGCGGTGTCCCGAAGCCACATCTCCAGGAACTCTGCCAGGGTGAACTTGGCCGGTTTCACGAACGTCTGCTGGTTGACCTCGTTCACCAGTTCGGCCGCACGCCTCTCGGCGTCACGCTTTGTTCCCGGGACAGTCTCATAGTGATATTGCCTCTTGCCGGCCGGGTCCGTGCCAAGATAAATGGCTACCAGCCAGGACCGGTCGCCACGCTTCCTGACGTGTCCTTTCACGCCCCTCATCTCCGAGGAGGAGGGGCGTTTCAACAGCGAACAAGCGTTCTCCCACCGCAGGTCGTATTCTGTTCCCCGGACCACCAGATGCGGAACAAAGGGGTCCGCTGCGGGAAGACGCTTTTCGCCACGGCCAGTGAAACCACAGCCGTGGACCTGGGCCCACCTTCAGGTCATGCCGGACTGTCTTCTGGACATGTCCGCACACTTCCCGGTCAGCCACTACGACACACTGTGCCTCCTGCGGGTGTTCATCTGGGAGATGGGGTCGGGCAAGACCGTAGCGGGTTCGAGCTTTGCCTTGGGGGTGCTCAGGGCCGGATTCTCCTGCTTTGCTCTGGACGTGGCGGACGGGCAGCTGGTGGACCGGGTCCGCGACGGCTTGCCCACAGGCTTCCCGAAGGACCACATCGTGGTTCTGGATGTCGGGAATCTGGAGCACCCCATCCCGTTGGACTGGTCCGAGGTCGCGCTGGGAGGACGGCGGCTGGCCAACCGGCGAGCCGCCCAGTTCTGCGAGTTCTACTCCCGCTTCACCGACGACCCGGGCGGGCGCACGCGAAGGTGGATCAAAAAGGCGGCCGAGGCCACCGGCGGCGATATCTTTGGATCCGTTCTGATACTGATCTCCGACGCCTACCGGCGGGAGCGCCTGAAGAAGATTGAGGATCCCATGGTCAAGATCGCCTGGGAGCAGTTCGATGCCATGACTCACGCCGCCCAGCGCCAATTGGCCGAGCCCGTCATGAACCGCATCGACTACCTCTTGGACGATGACCCTCTGCCAGCCGCCCAGGATCGACGGCCGCGGCCGGCCGGCCATCGATTTCCGGCGGTGGGCCGACGGCGACGCCAAGGGGCCGTACTTCGTCGGTGTCAAGATCCCCAAGGGCCCAGGCATCAGCGCCGCGGCCGTTGACACCTTGGTGAACTTCATCAATGACAAGCTCTGGCTCGCCATCCTTACCCGCCAGGACCAGCCCATGAAAGCTCGGCGGCCAGCGTCTTGGGTCATGGATGAGCCCCACCAGTACATGACCAGCGCCGCCAAGTGGGAGGAGATGGCTGTCGAGGCCCGCGAGTGGCGGCTCGGCATCGTATGGTTGTTCCACTCGTTCGGCGGCCAATTCCCACGGGAGTTGCAGACCATCATCCAGGCTGCCGGGCCGCATTACCTTCTGTTCTCAAGCAGCCAGGCCACGTTTGCAGCCCTTGAGAAGGAGGTCGCCCCCTTCACCATCGAGGAGGCGATGCGCTTGCCGAAGTACCACGCCTTGGCCGTGGTCAAGGGGCCTGGTGGCCCGGTGGCGCCGTTCCTGGTGCAGGCGACGCCGCCGCCCGGTCGGACGAAGGACCGGAGTGCCTTGGACGAACGGTGGTCCAGGGCACTGGGGCGGCCGGCGGAGGAGGTACAGAAGGCGATCCTGGCCAGGGAGCAGGCGATCTTCAAGGCGACGACGGGGGCCTCGCGATAGGCGGGGCCCATCCTGGTCATATTACCCCCTTGATGTCAGCTAACATATGATGATTGTCAGCCCGATAAGAAGGGAGCGAGGACCTTGGCCAAGAATTCGGATGGGTGCAACTGGGAAAGGGGGCCGCAGGCTCGCATGGCGAAACTCGAAGAGGAAATGAAACGTTTCCTGAAGGCCAACCCTTCTATCGCCGAGGCCATGAGGCTCTTCCGGATTTCGAGCGACGATTACGAACGGGCTGTTGCAGCGATGTACGAGCCCCGTTTGGAATCGTCGGATTCCACTTCGGGAGGCAGCCATGGCAACCAGATGGAGCGCGATAAGTAACGAGATCAAAGCTGCCGGTAATAGTTACGATGCAGTCCGCAGGGGCTATCTTAAAGCCCTAAGCGACTACACGGGGCGGGAGACGGTCATTTATGTAGTCGACTTCCTTGAACCTCATCACGGCAAGCCAGGAAGCGGCACGATGCTCGACCTCTCCGATAAGGTGCGGTTCGAAGAGGTCACCCGTGGTCTCAAAGGGCCAGCTCTCGACATAGTTATCGAGAGTCCTGGTGGGTATGCGGAAGCAGCGGAATCCATCGTCAGGTTGTTACGTAGCCGATTCGCCGATATCCGATTCATAGTTCCCAATGTCGCCAAGAGTGCGGCCACCATGCTTGCGTTGTCGGGCAACGCACTTGTCATGGATGTAAAGTCCGAGCTAGGGCCAACGGATCCTCAAATGGTCTTCCGGCGCGAGGGCGCATCCCTGATGTCGCCGGCCCAAGCTATTCTTGACCAGTTCCAGAAAGCCGGCAAGGAGATCGTGGGCAATCCGGGTCTCCTGCCAGCTTGGATGCCGATCCTCAACCACTACGCCCCATCGCTTCTGACTGAGTGCGAGAATCAGTTGAAGCTCGCCCATGACCTGGTGGCCGAGTGGCTTGAGAAGTACATGTTTGCAGCCGATCCGAATGGAAAGACCAAGGCAGAAACGATCTCAAGCTTCTTTGCCGATAGTCACCAGCACTTGAGCCATGGTCGATCCATTGACATGGTACAGGCCAAGGATCTGGGACTTGCGGTACTGGACATGAGTACTGATCCCGAACTGAACGGCCGGGTGTGGGATCTCTACCTGGCAATTAGCATTACATTCGACAACACTCCGGCAGTCAAGATCGTAGAGAACGACCTGGGAGACTGCGTAGTTCTCCTGGGTCGACAGATGGAGATACCGGTTGCGGCCCTTCAACCCACCCCGCCCGGCAGCGGCCCTCAACATCCCGTTTTGCCGCTGCCAGCAGGACCGAATCGGGGTCAACGGAGACAGATGGAACGGCATGGCAGGAGGTAAGACGTTATCTACTTTCCATGGACTTGCGATCCGGGGAGGCGCCAAGGCATCTCCCCGGTCTCTTTTTGCTGCCCTCTCCGATTCCACCCGCGTCTTCCTCGCGTCGGCCTCGATGTTCGCCAGTACTTCCACCACCCTCGCAGCTCCCGCCCGTTCCTCGTCAGTCCATGCCCGCGGGTCCGAGGGCGGCAGGTTCAGCACCAACCGCCAGAGGTCGACCGCGTCATCCTGGAGGCGCCCGGCGAAGGAGCGAATCACTTGCTTATGTCTACCTGCCAGCTTCCATCGGCGTCAACCGAGAGCCAGTTGACGCCTCGGGCCGGTACTCGAACCGCCTTGGACCCACTCCATGCTCCGATCTCATTGGCGAGCAACTCCAGCTTCTGCCCCTTGTTATTCATCAGGAGGACCGCGAAGTTGCTTTCCCCGTCGTGCTTCATGGCGAACCCCGCACGTCCACTGTCCATCTGGACGGGTCCGACAGCATACGGCCCCTTACCCTGGTAAGTCGTCGGTATTGCCTTGCCTGATGTAACACGCGGTTGCAGAATCGTAACCTTCCAGCTACCGTCCGCGTCGGTTTCGAGCAGATATGAGCCTGCCTTCACCCCAACGGGAACGGCGCCAACGTAGCGGCCGATGACATTGGACAATAGGTCGATCTTGTTTCCGTTGCCAGGAGAAAGACCGCGAAGTTGGTGGATCCTCCGTGGCCCATCACAAAAACGGTTAGGCCGGTAGCAAGTTGGAGGGTCTTTGTCGCGGTCTGGCCTTTGCCGGACAGCTCTATGGGGTCGGGCGTGGTCTCCGGAGGAGTTGGCGTTTCCACTTTCGGCAGGGGCGAGGGACTTGATGTCACAGGTGTAGACGCCGGCCGCGTGCTGCACCCAGAGAAGGCCAGCGGGATCAGGGCAAGGAGCGTGGAGAGAACAAGAGTCCGAACGGGCACGAGAAACCACCTCCTATGGCCTCAGATCAAACCACAAACCCGCATCACCCGCCACCGCCTCTGGCACCCATCTTCCGGTAGGACAGGAGCGGCTGATCGGGCCCCAGGGGGTAGGGGAGGAATCCAGCCGTGGACGCACACGCCACCAATGCCTTTTCCCCCTCCGAGGAAAGCACGGCGGCGCCCGAGTAGGTCGGGCATCGGACCCTTACAAGGTGCTGGCCGCCGCGATCATCGCCCAGGCCGTTCAGGACGCGAGAGACGAGAGGCCGGCCCGGGAGTGCCGGCGGAAGGACGCGGAGAAGTTCTTGCGGGGGCGGTGGTCCGGGACACTGGCGGCATTGCTCGGCGTAGATGCGACCTTGATTCCGGGGCGGAATTCGGCCTGTTGTCTAGGAACCTGCCGAAGTTCGGCGAAAGGAGAATGATGGCGAGAAACGGCTCGGAGAACGGGTGAGTCCGTCGGCAACGCACAGTGAGATACTCGAGCAATATAACCTACTCTTGACTCTGTCATTGGGGGCCGTCTACCGCGAGGTTGACCTCCACATTCACACCCCCGGCTCGCGACGTGACTACAAGTTTCATGGTCAGTTATACGAGAAAGTCCCCATCGAGCAGGTCATCAGTGAGGCGCTGGCAGTAGGGCTGTACACCAAAGAGCAGTTCGCGCAATCCGGGATTCCACAGGGTGAAGACAAGGATAGGCTCATGGCGGAACTCATAGTTCTGACGGCTGCTCGGAAAGGCCTCAGCGCGATTGCCATAACGGACCATGATACCTGTGATTGGTACCCGAAGATAGTAACTGCATATGAGCAGTTGCGGAAACGTTTTGAACAGGTGAAGCCGCTTGCCATCTTCCCTGGAGTGGAAATCACAAGCTCTAGCCAGCACCACATCATAGCCATATTCGACCCGCCCAAATGGAAAGAGTCCTGGGAGAAGCTTCATTCGGCGATATACGACCAGGAGACCGGGGAATCGTACAAGAGCGAAAGCGACGTCGTAGACGCAATAGAGGCATGCGGGGCTATCGCCTACCTGCCTCATTTTGATACGGCAGAGAACTTCCGGGACATGTTCGAAGGAGTTACGAGCAGTACGAAGGCTCGGGTTCTCAAACACAAAGCGCTCTTGGCAATCGGTTTCCGCCAGTATGAGATGCATCGGATAGTGAGAGACGAACTGACGCGCCGCGGCCCGTACCATCGTGAAGTGCCTCCGGCGTTTATCCAAGACTCCGACGCGCACGATATAGACGAGATTGGCTGTAGGCCGGTGTCTCTGAAACTGGACACCTATACCTTCACAGCCCTTAAGTATGCGCTGCGTGAACCGGGATCGCGAGTCGCACCAAAGCACCCTCCGGCCCGGGTCGTCCCAAGGTTCCTCGGCGTTGCGATGTCTGGAGGTTGGTTCACCAATGACCGCGGCTGGACCCGCATTCGGTTTAGTTCGGGTCTATCAGTCATTGTGGGGGGCCGAGGTACTGGTAAGTCGACCATTCTTAAGGTGATGCGCGCTGCCCTCAACCGATTTGTGGATGATAAAGACGAGAAGCTCTTTCTGTCTAGTTTCACCGACATACTGGTGTTCTTCGAGTTCGAAGGTGAGCATTGCTGCGCGGCACTATCACCGTCGCCTGACGTCTATGACATAAAGTCCACTTCGATCAATGAGTGGGTCGACACCTATTGGATCTATGGCAATCACCTGGAGGAGATGGACTACACCCAATGGGCCGCGGCCAGAAAGCGGCTGATTCCAGAGGTCTATAGTCAGTCAAAGCTGGCTCAGGTTGCGAGCAACCCCACGGGTTTCGAGGAGTTCTTTGACCAACTCGTCTGCCTCCGAGATGGGGGCCAGGCGTACTCTGACCTCTTGGATCGGGAGAAGCAGATATTGTTGCACCTGGAATCCCTTGGACGGACATTTACAAACAGCTTTGCGCAGGAGAAGCTGACCTCGCTGAGGCAGCAGCTATCCGAGACACGGAGAGATATTCAAATACGGCGGCACGAAATGATCAAATTGTTGAACCTTCGGGCAAAGAACCGGGTCAAGCTTGAGTTATCGCTGGTGGATCATCGGGACGCCCTTTTTGAGGGGCTTGCCTGGGTGGCTCGGGGCGCAGGTCACTCGAGTGACGCCGACCGCTTCACGAGTGTCGCCGAATTGCTTGCGCCTCTTGACCCCACAGAGCTCACCATTCTGCTGGCTAGAGGCGACCATAGGGAGATACTTAGGCAGTCCGGAACGGCGGCGATCAGTGAAAAGGATCTTGCGGACGCACTGAGATTCTTTACCGAGAACGTTAGGTACGTAGCCGAACGAGCCCTGGTATTGCAGGAGGACTACGAACTCCGTGTCTTGTTCAATTGTTCGCGTGATAGGGGTGTTCGGGGCGACATCTGGCGGCCGCTTCAACATCTGTCCTATGGGCAAAGGGCAGTGGCGGTGACGGTCTTGGTGACCGAATCAAACGCTGAGGGATCCCCGGCCCCATTAATCATAGACCAGCCAGAGGATAGCCTCGACAATGCCTTCCTCCATGACAACCTTGTTAGGTCACTCAGAAGGATAAAGGCCCGCCGGCAGGTCATTCTCGTTACCCATAGTCCAACCATTGTTGCTGGAGCCGACGCCGACCAAGTCATCTGCCTCAGCGCAAGTGACATTTGTGGCTGGGTTCAAAGGCAAGGATCCCTTGACAACCTTAAGGTGCAGCAGTTCGTTGTCGACACCCTGGAAGGAACCAAAGACGCGCTTCTTGGTCGAGTCCTAAAGTACGAAGCTGCGTTGGATTCCTGAGTGTGCTTTCTGTCAGGAACCGTGTCAGGAACGCCGTGGATAAGCCCTATGCTTTCCGGGTACAGATTGGGAAACAGACCCTTCAGAACAGGGCACTTTGGGACAGGGTGAGATAGGCCGTGAAGCCCCACCCACAAATGGCATTCAGAAGGCCCGGGGCTTAATCCCGCTCTCCAGAGCGCCGAATCTCAACCGGATCTTCACAATCTCGGCCTACACTAGGTACGCCAGGACAAAATCACCAGGTAGTTTGACCTGGGGGGTCAGAGCGTGGACGGGGGATGGGCCATGAGGCGAGGAAGGAAAACGGAGCGCGCAGTGGGTGGTCGCGAGGGCAGACGCCAGGCGGTCCGGCAAGCAGCCGGCGGAGCCACTGGTATCCCTAGCGGGTGGAAGACGGCCGCCGTGTTGGTGATCATCGTTGTTGCCGCCGGAGTTGTCGCGGCCCTCAGGGCGTCGAAGGTAGCTCCATCGGCCGGTGGATCCGCGGGGAGAGTGGAGATGACCGACGTCAAGGTAGTGGCGGCCGGTGGCCAAATTGCCTTTGACCTGGCGGCCGTCAAGACATCGCGGCTGGTCTACGCCGACTACAAGGCCAACGGCAAGACCGTTCCCCTGCTTGCTTACACGAGCCCCTCGGGCAAAGTGGTAGCCGCGGTCAGTGTGTGCGAACCCTGCGCGTCCACGCGTTTTCATCTTGATGGCAAGTTACTGGTGTGCAACACCTGTGGGACACAGTGGGAACTGGAGACGCTCAAAGGGGTGGCGGGCGGATGCCAGAAATACCCGCCCCAGAAGCTAACCGGCGAAACAAAGGGAGACAAGGTTCTGGTGAATGAAGCAAGTGTCGCCGGCTGGAAGCCACGGCCGTAGGCCGGCGGAGGTAGGGAGACACGTGACCTTTCTGGGAATTGCCGCGGCAAACGTGCGGCGCCGGCCCGTCCGGGCGTTGTTTGTGGTCATCAGTCTGGCCATCGCCATCGCGACGGTGGTGTCCCTCCTGACGGTGTCACGCGCTTTAAAGGCGGATACCGAAGCATCTCTGGACGAGTATGGGGCGAACATCGTGGTCGTGCCGCGTTCTGGCTCACTGACCCTCTCGTACGGCGGGGTCAACGTGCCGGCGGTTTCCTACGGGACTTCGGAGTTCAGCGCCGACGTGGTGTCCGCCGTACGCTCCATCAGGAATGCCGAGAACATCAGCGTCGTGTCGCCCAAGCTGATCGGAGCGACGTCTGTCACGGTCGTGGCGGACCACCCGGTCCCCATCCTCCTGGTTGGGGTGGATTTCCAGAGTGAGATGGCGATGAAGAAGTGGTGGCAGGTCACAGGAGAGGTACCACGCGGGCAGTCTGAAGTGCTTCTGGGGAGCGCGGTGGCCGAGCAACTGAAAAAGGGGCCGGGCGATACTCTTACCATGGGAGACGCCGCGGTCGCCCCGGCCGGCGCCGGGCCGGACCCTCCGCGCGTCGCCGGGGTCCTGGTCGAGACCGGATCGGCCGAAGACGGGCTTATCTTCGCCGATCTGGGCTTCACCCAAAGGCTGTTAGGCAAGGCCGGCCGCTTGTCCATGGTGGAGATCTCCGCCCGGTGCAATACCTGCCCCATCGAGGAAATCGTCCGCCAACTGACGTTGGCCCTGCCCGGCGCGCGGGTTACGGCCCTGAAGCAGGCGGTTCAGTCTCGCCTGGATACCATCGGCCGGCTGGGACGGTTCTCCCTGGCCGTGGCGGCCGTGGTGGTCCTGATCGGCGCCCTGGTGGCCGCCGTGTCCGTTTCGTCTTCGGTGAACGAGCGGACCCGCGAAATCGGGATCTTCCGGGCCGTCGGTTTCCGGGGAGTGGAAATCGCCGTCATCATTCTGGGTGAGGTCGCGTTGGAGAGCGTTATTGGCGGCGCCCTGGGTGTGATCCTGGGGGGGGTGGCCGCCGGGACCATTGGCACAGTGGCCGCCGGTCTCAAGGTGAGCCCATGGCCGGGGTTGCCATTGGCGGGAGTGGGGATGGCGCTGGCCTTGCTCGCGGGCCTGCTGGCGGGAGCCTATCCCTCGCGGAAGGCCGCGCGATTGGACCCCGTGGACGCCTTGCGTTTCATCTGAGAGCGGGAGCCACTTCAATGCCAGGTGGGAGCGACCGGATGGACAGCATCGTTTCCTTGAAGCAGGTGACCAAGCAATACCCGGGCGGCGGCCGACCCGCCCTGGACCGGGTGGACCTTGCCATTCAGGAGGGCGCTTTCGTGGGAGTGATGGGCGCGTCAGGCTCGGGCAAGAGCACGCTCCTTTCCATATTGGGAGCCATGGCGACTCCCACATCCGGTCAGGTGATGGTGGACGGGCTGGACGTGACCAGCCTGGGTCCGGAGGGACGCGCGGTCTTCCGCCGGGAGTACCTCGGCTTCGTCTTTCAGCATCTGCAGCTCGTACCGTACCTGACGGCCATCGAGAATGTGGCCCTCCCCTTGGCCGCGATGTCCGGACAGCGCCGTGAGAAGCTGGAACTCGCGGCCGAGTGCCTGGCCCGGGTCCGACTGACCGGCAAGGAGAGAAACCTGCCCACTCAGCTTTCCGGCGGCGAGCAACAGCGGGTGGCGATAGCCCGGGCCTTGGTGAACCGCCCTCCGATCATCCTGGCGGACGAGCCCACAGGCAATCTGGACACCGACAACGGTCAGGAGATCATCGGCCTTCTCCGCGATATCAACGACGACGGTCACACTGTGGTCATGGTGACCCATAACCCGGCCTATGCGGCCATTGTCAGCGACATCGTGACCTTGAGAGACGGACGGATCGTGTCCTGAAGGCGGTCTTCCGGCACCCAACCGGTCCCCCCACTTCATTCTGATTAGTCCTTGTCAAACCGTAATGGTTGGCTGTATATTTAGTTCATTACAGAACGTTCGGTAATGTACGAGGTGAGAAGACATGCCCGAATCCGATGCCCGGACCGAGATCGGCGAGCTCTGGCGCCAAGTGAACCGCCAAATGCACGACCGGTTCAAGCAGGTCTTCCGGGACAGCGACCTGCCTTTCGGCGCGATGATTGCCCTCCGCCACATCCAGCAGATGCCGGGGGTTACCGTCAGCGAACTGGCGCGACGCTCCGGAGTAGTGAAAAGCCACGTCTCCTCCATGATGGACCAGTTGGCCCGCCGCCGCTATGTGGAGAAGCGGACCGACCCGGAAGACCAGCGCCTGGTCCGCGTCTATGTCGCTCAGGGCGCCGTCGACCAGATGGCCGAAATGGAGACCCGGATGAGAGAGGCCTGGTCGGGTGCGTTGGACGAGGTACCCGACGACCAATTGGAGGAGGTGGCGAGAGGTCTGCGAATCTTGCTGACCGCTCTGGAGAACGCGAACCGTGGGACCCCTGGGCACTAAGCCCATCGGTTGACTTGCGCAGCATCGACCACCGACGGAGATGATCACTTGACTAAGCTCGCCAAATTCCTCAAGCCTTTTACCGCCCTGGTGGCGGCCACTTTGGTGCTGGTGTTCCTCCAGTCCATGGCGGAACTGTACCTGCCGACCCTGATGGCGGATATCGTGAATACCGGCGTCATGAAGAACGATGTCGCCTACATCTGGCAGGTGGGCCGGCTAATGCTACTGGTCGCGGCCGGAGACGCCGTGGCCGCGGTGTTGGCCTCCTTCTTCTCCTCGCGCACGGCGGCGGGTTTCGGCCGCAACCTGCGTAACCGGATCTTCACTCAGGTGGAAGGGTTCTCCCTCCACGAGTTCGACCGCATCGGCACCGCCACGCTCATCACCCGGACTACCAACGACGTCACACAGGTCCAGATGGTCCTGATGATCATGATGCGCATGATGGTCATGGCTCCCATGATGGCCATCGGGGGAATCATCATGGCCGTCCGCAAGGATGCCGCCCTTTCCTGGCTGTTGGTGGTCGTCGTGCCCATTCTGGGCGCCGTCATCTTGTTCATGGCCAGTAAAGGTCTGCCCTTGTTCCGGATCATGCAGATCAAGCTGGATAAGCTGAACTTGGTACTCCGGGAACGCCTGACCGGTATCCGGGTCATCCGCGCTTTCAACCGCACCGATCACGAGATGGCGCGGTTCACCGATGCCAACCGCGATCTCACCGATACGGCCATCAAGGTGAACCGGATCATGGCGGCCATGATGCCCATCATGATGCTCCTCATGAACCTCACCTCCATCGCGATCATCTGGTTCGGGGCCATCCGCATCGACCGCGGGCAAATGCTGATTGGCAACATGATGGCTTTCATCCAGTACGCCATGCAGATTTTGTTCTCCATGCTCATGGTGTCGATGATGTTCATCATGGTGCCGCGTGCGGCCGCCTCTGCCGGCCGGATCAACGAAGTCCTGGAAGTGGTCCCGGCTCTCAACGATCCACCCCAAGGTTCCGCGAAGGGTGCCACCGGACGGCGGGGTCTGGTGGAGTTCCGCGATGTGACCTTCTGCTATCCGGGGGCTGAACAGCCTGCTCTCAGCCACATTTCCTTCACCGCCGGCCCCGGTGAGGTCACCGCCATCATCGGCGGCACCGGATCGGGTAAATCGACCTTGGTGAACCTTATCCCGCGGTTCTATGATGTCCAGAGCGGTTCCGTCCTGGTGGACGGGGTGGATGTCCGCGCGATGACCCAGGAGACCCTCCGTGAGAAAATCGGATTCGTCCCCCAGCAGGCCATCCTCTTCACCGGCACTGTGGCGGATAACATCCGCTACGGCAAGGAAAACGCCTCCGACGACGAGGTCCGGTCGGCGGCGGAGACCGCCCAGGCAGTGGACTTCATCGCCGCCATGCCCAACGGTTTCGATTCCTACATCGCCCAAGGTGGCGTCAACTTCTCTGGCGGTCAAAAACAGCGCCTGGCCATCGCCAGGGCATTGGTGCGGCGCCCCGAGGTCTACGTTTTCGATGACAGCTTCTCGGCGCTGGACTTCAAGACCGACGCGCGGCTGCGCGCCGCGCTCCGAAAGAGGACGGCGGACTCCACGGTGCTCATCGTGGCCCAACGGGTGGGCACCATCATGGACGCCGACCGCATCCTGGTCTTGGATGATGGCCACGTGGTCGGCATGGGTACCCACCAGGAATTGATGAGAAGCTGCAATGTCTACCGCGAAATCGTATCCTCGCAGATCGAGGAGGAATTGGCATGAGTCAGACAAACGGAGACAGGCCGATGACTGGCGGAAATCCTCACGGAGCCGCGGCGCGTCCCGGCATGGGACCTGGCGCCCGCGGCCCATTCGGCGGGAGCGGTCCGGGCCCTTTCGGCCGCGGACCTGGAGGCGGACACGGCGGCTTCGGCGCGCCGGTCGAGAAGGCGAAGAATTTCAGAGGGTCCTTGAAGAGGATCGTCCAGTACCTCCGACCGCGCCGGTTCGTGCTGCTGTCCGTCTTCCTCATGGCCATCCTGAGCACGGTGTTTTCCATCGCCGGTCCGAAGATCATGGGGAAAGCCATCACCAAGCTGGGCGAGGGTCTCGTGGCAAAGATGATGCATGTCCCTGGAGCTAAGGTCGATTTTGACTATATCGGCCACATCGTGCTGATCATGATTGGCCTCTACGCCGTCAGCGCCACTTTCAGCTTCGTCCAGCAATACATCATGGCGAGCGTGGCTCAGAAAACCGTCTACGACATGCGGAACGATGTCAGCGCCAAGCTGGCGCGCCTGCCGCTGCGGTATTTTGACTCACGCACCCACGGGGAGATTCTCTCCCGCGTCACCAACGACATCGACACTGTGGCCACGACACTTCAGCAGAGCTTGACGCAGCTCATCACTTCAGCCTGTACCCTCCTTGGTGTGCTGGTCATGATGCTTTCCATTAGTCCGTTGATGACCGTCATCGCCGCGGTGACCTTGCCGCTGTCCATCCTGGCCACCATGAACATCGCCAAGGCCTCGCAGAAGCATTTCGCGGCCCAGCAGAAATCTCTGGGCCAGCTAAACGGGCATGTCGAAGAGATGTACACTGGCCACAAGATCGTGAAGGCCTTCGGACGTGAAGCCCAGTCCATCGCCACCTTCGACGAGGTGAACGGGCAGCTGTACAACGCGGCCTGGAAAGCCCAATTCATCTCCGGCGTCATCATGCCGGTCATGGGTTTCATCAATAACGTCGGCTACGTTCTGGTGAGCGTCGTCGGAGGCATCCTGGTTACGAAGAGGCGCCTGCAGTTAGGCGACATCACGGCGTTCATTCAGTACTCGCGGCAGTTCACCATGCCCATCGTCCAGACGGCGAATATCGCGAACGTCCTGCAATCCACGGTCGCCGCCGCCGAGCGCGTCTTCGAACTCCTGGACGAGCCGGAAGAGACGCCGGACAGTGCCGCCGCCAAGGTCATCCCGTTCCCCAAGGGCGAGGTGAGGCTGGAGAACGTCAAGTTCGGCTACAAGGAAGGCGTCACGGTTATTGACGACCTGAACATCGATGTCAAACAGGGAGACACCATCGCCATCGTCGGCCCCACGGGTGCCGGGAAGACCACCATGGTCAACCTCTTGATGCGCTTCTACGATGTGGGCGCCGGGCGCATCACGGTGGATGGGGTGGACATCCGCGACCTGAAACGCGGCGACCTCCGGACCATGTTCGGCATGGTCCTCCAAGACACGTGGCTCTTCAACGGGACCATCCGGGATAACATCGCTTACGGCCGCCAGGGGGCCACCGACGAGGATGTGGTCTGGGCCGCCAAGGCCGCCCACGCCGACCATTTCATTCGCACTCTGCCCGACGGCTACAAGACCGTCCTGAATGAAGAGGGCACCAACATCTCGCAGGGGCAGCGGCAGCTCCTGACCATCGCCCGGGCCATCCTGGCCGACCCGCCCATCCTCATCCTGGATGAGGCCACCAGCAGTGTGGATACCAGGACGGAGGCCTACATCCAGAAAGCCATGATCGAGCTGATGAAACGGCGCACGAGTTTCGTCATCGCCCACCGGCTGTCCACCATCCGCAACGCGGATCTCATCTTGGTGATGAACAACGGCCGCATCATTGAACAGGGCAACCACCGTGATCTACTAGCGAAGGGCGGGTTTTACGCCGATCTCTATAATAGCCAGTTCGCTGGAGCGAATCTGGAGAACGCGGCCATCTAGCAGGCGACGGGCTGTAAGTGACGAGACGGCGATACGCGGAGAAACACCGGGGCCGGCGCACCTTGTGGGAGGTGGCGCCGGCCCTAGCCGTCCCCGCTGTCGGCCGCTGTCGCGCCGTCCATCCTCGCCAGCGGGAGTCGCAGAGTCATCACGGTGCCACCTCCAGAGCGGTTATCGGCCCATAGCTCGCCGTCGTGGCGGCGGGCGACGTCGCGACTGATGTATAACCCGAGTCCGATGCCGCCCGGTTGGCGGTTGTGGATGTTGGTGGCCCGGTAGAAACCGTCGAACACCCGTTCTAACTGGTCAGGGGGAATGCCGATGCCCTCATCCTCCACCCGTATCAGGACGTTTCCGCCTTCCACGGTGCAAATCACCTGGATAGGCGTCCCGGGTAGCGAGTACTTCGCGGCGTTGGATAAGAGGTTGGTCATCACCTCGATCAGGCGTTTGGAGTCGCCCATGACCGGTATGAAAGACCCGTCCGGGACGGTGACCTGCACTTGGTGGCCGGCGGGGTCGGCCAGGCGGTAGGGAGCCGTCGCTTCCGCCAGCACATTCGCCAGGTTGATCAGTTCGAGGTTCAGGGGCAGGCGCCCACTGCTCACCCTGTAGCCGGTGATGATGTCGTTTATCAACACGTTCAGCCGGTTCAGTTCCCCATGGGCTAGACGGAGCGCTTCCCCTGTCCGGCTGGAGGGGTCGGACCCGAGCCTCCTCAGCGATAGTTGCACCAGGCCTGAGGCGGCGGCCAGCGGATTGCGGAGTTCGTGGGCCAGCACTTGGAGGAACTCATCCTTGGCCTGCTCCAACCGTCGTAACTCTGTCACATCGTGGAGAGTGATAATGGCGGCCAGCACGCCGCTTTGGTTCTTCAGGATACCTCCGTTCACCGAAACCCGGCGGCGTTCCCCGTCGGAGTTCTCTAACACAAACTCTTCGGCGTAAACCTCTTCACCCCGCAGTAGGTGGGCCGGTGGGACATCCCCCGGAGCCACAGGAGACCCATCCGGATGCAGCACGCGAAGACCGGGGTTGAAGAAGCTGCTCTTCTCGTTATCCCCGGCGGCTCCAGTGATCTCGGCCGCCTTGCGGTTCTGGAGCAGCACTTTTCCGTCCCGGTCCAGCACTTCCACTCCTTCCGCGATGTTCTCCAGGAGAGCCTTCAACTCGGCCGCCTGCTGCTCAGCTACCGCTCTCGATTGATTGGCAACGGACATGGCGTTGGCCAGTTCCCTGGTCTGGGCTCTGAGGCCATCCAAGAGGAGTTCCCGTTCCAGCTGAAGCTGGTATAGGGAAGTGATATCGGTGGCCGTGGTAACCACGCCCAGAACAGAGCCGTCAGCCGAAAGCATGGGAGCGGAACTGAGAGAGAGCCAGGTCCGTTGTTTGCCCTCTGGACGAACGGACATGACCACACCGCCCACGGGTTCACCTTTCAGGGCGACAGAGGCCGGAAAAGCGTCGATCGGGAAGGGATGGCCATCCGGGGTCTCCGCCCGGACCATTCGCAGACGTTCGGCCAGGGACAGGCCCACCTGCGCCGGCGAGTAACCAAGGATCCTCTGCGCCGCCGGGTTCACTTGGGTGATTGCGCCGGACCGGTCGTAAACGATTATCCCGTCGGCCGTATCCGCTAAGGTGGCGTGGATCTGCGCCGCCTTGGCTTCCAGGTCCGCCACCAACCGGCTACGTTCCCTGGCGGCACTGGTTAACCTTAGAACGAGGTCGGACATGGCGGCCCAGATGCAGACCATGAGGGCCAACGACAGTAGTAAGCTGGGCCAGATGTCGTCCCAAACGTGGACGGCCGGGAGGCTGACGACCACCCTCCACGGTGCGTTGGTAATAGCCCGGTATCCGCTAACATACTGGCCGGAGCCGGTGATGTCCGCGCCGGTGAAAGACCCAAACGCGCCCTGGCTGATGGCCTTCCAGTAAGGGTCCTGGTCTACACGCTGCCCCACCCAGGTCTCGGCGTCTTCCGAACGGGCTACCACGTAGCCGTCGGCGTCGACTACAGTGATGACGCCGCCCGGAGTTAACGCGACGTTCGAAAACACCAGGTCCGTGGGAAGAAGCTCAACCGTGGCGCCGACAATACCATTGGGCCGGCCGGCGTCATCTTTTACGGGGAAGGCCATGACCACCGCAAAGGACCGGCCTCGAGCGCGGTTATCCGTCAGGGATTGGATGGACATCCGACCCCGGGAGGTGGCGTCCGTAAAGTACGACCGGTCTCCGATGAACATGGGTTGCTGACCAGAGGGTAGTGGCGTTCCACGGGCGTAGACCCAGCCCTGGGCGTTGGCCGTCCAGATGTTGATGTACTGCTTCTCCGTGGCGAGTATCTCGGTCAAAATCTGAGCCACGGCCGCGGGATCTTGGTGTTTCAGCGCTGGCTGCGCCGCCAAGGTCCGGAGGAGAGTCTCCGAGGTGCTGACGAAAGTGTCCAGGTCCGCGGCGGCATTACGGCTAAGCCGGTAGCTTCGCTCAGCAGCGTGGGACCGGGCCTCCCGGAACTCATGGAGGACGAAGAAGCTGAGCACACCGAAGAGGATAAGCATGGCCACCAAGGCCATGGCGGAACTGGCACCGGACCGGCGGCGGTCGCGCCAGCTTGACAGGATTCTCTCTGGGAACTTAGATATTGCCGTTTCCTCCCACGCTTACGAAAGGCAAGAATCACGATTCGACGGTGGGAGGGTTCAACCTAGCGCTACGGCCCCACAAGCGTGTGACAGAGTTCGACACCTCCAGGCAGCTGCCCCCATTCAGCAGGTGACTGTGGACGCCAGGGGGTGGGTCGGTCGGTGAGGGACTAAGGCCGGGGTGTCGTCTGGCGGGCGACCAGGAGTTTGAAAGAACCATCCTGGGCTACCGGTCCCGCGTCCGGGCCGAAGACGGAGCGCAGAGGGCCTTCGTATGAGAGGAAGCGGTTTGCCACGATCTCCAGGGTACCGCCGGGGCAGAGGACCCGTTTGGCGTCAGCGATGAAGGCTTGAGCTGTGGTGTGGTCGGCCAGGTGTTCCTGGTGGAAAGGCGGGTTGCACAGGATGAGGTCCACGGACTGGTCGCGAAAAAACGCCAGGCCCGCGGTGACGCCGGCCACGGCGTTGGTGATGCGGTTTGCAGCCAGGTTCCGGGCCGCGAGAGCCACGGCGCTGGCGCTGGAGTCTAGAAGGTAAACCCGGGATCCCGGATACCGCCGGGCGGCGGCCATGCCCAGGACCCCCGAACCGCATCCCAGGTCGCAGATAGCCCTGGGCGGCGTTGGGTCAGCAGGTTTAGCAGGCAAAGCCAAGGATGGTGAGTGCTCCAGGAGGAACCGGGTCCCCGCATCCATCTGACCCGCGGCGAACACCCAGGGAGAAGAGGCGAGGTCAAAAGAAAACGCCGAACCGGCGGTTGGGCCGGCAACGACCACCGGTGAGTCGCCTTCCTGCGCCTGTCGGATAGCCGTGCCCCCGGGGGCTTCACGCCCCTCCTTGGCGGACACGAAAAGCGAACAGCCCTTCCTGCCAGCTACCTTGATGACGTTTCCGAAGACCTCCGCCATCACTCTGGAGAAAGGCAGAATGGAGTGGGTCTTATGGCCCGCCGCCAGGAGAAGGCCGCCGGGGAGCAGCGACAGCCAGGCGGCCCGCGCGACGTCTGGGAAACGGTCCTTGCCCTTTATGAAGAGAAGGTTCGCCGTGACCACCGCGGCGCCCAGGCCGGTCAGGAGGTCCGGCGAAGGCGGAAAGGGGGACAGGAGCGCGGCAATGTCGGCGGATGTCGCCAGGGCGGCATCGACGGACAAAGCCTCCAAGGTCAGAGCGTTATCGGTCAGTTCCAGGGCGCGACGGAATAGGGGGGCAAGTCGCCGAAGGCCCAGGCTGTGGCCACCCTGGATTTCCACCAGGGTGCCGGCCGCCGAAGCGCTGAACCGTCTCCCGATGACCTCCGGAACTCCCGCCACGATCAGGTCTGTGGGGGCGTCGGAGGTGCCCGGCAAGGGCCCTAGGGGAGACGTTGCCGGGCGGAAAGCCCGGTTATCCTGGCGTTTTTTCAAAGGACGATTTTTTCCTCCCGGCACATTTTCCAGCAGAAGGTTGTCTGTGCGGCCCGCCTAAGTCCGAAACCACGAAGGGGGTGGGACCGTGTCGACAATCCTCAACCATATTATCGGCGGAGTTTCGCCAGACCTGCCAGGCCTTGAGGGCATTACGGAGCTTGCCGCCGTTCGACCGCCGGAAGCAGGTCAGGCCGGCCAGGCGCGAGAGGCGGGAACGCCCGGCTTCGTCGCCACACTTCTGGACCGGGCCAACCGTGGCGTGACCCTGGCCCTATGCGCTGCTCTGGTAGCGGGCCTGCTTTTGAAGGGTGGCCTGGGTCTGGTGGATGGATTTCGATGGCGGAGAGACGCATCCAAGTTGGCGGCCGGGGTGGGCGCCAATCCTAACGTCTTTCCCGCGACCGGGGGCGTCGCCGGCGGCTGGAACGCGTCGGGGGGTGGGACCCGGGTCTCGACCTCTCTGATCCCGACTTCAGGACTGCTGCCCGGGGACATCGTCGTGCACGTAACCGGCGCCGTGGTCAGGCCAGGGGTCTATCACCTTGAGCCAGGGTCCCGGGTCGATGACGCACTGAAAGCGGCCGGGGGTCCCTCGGATCAGGGCGCGCCCGAGGCCATGAACCTGGCCGAGACCGTGGCCGATGGTACCAGAGTTTATGTGCCGACGCGGGCGGAGATGGCCGCGTCGGCCGGCGGTGTGGCCGCCGGCCGATGGGGGGCGGCCGGCACGGGAACCGGCGGGTGGACGTCCGTTGCCGGAAGCGCTTCAGCCGGCGGTGGCGCCGGGACAGGAGCCGCCGGGGCGGCCAAGGGCGGAAAAGTGAACATCAATTCCGCCGGTGCCGAGGCGCTGGAAGAGCTCCCCGGAGTGGGACCCAGCACCGCGGCGCGCATCATTGCCTATCGCCAGCAGTATGGGCCGTTCCGGGTCAGTGAGGACTTGAAAAACGTCCCCGGCATAGGGGAGAAAAAGTATGCCGAGCTGGCACCTTTCATCAGCGTGAAATGAGTC
This sequence comes from Bacillota bacterium, assembly GCA_021791495.1. GTDB lineage: Bacteria > Bacillota > Sulfobacillia > JAJYWN01 > JAJYWN01 > JAJYWN01. Next base: position 127,751 of record JAJYWN010000016.1, read on the forward strand.
AGCGGATAACCGAGAAAGTGACAAAGGCGGTGGCCAACATGGTCAGGAGCACCGGCACCACCAGGGGGTAGACCTTGGCCAAGGTAGTCCTGAAGTACTGGAGGGTGAGGACCTGGCACAGGTGGAGCGGCGAGAGGAAGTACGCCGCATAGCTGGAGACGAAGGCCAGCATGGCATAGGGTACGCGGCCGGCGCCGGGCGGGACCATGGGAAGCAGGAGAGGGAAAGTCACACCCACGGTGGTGGACTGGTTGGCCGTGATCAGCCCTATCAGGAATGGGATCACGAAGAACAGGCCCACCACGGGGAACCCCGTGCTGACCATCTGCCCGATCAGTAAAGGTACCACCGACAAGCTGTTGACCATGGCCCGAAAAGTCATAACGCCGACCATGGTCAGGACCAGCAACAGATCGATGCCGCGGTACAAGATGGTGAAACTGAAGTCAGGGTGGCCCCGGGAAACGAAGAGTGCGAAGGCGATCCCCAGCAAGAGTGCGACATATAAGGGAGCTCGGACCGTGTAATGCAGGCCCGGGATTGGGATCCCCACACCCAGGACCAGCCCGAAAAGCAGAGGGCCGCCATTCAGTAAGAAGGTACGGAGCGCCTGCCCAGGAGTGTGGCCGTTGGTCGCCACCGGCCTTTCGTTCACACCGCGGAAGTAGAACCAGTAGGCGAAAAGGAGGCTGGCCGCCGTCAAAGGGAGTTGGACCTTGACCAGGTCGAAGATGCCCACGTCCGCTACCTTCGACGCCACAATCAACGCCGGAGCGAAAGGGAAGACGAAGAACCAGGCATGCCTGAACACGAGGTTGATGGCGGACTTCTTCTGGGGGGACAGGTCCAGCTTGTTGCCTAAGGCATCGATCATCGGCGCGGAGATGAAGGCCCCACCCAGGACCGGCAGACATCCCACCAGCCCCGGGACGGCCGCCATGGTCAGTTTGGAACTCCGCAGCAGTTCGGAAAGAGACGACACCATTGTGTCCAGGAGGTTGTAGTCCCTCATCATCCGGGCGAGAACGGTGATTTCGGCCACCACGGCCACCAATTCCAAAGTGTCACGCTGCACGGTAGCCTTGGCCATAGTGGTGATGGTAGCCCAGGCACCCAGCGGGGTCAGTCCGTGGGCGACTATTCCCATTAGGAGAGAGGATCCCAGCAAGGCCGGTCCAAGGGGGACACGGCGGTTCACCATGATCACGATGAGGGTGAAAGCCAGCGCCATTCCGACCAGTTCAAAGACTCCGGACATGAAAGGGCACCTACTCCTGGTTCGCCGATGGGTCAGGGTATGACTTGCGTCAGTCCAGGGACACCCGGCTCATATTCTCGTACCCACCATGATTTCCTTTTGAACCCGAAGTTTTCGCGGGAGAGGGGAGAGCGGATGTGATGGCCGGAGCTGCCTCCGGTTGGCGGCGGTACCCGGGCGTCGTAGTCTTCCTTGGCCTGGCCCTGGGCATAGTGGGTGCGACCTTGCCCCCGGTGTCCTGGGGTGCCGTCTTGGCCTCCCCATTTCGCGCCAGGCTCGTGGAGTGGCTGGGTCGGATGCTGGCAGCCGGCGCGTTGGCGGCCGGTTTGGCCCCGACTTGGCGGTTAGGACCGCGGCGCGCGGCCGTTTGGGCGGCTCTTGTCGTGCTTTCCGGCACGTTTCTGGCCGTCGGGGCCGAGAGCGCCGTCCGGTCGGCCTTCGCTCCAGTGTGGCAGGACGCACGGGCGGGGGTCGGTCAGTATACGGCGGAGATCACCAACGCCCGAGCGGAGGATGCCGAGTTTGAAGCGAAGACCGTAGCCTTCATGGCGAGGGTCGTCGGGTTGCCGTCAGAGCGAGAAGATCGCACTGACCTGGTGGCGCGGGTGGTCGAGGGCACGGGTGAAGGGCGAGCGCCGGCCCTGGGAGCGACGGTCCTGGTCAAGGCCCGGCCCGTCATTCAGGGGCTGCGCCATGGAGACTTGGTCTGGGTCAAAGGATCGCTGTCCCTGCCGCAACCCCCCGGTAACCCAGGCGAGTTTGACTACCAGCGCTATCTTCTCAGCCGGGGCATCGGCGCGGTTCTGTCCGGAAGCGCCATCCGTCTTGGTTCAGAAGAAACCGTCCGTGGCCCGCAAAGGCTTGCCGCGGCAGTCAGAGAGCGGGTCGACCGCGCTCTGGCTTCGACCTTCCCGCCGGGTCGGGACACCGAACTAGCGCTTCTGCGGGGGATTCTCTTCGGAGACACCAGCGGACTCCCGCCGGAGGTGATGGAAGAGTTCCGTGATGCCGGTGTGTTCCACATCCTGGCCGTCTCCGGGTCCAACGTGGCCTTTCTATTGGCCGGCTGGTATGGGCTTTTCGGTTTTTGCGTGCGCCGGACGGACTGGTGGACCGGTGGGTGGGCGGCGCGCATCCGCGCCGGCACAGCCTTGGTCATCGTGGCCGTTTATGCCATGATGACCGGAGCGGGGCCGTCGGTGGTCAGAGCATCTCTGATGGCGGCGGCCTGGTTGCTCGGTCAGGTGGCCGGGAGGAAGACCAATGTCTGGAACGCCCTGGGCCTGGCCGGTGCATTCATCCTGGCCTCCTCGCCGTCCACCCTCTTTGACCCGGGTTTCCAGCTCTCATTCGCCGCCACCACGGGCATCATGCTTTGGTCGGGGCCGCTGGCCCGGCGACTGCCGCAGCTCAGGGGGACTTGGGCCCGCTTGAACGGCTATCGGACCATTACTGCGGCTACATTGGCCGCTCAGCTGGCTACCTGGCCGGTATCCGCCTATCATTTTGGCCGGGTGGCCGTCTTGGGGCTCCCCGCCAACTTGCTGGTGGTCCCGGTATCAGGATGGTTGGTCACCGGCGGAGCCGCGGCGGGTCTAACGTCACTGGCAATGCCATTCTTGGGGCGAATCCTGAACGTCGCAAACTACGTGTCCGGCACTATCCTGGTCCGCTGGACATCGACCTGGGGTGCCATCCCCGGCGCCTCTCTGAACGTGGAACCGCCCGCCCCGGCCTTGATGGCGGCGTATTATCTGGCCATTCTAGCCGTTTTCCTGAGCCTTACGATGTCGGCTCCTCCCGACGGCGTCGGAGCGCGGACCAAGCGGGACACAGGATGGGGAGCCCGACACCCGTGGGTCATCCTGGCCTGGGCAGCCCTTTCCCTGGCCGTGGCTGCGACCTGGTGGGGAACGGGCCCGGCCTTGAGAGGAGGCATGCTCCAAGTCACCTTCCTTGACGTGGGCCAGGGGGATGCCGCACTTCTGCGGTCACCAGGAGGTCAGGCGGCTCTGGTAGACACAGGTCCGCCGGATGAGCCTGGTGCCCCGGGCGATGGCCAAGGGCGGCTCGTTTCGCTCCTGAAGCGGATGGGAGTCCACAGGTTGGACTGGATCTTAGTGAGCCATGACCATGACGATCACGACGGGAACCTGGATCAGTGCCTGCGGGCCTTCCCCGTGGGAGTCGTTTTCGTATCACCCGGCAGATTGGAGGAGTTCCTAGGTAAGCACCCTGGTCTGACGAAAAATGGTACCCCGGTGCGCCAGGTGCAGTTTGGCGACAACTTTGCCTGGGCTGGGTCCCGCGTGGAGGTCCTCTGGCCGCCTCCACCCGATCGGGGCGTGGCACCCGAGCGGTCGGACCGGCCCACCGACGGCTCAGGTTCGAATGACTCCAGCGTGGTGGTGCGTCTGGTGTGCGGCCAGGCCGCCTTCCTTTTTACCGGCGACATTGGACCGGCGGTCGAAGGCACGCTGAGACGGTGGGCGCAAGCAGGTTGGGTGTTTCCGCGGGCAGATGTCCTGAAAGTATCCCATCACGGGTCCGGGACGTCCAGCGATACGGACTTCCTGGGACTTCTCGGGGCCCGCGCCGCCGTGGTTTCCGTGGGGCGGAACGTCTTCGGTCACCCCGCGCCCGAAACCCTGGCACGGTTGGCCCAGGCCGGAGAGGCGGTCTGGCGCACCGACCGTAACGGTGCCGTGACGGTCCAGACGGACGGTCGGACCATTCGCGTCCGAGGATACCGTCGGGACAGGCCCTGTTTGGCGGCGCTGGGACAGGATAACGCCGCCGGCTCAAAGAACTAGGCCTTAGGCCTGGGACGTAACGCCACCGCCAGGCGCAGCCGACGACAGGTGGCCGGAAGGATGACGCGGGGAATGGATGCAGTCAAGGTCTTGACAGAACTGTCACGGGAGACCCCGCTCTATCCCGCCTACGTGCTCACCGGCGAAGAGGATTACTTGAAAGACCAGGTCCTGGCCGGCATCAAGAGCCGCGTCCTCGGCCCGGCTGCCGCGGGGACCGGTCTGGGGGCCGATGGTGGACTGAACTTCCAAGCTTTCGACGGGCACGAAACATCGGCCGCCGCCGTCACCCAGATGGCTGAAACCTTTCCTTTCCTGGCCGAACGCCGCCTGATCGTCGTCAAAGACCCCGACCTGTCCGACCCCGCTTGGCCAAAGTACCTGGAGTCCCCCCAGCCCACCACCTGTCTGGTGCTTTACTGCCACGCCGGTCAAGGGGTGAGGGCTCTGACTCCATTTAAGGACGCCGGCAAGAAGGGCAATGTAGCTGTGGTGGAGTGCGCGGCACCGAAACCACGCGAGTTGGTGGGCTGGGTAACGGAACGAGCGCGTGCCGCGGGCAAGGTCATGCCGCGTGATGCCGCCCAGATTCTGGTCGAAGCCATCGGTCCCAACCTACTTGCCCTGGACGGTGAGGTCCAGAAGATCGCCACATACGTCGGAGCCAAACCGTCAGTCACCGCCGCCGACGTCCAGGCCGTGGTGGGAAGGGTCACCATGCCCCAGGTCTTCGAGTACATCGACGCGGTCGTTTCCGGAGATACCGGCGCCGCCCTGTCTCGGCTTTCCGGAATGCTGGGGCCGCCTGGATCAGAGCTTCAGATCCTGGCCACCGTCCACAGTCATTACCGTAAACTGGTGGTGGCCCGGTCGATGCTGGACGATCGGGTGCCGGCGGACGACATCCTTCCGCGCCTGTACGCGAACTCGTGGGCGGCCGAGAAATGCTTGAGTCAAGCCCGCGGCCTGACTCAACCCGAAACGAGGAAGGCCATTTCGCGCCTGTTCGAGGCGGACCTGGCCATCAAAACAGGCCAGCAGGAACCCCGGCTGGCCTTGGAACTCTTGTCTTTAGATCTCTGCGGTCTGGGCGGCGGCGCCCGCGGTGGGCGGAAGGACTAGGCCTTCTTATCCGTGGTGGTCGTCGCCGCGGCTGCGTTCAACTTCCGGGCCAGACGCGACTTGCGACGGTTCGCCGCGTTACGGTGCACCGCACCCTTGGCCACGCCCCAGTCCAACACGCCGGCGGCTTCGCGGTAGGCCGCCTGGGCCTGCGCCGGATCACTGGACAGCGCCTGTTTGGCCTTACGGACGGCCGATCTCACGCGCGTCTTCCGTGCGACGTTCCGCTTCGCTTCCACCGCGGAAGTGCGGGCTCTCTTAATAGAAGACCTAATGTTGGCCACCAGGGCCACCTCCCAAGCTGACATCAGGACACAATTTTAGCATGGGCATCCGCAAAAGACAAGGCGAATACAGCCACTTCAGCCTGGTTAAGCTAGCGGTGCCCAAGGCCTGGATTTGGGCCGGAGGCTCTTGCTATCGACTGGTCAAACGAAGGAAAGACTTGGGGAGGTGAGACTCCATGCTCGGAGCCATCGTCCGATTTGTCGTCTCGGCGCTGGTGATTATGTTTGTTGGATTCTTGGTTCCCGGTTTCAAGGTAGCGGGATTCTGGAACGCCCTACTCGCGGCTGTGGTCATCGCCGTAATCGGCTGGGTAGTGGAAGCCCTGCTCGGGCGCAGGATTTCTCCCCAAAGCCGCGGTCTGGTCGGTTTCGTTGTCGCCGCGGTCGTGATCTACCTGGCCCAATTCGTTGTTCCAACCATGCAGGTGAGTGTACTCGGCGCTCTTCTGGCATCGCTGGTGATCGGGATTATCGACGCCTTTGTGCCAACCGAACTGCGCTGACTCTATTCTAACCAGGGATAACCCCGCAACCCCGGCCCACTACGCGTGTGGGCCGGGGTTTTGGCTTTACTCATAGACGAGCCCCTTCCTGAATATCAAATGCACAGGTGAAAGCGAATTGGGGAAGGAAAGGGGCTCACCGATTTGCGCCGCCGCCTGAAACGCGGTGCCCTTGGCCGTCTGAACCGCGGGGCCCTTGTGGGCCTCCTCATTTGCGTCCTCTTGACGGTTACATTTGTGATAGACTGGAGCCGCCTCGTCGCTCCCGCCGCTGTGCCGGCCTTGGCCGGGGCGGCCGGCGCCGCCGAGCTTCAAGTGAGGTTCCCCTTTTCTCTACTGGTGGGCCATGACGCCCAGGCTCCCAAGCGGATCCTCGGTTCGGTCATCCCCTTGTGGAACGCCGCCATTGAGCCCGCCGGCACGCTGCCCGGCGGCGCCTTGGGCGCGGCTGTGACTTCCCTGGCCTGGCTTACCGGCGTCAACCTCACGGCTCCGGAATACGTCCTAAGCTCGGAAATCCCGGTCATGGCCTACATCAAACCGCCCTTGTCCGTGGGGTCCATCCCGCTTCAGGGACCGGCACCCTTCACCAATCCTCCCCAGCCCGCCTCGGGCCCGGAAATCAGCGAACCTGGTCTAAGCCAGACCTCGACCGGCGGCGGGCCGGGCACCGCGCCGTTGGTGGGCATCTACCACACCCATGCCCGCGAGTCTTTCCTGCCGGACCTGCCCGAAGTGCGCAATAAGAACAAGGTCGAAGAGGCTTTCACCACCGACCTAAAGCGCAGCGTCGTGGCGGTCGGCGACGAATTGGCGGCCAAGTTGCGGAGCCAGTATGGCATAGCGGCGGTCCATTCGCCCACCATCCACGATCAGGAAAGCTCTCTCGGCGCCTACACCCGGTCCGAGCAAACAGCCAAGAAGATGCTCGCCGACAACCCTTCGATTAAGATCCTCCTGGACATCCACCGCGACTCCGCCCTGCGGAAAGAGACCACGGTCAAAGTCAACCGTGTCGACACGGCCAAGGTCCTCATGGTGGTGGGCACCGACAAGACCCTGCCGCATCCCAACTGGAAACAGAACTACGCTTTCGCCGTCCAAATGACCGCGGTGCTGGAGGGTCTATTCCCTGGGATATCCCGGGGCATCATGACCAAGACGGAACGCTACAACCAACACCTCCTTCCTCAAGCGATGCTGGTGGAAGTCGGTGGACCGGAAAACTCCCTCGAGGAAGTGAAACGGACGGCGGACGATCTGGCCGCCGTGATTGCGGCCATCCTTTCAGGTAAGGTACCGGCCACCGCCGGCACCGCCACGGCGCCGGCGACACCCACCACGGTCCCCGCGGCCGCCGTGCTTTCCTCGATCGCGCCCAACACGGCGGTCAGCCCGGCGAGCCGCTGACGCCGCGTTCCACGACTAGCCGCGCCACGGACCGTTGACCATGCCTCCGGTTGACACTATCGCACCGGAATGGTATTTTCAAAGCGGGTCATTAGCACTCGCCGAGCCCGAGTGCTACCAACGGCGAACATCGAGCGGCGCGACGGATCCGGAGGGCTGTCCGATGGCCTTGAGCGATAGAAAGCAGAGAGTCTTGCGAGCCATCATCGAGGACTACGTGGCCACGGCGCAACCGGTAGGCTCCGCAACCTTGGTGCGGAAGTACCGCTTGGGTGTAAGCTCCGCCACCGTGCGCAATGACATGGCGGACCTGGAAGGCCTGGGCTACCTCGAGCAACCCCACACCTCGGCGGGCCGGATCCCTTCGGATCTGGGGTACCGCCTCTATGTGGACGCCCTGATGCGCCAGTCCCCGTTGGACGAGGTGCGCCTGTCGTCCATCCGCGCCCAGTTCGAGGCCCGCATCCGCGAGATCGAGGACCTCATCCGCGACACCGCCCGCATTCTCTCCGAACACACCAACTACCTGGCCCTCATTCTCGGGCCCAAGCTGGCGCGCACCGTCTTTCGCACTTTACGCATGCTTCCCCTCTCGGAGCACCAGGCGCTGCTGGTCCTGGTGACCGACGCGGGCTTTATCGAGAGCGCCGTCATCGAGATCCCGGCAGGGATGGGACCAGACCAGCTTTCGCGGTTCGCCACCGTGGTTAACCAGACCTTGCAGGGAAAGACTCTGGCCCAGGTGGCCGACGGTCTGATCACTGCCCTGCGCCAGAACCTGGCCGAGTACCGAGACATCATGGACCAGGCCTTCGACTTCTTCACCCAAGGGCTGGAGCCCGGCGACGGGAAGGACCTGACGGTAGTCGGCACGTCGCGGATTTTGGGGCAACCCGAGTTCCAGGACGCCAACAAGGTACGCCAGGTACTACAGGCGGTGGAGGGCGGCGTGGCCCTGGAAGCCCTGAACGAGGCGGCCGAAGACGACGGCATCGTCATCACCATCGGGCGCGAGAACCGGCATCCGGCCATGCAAGGCTGCAGTCTGGTGACGGCCACCTATCGAGTGGGCGGCCGCACGGTTGGGACCTTGGGAGTTCTGGGGCCCACGCGGATGGACTACGCCCGCGTGCTGTCCGTGGTGCATTCGGTGACCGAATGCCTGTCCGGAGCCCTTTCCCGTTCCGTCCAGTTCTGGTACCGTTAGAGATACTCCGATGAGGACGCACTGAAGCTCCAGGATACGCCGAAGTCGGAAGGAAGGCGGGCAGTCTAGGGATGTCCAACGTCAAACAGGTCGCGCAGAGCTCGGAAGTGGACGAGCGTCTGGCGGCCCTCCTCTCGAACGTCAACGCCGTCCGGGCGTTGGCCTCGGCCGTGGAAGGGACCATCGGTCCCAAGGGTCTGGACACCATGCTGGTGGACAAGTTCGGCGACGTGATCATCACCAACGACGGCATCACCATCCTTTCCGAAATGGATGTCAGCCACCCCGCCGCCCGCATGGTGATCAATACAGCCAAAGCTCAGGAGGAGCAGGTGGGTGACGGGACCACCACCGCCACCATTATGGCGGCCTCCCTCCTTGTCGAAGCCTTGAACCAGGTGGCCAAGGGCGTACCGGTCACCCGGGTCATCGAGGGCATCCGCACCGGCGTTTTCCGGGCCACGGAATTCATGCGGACCGCCGCCCGCCCAGTCCGCGGGGTGGAAGACCCTCTGCTCCGCCGGGTGGCCATGGTCGCCGGTCGCGAGCACGGCGACATCGCCGATCTGGTGGTGAAAGCCGCCGCCCTGGTGGGCGGGGAGAAACTGGCGGATCCCGGCTTCAAGCTGGCGGATACGGTTTCGGCCGAAGAAGGGGCCGAGAACGAGGTGTTCCTTGGAGTCATCATCGATAAGGAACGGCTGAACCGCCAGATGCCGAAAGATTTGCGTCGTGTGCGCATCCTCATCGTGGACGACGCCTTGGAACCTGAGGAACTGAAGGACGAAGCCATGAGCACCGACGCCGGGTTCCAGCGCTTCGTTCAGCTGCAGCAGGAGTTCCGGGATAACCTGCAGTCTCTGGTCGGGCTGGGCGTCGGCCTGATTCTGGTGGACCGCGGTGTGGACGAGTGGGCCGAGGACTTCCTGGTGGACGCGGGCGTCATGGTGCTCTCGCGCGTCGCCTCGGCCGACCTGCGGCGCGCCGCCGAGCACACCGGGGCGCGGATGGTCAAACGGACGGCCCTGAAAAAGGGCGCCGAGGAGATCCGGAAGTATCTGGGGCGCGCCGAAAGGGTGTACGAGGACGAGAAGCTGGAGCACGTCCGCCTCCTGGGTGGCCGGGGGAAACCCATGGCCACCATCCTGGTCGGGGCGGCCACCGGAGAAGTGGTGGACGAGCGCGAGCGCATCGCTAAGGACGCGGCGTCCGCCGTTCAGGCGGCGCTGGCGGGCGGGGTCGTGCCCGGCGGTGGGGCCCTGGAAATGGCGGCCGCACGCGCCGTGGAAGCCGTCCGCAGCGAGGTCCGCGGCATGGCGGCCTACGGCGTGGGTTGCGTGGCCGACGCTCTGAAGCGGCCGCTGGCCCAGATCGTGGCCAATGCCGGCTATAACCCGCTGGAGAAAGTGGGCGACGTCTACGCCGCCCAGCAGGGTAGGTCGTCGGGTTCGCTGGCCGTGGACTGCGACACCGGCGAGGTGGCCGACATGTGGGAACTGGGCGTGGTGGACCCCGCTCCCGTGAAGATCCACGCTTTGCGGGCGGCCGGTGAAATCGCCGAGGCCATCTTGCGCATAGACACTATCATCAAGAAGAAGGAGAATGGCGACGGCGACGGTGGGTTCGGCGGCGCCGGAGTCGGCGGCGGCGGTTCCGGGGGCGTAGGTGGGCGCTGACAGCCGCAGCCGTGACGGCAGCCCCGACGGCGTGAGTCCTGCCTGGGGTGACGGCGGCGACGGCGAGGAACGCGCCGGAGTCGAAACGCTGGCCCGCTTTCTGGCAGACTCTTTCCGGAGTCACCACAGCGTGGACCCGCGGCGCGACCCACGAGCCTGGCGCCTCATCCAGGAAGCGGCCGCCCGCGCCTGGGCCGACCTCCGAGTCCGCCCGACAGCCGCGGTGGTACTGCCCTGCCTCCTGTCCTCAGGGGGCGTACCCCTTCATCTTGACATCATCGTGACCCGCGACGATATGCGCCGCGCGTTGCTTGAGGAGAATTCCTGACACCGATGGCTGAAAGCAAACGCGATTACTATGAAGTCCTGGGCGTGGAACGGGGAGCGGGGGAGGCCGACCTCAAGAAAGCCTTCCGGTCGCTGGCCCGTCAGTATCACCCCGACGCCAACCCCGGCGACCCTACCGCCGAGGAGAAGTTCAAGGAGATCAACGAGGCCTACTCGGTCCTGAGCGACCCCGAGAAACGGGCGCGCTACGACCGTTTCGGCCACGCCGGCTTCGGTCCCGGAAGCGGCGGCCCCACCATAAACGTGGACCCCTTCGGCTTCTCCGACCTGTTCGAAGCTTTCTTCGGCGGCGGTTTCCGCGAAGGGGGCGGCCGCCCGGCGAACGTGGCTGAGCCGGGGGCGGACATCCGGTATAACCTTGAACTCACCTTGAACGAAGCCGCCACTGGGGTGGAACGGCAGATCGAATACAAGAAGGTGGACTCCTGCCCCATTTGCGACGGCACGGGGGCCAAGCCCGGCTCCAAGCCGACCACCTGCCCCCTGTGCGCCGGTACGGGCCAGGTCCGCCAGGTGCAGGCCACGGCTTTCGGGCGTTTCGTCAGTGTACGGACTTGTGAGAAGTGCGGCGGGAAGGGCACCATCGTCAACGAACCCTGCCCCGACTGCAAGGGCACGGGCAAGGTCATGCGCGTCCGCCGGCTGGACGTCAAAGTACCCGCCGGCGTGGACAACGATTCCAGGCTGCGGCTGGCCCGCGAAGGCCACGCCGGGGAGAACGGCGGGCCGCCGGGTGATCTGTACGTTTTCATCCGGGTCAAGCAACATCCGGAGTTCACCCGTGAAGGGAATGAGATTCACCTGGAGCGGACCATCAGCGTGACCCAGGCCGCCCTGGGGACGGAACTGACCGTTCCGACGTTGGACGGCGATTCCAAGCTCCGTATCCCGCCCGGGACGCAGGGGGGCACGGTTTTCCGCCTGAAGGGGAAGGGTATGCCTGACGTGCGCGGCTTCGGGCGGGGTGATCAGCACGTCCGCGTGAACGTGACCATTCCGACCCGCCTCAACGACAAGCAGCGAGAGCTTCTCCGGGAGTTCGCCAAAGCCAGCGGCGAAGAGGTGGAGGAACCCCCCAAGGGCTTCTTCCGGCGGAGATAACAGCATGAATGAGCTTTGGACCCACATCACCGTTCGGGTGCCCCGGCGCCACGCCGACGTCGTCGGCCTGGCCCTGATCGAGGCCGGGGCCGGAGGCGTGGAAGTGGACGACCCCGTCGCCGAGCCCCCTCCTGGAGTCGAAGTCTGGGTCGGGGGCCGGCGGGAGCAGGAAGTGGAAGATCGGATCACGGCCCAGCGGACGAAAGAAGAGCCCGATGACCTCCTGACCTTGAAAGCGATATACCCTCCGGAACGGAGCCAGGAGCCCGAACGCCAGGTACGGCAGGAGCTATCCCGTCTGACCTTCGCGAAGGACGTCGACATCGAAGTCGGCCAAGTCCCCGCTCAGGACTGGGAACAGGCCTGGAAGGAAGGCTTCCATACTATCAAGGTATCACCGCGCCTGGTCATCCGACCGGCGTGGGAGGAGTATCAGGCCGCCACCGGCGATGAGCAAGTGGTCACCATTGACCCCGGCCTGGCCTTCGGCACCGGCACACACCCAACCACACTGCTGTGTCTCAGGCTGTTGGACGAGGTAGTGCGACCTGGAGACGAAGTGCTCGACGCCGGGACAGGCTCGGCCATCCTGGCTATCGCCGCCGCCAGACTCGGGGCCACCAGAGTGTTAGGGGTGGACGCCGACCCTTTGGCCATCAAGGCCGCCCGTCAGAACATCGCCTTGAACGGCACGGGCGACCGGGTGAGTGTTCAACTCTCGGACATTTCGACTGTGCTACCGCGCCTACCGAGTGCGGCCGGCCCTGGGAGCGGCCGCACCTGGGACGGGATCTGTTTCAACATCAGCACCGACTTCATCCTGGCCCACCTGGCGGCCATGTACCGGCTATCCCGGCGCTGGACCATTATCTCGGGCTATCCCGAACACCGACGGGACGAGGTCATCACCGGACTCGCCAGGGCGGGGTGGCCGACGGGCTCGATCACGGATAGGGTCCAGGACGGGTGGGGCGCCGCGCTGGCCCTGAAGTCTCAGGTGGGTCGCCACCCCGGACCGCGGCCGGCCTCCGAGGCGCCATGAACCGCGTTTTCGTCCCGCCGGACGCCTTCCTGCGGAGTTCCTTTGGGACGCTCCCCGGTTCAGCCCCGCGCTTGAGGGTGGAGGGAGACCTTTTCCACTACCTGGTGAAGGTGCTCCGCCTCCGCCCCGGTGACCGTTTCGCCGCCGCTGCCGAAGGTGGGCCCGACCGTCTCTGCGTCATCGAGGAAGTGGACAAGCGCTGGTTGGAGGCGCGTGTCGAGGGAGAGCGACCGCCGGCGTCCGAGGCGCCGGTGAAGGTCAATCTGTATCAGGGGTGGCCCAAGGGCGACAAGCTGGAACTGATCATTCAGAAGGCCACGGAACTGGGAGCGGTGGCCATTACGCCGGTCCTCACCGAAAGGTCAGTGCCGCGGCCGGCCGGCCAGGGTAGAATAGCGGATAAGCTGGCGCGTTGGCAGGCGGTGGCCCGCGAAGCGTCCGAACAGTGCGGGCGGGCGGTCATTCCGGCGGTTTCTGAACCCTTGACGCTGCCGGCGGCCGCCGCGGCCATGACGGTCCGAGGCCGCCCAGCCTTCGTCCTATGGGAAGGAGAGAAGACGACCGGATTTTTGGAGGCCCTGGGGAAGCTGGGGATACCTGAGGGATCAAGGTCCCCGGCCGCCCGGTGCGCCGGGGCGGAGGTGGCCTTGATGGTGGGGCCGGAAGGCGGCCTGTCCCCGGCCGAGGTGAGCGCCCTGGTGGCGGCCGGCGTAACGCCGGTGAGCCTCGGCCCGCGGATTCTGCGGACCGAAACGGCCGCCATCACCGCGGTGGCCATTGTCCTGGAGCGCCTCGGGGATTTGGGCCGGGCCTTCACACCAAGGGACTGAACGTATGAACAGAAGTCGAGTCGATAGCGCCCCGTCGGTCCGTTTTCAGACCCTGGGGTGCAAGGTGAACCGGTACGACACGGAGTCCATGGCGGACTCTCTGTGGCGCGAGGGCTTTCGGCCCGCGGCCGAAGGGGAAAGGCCCGACGTGGTCATCGTGAATACTTGTGCCGTCACCGGCCGCGGCGAAAGCAAGTCCCGCCAGGCCGTGCGTAAGGCTGCGCGCGATTTCCCCGAAGCGGCCATTGTTCTGGCGGGTTGCCTGCCGCAGCTGGCCGGCGGGAAAGACACCGGCCTGCCCGTCCAAGGGATGGTGGGAACAACAAATCGTTCCGCCATCGCCGAGGTGGTGCGTGAGGCGTTGCGGGTCCGGCGACAGGTGAGCCCGACGGCGGCAGCCGCCATCGTCTCGGCATCTGGGCCGGCCGCAAGCGCCCCCCACGCCGCCACGGTCCACTTCGAAGAGATGCCCGTCGAAACCTTCGCCGGACGCACCCGTGCCACCGTGAAGATACAAGAAGGCTGCGAGCAGTTTTGTTCTTACTGCATCATCCCCTACGCCCGCGGGCCATCACGCAGCCGCGACCCGGAGAAGGTGGTGGCCGAACTCCGCCGCCTGGCCGCCAAAGGCTTCCGCGAGGTGGTCTTGACCGGCATCCACCTGGGCGTTTACGGCCGCGATCTGGCGCCCGCCCTGAATCTGGCGGCCCTGCTCCGGCAGTGCCTGGCGGTGGAGGGCCTGGACCGCATCCGGCTCTCGTCCATCGAAGTCACCGAAGTGAGCGGCGAACTCATCGGCCTGATGGGCGGCGAGCCGCGCCTGTGCCCCCACCTGCACGTACCCTTGCAGAGCGGTTCGGACCCGGTCCTGAAGGCTATGAACCGGCCCTACGACACGGGCGAGTTCCTAAAGGTGCTCGATGAAGCCCGCGCGGGCATCCCGGACCTGGCCGTGACCACCGATGTCATCGTCGGCTTCCCCGGGGAGACCGTCGCCCAGTTCGCCGAGACCGTCGGCTTCGTCCGGCGCGCTGTTTTTTCCAGACTACACGTGTTCCCCTTTTCCCGCCGGGCCGGCACTCCGGCCGCGTCGCTGCCGGCCCAGGTCCCGGCGGCCGAGCGCGCCCACCGGGCAGCGCAGCTCATCGCCGTCGGGCGTGAGCAAGCGCTTTCTTTCCATCAGAGCTTGGTGGGCCGGGTAGTCCAGGTTTTGGTCGAAGGTGGCGCGGCAGAGCCGGACCGTGGTCCGGTCCCGGCGAAAGGGACGCCCGTAGCTGAAGGACTCACCGGGAACTACGTCAGGACCGTGTTCCCGGCCGACAATCCTGCCGCCCTGGCAAACCAGCTGGTCCCGGTTCGTGTCGAACGGGCGGAACATTGGGGTGTGTGGGCGCATCCAATAGATGCAGACTAGCGTGGAGGAGGCTTCTCCCTTGTCCAATAAGCTCCGAGTCGGTGTGGTGTTCGGCGGCAGGTCCGGTGAGCATGAGGTTTCCTTGAGGTCGGCGGCATCGATCTTCCGGGAGATCGACCGAAACAGGTTCGACCCGGTGCCCATCGGCATCACCCCGGCCGGTCAATGGATACTGGTGGACGACGCGAAACTGGAGCAGACGCTGGCCAAGGGCTTTGCCGCGGGGGCCGGCCGTCCGGTGCACTTCCCCGGGAACATCGATACCAAGGGCTTTCTCCTTGAAGAGCGGCCAGGATGTTTTTCCCCGCTTCCCCTTGACGTCGTTTTTCCCGTCCTGCACGGGACCTACGGCGAAGACGGCACTGTGCAGGGTCTTTTTGAGGTCCTGGCCGTGCCCTACGTCGGGGCCGGGGTGCTGGGCTCCGCGGTCGGTATGGACAAGGGCATCATGAAAGAGGTCTTCCACGATAGCGACATTCCCACACCCGACTTCGTCATCGTCAAGCGGCGGGATTGGGAGCGCAGCCCCGAGGCCGTCTCTCTGACCTTGATGAAGCGGTTCGCCTTTCCGATGTTCATAAAGCCCGCGAACCTGGGCTCCAGCGTGGGCGTGACCAAGGTCAAGAGCGCCGCCGACCTGCGACCCGCCATGGACGAAGCCGCCAAATACGACCGCCGCGTCATCGTCGAAGAGGGCATCGCCGGCCGTGAATTCGAGTGCGCCGTCATCGGGAACGATGACCCAGTAGCCCCTGTGGTGGGTGAGATCATCCCGTCAAACGAATTCTACGACTACTATGCCAAGTACCTCGACGGCCTGTCCGAAGGGATTATCCCCGCCGACCTACCCGAGGCCGTGGCCCAGGAGATCCGGAGCCTGGCCGTGCGCGCTTTCCTGGCGACCGATTGCGCCGGGCTGGCCCGCGTCGACTTCTTCGTCCGGAGTGGCGATAACAAGGTTTTCGTGAACGAGATCAACACCCTCCCCGGGTTCACCAGCATTAGCATGTACCCCCAGATGATTGTGGCGTCGGGGGTTTCCTACTCCCAGTTGGTGACGGACCTCATCGAACTGGCCCTGGAACGGCATGCCGACCGGCAGCGCTCTCTTACCCGCTGGGATGGTAAATGAAGACCCGCTCTCCCATTTGGACCTTCGAGTTCGTCCTGGTATCGTTCATTTCGTTTGCCTTCTTCGTTAGTTTCTACTTCTTGCTCCCGGTGTTGCCCGGCTACATTCTGAAGGTGGGCGGGACGGACCGGGATGTGGGGCTCATCCTGGGCGTTTTCACTATCACGGCCACGGCCCTGCGGCCCTTCGTGGGTCGCGGGGTGGACCGGGTCGGGACCAGGCTCTTCATTATCGCCGGTACCGCCGTGTTCTTAGTGGCGCCGCTCCTCTATGTGGCGGCTGCTTCGGTCCTGGCCATCCTGGTCGTCCGCATCTTCCACGGCACAGGGATTGCTTTCTTCACCACGTCTTCCTCCGCCTATGTAGCCCATGTGTCCCCGGCCGAGCGGCGCGGTGAAGCCGTCGGCTACTACGGCATGTTCTCCAACGTTTCCATGGCCATCGCTCCAACCATCGGGCTCTTTCTGCTAAAACGGCTGGACTATGCGGGACTGTTTCTCTCCGCGGCGGCCATGGGTGGAGTGGCGGTCTTGATGTCGCTGTTCCTGCGCCCCGTGGGCGGATCGACAGCTTATCAAAGGACGGGCACCGGCGGGAAGGCCACGGCTCCCGGTCCCGCGCCGGGGACGAAGCCGCCCGCCCTGATCCACCCCGGCGCCGTATACCCGTCCCTGGTGCTCATCGCCCTCACGGCGACCTATGGGGTGACCCTCTCCTTCCTGCCCTTATACGGTCCGAAGCGGGACTTCGAGCAGGTCGGCCTCTTCTTCACGGTCTACGCGGCGGCCCTGATCATCAGTCGCAGTGTGGGCGGGGTGGTGGCCGACCGGTACGGGCGCGGCAAGGCCATCGCGCCGGGAATGGGTCTGGCGGCGGTGGCCATGTTCTGTCTGGCGGCGGCCCGCGGTATACCCGCTTTCTTGGGAGTGGCCGCCATTTACGGCACCGCTATGGGTTTCGCCAATCCGGCCTTGATGGCGCTGGCCATCGACCGCGCCGGGCCGGGAGGCCGCGGCTCGGCCATGGGGACCTTCACCGCCGCTTTCGACCTGGGAATCGGCCTGGGGTCGGTCTTCCTCGGCCTGGTAGCCGATAAGTTCGGTTATTCCCTCATGTATGTGGTGGCGGGGATCGTCGCCGCCTCCGGGCTGGCGGCTTTCGGCCTAATCGGGCAGGCGGAACAGCGCCGGGAAAGGGCCATCGAGGGGAGTGCCGGCATGGGCGCCGGTGAGGCAGCCGGAGGGAGCACCGGCACGGCAACCGGCCGGACCGGGGTGTCCTCTTGAACTTTCCCGGAGCACCTCTAGTCGAAGCGACGGTCGTCGGGCGCCTGAACCGGTTTACCGTCGGTGTGCGCTTGCGCGTGCCGGCTTCGGACGGCGCGGAATGGGGGCCGGGCGGCGGCGAAGGCCACGGAATGTCCGTGGCCCACCTGCCCAACAGTGGGCGCCTGAAGGAGCTCCTGATGCCGGGAAACCGGTGTTACCTGCGGCCGGCGCTCGTGCGGGCGGACGGCGGCACTGTGCGTCGGACGGCTTACGATCTCCTCCTAGTCGAACACCGCGGCGGCCTCGTCTGTGTGGACGCGCGCCTGCCGCCGCAGGTGCTGAAGGAGGCGGCGCTGGCTGGTAAAGTCCCTGCTTTCTCCGGCTACCCCACGGTGGTCACCGAACCGGCCTTCCACAAACCCACCCGCTTTGACCTCCGTTTCGAGCGGCCCGAGTCGCCGCCTTTCTGGGTCGAGACCAAGTCCGTGACCCTGGTGCGCGATAGCACGGCCCTTTTTCCGGATGCGCCTACAGAACGCGGCGCCCGGCACCTGGATGACCTCCGGCGGGTCGTCGCCGAGGGCGCTCACGCGGCCGTCGTTTTTGTCATCCAGAGGGAGGATGCGCGGGCCTTCGCACCCAATATCGCTACCGATCCGGAATTCGCCCAACACCTCCGGAGGGCGCGCGATGGGGGCGTACTGGTGGCGGCCTGGGACTGCCAGGTGACACCGGACGGAACCACCTTAGGGCGTGAATTGCCGGTTTTACTCTAGGTCGAGGAATCATCGGTTTGCTCTAGACGGGTCACTCGAGCTTCGCTTCAGAGGAGGGTCCTTCGTGACAAGCAGGTTGGGATTGGTCGACGGAATAGTCCACACCATGGATCCGCAATCTCCGCACCCATCGCCAACGGCGGCGACCACCGCCGTGGTCGCGGAAGGGGATCGCATTATCTACGTCGGCACCGACCAGGGTGCCCGTGAACTGTGTGGACGGGCCGGCGACCGGCTGGTCGATTTGGCCGGCGCCCACATCTTCCCCGGTTTCACCGATTGCCACACCCACTTCCTCTCCTTCTCTTGGCGCCTGGCACAAGTGGATCTGGACGGTGTGGACGCACTGGACACCGCGCTGGCCAAGGTGGCGGAGGCGGTGGCGGCGGCCGGAGCGGCCACGACGGCGGGTGACGGCGGCACCGCCTCCAGGGTCAGCGCGGACGCCCCCGGCCCGCGGAAGTGGATCACCGGCGGGGGCTTCAACAAGAACGCCTGGGCGGATGGGGCTTTCCCCAGCCGCTTCGACCTGGATTCCGTTTCCGGTGGCTACCCTGTCGCCCTCCACAGCAAGTGCGGGCACGCGACCTGGGCCAACAGTGAGGCGCTGCGCCTGGCCGGCGTCGGCCGCGACACGCCGGACCCGCCGGGCGGGGCCATCGATCGCGACCCAGCCACCGGCGAACCCACCGGCATCTTGAAGGAGAGTGCCTCAGGTCTCGTCTGGCGCCACGTCCCGCCGGCCGGCCGCGACGAGAACGCGCAGGCGCTCTTGAAGGGGCAGGCCGAGGCGAACTCCCTGGGCCTGACCTGCGTCCACGATTGCGAAGGCGCGGAGGCCTTCCGGGGGTTTCAGGAATTGCGCCGTGCCGGACAGTTGGACCTGCGCGTGCGGATGATGGTCCCCGCCGGTAACTTGGAGGCGGCGTCCACCATCGGCCTGGAGCCAGGCCTCGGCGACGACTACTTGCGCCTCCTGGGTGTGAAGGCCTTTGTGGACGGCGCCCTCGGGGCACAGACCGCCTTGATGCTGGAGCCATATGAAGGCACCAAGGACTACACGGGTATTGCCACCATTACCCCTGAGACGCTCGACTTCCTCATCGGCCGGGCGGCGGCGGCCCGTTTCGCGATGGCCATCCACGCCATCGGCGACCGCGCCAACCGCCTGAGCCTTGACGCCTTTGCCAAGCACCAACGCGTCTCGCGGGCCGGCGGGCTGCGGCAACGCATCGAGCACGCGCAACTGCTGCACCCGGACGATCTGGGGCGGTTCGCGGAGTTGGGCGTCATCGCCTCGGTGCAGCCTCTCCACGCCACCTCCGACCGTTACACGGCCGACCGCCACTGGGGACAGCGGGCCCGTTACGCTTACCCGTTCCGATCGCTTCTGGACCACGGGGCGCGAATGTGTTTCGGTTCCGACGCTCCGGTAGAGACCATCGACCCTCTGGCTGGAGTGTACGCTGCCGTCACCCGGAAACGGGCGAACGAGCCTGCCAGTCAGCCCTGGTATCCGGAGGAACGTCTCTCGCCCATGGAAGCGGTGGCGGGTTACACGTCCTGGGCGGCGTACGCGGCCTATGAGGAAGGGTCGAGGGGAACCATCACCCTTGGCAAGCTGGCCGACTTCTCCGTTTTCGACCGCGACCTGGTCGGCGGCGATCCCGATGACATTCCGCGGGCGCGGCCGGTGCTGACCGTGGTCGGCGGGCGGGTGGTCTACCAGCGCTGAGAGGCACGGCTACGCCGCCGCCGTCCGCCGACGGCCCGGGGGCAGGACTTGACGGCCCCTGGGAGAATAACGTTTCGAGTGATGATGGATAATGACACCAATGCTCTTGGGGCTTTTTGGCTCTTCGGCCGGCGCCCCTGGTGGTGGAGGGTTCCACATGTCGGACTGTCTTTTCTGCCGTATCGTCACCAAGGAAATACCCAGCAGCGGCGTTTATGAAGACGACGTTTGCTACGCTTTCCGCGACATCAATCCCGCGGCCCCCGTGCACGTGTTGGTGGTGCCGAAGAAGCACATCGGTTCCCTTGATGAGGTTTCCAAGGCCGACGCCGCGGTGGTCGGACACATCATGTCCGTCATTCCGGCCATCGCCGCCTCCGAAGGGGTGGCCGGCGGATACCGGGTGGTTTCCAACATCGGACCGCGTGCGGGACAGTCTGTAAAGCATCTACACTTCCATATTTTGGGTGGGCGCGACCTTAGCTGGCCGCCAGGTTGATGCCGGCGCGGTGGAAAGGTTCAATTGACATAAGCTGCAGCAAGAGGCTAAAATGAATTGTTAATGCTCATGTTCTAGGCGGAGGGAGGGGAATGAACAATGGCCGAAGTCAAAGTCGGCAAGAACGAATCCTTTGATGCCGCCCTTCGCCGCTTCAAGAGGGCCTGTCAGAAAGCCGGGATTCTGGCCGAGGCGCGCCGCCGGGAACACTACGACAAGCCCAGCGTGAAGAGGAAGAAGAAATCGGAGGCAGCCCGCCGCAGGAAGTACTAGAAGCGACGGACGCAAGCCACCTTTGGGGACAACAGTCCGGGGAGGAGCACTTTCTCCCCGGATTTTTGTTGCCCTCTTTTTACGGCGCCGTGGTGATTTTGGCCCGCACGGAGGTAAAAAGAACGCCCCAAAGAGTTAGAATGGTTCTTGGCAACCTTCACCAAATAGTGGAGAATAGCTGGAAAGAACCAAGCAGTCTGATCGCCACCATACTACTGGTACGACACGGAGGGCTGAGAAGTGACCCTGAAAGAACGTCTGGAAGAGGACATGAAGACCGCGATGAAGGAACGGGAGGCGGGCCGCGAACGGCTGTCTGTCATCCGGCTGGCGCGTGCCGCGATAAAGAACTCCGAGATCGATAAGATGCACGCTTTGAGCGACGAGGAAGTTCTGACGGTGTTGGCCAAGGAGATCAAGCAGCGCCAGGACGCCATCCCCGACTACGTCAAGGCCGGCCGCACCGAGACGGTCGAGCTGCTGGGGCGCGAGATCGCCATCCTCCGAGCCTACATGCCTGAGCAAATGAGCGAAGACGAAGTCCGCCGCATCTGCCGCGAGACCATCGAGCAGGTCGGCGCGAAAGACCAGAAAGACATGGGCAAGGTCATGGGAGCGCTCATGCCGAAGGTTCGGGGTAAAGCCGACGGGCGGTTGGTGAATCAGATCGTCAAGGAGATGCTGACCCCTTCGTAGCGGGCAAGCGCCGCCCTTCGTGACCGCCCCTGAGACTGTTGACGAACATGGACAACGGACCCCTGAGTGCCATTCCACCCGCGGTCCTTGCCAATGCACGGCAAGACCGCGGGTGGAGTAAACTCAGGATACTTTTCCTTCGACATGAGAGTATCTTGGGTTTACCCCCCTTCCCGAGACCATACCCCAAGGGGTATTTGGGGGCTTCTTTGAACCTCCGTAGCCACCTGTTGGAGCCTGCCCGTGTCCCGTTGGAACCCACTGTCCCTCGGGCTGTCGTACCGCCCGAGGAAGGTGAATCTGGGCCCGTGCCCTCTAGCAGGGGAAAGCAAGGCAGGGCCACGCGATCCTCACGTCGACAGACCTGCCGCTCCATTGTGAAGGACG
>JAJYWN010000075.1 GCA_021791495.1 Bacillota bacterium
GCTGGAGCTGCCCACCAACGACACCGAGCGCGTGGCCAAGGTCTCGTCCTGGATCAAAGCCATGGACGCGTACCCGGCCGAGTTCATCGAGAAGTACCAAAAAGCCAGCCCGGTCACCGGCGCCAAAGCCGACGCACCGGCGAAGGGGGGTCAGAAGACCGGTGGCTTATTCGGAAGGTTCGGCAGACGGTAATTTCCCCGTGGTCCAGATCCGAAAGCTGCGCAAACTGCCCCTGCCCGGTGAAGTCATCGCGCAAGTGGGCGATAAGGTCGAGCCCGAGACCGTGGTGGCGAAGATCAGTCTCAAACCGGGTATCCCTTGGGTGGTGCCGGTAGCCCGCCTCCTCGGCATCGAGCCCGCCGACTTGCCGTCGTCCATGATGCGGCAGATCGGTGACCGGATCAAGACGAAAGAGGTCATCGCCCGCGCCGAGAAAGGTCTGTACGGCCGCAAGGAGTACGAGGCCCCCACCGACGGCGTCATCGAAGAGATCTCCTCCAAGTCCGGCCGCGTGGTCATCCGGGAAGAGTTCGGCAAGGAAGAGCCGCCCATCAGCTTCGACGCCGCCTTCGAACTTGGTGTGAAGCCGAGAGAACTGCCCAAGTTCATGATGAAGAAGATCGGCGACGAAGTGAAGAAGGGCCAGTTCGTAGCGAAGAAGGGTGAGGCGCAGGCCTTTTTCACGAAGAACGCCCGGGCTCCCATTTCCGGCATCATCGCCGAGATCAATGAGTCAACTGGTTATGTCACCATCGCCCGCCCCTTCAAGGAAGTAGTGGTGAAGGGTTACGTCGAAGGGACAGTCTCTGAGGTCCTTCCGGGGCGCGGCGTGTGGATCGATACACCCGCAGTCCGCATCACCGGTATCTTCGGGGTCGGCCGAGAAACCCACGGCGCGCTGAAAGTCCTGGTGAACAAAGCCTCCGACACGTTGACCCCTGAGATGATCACCTCGGAGTGCGAAGGGAAGATCGTCGTCGGCGGCGCCTTCGCCACCAACGAAGCCATCAGCAAGTGTGTCGAGGTCGGTGCGAAAGGCCTGGTCACTGGGACGGCCAGCTATCTAAACCTCATCAACTCCCTGGGCGTGAAACTGGGCGTCGGCATCACCGGCCAGGAAGACGTGGGTGTCACCGTCATCCTCATGGAAGGCTTCGGCACCCTGGACATGCGGGAGGACGCCTTCACCCTCCTCAAGGCGTTGGAGGGCCGTCGTGCCTCCATCAACGGCGCCACCCAGATCCGCGCCGGTGCCATTCGCCCCGAAGTCATCGTCCCCTTCCCTGACTATGACAAGCCCCTGACCAAGGTCACCGTGGTGGACGAGGAACTCTCTCCGGGCCAGCGGGTTCGCCTGATCAATGCCCCTTACTTCGGTATGAAGGGCAAGGTCCTGGCCCTGCCGCGCGACGCCGTAACGGTCGAGACCGAGGCCAAGGTACCGGTGGTGGAGCTGGAACTGGACGACGGCCGCAAGGTGGTCGTGCCGCGGCCCAACGTGGAAGTGCTATAGCCAGGAGGCCGCAGGCCTTACCCTCATTAGAGGCGCACCTCAGGTGTAAGAGATAACCTAGACAGCCTCCAGATGGTTTCCAGAAACAAACGGGCCGCCCCAGACGGGGGCGGCCCTGTTGTTCGTACGCTTCGCGGTTTGCAGACTCGCGACCACTGTTGCGTCAGGATGTACATTTCTTGTATCGGCTCATTTGCGAAGGCGCATTTTTTCCCTCGCTCGCCTTGGGGGAAGCCCGGGACGGAGGTTCTGGGGGAGCAGACGGTCGAGATGAACTCATACCCGGGCCCGGAGTCAACATAAGACTCGGTTACGGTCTACCTCTTGGCGGCGGCCTGGCGGCGACAGACGAAAGTCTACAAAAAATGCCCTTTTCGTCAATCTCAAATACAAGAATCACCACTTCTGGCCTGACGGCCGTCAGGATCCAGCGGTTCGAACCTCTGAGGTGTCCGAGAATTACTTAACCTCGTCTGCGGAGCACTGCTCGCGGGAACAGGGTGGTAGCCGCTATGAGCAGGACTAACGAAACGGCATCGGTGGGAAGCCGCCCACCGCCCGATCCGGAATGAGGCGAGGTATCCCCAGGGCCGCGAGGTACAGCACCAGTGTCGCGGCCCTGGCCCCCCACTTCGTGCCTCTCGCCCACACCATCCCGCTTTGGCACACCTCCGCCTGCGTCGCTGATGGCCATCACGGGACCGCCGTAACCGCCGGAACCCGCCGCTATTGAACTTCTCCGTCGGCCAGAAAGCCCTGCCGGCATGCTTTCTGGCTACCAGACCCTGCTTTAGGCAAGTCTATGACCTGAGAGCGCAGCGATTACGACTGACCCGTCGCCGGGCTACCTTTGCCGCCGTCCGGACGGGACATGGGATCGATAAATGGCTCTTACAAGGAGGACTTTGCTGGGTGGACTTGGTTCCTTTCACTCCAGAGGAGCGAAAAAAGGTGATCGATGACCTGGCCGAGAAGACGCACCGCTACGGCCTAACGGTGCCAGGAATCATCGTCGCCGAAAGCATCAAGCCGCTGTCTTTCATCGCCAGCCAGGCCGTGCACTTCTTCTCACCGTTCATCGACGCCATGGTCGGCTTCGGCCGCACTTATCGCTACGGCAATCTCCTGGAGGATCGCCAGAACCTGGAAGACTTCATGCTCAGGCTGGAATTCCTTGCAAAAGAGGAAGACCGCGTCAAGAGACAGAAGGCGCTCGCAAAAAAGGAAGAGCGTTCCCACTGAGCCAAACAAAAGCAGCTGGCAACTGAAGGAGCGACGCGGCGCCGCGGCGAATGCATTTTGCCGCGAGGTGAAGTCTCGATGTTGACCGAGATCACGCCTGAACGCCGGGACGAGATCATCGAATGGCTTGCGAAACAGGTGGTCAAACGCGGCCTTTCGACACCGGCGGTCATCTTCGTGGAAATGTCCCGTCCTATTAGTTTCATCGGCAGCCAGGCCGTCCAATTCTTCTCGCCCTTCATCAATGTGGCCCTGAACAGCCAGCTATCGTCGGAAATCGCTCTCGTCATGGAAGACCGTAAGAACATCGACCGCCTCCTGGACCGGATCGAGGAACTCACGACGGAGCAGGACCGGACAGAGAGAGAATGGCGGAAGAAGGAAAAGGAGCGTCGCGCCCGGGAACTCGCGGAACGCAAAGCCTCCGGTATCACCGTTACGAATACGCCGGCCAAGTTCATCGGGAACCTTTTCAAGAGGAAGTAGTACCGGGCATTCCCCGGTGACTTCCGCACGGGGCTCGACACCGGTCGGGCCCATTCTTTTTGCAGGCACAGGGTGTCGCTTTTTGCTGTTTCTTGCGGTTACGTCAGGAAGGGATTTTCTCTCTATCACCGAACTAACGTAAATCATGCCTTTTGGAGCTGAGCCCTTCATCTCACTCTAAGTTACCGCCGGGGCTCTGGCCAGCGCTAGTCGAAAGCAAGGGAGGAGAGGGCTAGTTTGTCGGAGACCAAGCACGAAGCAAAGTTCCAACTCGACCGCGAGATAAACTCAATCCTCGCCACTGACTGCGGCAGCACGACAACTAAGGCTATCCTCATCGAGAAGGTCGGGGACGAGTACCGCCTCATCCATCGCGGCGAAGCCCCTACCACGGTGGAGGCGCCTTTTGAGGACGTGACGGCCGGAGCCCGGAACGCCATCCGCGAACTGGAAGAGCTGACCGGGAAGAAGTTCCTATCCGACGAAGGGGTCATCACCCCGAGGCAGCCCGATGGTAGCGGCGTGGATATCTTCCTGTCCACGTCCAGCGCCGGCGGCGGCCTGCAGATGATGGTCGCGGGGGTTATCAAGATCATGACCGCCGAGAGCGCGCAGCGCGCCGCCCTCGGCGCCGGCGCCATCGTCATGGACACCATCTCCATCGACGACGGACGCCTGCCACACCAGAAAATTCAGCGCATCCGCCACCTCCGCCCCGACATGATCCTCCTCTCGGGCGGCATCGATGGCGGGACCATCACGCACGTCGCCCAGATCGCCGAACTGATCTCCGCCGCCGAGCCCAAGCCCCGTCTGGGCATTGGCTTCAAGCTGCCGGTCATCTATGCCGGCAACACCGCGGCCCGCAAATACATCAAGGATATCCTCTCTGAGAAGACCGACCTCCGCGAGGTCGACAATCTCCGCCCCGTCCTTGAAAAAGAAGTCCTGGGTCCCGCCCGCGAAGAGATCCATAACCTCTTCATGGAGCACGTCATGGCCCAGGCCCCCGGCTACAACAAGCTGATGAAATGGACCCCCGTGCCCATCATGCCGACTCCTGGCGCCGTGGGCCTTGGGATGCAGAACGCCGCCCGCGAGCATAACATGTCGGTCATCGGCGTGGACATCGGCGGCGCCACCACCGACGTGTTCTCCGTCTTCGGCGACGATTTCGAGCTCTTTAACCGCACGGTGTCGGCGAACCTGGGCATGAGCTACAGCATCTGCAACGTGCTACTGGAAGCCGGGGTCGCCAACATCATGCGGTGGGTGCCCTTCGACATCGACGAGGGCGACCTCCGAAACCGTATCCGGAACAAGATGGTCCGCCCCACCACGGTCCCGCAGACCCAGGACGACCTCATCATCGAGCAGGCCATTTCCCGCGAAGCCTTGCGCCTGGCGTTCGAGCACCATAAGAGCCTGGCCGTCGGCCTCCGCGGCATCCAGCAAGCCCGCGACGCCGGGTCGGCCTTCGACCAGACCCTGACCGGCCAGAGCCATATCGACCTGATGAAACTAGGGATGCTGATCGGCTCCGGCGGCGTGCTCTCCCACGCCCCGCGCCGCGTCCAGTCGGTCATCATGATGCTGGATGCCTTCCAACCGGAAGGCGTGACCCAGTTGGCCGTGGACTCCATCTTCATGATGCCGCAGTTAGGCGTGCTCTCCACCGTGCACCCGAAGGCATCGGCGCAGGTCTTCGACCGCGACTGCCTCATCCGGCTCGGCACGGCCATCGCCCCCGTAGGCCCCGGACGCGAAGGCCAGGAGACCATGCGCGTGAAGGTCACCTACGCCGACGGCAAGGTGGTCGAAGAGACTTCGACCTTCGGCACCATCAAGGCCCTTCCGCTCGCCGTGGGCGAAACGGCCGAAGTGGAAATCCACCCAGGCCGCTCCTTCGATATCGGGCACGGTGCCGGCCACCGCGCCACCATCACCGCCAAAGGCGGCACCGACGGCATCATCCTTGATTCCCGCGGCCGCCGCCCCTTCTCCCTGCCGGACGACAAGGCCACCCGCATCAAGAAGCTGGTGGGATGGTTCGATTCCATGAATGTCTACCCGCCGGAGACCATCGCCCGGTTGAAGAAGGCCAATTGAAAGGAGTGATGACAGGTGGCCCACGCATACACGCCTGGATTGAAAGTAACTGAACAAACGGTCATTCATAAGACCCGCAGACTTCCCCTTCTCGGCGAAGTTCTGGTAAAAGAAGGCGACCTGGTCACTCCCGAAATGGTGGTGGCCACGACCAATATCCCCGGCAACCCGCAGACCATCAACGTCGCCAACCAACTCGGTATCGAAGCCGAGGACGTGGAAGGCGTCATGGTAAAGAAGCAAGGTGACCAGATCAAGAAGGGTGACCGCATCGCCTACTACAAGGCCTTCTTCGGTCTCATGAAAAAAGAAGTGCTTTCACCCATCGACGGATACGTGGAAATGGTGTCGCCAGTCACCGGGCAGGTAGCCCTGCGCGAACCCCCCATCCCGGTGCAGATCGAGGCCTACGTCAAGGGGCGCGTTTCTTCCGTCATCCCGAAGGAAGGCGTGGTCATTGAGACCAAGGGCGCCTTCATCCAGGGTATCTTCGGCGTCGGCGGCGAGGTCCAGGGCGTCATCAAGTGCCTGGCGAAGAGCCAGGACTACGTCCTCGACGCGGCCGACATCAAGCCCGAGCACAAGGGCTGCATCGTGGTGGGTGGCTCGCTGGTGACGGGCGCCGCTTTGAAGAAGTGCGCTGAGTACGGAGTCAAGGGCGCGGTGGCGGGCGGCATCGTCGACACCGATCTCATCAGTTACCTTGGGTACGACATCGGCGTGGCCATCACCGGCCATGAGGACGTGCCGACTACGGTCATCATCACCGAAGGCTTCGGCAAGATCACCATGGCGGCGAAGACCTATAACCTCCTCCGTGACCTGGACGGCTGGGTCGCCTCCATCAACGGCGCCACCCAGATCCGCGCCGGCGTCATGCGGCCGGAGATCATCGTTCCGGATTACGTGCCG
The DNA here is from genome assembly GCA_021791495.1 of Bacillota bacterium. Taxonomy (GTDB): domain Bacteria; phylum Bacillota; class Sulfobacillia; order JAJYWN01; family JAJYWN01; genus JAJYWN01. Next base: position 6,264 of record JAJYWN010000075.1, read on the forward strand.
AAGCACAAGGCGGTCGATGCCGCCGCTTACGCCGAGGGCATGGTGCCCGGCACGCCCATCCGCATCATCCGCGAGCCATACTTCGGCCTCGTGGCTGAAGTGGTGGAACTGCCGCCGGAACTCCAGATGATTGACACCGAGTCCCACGTGCGTATCCTCAAGGCCAAGCTGGCGAGCGGTGAGATCGTCACCATTCCCAGGGCCAATGTGGAGATCATTGAAGGCTAGCGGGTGACAATGGCGAACGGCTAACACGGAGTCTGGAGGCCCGGAAGGAATCCGGGCCTCCCTCGTGTTTGGCACTTAACCAGATAAATGACACTCATCTGAGCCGAGGAAAGTGGTTGTCCTCGGCTTTTCCTTTTTGTGTTATACTAGTTATGTCACTAGAGATGGGGAGGGGGTTTTCCCATGGGCTACCCGACCAAGGTCCAACTCATCCGGCGCAAGAACAGCGAGCAATGGTACATTAACTTCCCGTCGGCGATCGCTCAAGCCATGGACTTCGAGCGGGGTGAGATGGTGGAATGGATCATCGAGGACAAAGAGCAATTGGTCCTACGCAGACTCAACGCTCCATCGTCGGTCCTCAAAAATAAACCGCAACCGGAGTGATCGAGTCCTTCGATTCTCTTTGGGCTCAGACGCGGCCGGCTTTCAAGCAGGAGCGGTCATGGCGGCGGGCCAGATCTCAGGCTTTGGGATGCGCTGGTGGCCCTCGGGCGCCATACCGTCAGCGGAATGCTCAACGCCACCGGCCAGCAGTTCGTCGACTGGTCGGCGGCATACCGGCTCTTTTCGCTGGAGGACACCCTGCTAAGAAAGCGCGGCCGGAAGATTGCCGACACGAGTTGGCGGCGGGATCCTCTGGGGCCGCCATTCTGCAATAACTTCATCTGGGCCCAGCGGTTTGTCCAGGTGGCGGCGGCGTTGCCCGAGGGCCCCTGCCCGTCGCGGGCCAGAGCCATCCCCATTGACATGCTCCATTGCCCTCCCCTCGAAAACCACGCAAGAATGCTCCCGTGGAGCTGTGGGAGCAGTATCGCAAGGACTGTCTTGCCACCAGGATGAGCGTCCGTGGGGCTGAGAGGGTGGTTGCCCTGCGCGCGGCGCTGGACTCTGACGGCCAGGACAACCGGCGAGTGGTGGTGTCCGCCGACGGGAGCTACACCAATACCGCCATGATGGCGACGCTGCCCGACCGCACGACGTTTATCGGCCGCCTTCGCAAGGATGCCAAGCTCTACGCTTTGCCCGAGCCGAATCCCGGCCGCGGTCGACGCCGCATCCATGGTCACGCCATGCCGACTCCCGAACAGATCCGCCAGGGCGATACCGTTCCCTGGCGCCAGGTCCAGGTCTATCTGGCCGGGCAACGCATCACGGTCGAGTGCAAGGAAGTCGGTCCTCTGCGCTGGCGCGCCACGCGCGGACGCGATCTGCGCCTGGTGATTATCAGGCCCCTGGCTTACAGGCCAGCCAAAGGGCAGCCTCTCTGGACTACCGTGATCCCGTCTACCTCATCTGCACCGATCCGGAACTGTCCTTGGAGAGGTTGGTGCAGGCTTATCTATGGCGCTGGGAGATCGAGGTCGGCTTCCGCGACCAGAAGACGCTCCTTGGCAGCGGACAAGCTCAGGTGCGGACGGTACCCGGCGTGGAGAGGGTTCCGGCCCTGATCGCCGCGGCCTACGGCTTTATGCACCTGGCCATGACCGACACCAGGACGGCTGTCTTGCCCCGGCCACGTTGGCAGAAGCCGCGCCCTGACCAGCGATGCACCACCCAGCAGGCGATCAACGTCATGCGCATGCAACTCTGGGGGCGAGCTCTGGGAGTCAGGAACCAAAGTCCCGGAAGCGGGCCGGCGGCGGTAGGACATTTCTTGCTAAAACCCTTACCGGAAGGCGCGTTTTTTGCACATCGCTCTCATGCCGGGACAGGTACAGGCGGCGTAGGAGGGTCTCCGGAGTCCTCGACGGGCGCCCTGCGGCTTTTAGTAGACTATAATATGTCATTATGGTCTACTTCTGGAGACGCGGTCGACTGAGAATGCAAGAAATGCTCATTCGAAGAGGGCGAAATACAGAGATTACCTAATTCGGGCCGCCGCCAACGGCCGAATATCAATGCGGGTCCCCAACCTGGGGACACGCATCTCGATTTTGGCACTTAACTAGATAAGGAACACCTTCATGCGAAGGCAAATCTGGGGACGGGCACTGGGCGTCAGGAATTTCGGGGACTTCGTGAGGCGAGAGAGAGCATTGGCCAAGTCCTCAAAAAAGCTTCATGACCCGGTAAGCGCGGTGCTCTGTGCTGCAGGATAGCCAAACACGAGGGAGGCCCGGAAGGAATCCGGGCCTCCACTTTACTCTAGGTGGTTGGCGAGGGGCAAGCGCGTGCCGGGGACAGGGCGGTGTACCGAAAAATAGGTTTTTGAGTTTGTGAAAAGCGAAGTATTAGGACAAGGGTAGTTTCGGGGCGGTTTGCGCACGGCCCCCAGTCGGCGATGGCCGGCATAGGGTGACATAAGACTCATTATGAGTCAACTGCTTCCTCGACAGACGCGGATCCGGCCACTTGACAGTCTCAAACCGATGTCCATTGCCCGCAGTCAGGGTCCCGATCGGGCTGTCTTCTTGGGCAGCAGAGGCCGGTGTCCTGAAATCTAGACATTCGGGCAACGAAGAACCTAGATTTCAGTACACCGGTTAGCCAAGCCGGCCGGTTGACGGTAAGCGGGCGTCCGGCTGCCTGCGACGAGCCGTACCGGCGATCGCCTGCGGTAGGAAGGAGGCGGTGGCGCGGCGCCGAAGGTAGCAGCATGATGAGAGCCACGAAGGAAGCTGCAGGTCTGGGCTTTGAGACCGCGACCCGCCTCCTTAACGAGTCGGGCATTGCGGCGCGGGTGCTATGGGAAAGCCTGCTTCTGCCCGTTCTGGGTATCAGGCCTGCCGGTGCGCTCCATCTACCTGGGGAGTTGCCCGATGCCGGGGAAGTGGCCAGGTCTACGGGACAACTGTTCACTGAGCGCGTGAACCTGGGTTCCGGCCACGGTACGTTCCCCGCCAGACTCTTTCTTGACAAAGTCCTCTTTTCGGCCTACCGGCTGGTCCTCCCGCCTGCGGTCTATCGCTCAAAACTGGCCGAGATGAGCCTCAATGACACTTTGCGCGATGCTCCTTCCTACAGGGCCCATCTCGATTGGGCCAAGGCCCTGGGGCTCCACGTCTACCAGGTGTCGGCGCGCGCCAACGCCCGCGAGATCTTCTTCTACACCAGCCACTCGACGAAGCGGGATCTGGACAAGGCCACCGCCCTGCGGCACCGCATCCGGCGGCGGTCACTGCGGCAGCTGGACACGACCAAAGTTCGCACCTTCATGGTCTACCCCGAGGAGATGTCCCCGGAATACGTTGGACTGATGGGCAAGATCCTCGGGTATCCGGATTGCTGCATCGCGGCCTACATCCGTGACCGGCGCGGCGATATTTTCTACCCTGAACTGAGGGCGGCGGGGCAGTTAGGAGTCAAGGGTGACGGCGGGCAGCCAACTCCGACCGTGGATCACCCATATGCCTACTTTGTACGGAATTTCGTGCCCTGCCGGCCGGACTGCCCGGAAGCCACCGCTCTGGGCCGAAAGGCGGCCTCCGCTCTTCAAGAAATGGATCCGAGGTTGGGGCGGGCCTATCTCGACGGCCTATTGCGCAACCGAGGAGCCATCGAACGGGCCCCGACCCTCATCGCCCGCCGCGAGAAGGCCATCGCTCTCCACCTCGGGCGTGCGGCTGAACAGGAGCAGGCCGAGAAGACGACGGCAGCCGACACAGAGGAGGAAAAGCCGTGAAACACCAGCCTTGGGGCGAGAGTCAGCCATCGGACCAGATGGCGCTGGACTTCACCCAACCCGCCGACGCGCCCGGGCATCCGGGTCAACTTAGCCTATGGGATGTCGGCCTGGGTAGGGTGGCCTCCGCTCCCATCTCCGCCCCCGCCCCCGCCCCCGCCCCCGCTTCCGCTCCCGCCCCCGCCACCCCCGTCACGGCCCCCGTTCCCGATGCCTCGGCTCAGCTAGACGCGCTGCGTGCGGACGCGCTCGGGTGCCACCGGTGCGGCCTGAGGGATACCTGCAAGGGCGTGGTCTTCGGCGAAGGCGACCCACGCGCCCGCGTGCTACTCATCGGTGAGGGGCCGGGCCAGGTGGAAGACGACACAGGGAGGCCTTTCGTGGGCGCGGCGGGGCAGCTCCTGGACCGAATCCTTGAAGCGGTGGGCCTACGGCGAGAAGAAGTGTACATCGCCAACGTGGTCAAGTGCCGGCCGCCCGGCAACCGGATTCCCACTCCCGCCGAGCGGGCCGCCTGCCGCCCGTGGCTGGACCGGCAGATCGAGCTCATCGCCCCGGCGGTCATGGTGTGCCTGGGCGCTTCCTCGGCCCAAGTCATCTTGGGCGACGAACTCCGAATCACGCAGGCCCGCGGCCGCTGGTTTGACTACAACGAAATAAAGGTGATGCCGACCTTTCACCCCGCCGCCATCTTGCGCGACCCCAGTAAGCGTCGCCCCGTCTGGGAGGACTTCAAGAAGGTCAAAGAAGCACTAGGAAGCTAGACCGCCATCCTCGGCCCCCAAAGAGCAATCAGGCCTGGTCGGACGGCCGTGCTAGTAACCGAGGTCCGGGTCCACCACCGCCGTCAGCGGCTTCCCCTCGCGTAGGTGGCGCAGGTTCTCAAGGAAGATCTCCATGCCCCGGTCGACCGTGCGGTGCGAGTTGGCCGACGAATGCGGCGATATCAGGACGTTCGGCATATCCCACAAGGGGCTGTCGGCTGGTAAGGGCTCTTTTGCGAAGACATCCAGCAGCGCGGCCCTCAGCCGGCCGCCCTGCAGTGCCGCTACCAGTGCCGTTTCATCGACGATGGGGCCGCGCGCGATGTTAATGAGGATGGCGTCCTTCTTCATGGCCGCCAGCTCCGCCGCCCCGATCATTCCCCGCGTGGCACTGGTGAGGGGGGCCGAGATCACCAGATAGTCCAGGCCTGCCAGGAACTGGTGTAGTTGCTCAGGCCCGAAGACGGCGTCGACATAATTGGCGTCGCCAGCGCCAGCACCGCCACCATCTTCGGCTCCGGCGGACCCTGCCGACCGCCTCAAACCCACCACGCACAGGCCAAACCCTTTTGCCCGCACCGCAACCTGGCGCCCGATGCCACCCAGCCCAAGGATGCCGAGAGTCTGCCCGTAGATTTCCCTTGAAGGTAACCTCTCCCAATGGTGGGCGGCCTGGCTCCGGGCGTACCCGCCCAAGTTTCGCTCCCAGGACAGCAGCATCGCCATGACATGCTCCGCGATGGGTATCCCGTGGGCGCCGCGGGAGTTCGACAGGATCACGCCACTCTTCTTGAACTCCGGGCTCATCAGACCCTCGACCCCGGCCGAGAAAACGTGGACCCAGCGCAACTTCGGGAGCCTATTCCACATCTCCGGCGAAAGGTCTCGGTTCCAACCCAGGAGAATATCGGCCTGGGGCAATTCCACCAACAACTGCTCCGAGCTGTTGGTTTCCACAATCTCCAAGTCTGGGGCGACCCGGCGGATAGACGCCAGATGTTCAGGCTGCAGTCTTTGGGCATTGATTACCAAGCGCATCTGTGGAACACCTCGCCCGTAATGTTCCACGTTCCAGGTCGTTCTCCTGGCACCCAGAAACGGGCGGCTACCGCCGAAACTGTAAGGCACAAGGGTGGCGCGACCGCGCGGAGACGACGACGCACCGCGGCGCCCGGCGACGCCCGAGGCGAAGCTCAAAGCGAAGGCCGGGAAAAAGGAGAGGCGCTGGTGGAGTTCAGAGAAAGACGATTTGGCAGACCAGTGAAGACGGTCGCAGGCCGCCTTTTTGTGGCAGCCCTGCTCATAGCCTTGTTCCTCTCGGCCACGTCGTTCCCGCCGCGCCAGACGTTGGCTGCCTACGCCGGCACGTCCTCGGCGCCGGTAGCCGAGTACCGCGGGCCCTCCGGTGTCCGGATCATTTCCTATTCGACTGCTTGGGCCACCCAAGGCCAGTTGAAAGACATCTACGACGAGCTTCTCCGGAACTTCCACGGTGAGGAACTGTCGCTTCTGGACGCGGTCGAACTTCATCCCGAGCCGGGGCAGACGTCACAGGGGTATTGGGACGGTTCCTGGATCACCTGGCCGTCCACCGGACCCATCATGCAGCCGGGCCGCCGGATCGTCCTGTACGACATGAACCAGCGCACTTCGGTCCGGGAGATCGCTCCCGCTCTATCCCACGAGTATGGTCATCATTTTACCTACTACTACCTGGGCAAACGCGAGGGAGTCCTCTTCGACGACGCCTGGGCGCAAACCGAGTGGGCGAAACTGAGGGGTCTGCTCGACTTCCCTGAGGCCGATAGCGGACCACACCGCTGGAACCCGGCCGAGGTGGCGGCCGACGACTACGTCTTGCTCTTTGGGTCGCCCATGGCCCACGAAGTGGCCTACGCCGGAGTCAGCACTTACTACCCGGACAAACGCACCACCGTGTGGTACCCGGCGCCCCGGCTGCAGGAAAACTGGGCTCTGCCGCTACCCACCGAAAGGCCTGGTCTGCGCCAGTACTGGCTGGACGCCATGAGGAGTTCGGCGGCCGCCGTCGTCCCGCCTTCGCCGGCCTTGCGGGTGCGCTCCCTGGACCCGTCGGGTCGGGCCACTCTGGAGTGGGCTCCGGCCGCCGGCGCTCCGGCCGGCTCCCAGTACACGCTCTGGTGGGATGACGTGCCGGCACCGAGCGCTCGCCAGCCGGGCGAGTCCTACGACGGGTCCGGGATTCCGCGGGAACTGGCACCGCGGACTTCGGGCTTCGGGACCATTTCCGACTTCACCGATGCTTTCAAGGGTAATGCCACGGGATGGGCGCGTGCCTACGTCGTCACCCTCGGCGACGGCATGATCGACCGCTCCAACCTCATCTGGTTCAAACGCGACGCCGACGGTCGTTGGCAAGTATACCAGGCCGACCCCTACCGCTCCACTCCGGCCGCCGCCCTCTGGGACCTGGCTCCGGGACACTGGGCGGAGCGGGATGTGCTGGCCCTCTACGCCCGCGGCGCCATCGGAGGTTTTCCGGATGGCTCCTTCCGCGCCGGTGACCCGCTGACGCGGGCCCAGTTCACCAAGGTCTTCGTCGCGGCGCTGGGCCGGCCGCCGGAGCCGGGGACGGGCGGTTACCCGCAACTGGCCAGGCTCGGCACCCACTGGCTGGCCACCGCCGGTTGGCTGGTCCCGGCCGTCAAGGCGGGGCTCATTCTGCCCGATGAATGGGGCCCGGGCGTCGACATCGACGCGCCCATACCGCGGCAGGAGATGGCCCGGATGGCGGTCCGCGCCCTCGGCCTAAGACTGGGAACGGCCGGCGCCGCCGCCTCGGTCTTCACCGACGCCGCCCAGATTTCCCCGGACCTCGCGGGCTACGTGGCCGTCGCCCATCAGCAGGGCATCCTCCTTGGCTTTCCGGCGGGCGACGGGAAAGTGGCCTTCCACCCCCTGGAGGGGACCACCAGAGCGCAGGGGGCCGTAGTGGCTAACCGCGTTTTAATGAAGATCGCCGCTACCCGCCGCTGATCCCTGACCGCCGTCGCCCCCCAAGCCGGGTCATGGTCGCCGAGACCTGCCCCGAAACGGCAGGAACCTTGCGGGGGAACAAGAATCCGTTGGAGCGGAAAACATATCCACGGAAGAAAAATCCCTGCAAGGCGACGGAGGCCATTTAGACTTGCTGCCCCATTCCCCCGAACGGTTGGAATTGACCGTGGAAACACACAGCGCCGGGGAGACCGCTGCTCTGGGCGAGGCTTTGGGACGGCTGGTGCAAGCTGGGGACTTTTTCGCCCTTTACGGTGAGCTGGGTGCCGGCAAGACCAAACTCACCCAAGGGATTCTGCGCGGTCTGGGCGTGCCTGCCGGCGCGCGCAGTCCCACTTTCACCTTGATCAATGAGTACCAGGGCGGACGCCTGCCCGTTTACCACATGGACGCGTACCGTCTGCGTCGGGCCGAAGAGCTGCTGGATGTCGGCGCCGAGGACTATTTCTACGGCGAAGGTCTTACCGTGATTGAGTGGGCCGACCGGGTGGCCGAGATCCTGCCGAGGGAACGACTGGATATCCACCTGTCTGTCGCGGCCGTGGCGGACGACGATCCGGACAGCGGCGCCATCGATGACTCCGGGCATGTGGTCGACCCTGGTACCCATCGCCACCTGGTCTTCCAGGCGCACGGCTTCCGTCACGTCCACCTCTTGTTCGGAGCCGACCAGGAGTGGCCCAACCCGTGAGCTACCTCCTTGCGATAGAGACTTCGACCAAGGTGGCCAGCGTGGCGCTGGCTGGCACCGTCACCGGCGTCACCACGGGCATCGCCACCGGCGTATCCATTCTGGCGGAATTCACCACCGACATCCGCAAGACTCACAGCCAGCGCCTCCTTCCCATGGTGGACCGGGTGCTGGCGGAGGCGGGACTGCGACCGGCAGACCTTGGCGCCGTGGCCTGCACCACCGGCCCCGGCTCTTTCACGGGGCTGCGTCTCGGTCTGGCTACGGTGAAAGGTCTGGCCTTCGCCCTGAAAATCCCGGCCTTCGGCGTGCCGACGCTGGACGCGCTGGCCAATAACCTGGGCATCCTGGAACCGGAGGCACCGCCACTCGCGGCGGAGCTGGTCTGCCCGGTCCTGGACGCGCGGAAAGGGCAGGTCTACGCGGCCGTCTACGTCCAGATGCCAGAGCCCGGCGCACCCAGTACGGGCGCGCCGGCCCAGAACGGGATCATCAGGCGCGGGCCCTGGGCTCTCAGCCCGGAGGAACTGGTGGAGAAGCTTCTTGAATTCAGCCCTATGGATTCCAGTGATATAGCCGGTGATATCATCGGACCCCACAGGCGTCCGGGAAAGGAACTCATGCTCCTCGGCGACGGGACCTCGCCACCGGCCGGCGCCTGGCCCTTGATCGAGAAGGCCTTCGGATCGCGGGTGCGCCTGGCTCCGCCTTGGCTGCGGTATCCGCGCGCGGCATCCGTGGCGGCCCTGGCCGCTCGCCAGTGGTCCGCGGCCGTATCTAGGGTCGCGGCCGTGTCCGGGGCCACGGCCGCGTCCGGAGCCGAGTCAGGGGCTACCGGCGCCGGCCTCGCCGGAGACCTGGATGAACTACAACCGGTGTACCTCCGGCCTTCGGAGGCCGAGGTCATGCTGGCTAAGAAACGGGAGTTGGTGCCGTGACCGCGGTTAGCGCAGTGCCCGAGGAACTGGTCATCACCACCATGACGATGGAAGATTTGGACAAGGTGATGGAAGTGGAGAAGGCCTCCTTCCTCACCCCTTGGTCACGCCAGGCTTTCGTCCGCGAGCTTACGGAGAACGCCTTCGCCGTGTACGTCGTGGGGCGGCTGGGCTCCAAGGTGGTGGGGTACGCCGGGATGTGGCTCATCATCAACGAGGCCCATGTCACCAATATCGCTGTTCACCCCAGTTACCGGCGGCGCCATTTTGGCGAGCGGCTGCTGCAGGAGCTTATCGACCGGGCCAAGCGCAACAACTGTGACCGTATGACGCTGGAGGTCCGCACCGGAAACCTGGGAGCGCAGGCCATGTACCGGCGGTTCGGCTTCGTGGAGCAGGGTCTCCGGCGCCGGTACTACACCGATACCGGTGAAGACGCTATCATCATGTGGAAGGACGAGCTTTAGAAAGGTGGGCGTGGGTGCGAGTGTGGGCTCCTTTCTGACCCTTGGCATCGAAAGCTCCTGTGACGAGACTTCGGCGGCGGTGATCCAGACCGCTGAGGAATCCGTCGCCGCCGGGCCCGCGAGCGCTCGCCCCTCCGAAGCGCTCCATTCGTCGCGGCGCCCACCCGGCGGCCACCCGGAGATCCTATCGAACATCATAGCCTCCCAGATCGACGTCCACCGGCGTTTCGGTGGCGTGGTCCCGGAGATCGCGTCCCGGCGTCACCTGGAGCTGCTGATCCCGGTCGTCCAAGAGGCGCTGGACCGCGCCGGTGTCACCCTACCTGAGATCGACCTGGTAGCCGTCACGGCCGGACCGGGTCTGGTAGGGGCCTTGCTGGTCGGGGTCTCCACCGCGAAAGCGATGGCTTACGGCCTGGGGAAGCCCTTGGTGGGCGTGAACCACCTGGAAGGCCACCTCTTCGCCAACTTCCTTGAGTATCCCGGCCTCGAGTACCCCTTTATCTGCCTCATCGTGTCCGGCGGTCACACCGACCTCCTACACATGAAGGGCCCCGGGGACATCACGGTCCTGGGGCGGACCAGAGATGACGCCGCCGGCGAGGCTTTCGACAAGGTGGCCCGGGTCCTTGGCCTGGGATATCCAGGCGGACCCCTCATCGACCAGGCGGCCCGCGACGGCGACCCCGAGGCGTACCACTTCCCCCGTGCCTATCTCGAGGAAGGGTCGTGGGATTTCTCTTTCAGCGGCCTGAAGACGGCGGTGGCCAATTTCGTGGCCCGGTCTGGACCTGACGCGCCGGGCACTTCCCGAAGGCCGGGCATACGGGCGACGGCGGGGGCGATAGCGGCGGTGGCGACGGCCGGCGTCGCCGAGCGACCCCGACTGGCTGACGTCGCCGCCAGCTTCCAGCGGGCGGTGGCCCAGGTCCTGGTGGACAAGACCGTGCGGGCGGCGGTCGCCCTTGGTCTCGACCGAGTGGCCGTGGCCGGCGGCGTGGCGGCTAACTCGGAACTGCGACGGCTCATGGAGGAACGGGCGGCGGCGGCCGGGCTGGAAGTCTACTTCCCCAGGCTGTCGCTATGCACGGACAATGCGGCCATGATCGCCCACGCTGGCCTGGTGCGCTATCTCCTGGACGGGCCGGCGCCACTGGACCTAAACGCCGTGGCCGACTTACCCTTCTAAGGCATTGGGGCCGCAAAGTGGCGGCCGGGAAGCCGCGCCCAACGCGCGGAGAAAGCGAGGAAACGACGGCGGCGTGCGAACCCTGGAGAGGCACCCCACGGGGCCGAAGAACTCTCTTCAATACTGGACGAGCTTCGTCTCCCCCTGGCGGGTGGCGTGGAATTTCGCCGCCATCTACCTGGCCCGGTTCGTCCCGGCCCTGGGCCTGAAGAACGCGCTTTACCGCTGGCGCGGGATGAAGGTGGGCCGCGACGTCTCCGTGGGCCTGATGGCCATGTTCGATGTGTTTTTCCCCGAGATGATCACCATCGGCGATAACTCGGTGATCGGATATAACTCGACCATGCTGGGCCACGAGTTTATGGTCAAGGAATGGCGGCGCGGCCCCATCGTCATTGGCCGCAACGTGGTCATCGGCGCCAATACCACCATCCTCCCCGGCGTCACCATCGGCGACGGAGCCGTCGTCTCGGCCATGTCCTTGGTCAACCGGGACATCCCCGCCGGGGCCTTCGCGGGTGGGGTGCCGGCACGTGTCATCGGCTGGCTGGGGGAGAACGGAGAGCTAGTGAAAGGGGAAACGGCCCAGGTAGCCCAAGGGCGACCGCCGAAAGAAGGGCTGACGAAGGGGCCGGTGGAGCGCGCATGATCCAAGACCAATTGATGCTGGCGGTCCAGCGCCTGTCATCCCCGCTGCTGGATGTGGTGATGCGCTCCGTCTCGGACCTGGGCACCACTCCGCTTTACGTCATTGTCGCCAGCTATCTCTTCTGGAGGGTCGAACGGCGGCGCGGGGCGGCGTTGGGGCTATTGCTCGTCTTCTCGTCATGGCTGAACAGTTTGATCAAGGTCTACGTGGCCGAACCTCGCCCGTTCTTCGAGGGTCTGAAGAACCTTTCCCACACCGTCCCCAAGGATTTCAGCTTCCCCAGCGGGCACAGCCAGGCCGCGGCCGCCTTCGCCACCTTCGTCGCGCTGTGGCTGGCCGCCGGCGGGCGGCGGGGATGGGCTTGGGCGGTGGGGCTGTTTCCCCTGGTAGTCGGGTTTTCCCGTATCTACCTGGGAGTCCACTTTCCTGCCGACGTGGCGGCGGGGCTTCTCATCGGCTTCATTTTGGGGCTCATGTTCTCCCGACCGGCCGTAGTGGACTATCTGGTGCCGCCGCAACCGCCGCGAGGGTCCGGCCGTCCATCCAGCGCTACCCGAGCCGGGCGGGGTGGAGACCTGGTAATGGTGGGGATAGCCCTGGCCGCCTTGGCCGCTGGCCCTATCGAGCTGGCCTTGGCCGGCATCTGGACCGGCTTCGTCGTCGGTCTCAGCGCTTTCGCCGCCGCGGATGACCGGCGGCGCCCCGCGGGCCTTTGGACCGGTGGGGCGTATTTCCTGGGCGGGATGCTGGTATCGGGCCTGGCCTGGGCCGCCGTCGGACTGCTCCCGGCCATTCCGCTGCACAATACCCCCGGTCTGGCCCTCCTGCACCGGGTAGCCGGGCTGTCACCGTATCCGCAACTGACACCAACGCCGGCGCCGGCTTTGGCTGGACAAGCCACGCTGAACATCGTCCACTATCTGCGCGGCGTCGCCGTGGGGCTGGTGGCCACCTTCTATCCAGAGCTGGCCGGGGCCGGTCCGCGCCGAGGGAGGTCTTAGGTAGCCGTGGTCGCCCCAATGGGGGTTGGTGGACAGGGAGTTGGTGGACAGGGGGTCGTCGCCCAGGCTATTCTTTCGGCCGAACGCCGCGGTGTGCTGCCGCTCACTTCCCAATGTCCTTTCGCCTGCGTCTTCTGTAGTAACCGCTATAACCCCCGTGGCCTTCAGGTCTATCACATCGGGCCCCGCCCGATGGAGGAGATCCAGGCCCACCTGGAAGCCATGCCGCCCGACCTGGAACGGGTGGTCATCGGCGAATCAGCTACCAGGGTAAACGAGGGCGAACCCTTCTCTCATCCACAGATCATGCCTATCCTGGAGGCCGTGCGGCGGCGGTTCCCCGGCGTTGTGCTGGCCGTGACCACGGGCGCCCCGAGGCTGGAGCGGACCACGGTCCGCCGCCTGGCGGCGTTGGCACCCTTGGAAGTCACCGTTTCACTGAACAGCGCCGACCCCGACGTCCGGCGGCGCGTCATGGGCGACCGCGACGCCCTGGGGGCTTTGAACACGGTGGATCAACTGGCATCCCTGGCCTCCGACGGCGGCCTCACGTGCTACGGTAGCGCTGTGGCCTTGCCCTTCTTGGTGGGGTGGGAAGACCTCTACCGGACGCTCCTTTTCCTCGACGAGCGGCAGTTCGCCTGGGCCAGAATCTTTCTGCCTGCTTTTACGCGCCGCACGCCGGAGTCCCTCCGGTACCCGCCCGACTTCCCGGACGCACTGAGGGGCTTCGCCGCCCAAGTCCGGCCCGAGCTGCGTATGCCGGTGACGGTGGAGCCGCCGCGGGTGGAGGACCTGGGCGCGAACGTCGTAGGAGTACGCCCGGGCTCGGCCGCCGACCGGGCAAGCCTCAGGACCGGTGACGTGATCTTGCAGGTCGGCGGGAGAACGCCGTTCTCAAGGGTGGACGCTCACGAGTTGGCCACGGAAGCGGACCACCCCGCAGTCCTCGTCCGGCAGGCCAACCCGTCCGGCAGCCTCACCGAGCGGGAGCGAGAGCGAGACCGCGCTTCCACCGGCGACGGGACGGCCCGCGTAACCCTTGACAAGGGGAAGGGCGAGCGGCCCGGCTGGGTGATGGACTTCGACATCGACCCCGACCGCGCCCGGCGGGCTGCCGAATTGGTGTGGCACCACCGCGGTCGCCGCACCTTGGTGCTCACATCCGAGTTGGCCGCGCCGGTCGTGCGGATGACGCTGGATGCCCTCGAGTGGGGTGGGCTGGGCCGAACAGGCGCCTCTTGCGGCGCCTCTTCCGGCAGCTCATCCGTTGGCCGTCCCGGCGGCGGTGCGGATGTAGGCGGCGGCGTGGTGGTGGGCAACGCCGCCCTTGAAGCCGTGCCCAACCTTTTCTTCGGTGGCTCCATCGCCGCCGCCGGCCTTCTAACGGTGGGTGACATCGCCGCGCACCTGGGCTGGCCGGTGGGTGAGGACGGTCGGCCCCTCGCCGGCATGGCGGACGCCGGTAGCGCGGCTGCGGCCGTCGGTGGCACGGCGGCCGGTGGCACCTTGAGACCGCGCCGGCCGCGGGACCCCTGGCCGGAGGTCATTCTCCTGCCACGCGAGCCCTTTGACGACTCCGGGTTTGACCTGCGCGGCGTCTCGTGGCGCGAAATGGCCGCCACGCTGCGCGTGAAGGTCGACCTGGTGTGAAGGCGAGGGCTCGTCGACGAAGAACACGGAAACGACGGACAAGATTCACAGAGGAGCTGACGACCAGGTGATCTACCCTCTTGAAGGAAGAATCCCGGATATCCACCCGAAAGCGTTCGTTGCTCCCAGCGCCGACGTGATCGGGGCGGCCACAGTTGGCGAAGGGTCCAGCGTCTGGTTCTGTGCCACCATCCGCGCCGATTTCCGGCCGGTGACGGTGGGCCGTTTCACCAGCGTGCAGGATGGGGCCGTGCTCCACGCCGATCCCAACTTCCCCGTCACCGTGGGTAATTACGTAACTGTCGGGCACCGGGCCGTCCTCCACGGGTGTACCATCAAGGACGGCACCCTGATCGGGATGGGCGCCGTGGTGCTAAACGGAGCGGTGGTCGAAGAAGGTTGCGTCATTGGAGCGGGCGCCGTCGTCCCGGAGGACCGGGTCATCCCCCGGGGCAGCCTGGCCGTGGGTGTACCGGCAAAGGTCGTCCGCGAACTGACGCCCGAAGAAGTGGCGAAGCAGAGGACCTGGGCCGAGCTGTACTCCGGTCTGGCGGCCAGAGATTATCTGGGGAAGATCTAGCCGCTTGCCTCTAGGCTGAGCGTCGGCGGCTGCCTCCGCCCCCGGTCATGGCGCCAAACTGCACGTGAGGCTTAGCTGTCCCGGGAGGACCAGCTGTCCCGTGACACACCGCGCCAAATCGTGAGAACATGGCGCCAAATCGTGCTTGAGGGCCACATTTCCGCGTGCTATAATACGAAAAATAAGCTAGCCCCAAGAGCTGGCACCACGACCTCTTTTGAGGCCTCTTTTCGGAGGGAGAAACGTGGATAAACTCGCCGATTCATCCAGCCCCGACGTCCAGAAGCCGCAAGCCTACCCGGAGAAGTTCGTCAAAGAAGGCCTCTCTTTCGACGACGTGCTCCTCCTCCCCGGCCGCGCCGAAGTTCTGCCGCGCGACGTGGACATCTCCACCCGCCTCACCGCCCGCCTCCGCCTGAACGTCCCGCTCCTCAGCTCGCCTATGGATACCGTCACCGAATCGCGCATGGCCATCGCCGTGGCCCGCGAAGGCGGCCTGGGTGTCATCCATAAGAACCTCAGCATCGAGCGGCAGGCCTCCGAGGTGGACAAGGTCAAGCGTTCCGAACACGGCGTCATCACCGACCCCGTTTTCTTGTCACCCTCCGACACCGTTCGCCAGGCCACCGAACTGATGGCCAAATACCGCATCTCCGGCGTGCCCATCGTCCGGAACGGCGGCCGGCTGGCCGGCATTATAACGAACCGCGACATCCGTTTCCTGGACGACCTCGACCAACCCATTGAAGAAGTGATGACGAAGGATAACCTGGTCACCGCCCCGGTAGGCACCACCCTGGACCAGGCCCTTCAGATTCTGAAGACTCGGAAGGTCGAGAAATTGCCCCTGGTGGATGCGAACTATAACCTCAAAGGCCTCATCACCATCAAGGACATCGAGAAGGTCCGCCAATACCCGAACTCCGCCCGTGACGCGAAAGGCCGCCTCCTGGTTGGCGCCGCGGTAGGGGTGGGGGCACGGGCCATGGAACGGGTGGACAACCTCCTGGAAGCCGGCGCCGACGTCATCGTCGCCGACAGCGCCCACGGCCATTCGAAAGACGTCCTGGCCCTCATCGCCGCCATCAAGAAGCGTCACCCGAACTGCAACCTCATCGGCGGTAACGTGGCCACCGCCCAGGGCGCGGCCGATCTGATCGAGGCCGGCGTGGATGCCATCAAGGTCGGGATGGGCCCGGGGTCCATCTGCACGACCCGGATCGTCGCCGGTATCGGCGTCCCGCAGATCACCGCCGTCTACGATTGCGTTCAGGTGGCTGCGCCGAAGGGCATCCCGGTCATCTCCGACGGCGGCGTGAAGTATTCCGGTGACATCGTCAAAGCTCTGGCCGCCGGCGCCGACGCCGTCATGATCGGCAGTCTCTTCGCCGGGACCGAGGAAAGCCCGGGCGAAATGGAAATCTACCAGGGACGCAGCTTCAAGGTCTACCGCGGCATGGGCTCCATCGGCGCCATGAAGGCCGGCAGCAGTGACCGCTACTTCCAGGAGAAAGCGGTCAAACTGGTCCCCGAAGGCATCGAGGGCCGCGTCCCCTATCGCGGGGCCCTGACGGACACCGTCTACCAACTCCTTGGCGGTCTTCGGGCCGGCATGGGATATTGCGGCGTGAAAAATGTCGAGGAACTGAAAACGCGGACCACCTTCGTCCGCATTACCGCGTCGGGCCTGCGCGAAAGCCATCCCCACGACGTTACCATTACTAAGGAGTCCCCAAACTACACCCTATAGGTCTGAGTGCCGGAAATGGTGCGGTTCTTGACCCTCCAAACGCATCTGTTCTGGGTTTTCTTCCCTGCCATCTTGAAGGAAGCCTGCCAACTTTGTCGAAATGTGACATGACAGATGCCCAAGGAGGGGAGATCCGTGCGCCGCGGTTTTGACTTGCCCGATGTCACGGTGGTTCCTCCGACAAGTATTGCTTCGGCGGGCCTGGAATCATCTGTGCGGGCACCAGGTATTTTGGCCCCACTGTCCCTGGAGAGTTCCCCTGCTGGTCGGTCCAGATCCCCGGAACGCGTTAACCGGGAGCCGGGAAATGGCGCGGAAATCCTGGTAGTCGAGGATAGCCTGATTCAGGGCGAACTCCTCCGGCGTACCTTGGCTCGGCACGGCTACCGGCCCACGGTTGTCGGTAGCGGGGTTGAAGCCATGGCCAAGTTGCGTGAAACCAACCCGGCGCTGGTTATCAGTGATGTCATCATGCCTGGGATGGATGGCTACGAGCTATGCAGACGCATACGGCACGACCAGTCACTAGAACAGATCCCCGTCATACTGGTTACTCTGCTGACGAGCCCACGGGATATCCTTCAAGGCGTCGCCGTCGGCGCCGATAACTTCGTAGTCAAGCCCTTCGATGAGGGCTACTTGATGTCCCTAGTAGAACGCCTTGTTGAAGGCCAGCCTTCGCCGCATTCGGAGAGCAGCGTCACCCTGGAGATCACATATGGTGGCGAACGTTTCCGGATTCCGGGGGATCGACAACAGATCCTACAACTCCTCTTTTCCACTTTTGAACTGGCGGTGGCCCAACGTGAGGAGTTGGCCAGGACCCAAACCGAGTTGGAGCAGGCCAATCGTGAGTTGCACACGGCCGTCCTCCGCACGGCCTTGGACGGCTTTTGGCTCTTCGATGCCAAGGGGACCATTCTGGAAGTCAATGAAGCTTATTGCGAACTGTCCGGATATGCCAAGGCTGAGATGCTGGAGAAACACGTTGGGGACCTGGAAGCCTCCGACGAGCCCAATCCCTTGTTGGAACGCTTGCCCCGGATCTCCCAGGCCGGTTCGGCCCGGTTCGAATCGCATCACCGGTCAAAGGATGGTCGAGTCCTGAACGTCGAATTCAGTGTGACCTCCTTGGGCGGCGGAAAGTTCTCGGCTTTCATCCGCGATGTAACGGAGCAGAGACATCTCGAAAGACAGCTCCGCCTCCTATCTTTCCACGACCAACTCACCGGTCTGTATAACCGGGCCTACTTCGACGAGGAGCTGTCCCGGCTAGAAGTTGGCCGGGACTACCCAGTGACCCTAATGATGCTGGATGTCGACGGCTTGAAGCTGGTCAACGACACCTGGGGTCATACACGTGGGAACGAACTCCTGCAGACGTTCTCACGCATTCTGAGAGGAGTCTTCCGGAAATCAGACGTGATCGCGCGTGTGGGTGGGGATGAATTTGCGGTGATCCTCTCCAGGACCGGAAGCGAAGAGGCCGATGCCTTGCTGAAGCGTCTGCGCGCCGCGCTTGAAGATCACTCCCGGTCATCCGAACGCCCATACCACCTGTCGGTTTCAGTCGGCCTTTCCGTCGCGGCGCAGGGTGACTCCCTGAAGACGGTCCTCGATTTGGCCGACAAGCAGATGTACGCCGACAAGATGCGACGGGCTGAGGAAGTTTCCGTGAGTCAACTGAACTTCCTCCTAGAAAGTCTCCCGCCCAAGGATTTTGGCGAAGGGCATCTGACCCGGGTCCGGGCCTGGAGCCGTCAGCTAGGCCTGACGCTGGGACTGCCCGAGCAGGCATTGGCCGACCTGGATTTGACGGCTAGGATTCATGATCTCGGCAAGGTCGGACTGGATGACGCACTCCTAGGGAAGTTCGCGCCGATGACGGATGAAGAGAAAGGCCACCTTGCCCTGCATTCGGTGATAGGGTACCGAATTGCCCGGTTGTTCCCTCCGATCTCCCGTGTCGCCGAGTTCATTCTCCATCATCACGAATGCTGGAACGGGACGGGATATCCGGGTAAGTTGGCGGGTGACAGCATACCTATCGTCAGTCGGGTGGTATCCCTTGTGGACACATATGACGCACTCATTCACGATCGACCTTACCGGAGGGCACTCGGTCCCGACCAAGCCGAGGCGGAAATCGTTCGCCTCTCCGGAGTGCAGTTCGACCCACAGGTTGTTTCAGCGTTCCTCGGTCTTCTCCATGGGAATGGCAGTCTGCAAGCCCCTGGGGAAGGACCGGACTAGCCTACGGCTCCGTTTGGTGGGGTGAAACAGGCAACAAGGCCAATTGGCGAGATCGGAGGGGTAGCGACGTGACCGTTTTAGCTTGGGGGGCAGCCGCGGTTGTGGCGGGAGGAGTGGCGGCGGCCACCGTGATTCCCATGCGTCGCCGTCGATCATCCCCGGCCTCCACGGGTCCTCGAACGACTGGCCCTCAACCGGGCACAGATCTTCTTCAATCGGACAGGGCGTTCCGCAAAGCCTTCGAAAACTCGGTTTCCGGGCGGGCCATCACCGATCGGGACGGGCGTTACCTCTTCGTGAACCGGGCCCTCTGCCAACTGCTGGGCTACTCCGAAGAAGAACTGCTCTCGATGACCTTTGCCCAGGTGACGGACGGGCAGGACGTTGCCGCCCAAAGCTACTTGCGCCAGCGCGTCATCGATGGCGAGATTGATGGATTCCGTTTGGAGAAACGATACGTTCATAAAGCAGGAAACGCCATCTGGGTCCGCTTGACCGCATCGTCAGTAAGCGATCAGGCCGGCCATTTCTTATATTTCATAACCGAGGTTCAAGATATTTCGGACCGAAAGCGGTTCGAGGATCTCCTGACGTTTCTCACGGACAACGACCCCTTGACAGGTCTGCCGAACCGGCGCAAGTTCCAGGAAGAGCTTAGCCACAGCATCAAGGTCGCGGCCCAGACCGGGACCCAGGGCGCGATGCTGGCGCTTTCCCTAGATAACTTCCGAGAGCTCAGCCACGGTCTTCGGAAACCGAGTGCGGATGAAGTCATGATCAGTGTGGGGCAGGCCATCAAGGGCCGCCTACGGGACACCGACATTCTGGCCAGAATTGACAGCGATGAGTTCGGCATCATCTTGCCACGGGCGGATTTCGCCAAGGCCCGTGCGGTGGCCCGCGAACTCCTCATGGTGGTGGAACGGAGCACCTCAAGCCTTTCCCCCCTCACTCGTTTTACCGCGAGTGCGGGCGCGGCCATCTATCCGGACCATGGTTCCACGGAGACGGACGTTGTGGCTGCGGCCTACGCGGCCCTGACCAGAGCGAAGGGAGACGGAGGCAACGGCGCCGTAGTCTTCATCCCCGACACAGACCAACTAGCTGAGCTGGCCCATTACGGCAGCTGGCAATACAGGATCCGCAAAGCGCTTCAAGGCGACGGCTTCACGCTCTACGCTCAGCCTATAGTGAACGTAAAGGAGAACCGCGTATCCCACTACGAACTGCTCATCCGGATGGTCGGGGAAGATGGAAAGATCATCTTGCCGGCCAACTTCCTTGGGGTAGCCGAACGTTCGGGGTTGGCGCGCGACATCGACCGGTGGGTGGTTGAACGCGCGGTATCGCTCCTGGCAAGTCTTCGCCAGGACGGTCCCCCTGTGCATCTGGAGATTAACCTGTCCGCTTTGACGCTAAAGGACAGGGAGTTCCCCAACCTTGTTTCGAGTGCGCTGACCTCGGCGGGAGCGGATCCCACGCGTCTGATCTTCGAGGTGACCGAGACGGCGGCGATAACGAACGTCCAGATGGCGCGCGAATTTGTCAAGTCCCTGAAGGGTATGGGGTGCCGGTTTGCCCTCGACGACTTTGGCATGGGCTATTCGTCCTTCTCGGTCCTCAAGTACTTGCCGGTGGACTACCTCAAGATCGACGGCAGTTTCATCCGAAACCTGGCCATCGACTCCATGGATCAGCAGTTGGTCAGGGCCATGGCCGAAGTGGCGCGAGCGCTAGGGATGATGACTATAGCCGAATTCGTCGGCGACGAGGAATCGCTGGGCTTAGTTGACAGCCTTGGCGTGAATTTCGCCCAAGGATACCTTGTTGGCCGGCCCGGCCCAGCAACGGAAGTGTTCCGACCTTTGATGAAAGGAGAGTAGCCGGGGTCGTGCTCCCAGCGGACGACGTGGAGGCTCATCACCCCCTCGAAATCCCCAATCTCCAGAAGCTGGTATCCGAGCGTACCGGCCTGGCTCTACCTATCCGCGATGTTTCCAAGTTCAGCCAAGCCCTAAACGTGAGGATGAAAGCGCTGCACTTAGACTCCGGTTCAGACTACCTGGATATTCTGGTCAGAGGCCAGGAAACTCCCGACTCAGAATGGACGAGGCTTGTGCCTCTGCTCACCACTGGGGAGAGCTACTTCTTCCGAGATCCGGAACAGTTCGCCCTGATTACGGAGGTCATCTTGCCGGACCTTCTTGAGAAGCGAACCGACAGCCATACGCTGCGCATCTGGAGCGCCGGATGTTCCACGGGCGAAGAAGCGTTCTCCTTGGCGATCGCCGCACACGAGCTTCTAGCCGGTGATGAAGGATGGCACGTTCTGGTTCTGGGAACGGACATAAACGAGAAAGCTCTGGAAAGAGCCCGCAATGGCCTGTTCAGCTCTTGGTCCTTTCGTGAGGCGAGCCCTGACTTCCGGAAGCGCTACTTCCGGCACGTCGGGTCCGGATGGCAGCTTGACCCGGCTATCCGTTCCATGGTCACTTTCCGTAGCGGTAACTTGGCGAGTGACACCTATCCGGGCACTGACTCCGGCCTTTTCTCGTTCGACCTGGTGGTTTGCCGAAATGTCCTTATCTACTTGACTGCCGATGCCGTGACTCGAATAGCAGGGAAACTTGGTCAGAGCTTGGCCCTGGACGGGTATCTGGTTACCGGTCACGCGGAGTTACCCCCACAAGACCTGGCCACGTTGCGCCCGCAGGTGCTCCGTCGACTGGTGGTTTACCGCCGCCAAGATTTCACGGGGGACTATGCATCGCAAGCGGCCGCGGCAGAGAGGGTTGTGGCTCCGGTCATCGTTCCGGTTGGCAGCGTGGATCCAGGCCCGGACGATTCTCCGGTGGCTCCGTCAGTCGGTGAGACCGATACGCCCACCGACCCTGACCAGGTAGAGACTGCATACCGGGCGGCGAGGTCCCTGGCGAACCTCGGACGATACGCCGAGGCCGCCGAGTGCTGCGAAGAGGCTATCCGCCGGGCCCCTACCTCGTCCGAAGCCTGTTTTCTACTGGCTCAGATAGTCGAGGAGTGGCGCGGTGACACGGAGGAGGCCAAAAGGCTCTTCCGCCGCGCGATTTATTTGGCTCCTCAGTCTCCCGCAGCGTACCTGGAATTGGCCGCACTGTATGAGAGGGCGGGAGACGGCCCACATGCCAAACGTAACCGGTTGGCGGCCCTAAAGCTCCTTGAAGCTATGGATCAGGAGTCCACGGTCAGCCCTTACAACGAGGTCACCGCGCGTCAACTGGTCAGGGAGTGCCGGGCCATGGTTGGAAAGGGTGACGGCGACTGATGGAATACCTGTTATTCAGCCATCGGGGCCTGTTGTTTGCGGTCCCGGCTGACGGCGTAATGGAAATCCTATGGCTACCTGCGCTGACGCCCGTGGAGGGGTCTCTACCGTATCTGGCCGGGGTGCTTAACCTTCGGGGAGCGCTCGTCCCTGTCATCCAACTCGACCTGGTCTTTGGCCACGAGAACCTTGGCTATGCTTTGTCAGATCAGGTCCTGGTTTTCCGGAAGGCGGACCGGTGGCTAGGGGTGATATCCAATGCGGTCCACCGCGTCGAGTACATTGGCGCCGAGAGCATCGAAGACCCACCCACCTGCGCCAGGCGCCCCAGCGGCGACTCCGGGGTGCTCATAAGGAGTCTGGCGAAGACCGGTGTCGAAATCGCGATGATCCTGGACGTGGACCGGCTGTTTCAGCCGTTGGACTTACTTCATGATGAAAATACGGCGCTTGAACCGGACCCGGATCAGAGCACGCCCCAAGATCAGAACCAGAGCCCGAGTCCCCTCCCCGTGTTCTGGCCGTTGGCCACACCAGAGGACAGAGCGGTGCTGATCAGGAGGGCGGAGGAGTACGCACAGCGTGCTCTGGAGCCCTATGATTTTGGACAGGCGGTAGCCATCGCTCGCCTGAGCGGAGAGCTGTTCGCCGTGCCGCTGGAAACGGTCCGGGAGTTTGCGGATGTTCAGGCCATAACGCCGATACCCCGCGCCCCAGTGTTCGTAGCGGGCGCGATGAACTTGAGAGGGGAAATACTGACCCTCCTGGACATCAGTGGTTTGTTCCAGCTACCCGCCCTTTCGACCCGTCCGGCAATGGTAGGCCTCAAAGCGGCCGTTACCGCCCTGGACGATGCCGTGGTGGGAATCGTCTTTGACGACATCCTTGCCATCTCTTACGTCAAGGCTGACGAGGTGGCTCCAGTGGCCCAGACCATGTCAGCGCGGTCCAAGCCGTACGTCTCTGGGTTCATATCCTTCGAGGGAAAGTCGGGCAGCCTTCTAGACCTGCCCAGTCTTCTTTCGCAGGCCTGGTTGGCTGAGTGAGCCAGGGCTATCTGTTAACAAGGGGGAGCGAGTCTATGTGGGGTCAGATGAGACTTCGTAGCCGGATTCTGGTTGGGTATATGATTCCAGTCGCCATAGCCATTGCGGTCGCGGCAGTCACTTTCTGGCGGGTGGAGGCAAACAGTAAGGCGACCGCGGAGTTGGAGCGCTACAAGTCTATCATCACGGCGGCTTCCGACGCCGAAGATGCCATAAAGGAAGCGGGATCAGATTTCCGCGGTTTTGTCCTCACCGGTCAGGAGGAGTTTGTCTCCTCCATGACCTTGCAGTTAGCCGCGTATGACGACAAGGTGAAGACCCTTCGCTCTCTGATCAATAATGCCGATCAGCTCAAGCTTCTGGACTCGGCCGACACCACCGTGAAAAGCGTCCTTGTACCCTGGCAGGATAGCGTCATCGCCCTGAGGCGTTCGGGAGGGAATGCAGCCTTATCTCAGGCCGTCGCCCGCTTCCAGGATCCAACTGGCCCCAAAGCCCTTGACCAGTTCAGTAGGACCATGGACGAATTTCGGGCCGCCCTTGAGGTGAAGTGGCAAGAGGTGCAACTTGCCATCGACAGCGGAAGGCGCGCCATCAACCTCGTGGTGATCTTGGGCGCCGGTCTGGGAGCCCTGGTTTCCCTTCTGGCTGCTTTGGCCATCGCCTCCACCATAAGTCGAAACATCGAAGAGGCCGTGGCGGCTGTGGCCAGCAGCGCCACGGAAATTGCTGCCACAGTGGACCAGCACGAAAGCACCGCGAAGATGCAAGCCACGGCGGTGGAAGAAACCACTGCTACCATGGATGAACTGGAAGCCTCATCCCGCCAGTCCTCCGACCAAGCGGAATCCTCGGCCGAGTTGGCCCGGAAGGTCACAGGGCTGGCCGACCAGGGCTCGGCGGTAGTGAGACAGACTCAATCCGGGATGGAGAACCTCAGGGAAAAAGTCTCCGTGGTCGCCGACCAGATCGTGCGCCTTAGCGAGCAGACCAGCCAGATCGGCGGCATCACGAATTTGGTGAGCGAGATCGCGGGGCAGACCAACATGCTGGCTCTGAACGCCGCCGTCGAAGCGGCTCGCGCCGGGGAGAACGGAAGAGGCTTCGCGGTGGTTGCGGCCGAGATCCGAAAACTGGCCGATCAGAGCAAGAAATCCATGGAGCGGATTCAAGGGTTGGTTTCCGAGACCCAGAACGCCACGAACTCCACCGTTATGGCCACCGAAGAAAGCACCAAGACGGTGGGTGAGAGTATGCAATTAGCTCGGAAGATGTCGGAGGCCTTCAACTCCATCGCTACTTCGGCCGGGACGGCCTTTGAACGCTCTCAGCAGATCGCGCTAAACGTGAAGCAGCAAGCCGCCGCGATCAAGCAGGTGGTCACGGCGATGAACAGCCTGAACGCCGGTGCCAAGGAGACCGCCGCCGGAATCGTGCAGACCAAGATAAGTGTCACCAAACTGCAGGCGGCAGCCGACAAGCTCAAGTCAATGGTGTAAAGGGGCAGCCCCATGTTAGAAGATCGGGAGTTGCGGGACCTGTTCAAGGTCGAGAGTGACGAACACCTCCGTAACCTTGAAAACGGGCTTCTGAACCTGGAGGCCCACCCCAGTGATACCCAAGTCCTGGGTGAGGTAACCCGTGCCGCCCATAGCCTAAAAGGTGCCGCTCGTATGCTTGGTCTCGGCCGCATCGAGAGCCTGGCGCATCAGGTCGAGGATACTCTCTCCAGGGTCAAGCGGGGAGAGATTGAGTTCACGTCGCTTGTCTTTGACGAGATTAGTCCCTTGCTGGACACAATTCGCGCCTGCGTGGTGGAGGCCGTGGGCGGGGGGACGGCGCAGCGGGCGGCACCGGCGGACGTCCCCATGGTCCCGCCGGCGGCTGATCAGAGTGCGCCCAAGGTCGCGGACGGCCGCCCAACCATCTCTACGCCGGCTGCCACGCCTGAGGTCGGGCGATGGGAAGCCGAGGCCCGTTCGTACCGGATCGACACCATTCGCGTGGAGCCGAAGAAACTGGATGACCTCATGGCCCATGCGGGTGAGCTCATCGTAACTCAGAGCCGTATCGCCCGAAGGCTATCCGAGATCGAAGCGGTTTCAAGCTTCCTGGAGGACCACGTCAGGGAATCAATGGAGTACCGCTTGCGCCTGAGGCCATCCGAGCCCGCGTGGCGAGAGAACCTGGAGGATCTCGGCGTCTACCTGAAGCGTGAACAGGAATTCCTCACCAGACTGGGTGGGTACGTGTCTTCTCTGGGACTGGCGGTCAGCGACGACAATGCCCGGCTTGAGACCGTGACCAACGAGATCTCTGGGAAAGTCAAAGGGATGCGTCTCCTACCCCTCACGTCGATCTTCGATCTTTTTCCCAGGATGGTCCGCGATCTGGCCCGGTTCCTGGGGAAAGAGGTCCAGTTCCTCACCGAAGGTGGGGAAATCCGGGTGGACAAGCTCATCCTGGAAGAGATCAAGGACCCACTGATGCACCTGATTCGAAATGCCGTCGACCATGGACTTGAACGGGCCGAGGAGAGGTTGGCCGGGGGGAAAACCCAGTTTGGGACAGTGCAGCTACTAGCCAAACGCTCGGGGAACGACATTATCATCGAGGTCTCCGATGACGGCCGCGGGATTTCCACGGACACCATCCGCGAGGCCTTGCGGAATCGTGGTGTGCCGGGCGACGAGGTTGAGGCCTTGTCGGATAATGAGATCAAAGGAGTGATTTTCAACTCCGGCTTCTCCACCAGCACCACCTTGACTGCGGTGTCCGGCCGTGGGATCGGCCTGGACGTTGTCAAGGCTAACGTCCAGCGGTTGCACGGTAACGTGACGGTCGAGTCTAGCCCCGGAGTCGGTGCCGTTTTCCGGATCGTCGTACCGGCGACTTTGGCAACGGCTCAGGTCTTCATTGTCTCCGCCGGCCACCGGGTATTCGCCTTGCCGTTGGAGGCCGTCCATAGCGCCAGACCACTGGCCGCCGCCGACGTCTTTCTCTTGGAGGGAAAAGAAGCCATCGCCGTGGACGGGGGACCGGTTCCGGTAGCGAACCTACTGCCCTTGCTCGGCATGGATGGTCGCAGACCGGACGCGTCCCAAGGAAACGATCATAAAGCTTGTCTGATCATCACATCTGGAGACCAACGACTAGGTTTGGTGGTCGACGAGATCGTTGATCAGCAGCAAGTCACCCTAGCCGCCAAGAATGGTTTCCTCAAGAGCGTCCGTTGCCTCAGCGCCGTCACGGCCCTGGCTTCCGGGGAGGTCTGCCCGGTCCTGGACCCCGGTGAACTGATCCGGCTTTCAGGCGAACGGTCCCGAGGCCACCAGGTCCCTCTGTTCAAGGACAAAGAAGCGCGACCCGTGATTTTGCTGGCCGAGGACTCGATCACCACCCGCACACAGATGAAGCGTATTCTCGAAAGCTCGGGTTTCGAAGTGGTCACGGCGGTCGACGGTTTTGATGCCTATAACAAGCTCAAGGTCGGACATTTCGACGCTCTGGTCTCGGATGTACAGATGCCGAACCTGGATGGGCTGGGCTTAACGAGCAAACTTCGCGCGGAAAAAGCCTTTACCGACTTCCCGATCATCCTGGTTACTGGGCTAAGCTCCGAAGAAGACCGCAAACGGGGAGCCGAGGCTGGAGCTAACGCCTATATCACCAAGAACGCCTTCGACCAGAAAGAGCTGATCGACACTCTCAGGAGAGTGATCTAGTGTCCTCGCCTCCCATCAAAGTGCTGTTGGTCGACGATTCCCCCATAGCTCACAGGATCCTGGGCGGCATCTTCGCAAGCTCACCCGAAGTCGAGCTGGTGGGGGTGGCACATAACGGCCGTGAAGCGCTGGACATGTTGGCAGACGTGCAGCCGGACGTCATCTGCACCGACCTGCATATGCCGGTCATGGACGGGCTGGCATTGACCAGGGCGGTCATGAGTACCCATCCGCTACCCATATTGGTTCTCAGCGTTTCAGTTCGCGAGGATGATGTTCGGACAGTGTTTGAGTTGCTCGAGGCCGGCGCGGTGGATGTCTTCCCCAAGCCGGCCGGTGGGGTTGACATCGATCCGGGTCCTTTCGCCACCGCCTTGATTGCCCGTATCAAGGTTGTTGCAGGGGTAAGAGCCATACGGCGTCCGGCGCGTGAAACGGAACCAGTCTTGCCAGAAGACTTCTTTTCCAGTGACGGCGGACCCTTGAAACCGCGGGGTATCGTGGTGATCGGGGCCTCGACCGGGGGACCGGCGGCCTTCCGGACCGTCTTGAGCAGGTTCCCGGCGGATTTCTCACTCCCGATCGTCTGCGTCCAGCACATCGCCGAAGGGTTTATCCAAGGTCTGGTCGACTGGCTTGACCAGGGTTGCCCCATCAAGGTCAGAAAGGCTCATGCCGGAGAGACGCCGGTCCCCGGAACGGCGTATTTCGCTCAAGACCGAAAGCATCTGTCCTTTGCCCCCGACGGCCGGTTGGAGTGTGTTTCGTCAAACCCAGTTGACGGACACTGCCCCTCCATCACGGTTACTTTTCGCTCCGCCGCCCAGGTGTACGGGCGAGGGACCATAGGTGCGCTTCTGACCGGAATGGGTAGTGATGGCGCCGAGGGGCTTCTGGCCATCAGAAAGGTTGGTGGAATCACCGTGGCCCAGGACGAAGCCTCCTGCGTGGTATACGGGATGCCCAAGGCCGCCGCGGACCGCGGAGCCGCTCAGGCGGTTCTGCCCCTTGGGCGCATACCAGCTTATATCCAGGACCGGGCCCAATCTATCCAAGATCGGAGTTAGGACGGTGTTCAACGTGGAATCAGTTGGTCCTTCGGCCATCGATATTCTCATCGTCGAAGACAGCCCGACCCAAGCGGCCCTGATAAGGCGCACTCTGGAGGAGCAGGGCTTCGTCTGTGACGTTGCCAGAAGCGGCGCCGAAGCGCTCAGCATTCTGTTCAGCCGCCATCCTAGGCTGGTAATAAGCGACATCGGAATGCCCGGTATGGATGGCTTTGAGCTTTGCCGGTACATCAAAAGGGCCGAGCACTTCCGGAATACCCCGGTCATCCTGCTCACTTCGCTAACGGATCCTGAAGACGTTCTTCTGGGACTGGAAGCAGGCGCAGATAATTATGTCACTAAGCCCTATGACGAAGGCTACCTGATCTCAAGAGTTAAGCATTTGCTGAAGAGAGTGGAAAGGGAAAGCCTACGGGAGACCTCCGAAGGGCTGGAGCTATCATACGAAGGCAAACAGTATCTGGTAACCATGGACCGCCACCAGATTCTGACAGTCCTAATATCAATGTTTGAGAACATGGCCCATCAGAACCGGTCGTTGACCCGTACCCAGCTGGACCTGGAGAGAGTGAACGAGGATCTCCGACGCGTGAACGCTCAACTGGAAGAGGCTTTGGCTTTCCGGTCAGAATCGGTCGCCAACCTCACCGGAGAGCTCCAGGTACGACTCGGGATGTTGATGTCCGCTGCGCAAGCGGTCGCGCAAGGCTCGGACCATTTCGTCTCGGCCTACCCGGACTTCCCCAAAAGAGTCCTGAACGAAGTGGAACTCCTCACCAAGCTCCTCACCGGGGTATTCGAGACCTCAGACGTCGACGGTTGGCATCTCCATCTTAAGCCCGCGGCCTTTTCGGTGGGGCAGGCGGTCAACGATGTCCTGACGCTTATCAACCCGGTAGCAACAAGCAAGAGACTCTTGATCGAGGTACGGTCCGAGCCGGTCGAGATACAGGTCCACATGGATCCGGTCCGGTTCCGCCAGATCCTCTATAACCTGATGTCCAACGCCGTCAAATTCACCCCTGAGGGCGGTGAGATCTCAGTACGAATTAGAATGATCGGCCAGAACCTGGAAGTCTCGATAAGCGACACCGGTCCCGGCATCCCTCCCGAGAACCAGAGGATCCTTTTCGAACCACAGACGTGGCGCAGCGCATCCAAACAGCCACGCGGGAGTATGGGTCTGGCTCTGTCGAGCCGTTTAGTTAACATAATGGGCGGAGAAATCCACGTCCGGTCCGCGTCGGACCACGGCTCAACCTTCACTTTTCGACTGCCGGCGAACCTCAGGGAGGAAGCCGCCCGGCGGGGTCAGTAGGATAGAGCGAACTTCTATAGCTAAGCAGACTTCGGAGATGCTCGTATGACTGAGCCAATCGACAACCAAGGTAGGCTATTTGAGTTCATTGAGTACGTCCCGATGGGCGCGGTACTCTTGGATGTCCGCGGGCGGTATGTCCGGGCCAACTCGGCTTTTTGCGCCTTGCTTGGGTTTTCTGAGAACGAGCTAACCGGGAAGGAATGCGGAAAAGAGAAGGCCGAAAAGCACGACGGCATCTCCGAGATGCTGCGCGGATGGCTCGCCAGTGGGGAGAAGACCCTCCGGTTCCAGCGAGAGTTCAGGCACCGTGATGGACATGGGGTCTGGTTGGATGTTCATTGCTCGCTCATTCCGGAACCGACCGGTTCGAGTCCTCTAGTAATGGCGGTATTTCCAGACATAAGCCCTTACAAGCAAATGGAAGGGGAGCTCTCCCTCCTTTTTGACAGCGATACTCTGACGGGACTGTTCAACCGGAACCGGTTCATTCAGGAGCTGGATCGGCAGCTTAACCTCGGCCGGAGGTACGGGTGGGGTTGGGCTCTCCTCTATATCGATCTGGACCATTTCACCTACATAAACATCGGCCACGGTCATCATATAGGTGATGCTGTCCTGGCCACCATCGCTCAGCGGATTAAGCGCAGCGTCCGAGCCACAGATGTTGTAGCCCGGTTGGGCCCGGACAAGTTCGCCGTGCTGGCCATGCAGACCAACGTGTCCCTAGCCGCGGCGGCAGCCCAACGGATCCTGGCGGCCATTAATGAGGATATCGAGCTGATCCCAGGCAAGCTTATCAGGGTTACGGCCAGCATCGGCTTGGTCAACGGAGAGAATAAGGGGACCGCGGAAGACTTGGTCATCCATTCCGAACTGGCTGCCAACATGGCCAAGAGCAACGGCGGCAACCAATTCTACGCAAGCTCCAACGACGAGACACTATACGCGTTGGTCAAGTCCCGCCGCGATTGGGAGCAACGCATTCTTGCGGCTCTGCAAAACGGTCATTTTATCTTGCACTACCAGCCGATCCTGAACCTGCGTACCGGGGAAGTGGATTGCTTCGAGGCTCTCATCCGCATGCGGACGGAAGACGGGAAGCTTCTGCTTCCAGGGGCTTTCCTCGCTACGGCAGAGAGCAGCGGACTGATCACGGATATCGATCACTGGGTGGTAAGCACAGCGATTGATGCGCTGTCCCGGTTTACTTCCCACGGCCTTGACGTGGGCCTCTTCGTAAACCTATCCGCCAAGACCTTTTCCGACGGTGGTTTCTTGGGTTTTGTCGAGAAACGGCTGGGCGAGGCCCCTGGCGTTGATCCAAAGAGGCTGGCTTTTGAGATTACAGAAACAGCTGCTATATCGAGTTTCAGGGAAGCACGGGAGTTGATCGGAGCCCTTCGTGACCTTGGATGCCGGTTTTCCCTAGACGATTTCGGCGCCGGGTATTCGTCTTTCTCCGTTCTGAAGCAGCTTCCAGTGGATTTCCTCAAGATCGATGGATCATTCATAAAGAATATCGCCGATGACGCAGCCGACCGCCACATAGTGCGAGCCATCGTGCGTACTTCAAAGGCGCTGGCCAAGAAGTCGGTTGGCGAGTTCGTCGAGGACGAACGCGTCTTGACGGTTCTCCGACGTTCAGGCGTTGATTACGCTCAAGGATTCCTTATCGGAGTTCCGCAAACGGAGAGTGACATAATCCGATTGATGGCAAGTCTGGCCGAGAAACGGAACACAGTCCGTCAGGACAACCCCTCCCTCTAACTTTGCCAAAGCCCTCCTCTAGTGGCAGGAACTGTTCTTTCGGGTATCGAATGGCATAAATGTAAAACCGCCACAGGTGGCTAGTGCCTTTTCCCAGGACCAGTTTTCGCCTTTCGCCCGCGCCGGGGTTGCGGGCAGTGGAAAGGCGTTTCTCCCAGGCCGGTGGGCCTTTTTTGTTACCTACCCTGCCTGGGGGGCGAAAAGCCAAGAGGAGGTGACAACTTAATATGTCTTACCTGTTCTTGATGGCCGCGGCAGCTGCCCCCAAGGGGCCCAAGGCAGGGATCTTTATCAACAACAATAACGTCGTGGCCAGTTTTGTCGTATTTGTTGTTTTCGGATTCCTGTCGTTCTATCTGGTGTCCCGCGCGCGGTCCGGCGCCAAGATGCCGACCATCCGCAAGATCGCCGGTCTGGAGGCCATCGACGAAGCTATCGGGCGCGCCACGGAAATGGGCCGTCCGGTGCACATTTCCAACCGAACCGGCGGTATCAATGATGCCCAGACCTTCGCCTTCTGGGGGTATCTGGGGTATGTGGCAAAGACCTGCGCCCGCTACGACACCAAGCTCATCAACACCGTCGGGAGTTACCTGGTACAATCGGTCAATCAGGAAATCATAAGGTCCGCTTACCTCGAAGTGGGCCGTCCGGATGCCTACAACCCCGACGACATCCGGTACTACACCAACTCCCAGTGGGCCTTCACCATCGCCGTCATGGGCATGATGGAGCGCGAACGCCCCGCGGCCAACCTCTGGATCGGCAACTGGCTCGCCGAGAGCATGCTCCTGGCGGAGGTCGGCTCACAGACCGAGTCCATTCAGATCGCGGCCACCTACAACATTCTTCAGATTCCCTTCTTCATCACCACCTGCGACTTCACCCTGATCGGTGAGGAACTGTACGCCGCCAGCGCCTACCTTTCCAAGGAACCACGCTTGACGGGTACCATCGTGGCGGAAGATGCTTTCAAGCTTCTGCTGGGCGCCCTGATCGTCGTAGGTACCGTGGTGGCTACCGTTTCACCTAAGGCTAAGTGGCTGACCAACCTCGTCAACCAGTAACCGCGTAAAGGAGGTGCAAGAGGCAAATGCGCAAGCAATTACCCATCATCATCACGATGGTCGTTGGAGGTGTCCTCTTCCTCACGTCCACCTTCTTCGCCGCGGAGAAGACGGGCTTGGGGACCAACATAGACCGGTTCCAGCAGTTGATGGCGAACGTCGCGTTCTTGATCGGCATGGGCACCCTGTTTCGCCTCCACTATAACAATATCCGCCGGCGCAAGGAAAACTGGGTGTTCTCGGCCTGGTTCATCTTTGCGATGATCGCCTACTTCATCCTTGGCATGGTCGAAACGAACAAGGGCAAGAACTTCATGGCCTTGTACAATGGCATCATAACCAACACCAACTCCACCATCTTTGCCATTGTGGCCTACTACATTGTGTCTTCGGCCTACCGGACCTTCCGCGTGAGGTCTGGAGAGGCTACCGTTCTTCTGCTCACCGCCGTTGTGACGATGTTGGCGGCTGTTCCAATCGGCGAGGCTATCTGGCCTGGATTTGCCAGCATTCGCGACTGGGTTCAGAGCGTTCCCAATGTCGCGGCTACCCGGGCGGTAGCCATCGGCACCTTCCTGGGCGGTTACGCCACTCTCCTCCGGGTCTTCACCGGCATGGAGCGGCAGCAGCTTGGGTCGCGATAGGGTCAGGAAGGAGGATAGAGCGTGAGCTGGGAAAAATGGCAGAACATCGACCGCCGCATCATCTACCTTCTGGTTACCCTGGTCCTGATCATCCCCATCTTCAAGCCGATGGGGCTGCCCATTACGGTTCAGAAGGATTTGACCGGCTTGTTCTACGATCGGTTTGACAAGATCCCCGCCGGGTCCATCGTTTACTTCGACGCCGCGTACAGCCCGGCCCAAGACGCCGAGATCACCCCTATGGTCAAGGCCCTGTTCAAGCAGTGCATGAAGAACGGGGTGAAGATCGTTGTCGGCGGGCAGTTCGAGACCGGTGTCCCCTTCATTAACATAGCCCTCACTCAGGTGGCCGCGGAGACCAAGGCCAAGTATGGCGAGGACTACGTGGAAATCGGGTACAAGCCCGGTGGTGTAGCCACGGTCCGCGTGATGATCAACGACTTCTGGGAAGGCGCCAAGTCTACCGACTTCTACGGGGACTCCTTCAACACTCTGCCCCTGATGCAGAAAGTCAAGAAGTTCGACGAGAAGGCTTTTGCCGCGATCGTCATTTTCGAGTCCGGTTCGCCGGGAATGGAGACCTGGTACACCTACACCCCAAAGATTCCTCTGTATAAGGCCTCGGTGATGGTCGAGGTGTCCGGTTCCCTGCCGTACCTCAAATCGGGCCAGTTGAAGGGCGTCTTGCCGGGGATGCGTGGTGCGGCCGAGTATGAGAAACTCATCAAGGCTCCCGGCGCCGCCACTAAGTTGATGGACGCCCAATCCGCCGCCCACCTATTGGTTATTCTGCTCCTCGTGGTGGGTAACGTGGGTTACTTGATGTCGACAAGGAGGGGTAAAGCATGACCGTCATCACCCCGACGATGAGCACTTGGCTGGGGGTCATTTTCACCCTCTTTGCCTTTAGCTTTCTCTATAAGGAAAACCCGTTCTACCGTTTCGCGGAGCACACCCTGGTGGCCATGCAGGCGGCGTACACAGCGGTCCTGGAGTACTACAACTACGTCAAGCCGGCCGTCCAGCAGGACATCCTGAAGGGCGGAAGGACATGGCTCATCCTGGCCATCGTCGTCGGCCTTCTGTACTACACCATGTTCCATCCGAAGCTGTCCTGGCTCTCCCGGTTCCCCGTGAGCATCGCCGTGGGATATGGCGTGGGCTACAACCTGGCCTACACCCCGCGTCCTTTTCTCGTGCAGATTAGGGATAGCTTCACGCAGATCAAAGATGTCAACAGCTTCTTATTCGTCCTGTTCCTCCTCTGCACGCTGACCTACTTCATCTTCACCATCTCCCATGGGTCCAAGGTGGTGCGTTATGGCGCCATTAGTGGCCGCTGGATCATGATGATCACCTTCGGATACATGTTCGGGAATACGGTCCAGGGGCGTTTCTCGCTGCTCCTCGGACGGTTCCTGTTCCTTCTGAAAGACGCCTTCCACTTGGTCAAGTGACGCCGTCGCACGAGAGGCGGACGACAGGAAGAGGCGGCCCCGGATGTCGGGCCCGCCTTTTTCCTTGCTCCGCCCTTTCTTGGTTTTTCCTTTTCTGGGCTAAGCCTCGATGCAGGAATTCTGCTCTAAAGGTCATAGTCTGATAGCGAGAAGGGAGGTGGTCCAGCATGTGTAGTGGACAACGGAGGTGGCCGGGGGCCTAAGGTTGGCTCCTGGCGGACCCAGCCGGGTCCCCAATACCGCGGTCACCTCGCGGGGCAGGCCTGTGACGGCCTGCCCCGTTTTTCATGCCCCTCCGCCGACGGCTCCTTCGTGTCGTGTGGCACCACAGGGTAGTGACCGAATACCTTGTTGCTAACGTCCGGCGACAAGAGCTTGGCAGGGAGCGTTGAAGTAATGGCCCGCAGTGACGGCGCAGATCACCGGTTACCAGTTACGAAGCGCGGCTTACCAGCCTGGACCGATTTCTCAACCTATCCCATCGCCGGCCGCCATCCCAAGCCCAGGTCAGAGGGACTGACCATGGTCCTTGACAAGGGGATGGGGCTCGGTGAGACCCGCGACCTCCTCGACTTGGCGGGCGGCTACGTCGACCTCATCAAGATCAGCTTTGGTAGCTCGGCCCTGTACCCCCCCGAAGTCCTCCGGCGCAAGCTGGCACTCATCCGGGAATACGGTGTAGGGACGTGCCCCGGCGGTACTTTGCTGGAAGTAGCCTTGTTCCAGGGAGTGCTGGACCGGTACCTGGGGTGGGCTGAGAAGTGCGGGTTCACGTGGCTGGAAGTCTCGGACGGCACCATCGAGATGCCCCAGACGGCCCGTTCAACCTGCATCCGCCTGGCGGTGCGACACGGCTTCCGGGTGGTGAGCGAAGTGGGAAAAAAGGATTCGCACCAGCGGTTGGACCCGGCGGGCGTCGGCCGCCAGGCCCGGAGCGACTTGGACGAAGGGGCCGTCAAGGTCATCGTCGAGGCCCGTGAATCCGGGCGCGGGGTGGGTATCTACGGAGACGACGGCCAAGTGAAGCACGACGACCTTGAGGAAATCGTTTCGTTCCTTCCCGACCCACGCGTCATTATGTGGGAAGCGCCGCTGAAGAACCAGCAGGAAGCCCTCATCCGCCGCTTCGGCCCGAACGTGAACTTGGGGAACATCCAGCCGGGGGAGGTCATCGCCCTGGAATCTCTGCGCGTCGGGTTGCGGTCCGATACGCTGAAGACCTGCTTGCCCAAGAAGGAGGGGGAAAGATGAAGGTTTTCGGGGTACGCGTTCACCTTGATTGGGTGGCCGTTATCCTGGCCGGGATCGCCGCTGTGCTGATAAAGGTCGGGGTCATCACCAAGGTGCCGTGGTGAAATCGGGGTCGCGGCGGCGAAGGGGAGGAGAAGAAGTGAGTGTGATGCAAGAGAGCTCGTCTCCCAGCAAAGGGCTGGGAGCGGCGATGGGCGCACTCTACCGGGGTCTGGCTTACGTACCGGGCATCTGCCTGCTACTGGGCGTGGGCTATGCGGGTAAACTGATCGCTCCGCTGGTACCGCATACGGAATACGTCCTGTTCGCCATCGCCCTCGGGATGCTGGTTTCGAATACCGTGGGTGTTCCCAAAGTCTTCGTGCCGGGAGTGCACACCTATGAGTTGTGGCTGAAGACCGGCATCGTGTTCATGGGCGCGGGTCTGGCGCTACAGAATGTGGCCAAGATCGGCGGCCCCGGGGTCGTTCTGGTCCTGGTGGAAATCGGGGTGTCCGTCCTGGCCGCGCGCTACCTGGCCCGCTGGTTCGGCCTGAAAGAAAAGCTGGGTAGCCTGATCGGGGTGGGCGTGGGCATCTGCGGCGTCTCCGCCATCATCGGAGCCTCCGGCGCCATTGACGCCGACGAGGACGACCAAGGCTACGCCATCGCCACCATCCTCATGTTCGGTGCGGTGATGGTATTTCTGCTGCCCCTGCTCGGGCAGTTCTTGGGACTGAGCGACCGCTTCTTTGGTTTCTGGGCCGGAGTGTCCGTGGATAACACCGCTGAGACTATCGCCACGGGGTTCGCCTTCTCGGAGGCTGCCGGCAGCATCGCCACCGTGGTCAAGCTGGCCCGCAACACCTTGATGGGCCTGGTCATCCTGGGCATGGCTCTCTGGTACGCCCAGCGGGGACTGTCGGCGCAGGTGCGAAACAAGGGACGATTCCTCTGGGACCGTTTCCCCAAGTTCGCGCTGGGCTTCCTGGTGATGTCGGCCCTCGCCACCGCGGGGTCCTTCGCCGCGCCGGAGGTGAAGGCCATGACGGCCCTGTCCAAGTGGCTCTTCGCTATGACCTTCGCCGGTGTGGGGCTGTCGATGCGCTTCTCGGACATGAAGGCGGGTGTCAAGCCTTTCATCGTCGGGTTTGGGGTCGAGGCTATCGTAGCCCTGGTGAACTTCGTCTTGGTGGCGGCGTTGATCGGATCCTGAGATGGCGGCGGATGCTCCGAATGCTCTCTGAATACTCCAAGAGGCGGCCGCGGGTGCGGTCGCCTCTTGAACCGGAGGGGAAGAATGTGGAGGGCTTGGTGGGTGACGCGTCCGGGTACCTGAGGCCGACCTGGAGAGACAACCTGCTGTCTCCGGAGATCGCGTCGCCGCGCGTGCTGCCTCGGTTCTGAGCGTGATACGTAAACGGGTTATGTGAACTTGCAGGCTTATTCTAGCACGTTGTCCAACGTGCTTTCAATGCCTGGAAAGTCCCTGGATTGCCAGGTCCGATTCCATTTGCCATCCCTCGATTCCAGCCTTTTCTCGTGTCAGCCCGTGTTGGCAGGTTGTTTTGGCCCGAGGGGCGAAAGTTTCAATACACGTAATGACCACCCGCGCGCGACTACCGACGCGCAATGACTGCCGATCGGGGAGGGTTTTTCGATGGCCGACAAACGACCAATTACCGCTCACGATCTCCTGGCCATGCAATGGGCCGGAGACGCTCAGATTTCACCGGATGGCCGGCGCGTGGCTTTCGTCCGCACCGTCCCGGTGATCGAGAAGAACTCCTACCAGTCCGCCATCTGGATGGCCGAGGAAGGGCGCGAGCCCAGGGCCTTCACCAGCGGCCAGGGGAAGGATGGCCCGGCGCGCGACAAGTCGCCGCGCTGGTCGCCCGACGGTAACTCCATCGCCTTCCTTTCGAACCGGGCCGGCAAGGATAACGTCTGGATCATTCCCAGTGGCGGCGGCGAGGCGCGCCACCTTTTCCCCTTTGACGAAGGGGTCTCGCAAATCACCTGGTCGCCGGACGGTCGCTACCTGGCCTTCGTGGCCCGGACACCCAAGACCAAGGAAGAGAAGGAAGCCGACGAGAAGCGCAACAAGGACGTCACCGTCATCACGCGCCTCCGCTATAAGGCCAACGGCATCCCCGGCCCCGGCCTCCTTGATCCGCGGCCCCGCCACCTGTGGGTCGTGGGCGTGGCCGACGGCAAGGTCAGGCAGCTGACTTTCGGCGAGTACGACGACTCCTCGCCGGCCTGGTCGCCGTCGGGGTTGGAGATCGCTTTCACCTCGGCGCGGCGCCCCGACCGGGAGTTCGAGCCGGTCAGCGACCTGTGGGTCGTGTCGGTGGTGGCCGGCGAACCGCGGCGCCTCGTGGCCGGAGCCGGTTCGGTGGGCGAACCGGCCTGGTCTCCGGACGGGCGGAACATCGCCTATTTCGGACAGGACGGGACGGACGGCGCGTCTGCCTCGCACCTGTGGGTCGTGGCCGCAGCCGAGCCCGAAGGCTGGCCTAACCCGCCGGCGGATCTGTTTGCCG
The DNA here is from genome assembly GCA_021791495.1 of Bacillota bacterium. Classification (GTDB taxonomy): domain Bacteria; phylum Bacillota; class Sulfobacillia; order JAJYWN01; family JAJYWN01; genus JAJYWN01. The sequence continues at coordinate 44,265 of JAJYWN010000075.1, forward strand.
GCGCGGGCTTTGACCGCAACGTGGGTTGCAGCATCGGCGGTGACGCCCGGGCGGAGTCCGGCGGTCACGGGCCGTACTGGTCCGCGGACGGGGTCACGATCTACTTCGTCGCCACGGACAGGCCGGACGCGCCCATCTACCGCGTGAGCGCGGCGGGCGGCGGGGCGGTGGAGAGAGTAACGCCGGCCACCGACTTGGCGGTCACCTCCTTCAGCATGGCCAGAATGGCGCCGATGCCGGACGCGGCTTCGGCCGGGGCCTCGCCGTCGGCGACAGTTCCGAACTCCTTCAGACCGCGTCCCCGCTTCGGTTACATCGGCGCCAACTTCCTGTCCACGGGCGACGTCTACTTCATGGACGAGGGACGCGAGCCGGTGCGGCTCTCCGGGCTAAACGACAAGCTCTTCTCCGGGCTGGCTCTCTCGACTCCGGAGCACTTCACCACACGCTCGTCGGACGGGCTGGAACTCGATGGCTGGGTGATGAAACCTTACGGCTACGCCCCAGGCAAGAAATTCCCCTGCGTGCTGGAGATTCACGGCGGGCCGGCCGGCACCTACGGTCACGCCTTCTTCCACGAGATGCAGCTCCTCGCCGCCCACGGCTGGGGCGTGGTCTTCGGGAACCCGCGCGGCAGCACGGGCTACGGCAAGGAGTTCGCCCACGGGGTCATTGGCGACTGGGGCGGCATGGACTACGCCGACGTCATGGCCATCACCGACTACGCGGCTTTCCTTGACTGGGTGGACACCAAGCGGCTCGGCGTTACGGGCGGCAGCTACGGCGGCTTCATGACCAACTGGATCGTCGGGCACACCGACCGCTTCGCCGCCGCGGTTACGTGCCGCAGCGTTGTGAACATGTACTCGAAGTACGGCGTGGCCGATAACGGCTATAACGGTAACCGCAAGGGGCTTGCCGGACGTGACTTATGGGACAGCGAAGACTTCATCATGGAGCGATCCCCCATCCGGTACGCGCCGCGAGTCAAGACACCCATCCTCATCATGCACAGCGATCAGGACTACCGGTGCCCGTTGGAGCAGGGTGAGCAGTGGTTCGTGGCTCTCAAGCGACTGGGGAAGACCGTGGAGTTCGCTCGGTTCACGGGCGAAAACCATGAGCTCTCGCGCTCGGGCAAGCCGCGCAACCGGCTCTCCCGCCTCGAGTTGATGATGGGCTGGTTCGAGCGTTACCTGAAGTAGCCGCTTTCCCCTTCACCGGCGGCGGAGGAAGGAATCAGGGGGTGCCGGGCGGCAAGAACTCCTTGAAATCGGTGGCCTTAGTCTTCGCCGTGTAGTTCAGGTTCGGCTGTGCCGGTTGGGTGGGCTGCACGAACATGACGTAGGAGAAACCCATGGCCGCGTGGCAGCTGTTGCAGGTCACAATGGTCTTGGCATACTGACTCTGGAACGCGGCAAAGTCCATTTTGGCCGTGGCCGCGAGCAGGGGGTCCAAGGAGGTGCGGTGGAAACTGTTCACCGCACTCCAGTCTCTCGGGCGGGTGACCCGCAGCGACGCCACGGCCTCGCGCATGCGCCGGTCCATATAGGCCGCCAGGGCCCAGTTGCCGTTCTTGGCGGCGAAGAACATGTCGGCGAAACGGTCGGCGTAGCGGCGCATGGTCTCAGCGAAAGCCGGCTGGATTGCCAGAAGGGACACCTGACCCCCGTTGAACAGGGTGTCCTGGACGTTTCCCACTTTCAGTTCCAGAGCGTCCACCCGTTTGGCGACGCCGGCCAGCTCATTTACGTCCTGAGTGCGGCCGGCGCACCCGCCGAGAAGGGCCGCGCTAAAGAGGGTAAAGAGGAAGAAGAGGACTGTGACAAGGGACGTCACCGCCACCTCTGAGGCCAACCTTGAGCGTTGCCACTTTTGGTCCATGAGCATAGGTTCTCTTGAGGCCGGTAGGTCAATGCGAAAGGGCTCACGGTCCGGTACGTGAGGCCGGCCATTGGGTGTAGGCGGCCAACCACTGGTGCCAACCCTTGGTGAGGTCATCAATGATCTCGCCGGTGACGGACTCCAGACCCCTCGGCCACTTCCGCCCCTGGCAGATGGCGTCGACGACCTGCATAACGGTACCTTCACCAAACCGGCCCTCCAGATAGAGGACAAAGGACAGGGCCAGTTCGTAGCGGTACCGTAATTCGGGTTCGAAACGGGCCACCTCCTCAATGGTTGGCAGCAGGGCCTGGCCGGCCGCCGCCCACGTCAAGAAAGGTCCCCAACTCCTCGGAAAGCCTTCGACCGATTCCGCCAGCCCTTCGGTAATCCACTTGGGCACGGGCTGGAGCACGGCGCCGGACGGCGTCTTCCAGCGGACATAGCGCTCCAGGAGGCCGTGATTGATCTCGTGGGTCAGGGAGGCCACCAGTTCAGCCGTGTTCGTGCCCGTGGCCTGGTGCTGGACTAGGTGAACCGCGCCCGCGGTCCAGACGCCATTGACCGATTCGCCCAGGCGAAGGCCGGTAGCCCCGTTCAAACTGGACACGGAATCGTAGACATAGACGTCAACCGGCCCCTCGAATCCTTCTGGCAGAGCCGAAGTGTTCTTCAAGGCGCGCGTCAAGGGCGCCGCGGCTTGGGTGAAGGCCTCCTCGCCCTGTTGCTCCAGAACGGTGAGTTCGGATTGGTAACCGGGCCACACGTGCAGCTTCAGATGGGGGGTGGAGGCCGTCTGCCACTTGGGGGCTTTCCACGGCCGGAAGCCGCGTTCGGTCCCGAAATGTACAACCTCCCATTGTCCGTGGTTCTTGGAGAGTTGAAACAACATCCCCATATCCCCATAGCCACGGAAACGGAGGTATGCAGTTACCAGGACGGTACCGGCTTCCTCATCGGCCCTGGAAACGATCCGCCAGTAAGCCAGGTCTCCGGCGAGGGAGAAAGCCTTCCTGATCGCCTTGAGGGAAGCGGCGTCCGCCTCCGGGTCAAGAGTCCGGCCGCCCCACTGGGTGGGGACCTCGCCCCCCTGGAAGGCCTGGAGTGTCCGCAGGAAATCGCCCACGGCGCCCTCCGGGCTGCCGGGTTCCACGGGAAGGCCGGGTTTGGTCCAGTCCAGTCGAGACAAGGGGTCATAGGCCAGGGGAGGGAAGGGCCACCGCAAAGCCAGTAACTGCAAGGGGGATAGGCGCCCCTGCACAACGGCCTTCGGAAGAAGGTCTCCGGCGCCCGCTTCCGTCTTGATGACGACGGACTCCCCCGACACCGCCGCCACGCGCCCCACCGCCAGCCACTCGCCGGACGGCGCGGGCTCATCCCGGTCGAAGACGACCACATCACCAGGCTCCAGACCACCGATAGACGGCCTGATTATCTGCACTCCCAAGGCGACGAGACGGCCGGATAGGGCGGGTTGGTGACCAGCTCCGCCAGCCGCCACTTCCCGAAGGCTTGCGGTGGTTGGGTAGGCAACCGTCACGGTCTTGGAGACCATGTGGTTGACGGCCATCCCCGAGGCTAGCATCACCAGCACGAGGGTGCTTGCGCCGGCCCGTGACGTTAGCCCCCAGCCATCGCGGAGGGCGTAGAACAGGAGGAATATGGAAAGGAGGGAGGCGCCCGACACGGCGACCGAACGGATGGTCCCGGCTGTCCCCACCCCCAGACCCACCGACTCGGCCACGGAAACCAGCTGAGCCACGACGGCGGCCGCCAACGTCGGCGTGGTGGCCAACCCCAATAACCCCTGAAACCTCAGGAAGCCGGTCCAGTCGCCCGGGCCAGAACGCCCGTCTGGGCCGGACCACTCCGACCGTGCGGGTGGCCGCCCTCCGAAACGCCGGGCCAGCAGGTACACAAGCCCGGAGAACACTAACCAATAGGCGCCCGCCAAGATGATCGCTGCTGACAGATGGGCTTGCGGTGTGCGGTTACCGGCTAACAGTGTGGCTGCCAGGACCGACCCGTCGGAAAGAGAGGAAGCCACTCCGATGGCCGCCGGCCAGGCCAGCTGCCGGGCGTCCGTGTATTCCGCCAGCCGCGAAAAGGTCTTCCGGGGCCGGAGCATGACTTGCCACAGGAGAGGAAGCCGATGGCGCACGTTGCCGTCTCCCGTCCGGTTCCGATTGGGGCCAGGGACTATTCCGTGGGGCTATCGGTTGGGCGAGTCTCTTTTTCCTCAGCCGGTTGCTTGCCGGCCGAACCCTTGGGAACGGCCAATCCTTCCTGTCGGCTCCAAAGCCTCCACACCAAGGCCACAACAATTAGAAAGCCGGCGATGCCGAGGACCTTGGAGATGATGTTGCCGGCTAGTTCCGCGCTCACCTAAACTCTCCTCTCGAATCCTTCCTCGATGCCATCACCACGAACCGGACTCTGGGGTCAGCTCCCTGGGTCCAGCGTGCTGGGGCCAGCCCCGTCCGCTAGGCTTTGGTGCTGATACTGGCGTTGCTGATGAGGAAGTGGGGTGTGGACAGGTCCATCACCGCGCGCGTCTCCTTGCTCAGCGCTTCCAGATTATCTTTCAGTGCCGAGAAGGCATTGATCGAAAGCATGCAGTCTTTCACGCGCCCTACCGGCTCGCCGTTCTCGATCTTGAAGCCCAGGGCGATATTGCCGCTGACCTGGCCGGCGTACATGTTCCCGGCCCAGGCGCCCATGAGTTGCTCCACCAGGACACCCTTCTTCACGCCCTTGATCATGTCGGCCAGCCCCACGTCGCCGGGACTGACGATGATGTTGGTACTGGACGGCTCGGGCGCTGAAAGCCCCGACCGGCGCGCGGCGTTTCCCGTGGGCTTCAGGCCCAGCGCTTTGGCCGCCCTGAGGTCCAGCAGGTAGTTCGCCAGCCGCCCCGCCTCGATGACTGGTTTCCGCGACATGGGCACGCCCTCGCCGTCGAAAGCCCCCGTCGAGCTCATCTTCGGCGCCAGGCCGTCGTCGTAGAGGCTGAACTTGGGCGAAAACATGGCCTCTCCCAGACGCCCGCGCCAGGGCGAAATCCCACGTTCCACGGCGCGCCCGTTGACGCAGGTCAGGATGGGGTTCAGAATGTCGCCCACTGCCCCCGGGGCGATGATCACATCGTAGCTGCCGGTATCCATCGGCACATTCTTCCGGCCCAGCCGGAAATCGTGGGCCACCTTCGCCTTCACCTGCGCCAGTTGGTCCTCAAAGTGGGTGCCGCCGTACCCGTCCCACACGTACAGGAGATTTTGCCCCTCGATGTACTCGATGCTGACGAAGAGGCCGAAGGAAGTCTTCTGGTAGGACGCGTCCAGCCCCGCGGAAGTGGCGATAGCCGCCTCGTACTCGCTCTTGCTGACCTTCGCCCCGGCCATGATCTGCGGGTCCAGTTGCCTGGCGCTCTCGAGCAGATCCTCGCCCATGGCCACCATACGGTCTAAGGCCAGTGACGGCACCGCCGGGTCGTGGCAATCCACCGGCGGCACCGGCGAAGGGCCGGAGAAATCTATCTCGGCCGGGGGCCCGAAATTCGTGGCCGCCAGCGCGTTCTCCACCAACGATGCGGCGCCCCCCGGCTTGGTGCTGGTGGCGAAGCCCACGTGGCCGCCCTTGATGACGCGCAAGGCGTAGGCCTGGCTCTCCACCGTCTCCACCATCTTCAGGCGGTTGTTCTCATAGGAAACCGGTGTCGACCGGCTGCGGACCACGAACACCTCGGCCTGGTCGCACTGGCCGCGGGTGAGGGACAAGACCTGGAGCGCCTGTTCCTGTATATTGTTCATTAGCCTTTCCCCCCCACGACGACTTTCTGAATGCGGACGTGCGGCGCCCACTCGCTGGTCGGCAGCGGCCCCTGGCCGGCTTTCCCGCAACCGCCTCCGGCCTCATAGCTGCAGAAATCCGCGCCCACCATGTCGATGTTCTTCAAGGTGTTGAAGACGTTCCCCGTCAGGTTCACGTCGCGCACCAGCTCGGCCAGCTTCCCGTCGCGGATCATGTAGCACTCGCCCGCCGAGAAAGTGAACATCTCGCCCATGGTCTCGCCGCCGTAGGAGTCCTTGCAGTAAATGCCCAGCTTGACCCCTTCCAGCATATCCTCGAAAGCGGCCTTGCCACCCTGAATGGAGGTGTTCCGCATCCGGCATATCGGTGGGAAGCGGTAATCCAGAGCCCGGGCGTTGCCGGTGGCCTTTTCACCCATCTTCCCGGCCGTCTCACGGGAATGGAGCCGGCCCACCAAGACCCCGTCCTTGATCAGGTAGGTCTTCTCGGTCGGCACGCCCTCGTCGTCGTATTTCAAGTAGCCGCGGGCGCCCTTGTCCAGACCGGTGTCGTAGATGCTCAGAATGTCGCGGCCGAATTTCTCGCCCAGCTTCATGATCTTGGCCAGGTTCGGGTTCTCGTGGACGTTATCGCCCTCCGAAAGATGGCCGAAGGCCTCGTGGGCGAAGATGCCGGCCAGACGCGGATCAAGGATGACGGTGTACTCGCCACCCTTCACCGTGGGCGCGCCCACCAGTTCGCCCGCCACCTTTACCGCGCGCCGCACCTGGTCTTCCAGGCCCAGGCAGACATCGAAGCCCAGCGACCCTCCGAAACCGACCCGGGCTACCTGCGTGTGCCCGTCGCCGGCGGCGATGGCGCCGATGCTGCCGCCCAGGTCCACCTTCTCTTGGTCAATGTAGGTGCCCTCGGAGTTGGCGAAGACGACCCGGCTGCTCTTCTCCACGTAAGACACCGAAGAACTGCTGATGGGCTTGCCGTAAGAGAGGATGATCCCGTTGTAATCCTGGAAGACCTTGACCTTCTCGGCCAAGGGGATGCGCCGCGGGTCCTTCGACCCCTCCACCTCAACGCGCACCTCGTCCACCACCACCGGGACCGGTGCCAAGATCACTTTCTCTTTATCCCGCTGCGCCGCCGCGGTGGCGCGGGCGTTCTCGATGGCCCGATCCACCTTCGCCGGTAGGTCATCCAGGGAGTTGAAGGAGGCAAAGCCCCAACCCCCGTTCACCAGGGCGCGCACGCATCCCCCGTAAGAGACGTTCTGCCCCACGTTATCCAGGTTCGGGCCCCGCAAGATGATCTGGGTCACCTTGCTGTCCTCGACCCTGACCTCCACGTAATCGGCGGGTTTCCCGCGCACCGCCGCCAGCAGTTGCTCCTTCAAGAATCCTACCCCCCCGCTGTTCATCAGTTGAAGACATTTCCACGGTGGGCGACCTGTTCCTTTCGGCCCAATTATGCCCTGTTTTGGAGGGGGCCAAAGACGACGTTGCCGAGAGAACGACGATGTCGCCGAGAGAACGACCGCGCCGCGGCCCCCGTCATTCCCTTGGGGTCCTTATTACGGTAAAATCATGCCGAAGAGGGGAAGTGGAGCCATGGCGGGGACAAAAGGACGCGCGATACAGTCAAGCCAGGTGGGGCGACGCTCGAGGTGGCGCCTGTGGCGCTCTATCGGACGGGTGGTCATGGCCGTCCTTGTCTTGGCCATGATCCTCTCCCTGGTCTTTTTCTACGTTCAGGCGCCGAACATCAGCAGGTAGGGGCCGGGCGGCGCGGTGCGGCACGCCGCTACGCCCCGACCGCGGCACGTCGCCACGCCCCGACCGCGGCGCGGGGCTGCATCTCGACCGCGGCGCGGCGCTGGCTGGAAGGAGTTCCGCGGGCGGCGTCCAACCTATATGCAAGGTTGCATAGAACGGGAAGACTGTGGGGGATCGCGCCGTGGCCGTCAGCAGCAATGTCCGTTTCCGCGATGTGGTCATGCGGGGGCACATCATCGACTCGTTGGCCCTTCCGAAAGCCTGGGGCGTCATCATGGACCTGGGCGGGAACTTCAACGTCACCGAGCTGGAAATCGGCCGCACGAAGGATGACCAGAGCTACGTGCGGATGCAAGTCATCGCTCCCGACGCCCGCACGCTGAATCAGATCATCGGTGCGCTGCTCCGCCTGGGGGCGACCCTTCCCGACGAGCAAGACGTGGTCCTGCGGCCGGTGGAAGTGGCTGGTGTGCTACCGGACGGCTTCTACTCCACTACCAACCTGCCCACCGAGGTGCGTGTGGGGGGGCGCTGGATACCGGTGGAGGACATCGAGATGGACGTGGCCATCGTCGTGGACGCGGCCGACCGCGCGGCCTTGGCCGGTCCGACCTCGGTGTCGATGGCTTCGACAGGCACCGCCACGCCGATCCGGGCCTTCTGCCTGCCCATGGACGAAGTGGTCCCCAGCCAGCAGGTGGTCGTGGGCCATCAGGGCATTCGGGTTACCCCACCCGAGCGCGCCCGCGGCAAAGAGGTTTTTGGCTTCATGCAGAGCTCGGTGTCGTCGGAGAAGGTGAAGACGCTGGTCATTCAGACCATCGCCCACCTCATGACCCAGGTGCGGGCCGAAGGCGGGAAGATACTCTTCGTCCTCGGGCCGGCGGTCATCCACACGGGCGCGGCGAAGCATATCGTCTCCCTCATCCGGCGCGGCTATATCCAAGTTATCTTCGGCGGCAACGCCATCCTCACCCACGATGTGGAAGCCGCCCTTTTCGGCACCAGCCTGGGCATCGACCTGAAGACCGGCGAGCCCGTGGAGGGGGGTAACCACCACCACCTGCGTGCCGTGAACACCATCCGGCGCCGCGGGTCCATCGCCGCCGCCATCGAGCAGGGGGTCTTGAAAGAAGGCATCGCCTTCGAAGCCTACCACCACGGGGTGGACATGGTCCTGGCCGGCTCGGTACGCGACGACGGCCCCATGCCCGAGGTCATCACCGACACCATGAAGGCCCAGCGTCGGATGCGCGCCGCGCTCAAGGGGGTGGAGATGGCGGTGATGGTGGCGACGATGCTGCACTCCATCGCCACCGGAAACCTGCTCCCTGCTACGGTCAAGACGGTGGCCGTGGACATCAACCCCGCCGTGGTCACTAAGCTGGCCGACCGCGGCACCCATCAGGCCGCGGGGCTGGTGACCGACGCCGAGCTGTTCTTGAGGGAACTGGATGCGGCGCTTACCTTGTTAGAAAGCCAGGAGGTAGCGGCCAAGGCAGCCAAGGCAGCGGCCGAGGCAGGGATCCAGTCGGCCCGGCGGCAGGCGGCTGCTACTTCTATGAAATCGTGAACCAGAGTGCCGGTGGCAGGTGCGCCCAGTGATTTCCGGGCGCGGCCGGCGGGAGCGTACTAGATTTCCGGTTTTTGACTTCCCAAAAGTCGAAAAATCCGGTCATGTCTGACCAGCGACCACCGCGAACGCCGGGTTTCCTTCGGTCCTGGGGGTCGGTTGAGGTCTCTCAAGAACTGGAACGGGCCATTTTGGGACGCCCAGCCGGTGTCCACAAAGAATTCCGCTCCTTTTCTCAAGCCGTTAGTTCAAAATCCGGCGATCGGCAGCCCATCGACGTTAACATAACACCGCATGTCCTAATTATCCGGTTTTCACAAAGTCAAAAACCGGTTTTCTCGGTATCTTCACTAATGGGTTGCCCTCGTCTGGTCACCGGATGAGACCCCCGCCAAAAAAGCTGCCCCAAAAGCCCCCTGATGTGGAAAGGGGGAAACACGGAATATTCGTCGTACGTATTAATCTCTAAATGTCATTCGGGCTGACCGGGGGGTCACTCTACACATGGCGCTGGAACAGGCGGCATTCTTGGACGAGCCTATCCTTCGAGCAGTGAACCTGAACAAGGCCTTCTTCATGGGCGAGGCCATCTACGCGGTGAACAATGTGTCCCTGACCGTCGGCAAGGGGGAGTTCGTGGCCATCGTCGGCCCGTCCGGTAGTGGCAAGAGCACCCTCCTGAGCCTCCTGGGCGGTCTCGACCGCCCCATCAGCGGCGACGTTATTCTCGACGGCCAACGGTACTCCAAGCTCAGCGAGAATGGTCTGGCCTTGCTGCGCCGCCGGCACCTGGGGTTCGTCTTTCAGTTTTTCAACCTCATCCCGCACCTATCAGCCCTGGAAAACGTGGCCTTGCCCATGCGGTTCAACCGCCTCGCGCGCACCGCCGTGACGGCCCGTGCCCAGGAACTACTGGAAACGGTCGGACTGGGCTCGCGGCTGCGACACCTCCCTCTGCAGCTCTCTGGCGGCGAACAGCAGCGCGTCGCCATCGCCCGGGCCCTGGCCAACAACCCGGCGGTGGTCCTGGCCGACGAACCTACCGGCAACCTGGACTCCAAGACTAGAGAAGAGATGGCTTCCCTCTTCGAAAAGCTGAACCGCGAACAAGGGCAGACCTTCGTGGTGGTCACCCACGACGAGGGGCTCACCGGATGCGCCCACCGCGTCATTCACATGCGGGACGGGCAGATAGAGAAGATTGCCTGATGTTCTTCCATCTTGGTCTGACTAACGCCCGCCGTAACCTCGGACGCAGCCTGGTGGCGGTGATGTCTATGGCCTTCGCCGCCCTCATCCTATCTTCGTCGCTGTCACTATCCACCGGCCACCCGGCCGGGTCCTTCCGGACCATCCGGATGTTCATGGGAGGGGAAATCTCCGTCTTCGGACCGCGTTTCGCCCTCTCGCGGGCCGATCTGGAGGGCCGGGGGGTGAGCCCCACCCTTGCGTATCAGTTCCTGAGCCGCGATGCCCGCACCGATCTGATCTACCTGGAACCGGAGCTGTATTCCGAAGGATATCTGGGCCCGGCTGGCGCGGGCGCTGGCGCGGGCGCGGGCGTGGGTGCCGGCGCGTCCTCCGCGGCGCCCCGCCTGGACCTGGACGCCCTGACCCAAAGCCTGAAAGGGATTCCCGGCGTCTCCGGCGTCCACCCGGTGGAGATCTACCTGGCCACCATGGAAGCCGACGTCAAGATGCCCACCGGCGCCACGGTCCGGAAAACGTTCGCCACGCCCCTGCGCGGCCGGGACATCGCCTTCGACCTCCGGGACCCCGGTTACAAGGGGTTTGTCGTGGCCGGTCGCGGCCTTGAACCCCAGGATGACGGTGCCCTCGTCGCCGTAGCCGACGCCCACCGGACCATCGCCGGCTATCCGGACCTGCCACCCGGCTCCAAAGTCACCCTGAAGTTCCCCAAGGTGCGGCGCGGCCCCGATGGCGCCGCGGTCTTTGACTACACCAACTACGCTACCTTTGAGTTCACCGTGGTGGGCCAGTACGCTCTTCCCACCCGCAGCGTCTCCTGGTTAGCCGTCGGCCCCGGCGGGTCGGAAGAAGTGAAAGGGGAAGACCTGTTCTGGTCCACCCCTTACCTCGCGGTGCCCGAGGGCACACTGAAGAAGATCTTCTCCCAGCTCGGCGGGGACGGATTGGCCTTTCCGGTCTACCAGGCGGGAATCTCGGTACCGGACACCACGCGCCTCAACGTCACCTTGAAGGAAGTCCAGGCGGCTCTACCCGAACACACGGCCGTCGGGACGGCGGCGCTCCTGTCTAAGGCCCAGGAGGGGGCCCTCCCTGAGCCCGCCAAGGAAGTCCCCATGCGAGTGATGGGCGACCCCACCTTCCAGCGGGTGACCGGGGAGCCGATGGACCTTGGCCGCCTCATTCCCATCCTGGTCTATCTCATCGCCGCGCTGCTGGTGGCCGCGAACATGCTGGTCATCGTGGCGCGGCGCCGGCGTGAAATCGGCATCCTAAAGGCCCTTGGGGCACGGGGATGGGACGTGGCCGCCATGATTCTTACGGAAGTGACGACCCTGTCGGCCGCCGGGGCTCTCCTGGGATTCACCATCGTGCGCGTCGCCGCTACCTGGACCATGATTTCGAACAAGGTTCCCCTCGGCCGCATCGGCCTGGCCACTGTGGCCGACTTGGGGCAGGTGCTGGCCTTGACCGTGGGGGCGGCCATCATCTTCGGCTTGGCGCCGGCGGTGGCTTTCTCCCGGCTGCCGGCCATGGAGGTGCTGCGCAATGAATAGCCTGAGCCTGGCCCTCAGGAACCTGCGTTGGCGCGCCGGCCGCAGCCTGGTGGTGGTAGCCATCCTAGCCCTCGGCTTGGTGATCTACCTCTTCTACTCGTTCTTCCTGGCCGCCAGCGCTGGAAAGACGGGCGCGGCGGCCCGGCCCCTGCAGCTTCCGGGCGGGGCCGTGGCCTACTTCCCATCTGGGGTTCAGCGCCCGGATGACCTGCGGAACGTCTTCAGCGACCAGGACTTGGCCGGGTCCGAACTGGCCATCACCGGTGAAGTCGCCGGCCCGCTGGGGCGCCTGCGCGCGCTGGGTTTCGGGGCCGCGACCGGCGGCGCGACGACCCCTGACTCCCCCCTGGCCCTCGGCGGCCTGACGCTGGCGCAAGGCGCCTGGCCCCAACAGAACGGCGAGGTGGCTTTGGATGCCGCCATCGCGAAGGCTCTGAACCTGGCTCCGGCGGCGCCGGGTGGTTCCGTAGGGCCGGGTGCGTCCGGATCAAGCCTGACCTTGGCTTACCTGAACGAACTGCCTGGGCAATCGGGCTTCAAGCAGGCTATATTCAAGGTGACCGGGGTGTTCACCGCCAAGGCCGGTGCCGCCGACGTGGCTCCACAGGTCGTGTTCACCGGCGGGGGGATGGCGGGACTCACCGGTCTGCCGGTCAACACGGTTTACTTCCCAGTCACCACGCCCGCCCGGGCGGCCGCCATCGGTCAGGCCATCGCGTCGGCGGCGGCGGATTACCGGGCCCCTTCTTTCGTGCGCACTGCGTACCTGCGCCCTTACAACATTCAGATGTCGCCGGTCCTCCTGACGGCGGTGGGGTCGGCCCAAGAGGCGGCAGCGTTGAGATTCGACGTCTTTCTGCCCGGCGGCGAGGCCATCGGACTAGTGTTCGTGTTCGTGGGGTTGGGCGTCTTCACCGTTCTCCTACTATCCTTCCTGGAACGAAAGCGTGACGTGGCCATCCTGAAGACGGTCGGGCTGGACGGGCGAGATATCGGGACCGTGTTTTCCATGGAAGCTTTCATCCTCGGAACGGCGGGCGCCGTGGTAGGGCTGGTCCTTACCTGGGTCTTGATGGCCGTAGTCGAGGGCGGAGGTGGCGGTGCCGGCACTTCCGCGGGTCTGGCGGCGGCCGCATCCGGGCAGCTGGCTGTCCTCCGCGATAACCTGGCCTTTTCCCTGGGGGCTATCGTCCGCGGTGTGGTTTTCATCTATATCCTGGTTTTCACCGCCGCCTGGCTGCCGATGTCGATGGCCCAGGCCGCCACAGTGAACCAGCTCCTTTTCGATCAACCCATCCGGCTCTTCTACCGCCGGGTCTCATCATACCAATAGGGCCGTAGGAGGGCCATAGGAGGACGTCATGACCGACTATAACACGGCACTGGTCATCGAACTCGGGAACGTGGTCACGAAAGCCGCCCTGTTCGAAGTGGACGGCAAGGGTGTTCCCCGCCTGATCGCCCGTGGCGAGGCCCCCACCACCGGGCCGGAAGGCGGCGCCTCGCTGGCCCTGGGCGCTCGGCAAGCTTTGGCGGAAGTCGAGGAAGCCGCGGGGAGGCCGCTCCTGGACGCTAGTGGCGGCGGCAGGCCCCTGGCAGATAGGACTTTGCTCGTCTCCAAAGCCGGCGGCGGGCTGATGGCCGCCGTGGCCGGGGTGGTGAAGGACATCTCCGCGCTGACCGCGGAGAAAGCCGCCCTGGAGGGCGGGGCGACGGTGGCCGACCTCTTTGCCTTGAATGACGGACGCATGCCGAACCAGCAGCGGCTGGCCTTGCGGCAGAGCCGCCTGGACCTGCTGCTCCTGGCCGGCGGAGTGGACGAAGGGCTGCTGCAGTTCGGGCGCGGTACCCAGGTGATGGCCATGGCCAAGAACCTTTCCGCCGCTCTGCCGGTCCCGCGCTTTGACCGGGCAGCGCCCCTACCGGTGGTTTTCGCCGGGAGTGCCGAGGCCCGGGCCCAGGTAGCGGAGACTTTCAGCGGGAAAGCGGAATTCCGCGTCACTGACAACGTCCGGCCCACCCTCGAGGAAGAGAAGGTGGAGGCCGCGGCCGGTTCGGTGGCCGGACTCTTCGAGGAACGGGTCGTGTCCACCCATCCGGCCTATCAGGAGCTGAAGCAATGGGTCGAGCGGTCCGTGCCGACGGGACACGCCCTTTCGGCCCTGGTCAAGGCATGGGCGGCGCTGTCCGTACCGGCGACGGCGCCCCCGGCGCAGGGCGTTAGGAAAGACCCCGCCGGCGTCAATAATCGGCTCATTACCGACGAGAAGGAACCGGCGGCGGTTCCTCCCAACGTGATGCTGGTGGATCTGGGCGGCGAGTCGGTCGACATTTACTCGGTCATCGACGGCCTGTTCACTCGAACCGCCCAAGACACGTCTTCGCTCGGGCTGGATGGCGACGCGACGACCACGCCCGCGGCCGGTGGCCCACGGACCCTGGACAGGAGCCGCCTCGGGGTGGGGCCGGGAGCCAGCCAGGGCCCCGGTGCGGCGGTGGGCGCGAGACTTGCGGCCGCGGCCGAAGCCGCCGACGGGCATGCCTCCGGCAAGCTGGACATAGCCCAGGTCGGCCGTTGGCTGCCCTTCTCCATAGAGCCGTCCCATCTGGCTAACTCGGTCCACAACCGCCGGCTGCACCCGGCAGCCATCCCCGAAACATGGCGCGAACTCATGGTCGACTTGGCCGTGCGGCGGGAAGAACTGCGCCAGGCTCTGGGCCGCCACCGCCGCTCGGCATCCCTCCTGAAAGGCATCCAGCGGCGCCGGCATATCGGGGAAGTCATGGGAACCTACCTGACTGTGGGTGGCCAGACCATCGTCGACATGTCGCACATTCGGACTGTAGTCGTGACCGGCGGCGCCTTATGCGGCTCCGCCCTGGACCCGGCGGCCGCGGTCCTGGCATTACTGGAAGGGCTGCAGTTATCCGGCGTGACGGCCCTCTACGGCGATCGCCAGCTGGTGTTAGCTGGGCTTGGAACGATGCTGGTGAGCGGAGTGGTGTCCGCCGGGCAAGTGGCACTGGATCGCCTGGCGCTGGAACCCATGGCGGTCACGGTTGCCCCGGCCCCCGGTGAGGGCGGCTGGATCTGGCGCCGCGGCGGCCAGGCGATGGCCTCGGTGACGGTACGTTGGGTCGGCGGCGGCGAGGACGCCAAGGTGATTCCGGGCCAGCTCACGCGGGTGCGCGTTCCCAAGGGAGTGACCTGCACGGTTACGGTCCGGCCCACGCCGGGCTGGGATTTCGGTGGGGGGACGGGCGGCACCGTATCGGTCACCATGGAGAAGTGCCCGGTGGCAGGCGTCTTCCTTGACGGTCGCCCGCGTCCCATCGCCCTCCCCGCCCATCCGGTCCGCTGCCGCGAGACGATCGCCGGGTGGCTGCGCGGTACTGGGGTGGGCCCGACCACTGGTTGGGGAGGTGAGGTCAAGTGAGGCAACCTCTTCTTTCCGGTCTCGGCCTGGCGGCGCAAACCATCTTCCGGCGGCGTCGCAGCCTTCCGCTGGGGGGCCGGGTGGAAGTGGCCGTCGGCTCGGCCGTGGAGCCGGCGACCCTCATCGGGTATAACAGCGCCGATGAACGCCTGCATTTCCTTAGGACCGAAGTTGAAGGCGACAAAATGCTGGCGACCCTCCTGAAGAAGGCGGGGGACGGCGTCAAACGGGGCGAGCCCGTGGCGTATTTCACCTATCTGTTCGGCCTCGGTTACAAGGAGTACGTTTCGCCGGTGGACGGGACGGTCGAGGCCATCTCCAACGTCTCCGGGATCATCACCATCCGTGAGTACCCGACGCCGGTCCCGGCGTTGCTGCAGGGCACTGTCGTGGAAGTCGAAGCGGGGCGGAGCGCCGTAATCGAGGGGCGGGGCACCGTTATTGACGCGGCCGTCGGACTTGGCGACACGGCGGCGGGACGCCTGGTTTTGCTCGCGGGGGAACCGCGGCCCGCGGACGCCCGCGGCACTATCCTGGTCATCCCCGGTTTTCTGACGGCGCCGGTGCTGGCAGCGGCTTTTCGGGCACAGGCCGCGGGTTTGGTGGCGGCGGGTTGCGACCACGCGACCTTGGCCGCTTTCGCCCGCGGGACCGCGGGTCTGACGTTCGAGGAATTCGCCGCCCGCCACTACTCGGCGGCCCGCCGGAACCGTATCGATACCACTGGTGGGAGTCAGGCGGTGGAGATGCCCGTGGTCCTGACCGAAGGTTTCGGCCCCCTGCCCATGCGGCCGGAAGTGAAGGATGCACTGGCTGCGGCGGCGGGGCGGGAGGCCTGGGCTTACATGGACGGGCGTGCCTGGGCGTCGGGCGGGTCGGCGCGGGCCGAAGTGATTCTCTCGGGCCTGGACGGAGACGGCGTTGGCGAAGGCGCGGCGGGCGAAGGCGCGGCGGGCGAAGGCGCGGCGGGTGCCGCCGTCCGGTTCGTCCCTGGAGCCAGGGTCCGGGTGTTGGCCGGTCCCGGCGCGGGCAAGGTCGGGACGCTGAAGGCCCTACCCTCCGAAGCCGTGAAACTGGAGACTGGCTTGGAAGTTCCCGCGGCCCAAGTGGAACTGGATGCCGATGGGCTGATGACGGTGCCCCGCTGTAACCTGGAGGTCTTGCGGTGAAACCGCCGGCTCCTCAAGACATAAGGGCCGTCCGCGGCTGGGTCCGGCGCCGCCGCCTTGTGGCCGTCGCCGTGGCCTTGGTCGTCCTCGCCCTGGTAATGGTCTGGATGAACATCAGGGCCGGCCGGCTCACTTCGGCGGCGCTAGTGCTTTCCGAAAACTCCCCACCGTTGCTGGCGGCCAGAGCCTTTGTTCCCTTCCGGGTCCAGATGGATAACGCGAAGCTGGAAGGTTTCATGGCTCCCGAACTGGTGGTCCGGGGAGGTCGTAACTCCTTCGTGGTTGGTTTCGATGCGCCTCCGGTGAGAGCCCCGCGCGCGCTGGACGAGGCCAGTCTCAAGGTGAGCCTGATTCCGCCGGCCCAGACTTCTGGTCGGATCACCAGCGTTCAGGTGTCGGCGGAGTATATCGTCCGGCCGGCGGTACCCACTGCGACGGATAAGACGTCCTACCGGATGAGGGAAACCTATACTCTGGAGTTCATGCAGGCGCGCCTGAAGTGGCTGATCAAGTCCGTTCAGTCCACCAATGAACCACTCATCGCTCCTTGAGGGAAGAGTTTCCGGAACTTTCCGGTCGGTCGCACCGTATTAGCACGAAAAGGGGGCGTGTCGCGCCGTATGTTGAGGCTTGCCTGGCGCAATGTTTCCCGCGACTGGAACCGGAGCGTGCTGGCCATCAGCGGGATGGCGCTGGCGGCTTTCGTGTTGACTTCAGCCCTGGCTCTTTCTAACACCTATCACGCCGGCGCCCTGGCCCGTTACCGGTTTGCCCTGGGTGGTGACATCGTCGCCCTCCCGGGGCACTTTTTCGTCGACCGGGCTCTATACGGAGGCGCTTCCGGCGGTGAGGGCGGTGGCGCGAGGGGCAGTGTCGCGGGCGGCGCACCGGCCGGCGCCGCCGACTGGACCTTGCGCCGTTGGGACCCGACCTGGCAGGGAAATCTGGGGCAGTTCGTCCCCGGGATTGGGGAGAAAGGCTACCTGGCCCCCGCCAATGATCCGGATGTCTTCCGGCTGGATACGCTGCAGGCATCGGCCGGCGCTTTTGGGAAGGCCGGCGTGGCAGGGATCTACCCCTATCTCAGCCTTCCGGCGTTTACGGAGACGGCTGGAAAGACCTACCCCACTCCGCTACGAGCCAGGCAGGCGGGCTTCGACGCTGTCTGGGTCCGGCAGGACGAGGTTGGCGTGAATGCTAATGCCGTTACACCCGGCATCCGCCTGGTGACGGGGCGCTGGCTGGAGCCGTCCGACGAGGGACGCATGGTGGCGCTGGTGAGCGCCAACCGGCCGGCGGGGGCCGGGCCGGCACCCGCTCCGGATACCACGGTGACGGTAAGTGTACCCGCAGTGACTGTCGGCGCCGACGGGCGGCCCGTTTTCGACTACGGGCGGCGGCAGGAGTTCCGGCTGCAGATAGTGGGACTATATAACGTGACCCTCGATGTGGTCCGTGAGAATGAAGGCGAAGGTGGAACCGGCTCCGCTCCCGTACCCTGGGAGACGGGGGATATCATGATCCCTTCGAAGACTTTCGAGACTCTATACAGCCTAGTCAGTGGCGGTGCGGCGCCAGAGATCGCCGGCCAGCTGGGGCTGGTGGTCAAAGATATGAACCAGATGAACCGTACCCTTAAGGCCCTGAGCCAGGCCTTCCCGGACTGGACCTTCTTACCGGCGCCGCAACTGGCCGGCATGATGCAGCGCCAGGCCGGCGGCGCCATCCCGGCCAACCTCTCCGGCACCTTCGTCCTGGTCTCGTTCCTTCTGGCGGGGGCGCTGGCGGCCGGGAACATGTATGTCGTCATCTACCAACGGTCCAAACAGATAGGCATCTTACGGTCCATCGGCGCATCCAGCCGGCAGGTCTTCGGCATGGTCTTGGTCGAGGTGGTCGGGTATTCTCTAGCCGGCGGGCTGGTGGGGTGGGTGTTGGTGCTGGCCCTTTATTCCCTCATCGTGCTGACCAGCGGGGCTGGGCTGGCGGCGGTGGGCGCCAAGGCAGGGTCCACCTTAGTAGTGGTCATGGGGACGACTTTGGCCGTGGCGGCCGCTTTCGGTCTGGCTCCGGCGTGGTTCGCGGCCGGCCAGCCGGCAGCGCGGGTCCTCCGGCATGATTAGTGGACCGCGAGCGAGATGATTCGCGAGTGACCAGCGGAAACGGAGATTGGTGAAGATGAGTCAATTACCGAGAGACGTTCCGGCCAGCCATTACCAGAGCGCCGCTCAAAGGCGCTTACAGCGGACGCGGGTCGACGCCCCTTACCGGCCCGGCGACCCCATCCTGCGCGGCCTGAATCTCACCAAACGTTTCCTCATGGGCACGGCCCCAGTCTACGCCGTGCGCCAGACGACGCTGGAGATCAAACCAGGTGAATTCGTGCTGGTGGTCGGCCCCTCCGGGTGCGGCAAGACTACCCTCTTGAACCTTCTGGGCGGACTGGACCGGCCCACCTTCGGCGAGGTGGTCCTGGAGGGTCAGCCCTATTCGAAGCTGGACGAAAACGGCCTAGCCCGGCTCCGCCGCAACAAGGTCGGGTTCGTCTTCCAGTTCTTCAACCTCCTGACGGACCTGACGGCCGAAGAGAACGTGATGTTACCCATGCAACTGGTGGGCCTCTCACCCGCCAAAACGCGGGCGCGGGCGGCCGAGCTATTGGCCGCCGTGGGCATGGCGGAACGGGCCGCCCACTCGCCTTTCGAACTTTCCGGTGGTGAACAGCAGCGCATCGCCGTGGCGCGCGCCTTGGCCAATAGCCCCACCGTCGTCCTGGCCGACGAGCCCACCGGCAACCTGGACCGTAAGAGCGGGACAGAGATCATCGGCCTTTTCCGTCGCCTGAACAGGGAATTTCATCAGACCTTCGTGGTCGTGTCCCACGACCTCTCTTTCACCGAACACGCCGACCGCGTGGTCCACATGGAAGACGGACAGATCGTCAAGGTGGAGGCGAAGACTGCATGAGCGCAATGGCGGCGGCGGGGGAACGCGCGCCGGGCGGGCGGCTGGTGGCGTCGTGGCGTCGGGTGGCCGGCCTCATCCTGCCCTTGTCATGGCGCGGCGTGCGGCGGCGCAAGGCGGGGGCGGCTCTAACCGCTCTGTCGTTGGCCCTTGGCGTCGCCACCTTCCTCCTGTTCGGTGGGTATTTTGCCGCCACGCGCCAGGCCGTGGAGGGGCGGATCGAACCCCTCGCCTTGCCGGCCGACCTGGTGGTGGCCGTGGGGGTGGATTCTCCAGGTGGTGTGCCGGGTGGTCTACCCGGCGGCGGACCGGCGGGTGCGCCTTCCATCGTGCAAACCCTGAACCGCCTACCTGACGTGAAGACCGCCACCGGGATGGTGGTGGGGACGGCCTACACTTCTGTGGGCCGGCGGCGTATCATCGGATTGGACGAAAAGGTCCTGGGAGGGCTGAAGCTCGGGGCCGGTGCGCCGCCAATGACGGCCGGCGAGGTCCTTCTGCCTCAGACGCTGGCGGCCGCCGGCGGCATCAAGGTGGGAAGCCAAATCACTATCGCCACAGACATGGGCGGGGTGTGGAGAGAGCAGAAGTTCAGCGTGAGCGGCTTGTACCAGGGCGACGACTTCTTCAGTGGTCCGCTGGCCCGGCGCGAGGCTCTGGCCCCGCTGGGTCTGGGGCCTGTGGATAACGCGGCGTTGGTCGAAGCCTACCCCGGCAGTTCCCGCCCCGGCGTGGCATCGCAGATACGGAGTCTGTACCGGGATTCGGCGGACGTTCTCATCCCCGAGTTTCCGGCATCCTTGGCCGGCAGCTGGCTGGGCCAGGCCTTTTCTCCTGGGAACGTGGCCGTCTTCATGGTCTTCACCTTCTCCGGCCTCGGCGTCATGAACGTCCTGCTGCTATCGTTCCTGCAGCGGAAACGGCAGATGGGGGTCTTCAAGGCCCTGGGCATGGATGATAGCGACCTAAAGCAGCTCTTTTTTGGCGAAGGCCTGTATGTGGCCGCCGCCGGCGCGGCCCTGGGAATGGTGCTGACCGCCGTCTTGGTAGCTCTCCTCGGGCGCCTGACGAGTGTCCGCTTCATTATCTCGGGGTGGCTCGCGGCTTGGGCTCTGGTGCTTTCCTTCGCCGTGTTCGCTCTTGCCGCCTGGCTGCCGGCTGTGTTATGCCAACGGGCTTCGGTCAGCGTCTTGCTGCAGAATAAGCGCATTTACCTGGACCCCAAGACTTCCTGCGCCGAGTGCGGCCGCTGCGGCGGGTTCTAGCCGGCGGCGGCGCCGCCTCCCTGGACTGTTCTTTCAGCACAGAGCGCCGCCGCGGCCTACCGCAGTGACTTCAGGAACTGCACCAGGTCGTTTTTCTCCGTCTGGGTCAGACCCAGCCCGAACTGCTTGTTGAAGTGATTCACCACGTCAAGGAGAGTCCGCGCCTTGCCGTCGTGGAAGTAGGGGCCCATCGCCCACAAGCCGCGTAGCTGGGGGACCTTGTAGGTGTATTCGTTGAAGGCCTCGGACGTGGCCCGCCGCGGGTTCATCCCGATCGCCGCCGGGGTCACCGTTTCGTTGTTGGTGTAGAGCGGCGGCGTATGGCAGCGGGCGCACCCGGCCTTGCCGGTGAAAAGGGTCTGCCCGCGCGCCGCCCGCACCGGATCATAAGAGCCTGCAGGGGGCGCCGGAGGCGTCAGAGTATCAAGGTAAGCCGCCACGTCGGGCATCTTGGGGCCGATGAGGTCCGGAACAGGGCTGATGATCGCATCGGCGTCGCTGTTCCGTTTCGCGATGGCGGCCTCATACGGGTCGGCCGCGGGGACGGCCGCCGAGTTGGCTGCAGAGTCTGGCGCGCGGTCGAGTGAGGCGGCCGGTGTGGTCGTGGTCCCCGGCTCCGCGTGTTTGTCCGCCATGTGCCAGTCGGCCTTGGGCCGGAATCCCCCCTGACCGTGGGCTACATAGTCCATGATGAAGTGCCCGGCCTCCTCCGGCGTGTCGAAAGCGCCGTTCCAACCGAAGTAGTAGAGGCCCTTGGTGAAAAGCGGCAAGGTCTTCGAGGCGTTATTGACGTGGTCTTCCGCCTCGTTCATGTAGGTCAGGTCCACCAAACCGCGCCCCCACCCCAGTAACACCGTCTTCCGGGCCAGACTCACCCGGGGCGAGAGGGCCAAGAGAGCGCCGTAATTCAGCTGCTCGTTGGGTACGCCATCGAGGCGCCGGCCCTGGCGGTCCACGACGCTGTGGCAGAGCGCACAGGTCACCCCCCAGCGCTTTTGCCCCTCAGAGTCCAGGACTTCCTGAATCCCCACCACCTGGCCGTCGGCATCTGTCAGGATACCCAGCGTCTTGGCCCGGACGGCGGCCGGGAGAGCCAGGATCAGGCGGAACGGCAGGCGGAGATCATCGGTGAAGTAATACTCATCTCCGAAGGTGTCGTATCGGAATGTCTGCCGCCCGGCGGCGGGGTCGGCCGCGCTACGGTCCGGGGGCGGGGGAGAGGCGGCACGCAGCGGCGGTCGGGCGGTGTGGTTTGGACCGGGGCCGGGGGCGAGGACGGCATAGAAGGCGCCGGCCGCAAGGAGGACAGCGACGGCCACCGCCAGCCACAGGACGCGGACGCGTGTCTTCGAGGACGTACCGATACCTTTGCCGTTGCGCAGAGACGACACCCCTTTCCGGCCTAACGTGTCTGCGCGTAGGCTTCCCGCCCGCGGCCCTACTTAATTCCATGGGGCATCCGCAACGACTGAGCTTCTTTGTCCTTCCGTCGCTCCAAACATCGTGCCAGTTGCAGGAAAAGATGGGCGGGGCTAGTAATACCCAAAAGTAGGATGGATTGGAAGGGGGTGGGGCTTGAGAGGAGCCGATTGGGATTAGTGCTGGTGTCCTGGAGTCCTGTCGAGTAATGGCTAAGGAGGGGTATCGTGAACTCCGTTGTGGTGTTTGTGCTCGCAGCCGCCGTTGCTCTGATCGGGTATTACGTCTACGCAAAATACGTTGACGAGAAGATCATTGCCGCCGACCCCAAGAAGGCAACCCCAGCGAAGATGTACATGGACGGGGTCGATTTCATGCCCACGGGGAGGCACGTCCTTTTCGGGTACCAGTTCAAGTCCATCGCCGCCCTGGGCCCGGTCACGGGGCCGATCATCGCCCTCCAGTGGGGATGGGTACCGGCCTTCATCTGGATCCTCGCCGGGGTCTTCCTCATCGGCTGGGTCCAGGACTACGTCAGCGCCGTGGTCGGGCTGCGGAACGACGGGCAAAGCTTCGGCGCCCTGTCCTATAAGATGATCTCGCCCCGCGGCCGCCTCACACTTCTGGGTTTCATCTACTTCTACCTCATCCTCATCATCGCGGCGTTCAGTGACATGGTGGCCTCGATGATGGCCAAGATCCCTCAAGTGCCTTTCTCCATCCTTGCCTTGATGGCGGTAGGCATGCTCGCCGGCTGGATGATTTACAAGAAGCGCATCGACATCATCGTGACGACCGCGGTCATGGTGGCCCTGGCGCTGGTCGCCATCGGACTGGGTGGGGTGATCCCCATCGCCGCCACCAAGCTGGTATGGGTTGTGTTCGCCCTGGTCTTTAGCTACCTAGGAGCCGTGCTCCCGATCTGGAGTTACACCCAGCCCATCAACTACATTTCCTTCTATCTGGTATTCATCGGGATGATCGGTGCGGTGCTGGGAATCCTGGTCGGGCACCCGAACCTGAGCGCTCCGGCTTTCACCACCTACACCATCCCCGCCGGGCCGCTGTGGCCCATCCTTTTCGTCACAATCGCGTGCGGCGCCATCTCGGGGTGGCACAGCCTGGTGTCCAGCTCCGAAACGGCGCGGCAGCTTGAGAACGAGAAGGACGCGAAGTACGTCGCCGGCGGCAGCATGTTCCTGGAGGCCGTGTTGGCCACCATCGCCCTAATCATCGCGGCGGGAGCCTTCTCCACCTTCGACGCCTATAAGACGGCGCTGAAGGGTGGCCCCGCCACGGTCTTCGCCCAGGGCATGAGTTCGCTCTTAGGTTACCTGGGTATTCCGTCCGAGTTCGGAACGGTCTTCGCCGGGGCGATGTTCGTCATCCTGGCCATCACCGTGATGCAATTGGTGGCCCGCTTTGCCCGTATCGCCACCGCCGAACTGGCCGGCGACGCCGTACCGACCCTGCGTAACCCGCACGTGGGCACCATCATCACCCTGCTCATCGTCTTCGTCCTGGTGTACACGAACACGTACACCTACATCTGGACCTTGTTCGGCGGCTCCAACCAGCTCATGGCGGCCCTGGCCCTGCTCATTGCCTCCATCTGGCTGGCCTCGCTGAAGAAGCCGCACGGGTGGACCTTCTATCCCATGATCTTCATGCTGGTGACCACCATCGGCGCGCTCTTGGTCACCATCCGGACCCTCATCCTGAACATCGGCAAGCTGCAGGCCGGGACCATGAAGCCGGCCACGGGACAGAGCGTGGGCCTGGCCGTGGGCGGAAACGGGGTGGCGGCGGCCATCGCCGTGTTCCTCGTCATCGCCGCGATAGTGCTGGCCTACGACGGTCTGTCGACCTACTTCAGGGTGAAAGCCGGCGCCGCGCTGGGCGGCGGACCGGTGGCCAAGACCACTCCTCCCCCGGCGACCGCGCCACCGGCGGCGCCATCCGGCGATGGTGACGCCGACGGCGACGGCGGCTCGGGCGAGGGTGGGTTCTAGTCTGGGGAGCGTTTAGAGACGACCGGATTGCCCGGACGGGGCGGGGGAAACCAGCTTCGCCCCTCCGGGCCTTTTCCTGCAGCGTTTACCTGCCGGCGCGACGTCCCTGAGCCGCGCCGTTTCTCCACCACTCGACCCTTAGGAGGTGCCACGCAGTGCCTTTCTGGAAGAAGCGGGACCAGCGACCTCAGAAACCTAGTCCAGCCGAGAAAGCGGCGCCCCCGGCTGCCGCGCCGGCAGTCTCGCCAATGACCGGCTCTCCGACCGCTGCCTCTCCTCCGACGGCCACGCCCGCGGACGGACCGGAGGAAAAGCAGAAGGTGGGCAGCGTCGTGCGGGAGTTCCTCTACGGCATGGCCGCTCACGATATGACCCGCTATGCCCTAAAGACCAGGTCCAGCATGGAGCACCTGTTCATCCTCATCACCATGGGCGACCTCCTGGGCGTCCCCATTCTGCCGCCATACTACTCCTTGCGCCTCATGCCCTACGTCGTCCCGCAGATCTCCACCTGGAAACGCCGCATGCTCCGTGAGAAGGACCTGACCGACGCCCTATTCTAGGGGAGAGGGGAGTGCAGAGCGAGCTATGTCCTTAGCGGACTTTTTCAAGGCCAACCCGGACGTCCGTTACATCATGTACGGCGGCAAGGGCGGACTGGGGAAGACCACTTTCTCCGCGGCCACGGGATACTACCTGGCCAGCCAGGGCTACAAGGTGCTGGTGTTCTCGGTGGACCCGCAGGCCTCACTGTCCGACATCTTCGAGCGGAACATCTTCGGGCAGGGTGAGGTGGAGATCGCCCCAAACCTGTATGCCTGTGAGATCGACGCGGACAAGCGTATCAAGGCTTATCAGGAAGAGGTACGCGCGCGCATCCGCGACATGTATGGCATGGAGCAGATCCCCGAGGAGATCGAGAACTACATCCAGGCCGCCTCGGCCGAGCCGGCCATGGAGGAGAGCGCCATCTTCGACGAGGTGGTAAATATCGTCGTCAAAGGCGGCTACGACTACTACATCTACGACCTGGTCCCCTTGGGCCACGCCCTTTACTACCTGTCCATGGCCTCCGTCTATGACGCCTGGATCGACCGCATCACGGGGCTGAGGGAGCAGATGCGGGAATACGACAAGGTCGTGGCCACGGTAAGGCGACAGAAGTCAACGGAAGAGGACCAGATACTGAACGAGTTACTTTACATAAAAGAGCGCATCAACAAGTCTTCCGGCATCCTGACGGACTCCAAGCAGACGTCCTTCTTCTTCGTCCTGACCCCCGAGGAAATGATTATCCTGGACACCACCAAAGCGGCGGAGCTTTTCGCCAAGTTCTCCGTCCCCATCCGCGGGTACATCGTGAACCGGGTCATCCCACGGCGGCTACTAGAGGACAACATCCCGGAGTACCTGCGGAACCGCATCGGGATGCAGGCCGGGCATTTGGAGACCATCGAGAAGCAGTTCGGCGAGCGGGTGCTGGCGCGGGTGCCGGAATTCGATTCGGATATCCGCGGGATGAAGAACATCGCCCGCGTGGCGGAGGCGCTCTTCGGGAACGGCGCTGGGCCGGTGCGCCAGGCCCCGGCCGTGGTAGCCGGTGGCGGCGCGGACGACGGGGACACGGGCGACGGCAGTGCCGAGGGGGGTGACCGTTGATGGCTGAGACCATGAAGGACTTCCTGGCCTCCCATAGCGGGTTGCGTTATTCCTTCTTTGGCGGCAAGGGCGGCGTGGGCAAGACGGTCATGGCCGGAGCCATGGCCCTTCACTTGGCCCAGTCGGGGCGGCGGACGCTCCTGGCCTCCACCAACCCGGTCCACAGCCTTTCCAGCCTGCTGGACCAGAACGTCTTCGGTGCCGAGACGCCGGTGAACGGGGCGCCGAACCTCTGGGCCTACGAGATCGACACCACCGACACCATCGAGCGGTCGAAGAAGGAGATCGCCGAGAAGATCCGGTGGTTCCTGAAGTTCGCCGACATACCCACGCAGGCCGACGCCTTCGTCGAAACGGCCACCATGAACCCGGCCTTCGAGGAGTCGGCCATGTTCGAGAACATGATCAACCTGATGTTCGAGAACAAGTATGACGCCTACGTCTTCGACACCGCCCCGACGGCGAACGCCCGGCGCCTCCTGGGCATGTCGAAGGTTTACTCCCTCTGGGTCAATAAGATGCTGGAGAGCCGCAAGGAAGCGCAGGTGATGCGCCTTTCCCTGTCCTTCCGAAAGAAGGAGGAGAAGGACCCTCTCCTTGACTATCTTCTCTCTTTCCAGGAACGGATGGGCCACGCGCGCGAGCTGCTGACGGATGCGGAGAAGACGGCCTTCTTCTTCGTCACCTTACCTGAGGCACTGCCCATCGCCGTGGTGCGGCGCTTCATCGGCTGGTTCAAGGATTTCGGCATCCCAGTGGGCGGGGTTATCGTGAACGGCGTGATCAAACTGGATGGTGGGGCCAGCAGCCAGGGCAGCGCGGCCGGCAGTTCGGGCGCGGCCGAGGCCAAGAAAAGCCGCCAGGGCGCCGTCGCGGACTTCGTCTTGAACCGGGTCGAGATGCAGAAAGCCTACATGCAGCAGATCTATGACACCTTTAGTGACGTCAGGGCCATCGTCCCCCTCTTCGAGACTGAGGTACGCGGCACCGCGGCTCTGGGTCGTGTCGTTGGGGGTCTGTTCTCTTAGAAAACTGGTTTTGGGGTTCCGTGATGACCCTGACTCTTGGGGGGCGGCAGATCGCCCCCCTTGTTCTCTTCCCGGGGAATCACCCTGTGGCGACTTCGACACCTCATTGGGCTTCCTCGCGCATAGAGAAGAGCGGGGGGTTCGCGGGCGCCAGTCTGGCCGATGAAGCGGAACCTTCTCAGAAGCGGAACCGTCCTGTCGCCATATGACTAGGCCAAGACATCTACGAGAGGGAGCGATGAACCAAGAGGTTTATGATCGATTAGCCAAAACAGCAGCCCTTTTCAACCCCGGGGAGGTTATCCTTGAAAGCCCGATTGTCGTGAACCGACGGGTCTGGAAACGTTTCATCATCAAGACCCACATCATTCAGATGGGCGAGGATCTCGTGGGAGTCGTGCGTCGCTACGCTTCCCCGCACATACGACTAGGTGACATCGTTTTCGTCGGGCACAAGGCTACCGCCATTGCCCAGGGGCGCTACGTGCATGCGAGCCAGGTCAGGCCCAGGTGGCTGGCACGTTTCCTCGCTGCCCGCATCCGGCGGCGGGCTTTCGGCTACGGCTTGTCCAAACCAACCACCATGGAAGTGGCCATCCGCGAGATCGGTGTTCCCATGATTCTGGTAGCCTGTGCCGCGCACCTAGTCGGGCGGGCCTTGGGGCGCCACGGGGATTTCTACAGGGTGGCGGGCGTCCGCGTCTCCTCGATCGACGGTACCACTACGTGGGCCCAACCTCCCTACAATGAGTACATCGTGCTGGCCCCCAAAGACCCCGATAAGCTGGCCCAGCGCATCGCCGACCGGTTGGGGGCGCGTGCCGCCATCGTCGACCTCAACGACGCCGGTGCGGAAATCCTTGGCGCCTCCAAAGGGGTGGACCGCCGCCATCTCCGCCAGCTATTGGCCGACAATCCGTTGGGCCAGGGGGCCTTCAGTGCGCCCCTGGGAATCGTCCGGCGCGCGAGAGCCTAACCGGCGAGACCCCTAGCCCAGCGCGGATGTCAATCATGGCTGCCATTCGATATGCCATCCCGGAACCAGCTCGACAGACCTTTTGGTCTTGGCAAGATAGATCCAGACAGTTAGCGCCTTGTCCTTTCCCACTACATAGAGGACGTCGCCGGTCTTGGCATTGACCCGCTCTTCCGATGTGAAGTCGCCGGTCTTCTTGGGTAGGTGGAAGTCCTTGGGCAACGGGTTCTTCGGACTAGGTGGCTGGGGCCGCTCATCGCCCTTGAGATCAAAATACCGGACTGGGTCAGGGTTTTTGGCGTCCGGCGTGGAGTCGTAGTAGACCAGACCCCTGTCTTTGTCCCAATAGGCGGGGCCGAGCCAGTGTCCAGGTGCCGCTTCCTTGATGACACTCACCGACCCGGTGCGCAGATCCGCCACAACCAGGTCGGCTCGCTCCAGGGCCGGGTCCTTGTAGTCCTGGCGGTTCTGGCGCAAGAAGACCTTGTCGCCCTCAGGGCTCCATCTGTGGCCACCTCCGTGCGTCTCACAAACGACTTTTCCATCGGACGCGTCATAGAAGGTCGTACTGCCTTCGGGATAGCCCGGGCCCCCAACCATCAGATACTGGCCCGACGGCGCCCAGTCGACCTCGCCCGGAACGTCGGGGCTCTCTCCCAAGAAGACGAGCTTATCCGCGGGAACGCCCACGCTAATGGTTGTCTTGGAATCGAACCGGTAGATGACTAGGGTGGCGCTGATAGGCTCCTTCTGGCGTGCCAGGTAAGCCATGGCCTTCCCGTCGGGCGACCAGGCCGGCTGGCCGCAATCTCCATCCGGCGCTTCCCAGACCACCTTCCTCTCCTGCAGGTCGAAGACGCTGGGGCGCCCGGCAGGGCTGAGGAACGCGAACCTGCCGGGCGGAAGCTTGGCGTCGCCGCCACCACACGCGATTACCAGCATGGAGATGGCCAGCAGAAGGGTAGTCAAGGCCAAGATGGTAAGGGTCCGGATCGGAACACGGTGGCTTACCACGGCGAAGCCTCCTCACCGGCTTGAATCCTTGGTCCCATCCATTCTGTGGACCACACGCTGCTCCCTGTCACTAGGACACCACGATCGTAGGGAGCCCCGAGTACTCTGGCCAGAAGTCTTGGAATTTTGACAGTAGCAGCAGGAATTGCGGGTTCGGCCCCGAACACTAGTTCGCATAAGGACGAAATCCGCAGGGGAATTGGCATGCTCCTCGAATGTAGCGACTGTGCTTGCGCGACAGGCCGCACCCACGTGTCTCGTACTAGCCTAGCTTTGGAGGGATTCCAATGGAACCAGTTAGAATGGCTCAGGAACGCCTCCCGGAGCTCACGGACTCCCTAATCATCCAGGGTGATGCAAGAGTCGCGCTACGTAAGCTTCCTGACCAGTCCATTCAGTGCTGTGTCACGTCTCCTCCCTATTGGAGTCTCCGGGACTACGACATGCCGGGGCAGATCGGTCTTGAACCTTCGGTCTACCAGTTCATTAACCGGTTGATCGAGGTCTTCGCCGAGGTGAGGAGAGTCCTAAGGGACGACGGCGTCCTGTGGTTGAACATCGGCGACGCCTATACCAGTGGGGATCGTGGATACAGAGCTCCGGACAAGAAGAACCCGGTGAGGGCCATGTCTTATCGGCCAGAGACACCGGAAGGACTCAAGCCCAAGGATCTGATTGGGATTCCCTGGCGGTTAGCTTTGGCCCTACAACAAGACGGCTGGTATCTGCGTTCTGACGTTATTTGGGAAAAGCCGAACTGCATGCCAGAAAGTATGAAAGACCGGCCCACACGTGCGCATGAGTATCTGTTCTTACTGACAAAATCTGAACGGTACTATTATGACTACAGGGCGGTAAAAGAACGCGGCAGGAACAGACGTACGGTTTGGTCGATCAATACACAGCCTTTCAACGGGGCCCATTTTGCCACTTTTCCACCGGCTCTGGTTGATCCTTGCATAAGAGCCGGATCAAGGGTGGGGGATTTTGTCTTGGACCCGTTCCTTGGCTCCGGAACGGTTGGGCTGGTCTGCAACCAATTGGACCGCAAGTACGTTGGAATCGAGCTTAACCCGGAATACGTGAAGATGGCGGACAAACGCCTGAACGAGATCGGAAAACAGCCTCAACTAATGCTGGTGAGCGGCGGTGACGATGGTGAGTCTTAGACTACCCGAGCCGGACCTACAGATCGCCTTTTCCAGTCGCCTGCTTCAGGCAAGGCAGGAGTTTCTGCAGGAGGCCCTGTTGAGGACCCTATCGGACATGGACGTGAAGACTCTTGATGCGGAGGTGCATCAATACGTGCCTTCCGATGGCCTTCGCGTCATGGTGGGGCATGGACTTCGGGCAGAAATGGTCTTTGCGTTGCCCTCGGTGCTGAAGAGGAACCCGCGCCTCATCGCCTATTATCGGCTCGTGCTGGGATTTTCCCGGAAAGAGATCTATTCCAGGTCTCCGGGGATGAGCGAGTTTCAGCAGTCTGAGGACCACGGAACACTTTCCGCCCGTCAGGAGGCGGCTCTTCCACACCTTTGCGTCGAGATCAACCGAGTCGCCAGCATGCTGGTTCAGGCTATAGCCCCGAAGGTAACTGCCCAACTTCTCGATGACCTCTCTCTTCTGACATACGGCCCCCAGCTTCGCGGAGGGCGGAACGTGTCACTCGGCACGGACGCGACAGGCCAGGTATTTGAGGTTATCCGCAAGCTCATTGGCTCCCACGCTCTAGAGGTGACAGAGAAGCACATCATCTTTGCGGACTCCACGGGTCGAACGGTCGAGGTACGTTTCAGCAACGACCCCGACATCGCGGTCGCAAGCGTCAAAGGTGATTCCAGGTCGCCTATGCTGGCCATCGAGATCAAGGGTGGGACCGACCTGTCCAACATCCACAACCGCCTTGGAGAAGCCGAGAAGAGCCACCTCAAGGCAAAGGAACGCGGCTTCAACGAGCTCTGGACGGTGCTCAACGTACGAGGGCTCTCCGAGGAAGCACTTCGACGGGGTTCGCCCACAACTACCAGGTTCATCGATCTGGCGGACATCGTCACCGGCGAGGGACCAGCGCACGAGGCATTTAAGGAACTCCTTCTCGAGAAGCTTAGGCTCCCGGAGAGCGGCTAGATTCTTGGTCCCATCTGACACACTGTCCGGATCATCCTCCTTGCGCTTCAAACCGCCGGACCCCAGAGGTCCACACTAGGCGAGAAAGGGTGAACAGGCCGGTAATCCAGAGCACCTGAGTCATGAGCGCCTGGGCCATGGCTTCTGGGGCCAGCCGGCCGAGTAGGCCGGAGACCGGGATGTAGAACAGCTGCTGGAAGGGAAGGGCGGTGGCCAGCCGGCGTAGCATAGCCGGAAGGAAGTCATTCGGGATGATAATGCCGGAGAACAGGGCGTACAGCTCAAACGTCAGGTCCCGCAGGGTGTCGGTCCGCCCGATCCAGAAGGCCAGGATGCCAAGA
Organism: Bacillota bacterium; assembly: GCA_021791495.1. GTDB lineage: Bacteria > Bacillota > Sulfobacillia > JAJYWN01 > JAJYWN01 > JAJYWN01. Next base: position 75,474 of record JAJYWN010000075.1, read on the forward strand.
ATGAACTGGGTCAGAAACCAGATCAGGAAACCGTCGGCGACAGAAATCAGAGCGAAGAGGAGCCGCGGTACCGAAGGCAGGGGCAAGCCGAAGACCAAAGCCATCGCGGCGTAAGACCCCATCCCGACGACGAGGTAGAAGCTCATGGGCCCGGCCGTGCGCCCCAGGCTGTAGAGCTGGTAGTCCAAGGGTCGGGCGAGCAGGCCCCCCAAGTTGCCGGAGTTGATGTCCTGCCAGGTCTGAGAGGAGACCGCGCCGGCCTGGTTCACGACCAGGGACACCAGGCGGATCAGCAGGTAGTACGCGACGATGTCGGCGAACCCGTAGCCCTTCACTTCCATGCGGCCGCCGAACACGACCTTCCACACGAAAACGGTGATGAGCAGCATCACCGGGATGTTGGCCAGGGAGGCCAGGAAGTTCGCTCCGTACTCGCGCATCCGCCGGACCTGCAGCCGGTAGGCGCCGCGGGCCACCATCAGGTCATGCCACCTCATTTCACAGACCTCACCTTCTAGCCGCCGGGCGACTCATAGCCGGCGACAGCCGCCCGCCAGGAGTAGCTCAAGACGACGGACCACACCATGCACAGGGCCGCGGCGCCCAGGGTGACGGGGGCGGCCGGCGATTTCCCCAGCATCACCAGGGTCGGGAAGGTCGCCGTCAGCCCGGCCGGCAACACGTAACTGAGGAAGAATCTCAATCCGGTGGGGAAGGCGGTCACCGGATAGTTGCCCAGGGCGGTCAGTTGGAAGAAGAACTGCCTGATCTCGCCGACTTGGCCATGGTTGAAGGCAAGCATGGCGGCGGTGGCCTGCATCAAGGTGAGGGCCAGCTTGCCAAGACTCAACAACACGTAGCCTTCGATAAACGACGCGGCCGTCACCGGAAGCCGGTGGGCCTTGATCAGAGTCAGGGCCAGGGCCAGCGCGGGTAACAGATAGCGCAGGAACGACGCCACGTGGACATCCTCCGCCGCCAGGGCGAAGAGGGGATTGACGGGCCGGGCCAGGTACTTGTCCAAGTCCCCGCGCAGGACCTTATCGGAGAGAGAAGCCCGGTTCCAGAAGTTCCAGACCAGTTGGTGCAGGCCCGGAAGATAGGAAACGGCGGTGAACAGCGCCAGCTCCGGCAGTCCCCAGCCGGCGAAGGCGCCGGTCGTCCCCAGCACCGCCCACCAGAACACGAGCGACCGGGCCATGTACAGGCCGAACTGGACCATGGTCAGGTACATGTCCCACCGGTAGGCGGCAAAGTCCTTGAAGGTGATGATCCAATACCGCCGCAGAAGCCGGAGATGTTTGCGCGTCATTCCACGGCCAATCTCTTCTCATAGACGTTCCGGATCACCGAATCGAGGCGGGGAGGTTGGACGTTGAGGTCGGTGATGCCACCCAAGGCCACGAGTCGGGCGACGGCCTCCACGGCCGCGGCGCGGGGCACCTTGAGCGTCAGCCGGCCGCTCGTGGCGGTAACCGCCTCGTCCACCGGCCCATCGTAGACCGCGCCGCCGGCGGATTGGAGTTCTGCCAGAAGGGTCTTTCTTGCCGCGGGGCCGCCAAGGTACTGGATGTCGATCACCTTGTGGTCATCCAGTTCCTTGAGGGGGCCGACGGCCCCGTCGTAAATGATCCTGCCGCCGTCCAGAATCAGGACCCTCTGGGCCAGGGCTTCGATATCGTTCATGTCGTGGGTGGTGAGAACGATGGTGGTACCTTTGTCACGGTTCAGTTGGCGGAGGAACTCCCGCACCCTCTCCTTGGCGACCGAGTCCAGCCCGATGGTGGGCTCGTCGAGGAAGAGGACCTCCGGTGTGTGGAGGAGCGACGCGGCGATTTCGGCCCGCATGCGCTGTCCCAGGGAGAGCTTGCGGACGGGGATGTGCAGGAGCCCGCCGATATCTAGCATCTCCGAGAACTGCCGGACCCTCTGATCGAAGGCGGCGCGGTCGATCTCGTAGATATCGGCGTAAAGGCGGAGGGACTCGATCACCGGTATGTCGTACCAGAGCAGCGACCTCTGCCCAAAGACCAGCCCGATGTGGTAAGTGTACCGGTACCGGTCGCGCTGAGGGTCAAACCCGAGGACGCGGACGTGGCCGGCGGTCGGAGTGAGGATCCCGGTCAAGACCTTGACCGTGGTGGTCTTTCCAGCGCCGTTAGGGCCGATGAGGCCCAGCACCTGCCCCTTCGGGACGGTGAAGTTAATGGAGTCCAAGGCACGCTTCTTTACCTTCGGCGGGGCGAAAGCTGGTCTCCGGGGCGGTGCCGGCACAGTGTAGTCCTTGACAAGGTCCCGCACTTCGATCACTTCTTCAGGTCCTTTCGATAACAAACCCACATGCGGTCGACGGTGAACCCGAGGGAGAGGGGGACTCTGTTGCTGGTGCGAGAGAAGGAACTGACCTCGGTGGTCACCGCCTCCATGCCACGCCCGGCCGCGTAGCGGAGGAGGTATTTCCAGAGATCCGCTTCGACCCAGGTGCCCTCGTGGGCAGGCAAGACGTCAACGTAGATACGCCGGCTCCCTTTGCTATTCCAGAGGCTGGCCACGGCTTGGCCGTCCAGAAAGGCGGTGAAGAAGGTGTCCATCGGAAAGGAGAGGCCGGCGGCCAGTAGATCCTCGGGTCGGGGCGGATAAAAGCCTGGCCGGCCGCCCCGCACCTGCTCGGAAAGCTGAAGGGCCAATCGGAGCTGGTCCATGTCGCCTACAGGTCGAATGTCCAGGCGACCGAAACCGCTCTTGCGTCTCTGCCTACCGGCGTTTTCAGCTACGGCCCCGCTGCTGGGGCCGGTGGTGGGGTCGCTGTTCTGGGCATGACTCTTGAGGTCGAACGCCAGGTCCCATCCGTAGAATTCAGGTCTGTACCCCGACACCTTCAAAAAGGAAATGGCCTGGTTGGCCTCGGGAGAAAGATAGGCGTCGGCGAAGGAGGCGCCTCTTTCGAGGGCCATCTGCTCGGCGCGTCGGAGCAGCGCGCGGCCAATGCCCTGTGACCGGTACTCGGGAACGACGTACGGCCCCTCCAACCGCACCTGCCCGGCCCGAAGGCGCTCCGGCTCGACACCGAGCGCCACGAAACCTAACGTACCCGAGCCGTCAGGCATCTGCCGACGGGCCAATACGAAGTTCTCGGCCGAGATGTCGTAGCTCTTCTCCACCCATCTGGCGATCCTCTCCGCACCCACCGGTTCTTGAGGCATGCCGGTGAGCTCAGAGCGGTATTCGGCCATGAGCTTCCCTAAGGTCGCGTAGTCGGACGGTGACAGGCCCGCGTATCGTACCGCCTGAGGAGAGAGGAAAAGGGGAACGGTCACGGTGGCGCCACCGGTCGTGGTGGCCTCCACCTTCAGTTCCAAGATGCCCGCGGAATCGGGGCTGATGCCCTGCCTGACCATCTCCGCGGCGAGGGGACCCGCCGCGGCGGCCCACAAGGCTTTGGAGCGAGCTGGGCCCGTGGGATGAGCCGCCATGCCGTCTGCCTTGCCTTCGCGTTCCAGCCTGGTGGCACGTAGCGCGGCGGCCGCCTCAAGCTGGACATCCAGCGGCTCCCGCCCGGCGCGACGGGCGACAGCCGCCAGCCGGGAGAGGAATTCACCCACCTGTTCCAAGGTTTGCCCCTCGTCTTGCTGCTGGAGAACCACCCGCAGCAGGTCCAAGACGCGGGGGTCGTAGTAACCGGACCTCCCGCCGCCCGACCGGTTCCGGACCGTCGGGCGGGGAAGGAGCCCGCTGTCCACGTACAGCCTCAAGGTGCGCTCGTTAATGGTCAGGCCGACGTTCCTAGCCTGGGAGGCCAATTCCCTCAAGGTCAGCCACGACGTCACAGCCGTTTCCCCCTTGGCGTTCCGCTCCAACCAGAACGCGTAAGACGTCCGTGGTATGACTATACACTTGACAGCTGGGAACTGTCAAGTGTGCACAGCAATGGTAACCGTGCAACCAGCGCGGTACCAGGCTGAGGAGCCAACTCTCCTGGCGGCGCAAGTCACCGCTGAGGACCAGCCAGCGAAGGCCCGCGGTAGTCACCGGGGCGTTGGAGATGGCTGACACGACGAGCAGGGGGGCCAGTCCCAAATCCGTGGCCCCCCTGCTACCTATCGTGAGATCCTGATCAGGTTATTTCCCTATTCAGCGGCAAGAGCTAGGAAGAATGGAGGGAATGTGAACAGCAGACCAAGGAAGATCAAGCCCACCGTGACTTTCCAGACCTTGTCGACCGCAACATCCTTGCCTTTCCATAGGTTTGCCAGGATGACCCAGGCCAGAATGAACCCGAGGACTCCGACGCCGGTCTTGCCCGAAAGGGGTCCGGACGGCTTATACCAGTTCAACGCGTTGCCAACACTCTTGATTGCCTCGGCCAGGACGGTCACCAGACCGTAGAACGCGGAACCGATTCCGCCGGCGAGAATGGCGGCGGCGGCGGGACCATTGGGCATAGGAGCCAGTTCGGGTTCCGGATCAATCGTTTCTTTGCGAACGGACATACTAGACATAGGACTCAAGTTCCCCCTTTCCTTGGTGTCGGTTACCGGGTGGGCGCAGCCTTATTGATCAGAGCGCCGAAGATGCCGGCCACAGCCGCGGTCAGAAAAGCGATGTTATACATGACCAGGGCGATCTTGCGGATCTTGTCTTCCTGGACCAGCCGGCGGCCATAGTAGTACACCAGATAGGCGACAACGGTGGCCAGCATCGGGGCGATCCAGGCGATGTGCTCTTTCCACTCCATGCCGAACTCGTGCCACCCCGCGGTGGTCGGGCTGGAGAGCAGGATGGATCTGGGGCTGGTCGCACCTTTGGCGCGATACCAGGTGTAAGGGATATAAGTGCCGGTGATGACGGTAAGCCAGGCGACGACGGCCATAGTCTTGGTCACGAGGTTCAGACGTCCTATCCGCTCCTTGGCGCCCGCAAGCGTGACCAGTCCGGGACGCAGACTGTAGAGATCGACGAGGCCTCCAGTGAACGCTAACAGAAACAGCCCACCGAAGGTCATACCGTGGATAATCGTCCACGCATCTTTGAGAGAGATCGACACGAGACGGCCCTCCTTTTTGAGATAACCTTTGCCCTGCAGTTACGATTCTAGGGCCTTCGGTCGGCTCAGAAGAATGGTCGCAAGCCCTCGATATCGATCCACTTTGTCCTCAACTGACTACAGCGAAGGACTAATGTCCTTTGAAGTGGTTTTCGGACACTGGCGATGGAGACTCAATGGAGTCCGATAGATGGTGTCGCACAGCATAGGCCGCGGCCTCAGCACGATTATGTAAATTAAGCTTTGAAAGTAGGGTGCTGACGTAGTTCCGGATGGTTTTTTCCGCAAAGTGGAGGCGTTCGGCGATTTCGCGGTTGGTGCGCCCTTCCGAAATCAGGCGAAGCAGGGTCAGTTCGAGATCGGTCAAGTCATCGAAAGGCGACGCTCCCCTGACCGGACGCTTGATCCGTGCCGTGGAACGCTCCTCCATGGTCGCGGGGGCTGTGTTCTTTCTGGTGCCGAGCGTCCCACTGGCCAGCCGCTTCATTCCCTCAGCCACGGATGCCCCCAACGAAGGGTCGAGGACAGACCTGCCCTGGGCCACCGCGCGAACCACATCCAAGAGACTGTCATCGGCCAGGTTCTTAAGCACGTATCCCTTGGCGCCGGCCAGCATGGCGCCGACGAGGGCTTCTTCGTCGGGAAAGGAGGTTAGGAACACCACCTTGGAGTTGGAGGACACCTGTGAAATGCGCCGGCAAGCTTCGATTCCGTCCATTCCAGGCATTCTCACATCCATGATCACCACGTCCGGTGAGAGTTTTCCGGCCATCGCTATGGCACTCTCTCCGTCGGCCGCCTCGCCGACCACCGTCATATCGGCATGGCCGGATAGCAGCGAGACCAACCCTCTTCGCACGATCGCGTGGTCATCGACGACCAGTATGCGGCTGGGACCTTGTTTCTCGGTCATGGTTTGGCAGCCTCCTCCGTTGGCGGGGGAATAGGCGGATGCGCCGCCGGCACAGGGATCTGAAAGAGAAGACGGGTGCCCGTTCCCGGAGAGGTATCTACATGGAACGTTCCACCCAGCTGTTCCGTCCGTGATAGCATGTTCCGGAGTCCGCTATGAGCCGACTGAATACCACCCTCGGTCTCGAGCAAATCGGGTGAGCTGATTCCGACGCCATGGTCCACGATCCGCAAGATCAGGGTCGCTTCCTGCAACGCCAACATCACCTCGACTCGATCCGAATGTGAATGCCGCACGGCGTTGGATAACCCTTCGCGCATCATGGAAAGAAAGTGGTCACGGAAACTTGCGGGAATCATCCGATTGCCCTCTGTTTCCTCAAAGCCCTCGACCGTCAGAGTGACCGGCAGGCCGGAAAGCCGAGAGACTCGGCCGGCACATTCCCTTGCCGCGGAGATCAGTTCTCGTGTCTCAACCCGATCAAGGTGAAGATCAGTGATGGCCCGACGGAGGTCCCAGATGGCACTACCCAACTGCTTGGTGAAGTCGGCCAGCACCGGCTGAAGGTCTGACGTGCCTTTGGGAAGATGATTCTCCAGATTCCGGAGCCCCAGCCCCACTCCGTACAGAGTCTGGAGAACACCGTCATGGATGTCTCGGGCAATGCGTTCGCGTTCACGCAGGACGACCCGTTCCTGTTCGGATTCGTACAGACGTCGGGCCGCTTCCACGCTGAAAACCCACATGAGTCTGGTCGTATAGACTGCGGTGCCGATTACCAGAACGGTGCGGACCAACTCGATGGGTATCCCAAATAGCCGCATGAAGACCTCGTTATTGATCGCGGACGCGGGCCAAAAGGACTGGCGCGGAACCACGAACCCGGCGGTCAAACCGTACAGCGCAAAGAACAGCGCGCTGAAATGTAGGTTGCGCGCATAGGCGTGCAACCGGTCACGTTTCAGCTCTGCTTCCTGTCTAACCAGACCCAGAGCGACCATGGCCGCGGACGGGAGGCCCAGCATGTACCGGGACCAGGCTTCGGAGATCCAGTACCACGTAGTGAGGGTAACGTCCGGATGGATCACGGGGAAACCGAAGAAAGCGATCAACCATCCCGCGGTGATGGTGGGCGCCAGGGTGCTAGAGATCAAGGCGGCGATCCTTGACCGCTCGACCATGAGCAGTCCGATGCCAAAATGCATCAGAAGGCCAAAAGAGACAGCCCCAAGAACAGTCCGAAGCCCCCACAGGGTTGCGATGGCCAGGCTTTGCTCCGGTCTAGCCTGCAACGGGATGAACACGAGACCCCAGTCGGCAAAGGCGTGGATGAAGGCAAATGCCGCCAGAGCCCAGAGTCTATTGGCAAGGCGATAGCGGCTTCCCGGGCGTCGCTGAACACTGACGACTAGTCCCAGCGAGAAGAAAGACAAACCATAGACGAACTGGACGATGATGATGTTCTGAGCAAGCCAGTTCTTTATGAATCGTCACCCTTATGGAGCGTAGCTGCACAAGTAGCATTCCACACCATACCTGGAGGGAACCTGCCTATGCTCCCGATCATGCAGCCCCCCTAGTATGGCGGTTCCGAAGTGGCTTGCTGGTCGGACGTGACCGCCAAAGGAGTGAAGTGGGTCCACCGGAACCGCACGGGTTGCTCATTCACTTCCCGTAGGTACTGCTCCAGGCGGCTCACCAGTTCCTCCTTAGACGCGACTTGGATGTGGCGAAGCACCTGGTGGGTCATGAACTCGTGGCTGCGGCGCCGGTCCCGGACCAGCCCGATGACCTCGCCCGTGGCCAGGGCAAGTCCACCGAGCAAGCCGACCGTGCCATGGCGGACGTATTCGTAATCCCGGTTCCAGGTGGGGTGCTCTCCCGGCGCGGGCGGCCGGTCGGGCGTTGTGGGGCCGATGGTTGACGTGAGCCGGATCGGACTGGTTCCAGGACAGTGATTACGGCGCGAGCGGAGGAGTGAAAACCAGGATGTGGAATGGGCTTAGTTATTGAGAAAGATCTGATGGGCCTGAACCAGGGCGATCGAGGCCGATCTCAAGAAGATCGAAGAGGAGATCGCGGAGGTCACTGAATGAGCGAAAAGCACACCCCCCGCCCAGGCGGAGAGATCGCTATCTATCAGGCTGAGGACGGTAGCAGCCGCATCAAGGTGCTGCTCGAAGATGAGACCGTCTGGTTGCCCCAGGCAATGATTGCCGAATTGTTCCAGACTACCGTTCCGAACGTGAACGTCCATCTCAAGAACATCTACGCCGAGGGCGAACTGGCTGAAGAGGCAACTATTAAGACGCATTTAATAGTTCGCCAGGAAGGCTCCCGCCAGGTCTCTCGCAACGTGCTTCACTATAACCTGGATGCCATTTTGGCCGTGGGTTACAGGGTGCAGAGCCCGCACGGCACCCGGTTTCGTCAGTGGGCCACCCAACGCCTGCGTGAATACATCGTCAAAGGGTTCGTGCTGGACGATGAACGGCTCAAGGGCGGCGGCGGACTTGTGGACTACTTCGATGAACTGCTTGCCCGCATCCGCGAGATTCGAGCCAGCGAAGCGCGCGTCTACCAGCGGATTAGAGACATTCTCGCCCTTGCCTGCGACTACACGGAGGGGGAAGAGGCAACACAGGTTTTCTTCGCCACTGTCCAGAACAAGATGCACTATGCCGCAACGGGCATGACCGCGGCGGAGATCGTCCATCGGCGAGCCGACGCGGGCAAGTCCAACATGGGGCTGACCGCGTGGAAGGGCGACCGCGTGATCAAACGGGACGTGAGCACGGCCAAAAACTACCTGGACGCCAAGGAGATTGACACGCTCAACCGCATCACGGTGATGTTCCTTGACCAGGCCGAGTTCCGCGCTCAGCGACGGCAGGACATCCATATGCGCGACTGGGAGGGTTTTCTCGACAAATTCCTGCGCAACACTGAATTACCCGTGCTCATTGGCCCCGGCACTGTCAGCCATGACGACGCCCTCGATCGGGCGCACCAGCAGTACGACGCCTTTGCCGAGCGGCGTCGACTAGCCGCCGAGGCGGAGGCCGAGGCTCGTTACGTCGAGGACCTACGCAATTCCGCCAATGAGCTGGAGTCGCGGCGCAAGCGACAGCCCGAATGAGACAGGTTCCATCGGTTTCAGGGCGCAGGGAGATGAGGAATGCAGGAACCTGAGCTGTAGCGGTCCATGCCCCTTTGGTAAAGCTCTTCTGGAGTTATGTCAGGGGCATCCGCCAAGAGGTCGGAGAATATCCTCCCGAAACGCTCATGATCATACTGCGGAGGCATGGAGTAGAGGTGGGGCTTACTTAAGACCAGGCCGTTGTAGAAGCGAGCCAGGTTCTCATAGGCCTTGTAGCACAGGTCGAAAGGCCAACGGTTCTTTGAAATGGCTTTGCGATGGACATCAATGAGGATATGTGTCCCGACCTCATGGCTGATGAAGTCGCACATCCACCCGAAGTCGCTGCCCGAATAGAATACGTTCCGGTCGTAGCTGAGCGAGTTGGCGTTCGGCCCATTGCGGATGGCACTTACGAGGACGATGGAGTAAGAGTCGAACAGGAAGGTAAGGCCCGTGACACTCTCCCAGAGGGCGACCAGGTCGAGGCCAGACAAGAAATCGTTGAGGCGATGCGCTACCGCTTGGATTTCTGGTAGTTCCGCAGGCCAGACAGACGCGACATAGGTCTCAAACCCGCGCTCATAGATTCCCGCGAAAGTCTCAATCGCCGCTCGGTGAGGTTCAAGAGATGCCAGCCATCGGTCGATCTGATGGAATCCCCAGGTCTCCAGAGCTCTAAGAGGAGTCTGGTACTCATCCAGTAAAGGGGTGAAGTCTCCTGACCGAAAACCGTCGGTCAGGAGAGAGAAGTACTTGCCGATGGCGTTCATGTTGTCCAGGTTTAGATAAGCAGGCATGAAGACCAACGGACCCACCAGGTCTCCGCCGTGCCCGTTCCCAAATGCCAGGAGACTCCTGTGATCACGCAACCAGGCTAGGTCCTCTGGTGCCATGGCCCTGTAGTGGCGATCCGCATATTCGCTGTCAAACCCGATCCGGGCACAGGCCAGAAGATGAAAGACGTAGTTGGGACCCAGCTCCACAACGGCCTTAACCGGCTTCATCAACCTACAACTCCCCCCGACGCTTATGCTGTGCGCACCTTTTCGTCAGCCTATCTGGGGCCACCTTCCAGGATCAGGTGATCCGCGGACCGAGATCAGCGCTTGCTTGGCCAGTCTCGAGTCCAGGCCGGTCTCTCGTATCCAGTACGCCAGAATGTCCGGAGTGTGACGATGCTGGAATGGTAGCCTTCCTCGGTCATCAATCGGATGGCTGCGCGGTCATCGGTGAGAAGCAACTCTGGATGCGAACGCTATGAAGCGATCCATCTCTCGTGTGGTGTTGAGGTCCACCCCTGCAACCGCACCAGTTGAAATGAAAGGCTCAAGGTTGACCGGGGTCTTGTTCCCGTCGTTCCTTGAAACACGATAAACGAAGAGTGCTTCAGCTCTTACCTGGGGGACCACAGCAAGCCGAACGCCAAGACGGGAAAGCCCCTCAATGGCGCCCTCCGCTACGTAGAGATTGAGCAGGCTACACGCGTCGACAACCACAGTGGAATTCCTGAGGTCCGCCAAGACCGCCCCTTACACGGGACGAATGAGGGAATCGAGATCCTTGACGCCAGTCTTCAGAAGGAAATCTTCGACCGTACCCCTTACACTGAGACGGTCCTGGTGAAGAAGGTCGGCCAACTGCCCCTCGGATAGCAGGCCCTTGGCGAAACTCCCGATGGCCAGCATCACATACTTGACTGGGAACTCCACGGCTTCGTTCGCACGGTTCTCTGCATAGGCGGCTGGAGCCTCCTCAACCTCTCGACCTTCCCAGCCTAACCGGTCAAAGGCTCCGGTTCGAATCCTCCCTAGCTCAGCCAGCCTTGCCGCCGCTGTGTCCGTTGGGACCACGAAGAAACCCGCCACCGAAGCAATCTCGGCCGGAGTGACGTCCAACCCATGCCGACGTTGCAGGGCGAACAAGTATCGTTCCACCGCCGTTCGCGGCATGAGGAAGCTTCGGGCGAAGCAAGCGGCGGACGCATCAGCCTTCTGGTCTCCTTTGTCATGACGGTCGTGACGCGTGACGTCGGCTTCGAGCCTGTCCAGCAAGTAGCGACCATAGCCTTCCGCCATGTAGAGACGGGCCCGTTCGAGAGGCAGAACTGAATTCACCGCGATGCACCCTCCGTGAGCCTGGGTATAGGCGTATATGGCCGAGATATGGGAGGGCATCTCCGTACGGAAGACTCTCAGTCCGACCTCGACGACAAGGATCTCCATGAGGTCCGCCACGGGGCCTTCACCCAGACCGAGGCGGGCACGTTCAAGTGACGCGACCAACTCCCCCGCTTCCTGAGGGGACAAGTCTTTCGTGTCGTATTCGGGGACTTCGGGCATGACCCTAGATCCCGCGAGCTTCTCCAGGTAGAGGAAGTCGTCGCAGGCTCCGCGGAAACGTTCGAGCAACTCCGCTTCCGACGCGTCGCCCAGGAGAGTCTCCAATTGGACGACCAGGGACTCGGCGGCCGTCTGCGGGCGCATCAGGTCCGAGACGTGGACCCCGTATAGAGCCGACAGCTTGATGAGTTCGTCGGCCTGGACCTTCCGTTCTCCGCTTTCCATGGCGACGACGGTCGTCCTGGAGACACCCAAGTGCTCCGCCGCCTGTATCTGTGTCAGATGCCGCAACTTCCTTGCCTCGCGGAGTCTGGCCGCAAGTTCACCAGTCTGCGGGGAAACCGGTAATTCTCGGTTCATCTTGGATCCCTCCGGTTCCAGACTATCCCAATGAACCTGACATTGTCAAGAAGAATGGTGCCATCAGCTGATGCGGTGTCAGGAATACTGACACCATATCTGACTTCAAAAATGCTCCAGCAGTGAGAAGGACGAGCAGTGGTATCATGGTGAGTAGTGCTATCTGTCCACGAATTACGTGGATTCTTGCCGCCGACCAATCCTTGTCTACCGCTGGCGACGGCAGGAATCGACATTCGGCCAGACGAAAACTCAACTGTTTGTGCCCGGTTCGGATTCGCATCACTGTCCTGTTCTTGTTCATCGGGTGACTGCTTGTACAGCATTGGTGATTGGCTGCATATAGATTGCCGGGGGAAGTGTACATGCCTTAGGTGTCCGCACAGAAACCACGACGCAGCAACGCAAGCTCGCTAGAAGAGGTGGGAGTCCTTGAAACTAACGTTGGCTAACTTCGAGGCGGAGAAAGCCAAGATGGCCGCCCAAGTGAAACAACAAGAGAACAAAACTCGCATCTATGTTGGCCTCGGCACCTGCGGTATCGCCGCCGGCGGCGGGGAGATCATGTCGACCCTTCAGAAGGAAGTGGCCGATCGCGGCCTGGACGCCGACCTGATCTCCGTCGGCTGCATCGGCATGTGCGAGCAGGAGCCCCTGGTGGACGTGGCCCTGCCCGGTATGCGGCGCGTGACCTACGCCCGCGTCACGCCGGAGTTGGCGAAGCGCATCGTCGCCGAGCATGTGGTCGGTGGCCACCCCGTGTCCGAGGCGGTCATCGCCGAAGTGGAAGGGGACCGCGAGCAGCCCTATCCAACCCTGCCCTTCTACAAGAAGCAGAAGCGCATCGTCCTGCGGAACTGCGGGTTCATCGACCCGGAGAAGATTGAGGAGTACATCGCCTCGGACGGATACTCCGCGACCCATAAGGTCCTTTCCGGCGTAACGCCCGACGCGGTCATCGCCGAAGTCAAGGCTTCGGGCCTGCGCGGCCGCGGCGGCGCTGGATTCCCCACGGGCCTCAAGTGGGAGTTCGCCCGCAAGGCCGCCGGCCCCAAGAAGTACGTCGTCTGCAACGCCGACGAGGGCGACCCCGGCGCCTTCATGGACCGCAGCGTCCTGGAAGGCGACCCGCACGCCATCCTCGAAGGCATGATCATGTGCGCCTACGCCATCGGGTCCGACGAAGGGTACATCTACTGCCGCGCCGAGTACCCCTTGGCCATCAAGCACCTGAAGCTAGCCATCGCCCAGGCCGAGGAAATGGGCCTGCTCGGTGACCACATCCTCGGCACGGATTTCAACTTTCACATCCACATCAAGGAAGGCGCCGGCGCCTTTGTGTGCGGCGAGGAAACCGCCCTGTTCGCCTCGATCATGGGCGAGCGCGGCATGCCGCGGCCCCGCCCCCCCTTCCCGGCGGAGAAAGGCCTGTGGGAGAAGCCGACCAACAACAATAACGTCGAAACCTACGCCAACATCCCGGCCATCATCCGGAACGGCGGTGCCTGGTACGGCTCCGTCGGAACCGAAAAGAGCAAGGGTACCAAGGTCTTCGCCCTGACCGGTAAGATCAAGAACACCGGCCTGGCTGAGGTCCCCATGGGGCTGACGCTGCGCGAGGTCGTTTACGACATCGGCGGCGGCATCCAGAACGACCGCGCCTTCAAGGCGGCCCAGATCGGCGGCCCGTCCGGCGGCTGCATTCCGGCCAGCCTGATCGACACACCGGTCGACTACGAGTCCCTGACGGCGGCCGGCGCCATGATGGGGTCGGGCGGCCTGGTCATCGTGGACGATACCACCTGCATGGTGGACTTCGCCAAGTTCTTCCTGAACTTCACCCGCAGCGAGAGCTGCGGCAAGTGCACGCCTTGCCGCGAGGGCACCACCCGGATGTACGAGATGCTGGACCGCATCACCACCGGCAAGGGCAGCGAGGAAGAGCTGGCCCTCCTTGAGGAGCTGGCGCCCATCGTCAAGGACACCTCGCTGTGCGGCCTCGGGCAGACGGCGCCGAACCCGATCCTGACGACGCTGCGCTACTTCCGCGACGAGTACGACGCCCACGTGAAGGAGAAGCGCTGCCCCTCTAAGGTGTGTACGCAGCTCCTGCACTTCACCATCGTCCCTGACCTGTGCCGCGGCTGCAACCTGTGCAAGAAGGGCTGCCCGTCCGGCGCCATCAGCGGCGAGTTGAAAGGCATCTATAAGATCGACCCCGAGAAGTGCACGCGCTGCGGCTCGTGCGAGACGGTGTGCGCGTTCAACGCCGTCGTCCGGGTATAGCGGGGAGGGAGGCTGAGAAGATGAGCGCTGCCAAGAACACCTACAACACCACCAACGCCGGCGCCGCCAACGCCACCGTCCCCATGGTGAACCTCACCATCGACGGCCAGAAGGTCCAGGTCCCGGCCGGCACCAAGGTCATCGAAGCCGCCCGTCAGGCCGGCATCCGCATCCCGGCCCTCTGCTATGACCCGGAGCTATCCGCGGTCGGCGCCTGCCGCATGTGTGTCGTCGAAGTGGAGCGGGCCCGCTCCCTGATGGCCGCCTGCGCCACGCCCGTGACGGAGAACATGGTGGTCCATACCCAGACACCGCGCGTGGTGAAAGCCCGCCGCACCGTCTTGGAACTGATCCTGGCGAACCACCCCCAGGACTGTCTGACCTGTGAGAAAAACGGCGAATGCCTCCTTCAGGACTACGCCTACGAGTACGGCGTGCAGAAGACGAGATTTCACGGCGACAAGAAAGACTTTGCCATCGACGACGCCAACCCGTTCTTCACCCGCGACCATAACAAGTGCATTGTGTGCGGCCGCTGCGTGCGGACCTGCGCCGAGATCATGGGTATCGGCGCCATCGATTACTCCCTGCGCGGCTTCAAGACGAAAGTCACCACCGCCTTCGACGTTCCCCTGGAGGAGTCACCCTGCGTTTTCTGCGGGAACTGCGTGGCGGTCTGCCCCACCGGCGCCCTGACGCCGAAGTTCCGCGCCGGCCAGGGCCGCAGCTGGGAGATCCAGCGGACCCTGACCACCTGCCCCTACTGCGGGGTCGGCTGCCAGATGTACCTCCTGACCAAGAACGGTAAAGTCATCGGGGCCGAGCCGGCCGAGGGCGCCGCGAACCACGGGAAACTGTGCGTCAAGGGGCGTTTCGGCAGCTACGAGTTTGTCACCAGCCCCGACCGCCTGACGGCGCCCCTCATCCGTGTGGCGCCGAAGAGCGATGCCGTCGCCTTGTCCGAGGCCGGCGGCCGCCTTGATCAGACGAAGGCCCGCGCCCAGTTCCGTGAAGCCACCTGGGATGAGGCCCTGGATCTGGTCGCTACCAAACTCTCGGCTATCAAGAAAGACCATGGCAGCGAGGCCCTGGCCGGCCTCTCGTCGGCGAAGTGCACCAACGAAGAGAACTACGTCATGCAGAAGTTCGTGCGCGCGGTGTTCGGGAACAACAACATCGACCACTGTGCCCGCCTCTGTCATGCCTCCACGGTAGCCGGTCTGGCCGCCTCCTTCGGTAGCGGCGCCATGACCAACTCCATCGACGAGATCGGCGGGGCCGACGCGATCCTCATCATCGGGTCGAACACCACCGAGGCCCACCCGGTCATCGGCATCCAGGTAAAGAAGGCCGTCCGGCACGGCGCCAAGCTTATCGTCATCGACCCGCGCCGGATCGAACTAGCCGACAGCGCCGATATCCATCTGCAGCAGGCGCCCGGCACCGACGTGGCTGTCGTTAACGGCTTGATGAACGTGATCATGGCAGAGGGGCTGCAGGACGAGACCTTCATCGGCGAGCGCACCGAGAACTATGACGCTTTCAAGGCTGTCGTGGCCAAGTACACGCCGGAGAAGGTCGAGGAGATTTCGGGTGTGCCGGCCGACGACCTGCGCGCCGCAGCCAGGCTCTACGCCGGCGCCGCGCGGGCCAGCATCATCTACAGCATGGGCATCACCCAGCACTCGACCGGCACCGATAATGTGCAGACCATTGCCAACCTGGCCATGGTCACCGGGAATCTGGGGCGCGAGAACGTCGGCGTGAACCCGCTGCGCGGCCAGAATAACGTCCAAGGGGCCTGCGACGTGGGCGCGTTGGTGAACGTATATCCCGGCTACCAGTCGGTGACCGACCCGGGCATGAAGGCCAAGTTCGAGGCGGCCTGGAAGCCCCTCGGCCCGCTTTCGACCAAGGTCGGTCTGACGGTGACCGAGGTCATGAACGCCGCCCACAAGGGCGAGGTCCGTGGCCTTTACGTCATGGGCGAGAACCCCATGGTGTCCGACCCCGACATCAACCACGTCCGCGAGGCCCTGGCCAAGCTGGACTTTCTGGTGGTCCAAGACATTTTCCTGACGGAGACCGGCGCTTTAGCCGACGTTATCTTGCCGGCCGCCTCCTTCGCCGAGAAGGACGGCACCTTCACCAATACCGAGCGGCGCGTCCAGATGATCCGTCCTGCGGTGAATTCGCCCGGACAGGCCCGCCCCGACTGGGCCATCGTCGCCGATGTGGCCACACGGATGGGCTACCCCATGAAATATTCCTCAGCGGCAGAGATCGCCCGCGAGGTGGCAGCAGTGACGCCCAGCTACGGTGGCATTACCCATGACCGGCTGGTGACTGTGACAGTTGCGGCGGGCGCCGGCGCGGCGGGTGTGGCCGGCGGTGTGGGCGCTGTCGGCGCTGCCGTTTCCGGAGTCAAGGCCGTCGACGCTCCCGTCAACCCGGGGCTGCAATGGCCGTGCCCGACCGCGGACCACCCGGGTACCGTCTACCTGCACAAGGGTAAGTTCACGCGCGGCCTCGGCGCCTTCGCGCCCATCGAATACGTCGCGCCGGCGGAAGACGTCAGTGCCGAGTACCCCTTGGTGCTGTCCACTGGCCGCATCCTGTATCACTACCACACTGGGACGATGTCGCGGCGCGCCCGCGGCCTCGACTGGGCGCGGCCCGAAGGGTTCGTGGAAGTCAACCCACAGACCGCAAGTTCATTGGGTATCAAGGATGGCGATAAGGTGCGCCTGACGTCGCGGCGCGGCACGGTCGTCACCACCGCCAAGGTGACCGACGTCACTGGCCCGCGGGTCGTGTTCATGCCCTTCCACTTCGCCGAGGCGGCGGCCAACCTCTTGACCAACCCGGTGGTGGACCCGCGGGCGAAGATCCCGGAGTTCAAGGTCTGCGCCGTACGGCTGGAAAAGGCCGAGGCGGCGGAGAAGGCCGAAAAGGCCAGCGACTAGCAGCTAAGGAGGCCATCGAAGCAGATGAGCAACACCGGAGTCCGCCCGGCCCAGCCCGATACGCTGGAGAACCCGGAAAAACTCGACGAAATCCTCGGCCGCTACGCCGGTAGGGTCGGCGCCACCATCCCCGTGCTGCAAGAGGTCCAAGCGGCTTACGGTTACCTGCCACGCCCGGCCATGGAGCGCATTTCGAGCGAACTGAAGATACCGCTCTCGAAGTTGTACGGCGTGGCCACCTTCTACGCCCAGTTCCACCTGCACCCACGCGGTAAGCACGTCATCCGCGTCTGCCTTGGCACGGCCTGCCACGTGCGGAACGGTGAGAGCATACTAAAGGCGGTTTCCGACGCCCTCGGCATTGGCGCCGGTGAAACCACGAAGGACCTGCAGTTCACCTTGGAACGGGTGGCGTGCCTCGGTGCGTGCGGGCTGTCGCCGGCCATGATGATCGATGACCAGACTTATGGGCGTCTGACGCCTAAGAAGATCAAGCAGATCCTCAGGAGTTACGAATAGAGGAGAGGGCGCACCGTAGCGACCGCGCGCAGAGAGCGGTCGGATCGAGCCGACAAAGCGCCGCCGCTCCTCCGTATGGAGGCCCGACGTGGAGCCGACAACCCATATCAAAGTCACGAAAATCACCGGACGCCATGCGCAACCGACCGAAGACGAAGTGGTCAGGGAGTACCCCCTGACCATTTTTGTTGCCGGGGAGGAAGTCGTCACGCTGCTGGCCACCCCCACCCATCTGGATGAACTGGTTCAAGGGTTCCTCTTCACGGAAGGTTTCATCGGCGGGCTGGACGACATCACCGGCTTGGAGATCGACCAGGCGCGGGGCGAGGCCTACGTGGAGCTGGCGGGAGAAGATGCTGGCGCTGGCACTGCGACCGCCGCCGGTGCGACCGGCGGCCCTTCCTCGTCGGCGCCCTTGGCCCAGCACCTCTTCGGCAAGCGTGCCGTCGGCTCGGGCTGCGGGTCGTTGGCAAGGTCGAAGGAGTCACTCTACCGCGCTATCGATGTCTTGCAGTTGGCCCGGAAGAGGGTGGGCGGGGCCCCACGTGCCGGAGCTGAGGCCGTGGCGGGCGCCGCGGCTGGTGGCGGGATGGAGGGTGGTGGGACGGCAGCCAGCGAAGCCGCCGCGTCGTCCCCCGAGCCGATCGGCGGTGGCGCCGGTCGACTCGGCGCCGGTTATCCTTTCAATGATCATGCCTCCATGTTCGCCCTGGCCCATGTCCTGCAGACCAGTGGCGACATCTTCCTGAGAACGGGTGGCGTCCATGCCGCCGGGTTGGCCTTGCCCCTCGGGTTCGTTGACAGCCAGGCCTCCGTGGGGGACGGGCAGGGTTTCCACTCTTACAGTTCACACCACCATCGCGGTGAACGTGTTTCCGGCGCTCCCGTAGTGTCCACCGTATCCGCCGTGACGCCTGCCGTGGCCGTCACCGGAGTTCAGGAAGATCAGGAAACGTCCATATCGACCCGCCCACTACCTGGGCATACCACGGTCATCGGCTCCAGCTTGCCGGCAGGCTCGGCTGTGGCGGAGAAGGGTATGCTCTGCCTGCGCGAGGACATCGGCCGCCACAACGCGGTGGACAAGGTCATCGGGTGGGCCTTGGGTGAAGCTAAGCGGCGCGGTATCGACGCCCGCGAGTTCCTGGCGCCGACCTTGATCCTGTCGACCGGCCGGATATCTTCGGAGATCATCATCAAGGCCGCCCGCGCCGGCGTGGCGGCGGTGCTATCACGCTCGGCCCCCACAGCCCTCGCGGTTGACATCGCTGGCCAGCTAGGTCTCAGCGTGGGAGGCTTTGCCCGCGGTCAGAGGTTTACGGTATACACGGGCTAGATCATTTGGGCCGGAAAGTGATCATGTCGCCGCGTGGCTTCCTTGACACCTCGCGGCTCCGGATGAACCCGTAAAAGAGCACCACCAGCCCCACCATCTCCCCGAGGTAGAGGAACTGGGCCTGCCCCAGGCGCGCCATGCTTCCGCTTCCGGCGATGATGAAGGCGCCGGCGGCGATGAACAGGTTATACACCGTCCTTGTCCGCCACCAAGACATCAAGGCCCCGCCGACCAGCGCCAGCGTCCCCGGGATGGTGAGGATCGGGCTAAAGATCCGGACCGAATCCGGCATGGCCTTCCCGGCCACCGTCACGCCCGGTTCGAAGTTCGCCGTGATGAGCTCCACCGAGAAGGCCCTCCACAGCATGGCGGCCGTGATAGCGACGATCAGCACCAAGAACCCATGGGCCAGCCCCCGGTTGGCCAGCAGGTAGACCGTTCCGGCGCCCATGAAGGCCACGAGCGACGCCGCCGAGACATAGTAGAGGCGGTAGAGCGTCGGATTCCAGCCCGCCACCTCGGAGTAGAACTCGGCGAAGGCCGCGAAGGTGAAAAGCAGGAACGAGATGGTCCAGACAAGCTGGTGCATCTTCTTCCGACTGAGGTACTGTCCAAGAACCATTACGGCGTAGACCAAGCTCAAAATGCTAGCAGCCAGGGGAAATAGGGATTTCAAGGTTATGTTCATCGTTGCCCCTTCCCTTCGACGTCCAATGTCACTGGTCGGCTATTTGTTCCCAAACGGACAACCATCTCCCTATTCCGCCCCAGACCCCCGACTTCCTGTTTCTGTTCGACACGGTTCCCCAAGAGTGCCCTCCGAAGGGATATCCTGCCACGCACGAGAATCCCTTGATACATTTCGACAAGGCCTACCGGCCCTACCCAACAGATCGGGGTGGTCAATGTGACCGGCGTTACCATCTTTCCCTTTGCCTCTTTCCTTCAACGGTCGGAGCTGACGGAGGCCCAGGTGCGCGAGTTTGTGGGGTCCTTGGACGGCCTTCGGGAGGCAGGTTACGCCTTCCGAACGCCTCAGCCGGGAGAGATGATGGGTGAGCAGGGGATTCCCGTCATCCTGGTGCTCACCGGTGGTGTCGAGGGAGATATCCTCCGGCGCGGCCCGCGAGGTGCGGCCGGCCGTGCCTTAGCGCTGGTGGCCCACCCCGAGGCCAACTCCTTGCCGGCAGCCTTGGAAGCGTCGGCGGCCCTCGGACAGCGGGGACACAAGGTCTGCCTCATTCTCGCCGAGTCGCTCGGAGGGACGGGTCACGCAGACCAGTTGGCAAACCACCTGGCAGTCCAGCGGGCTGCCGGAGTTATGGCCAATGCCAGACTGGGATTGGTCGGCGGGCCGTCGGATTGGCTGGTGGCCAGCAGCCCGACGGCGGAGGTGGTCCGGGAGACATGGGGGCCGACGGTCGTCCCGATTGAGATGGGGCGGCTATTGGCACTCTTCGAGGAGGAGAAGACCAGCGGCCAAGGGGCTTCCGGCGGCAAACCTTCCCTCCTAGAAGAGGCCCGCGCCCTCGTAGCACAGGCCCGCGAAGTGCGGGAGCCTTCCGTTGAAACCGTCGCCGGCGCCATTGCCGTCTACCGAGCCTTGAGGCGCCTGGTGGAGGAAGAACACCTCTCGGCCGTTACCGTCAAGTGCTTCGATCTCCTGGGGGTAATCCACAACACAGGCTGCTACGCCCTGGCCCGTCTCAACGACGAGGGTATCGTGGCCGGGTGTGAGGGAGATGTGCCGGCCACCCTGACGATGATGCTTCTCTCGGCCCTGGCTGGCGGCCTATCTGGGATTGACGGGACGGCGGGTGAGGTTGGGGCCCGCGGTGTTGCCTTCATGGCGAACCCTGCCTGGATCAAGGCCGGTGCCTCGACGGGCGGCAACGGATCAGGTGGCACCGAAATCACCCTTGCCCACTGCACCGTACCCTTCAGCCTGACCAAAGGGTTCACCATCCGGTCCCACTTCGAGTCGGGTATCGGCGTCGGCTTCGCTGGGGAATGGCCAGAGGGGCCGGTAACTATCGCCCGTATCGGCGGGCAGAGGTTGGATCAGTTGCTTGCCCTGGAGGGCGAAGTAGTGGAGAACACAAGATCCGAGCGTCTCTGCCGAACGCAGTTGAGGATACGGTTGGACGATTCGGATGCTGCCGAGCCCCTGCTCCATCCATTGGGCAATCACTTGGCCGTGATCCCGGGAAGGCTTGCTGCTGAGATCAGAGAGTTCTGGAGCTCGTTCGTAAAGGATGAATCCCTTTCCGAGTGAGTTTCCGTTTCCAGGACGGAGGAGGTATGGTTCCGCCCGCGAAAGGTGGTCTCCCAAGTCCCCAGTTTCCCGTTCCCTCTAGCCACGACTCGTGGAGGTGTGAGTTATGCCCGGTGGCGAGAAACGGAAGGGTACTTCTCCGTACGTGAATGAAGTGGCTGCCAGCATGGATATGCACGGTGGGACTCCCGGGGAACCAGACTGGCAAGGGAGATACATTGAACATCTTAGCCAGGATGTGCACGCCATAAGGGAGTCCCTTGAACGGACTGAGCAACGGATAGAAGCACGGGTCTCTGAAATAGTTCACGAAAGTATGGAGCAAGCTCGCCATCTGGATGCCGCCCGCCACGAAGATGTGAACAGCATCCGTGAGGACCTCCGGGCCATGCGGTCAGATGTCAATGGCCTGAACCGGTGGCTGATCGCCCTGGTCATCATCACCCTCCTTGGAATCGGCGCCTTGACCTACACCGCAATCTCGACCATGCACTCTCTCCTGTAAGAACTCGGCACTGTATCAGAGGTTAGCAGATGAAGATCCAATCGCGTTTTCTACTTGTTGGCATTTCTCTCCTTATACTGGCATGGTCATTGACTGCGTTCGTGCCGGTCACTATGCCAGACTCGGCTGCTATTGAACTCGGCTTGTCTGACGGCTCAAGAGTCGAGCTTCACCCTGGCGACCGATTCAGGCTCCAGAAAGGACTCTCGGTTGGCAGCGCCAAGCTCATCATGGTGGTGTCAGAATCCCAGGCTACCGTCTCATTGCCGTTCCGAGACATCAGTATTCACTCCGCTCCGCGGAGAGTCCGTGGTGCCGGTGTCGGATGGCTAGTGGTACACAGGATTGACGGGTCAGAGGCCATACCTTTAGGTACTAGCTCGGACAAGACCAAGGGATTGGATCTCACGTTTGGGCCTGCACGTAACCAGTTTGTCGTTTCAGGGGAGCGAGTTTCCATTGATCTCACTTCAGTGGTGCCCTATGACTGGTCACACCCTGCCATCCTAAGAGTTGAAGGGTGGACAAGCTACCCCCCGAATTTGTTTCCCGTCGAACTGCAGATGAACCGGGCCAACCACAATGGGTCAACAATCATCATAGATGGGGCTGAAGGCCTGTAAGAGCACAGTGCCCCGCAGCAATGCGAGATCTGCTGCTTCAAAGGCCCTAGTGCGCCTCCTACCTCGAGTCTTGGTAGCTTTCCTTCAGCAGCCTCAGATAGTCGGACACGGCAATGTCACGGCAGTTGTCGGGAGTGGAGCCGTTTCGGAATGAGGACTCTGCTAAGAAGGGGAAGTCCTCGGGCCGTACTTGCGGTAGGGAGCCGAACTTAGGGATGCCGATGTCTGTGGCAAGCCGGGCGAGTTCTTCGACCAGAAGTCCGGCAGCCTCAGACGGCGTCAAGCCACCCAGGGGCAAGCGGCACGTGGCGGCGACGCGGGCGTGGCGCTCCGGAGCGGCGGGGGCGTTGAAGGCAGTTACCGCCGGGAAGAACATCGAGTTAGCCACCCCATGCGGGACATCGTAGAGTCCGCCCAAGGCCTCAGCCAGGCAGTGGACCGCGCCCACATCGGAGTGCGAGAAAGCGATCCCCGCCATCAAGGACCCCACCATCATGTCGTAGCGGGCTTCCTTGTCGTGTCCGTCCCGCACCACCCGCCGCAGGGCGGGGTAGATGCGGGCGATGGCCGCCAAGGCCATGGCGTCGGACACGGGATTGGCGGCCCGGCAGGTGTAGGCTTCGACCGCGTGGACCAGGGCGTCCATGCCGGTGGAAGCCGTCAGCCCGACCGGCAGGGCGTAGGTGGTCTCGGGGTCAACCACGGCCAACTTGGGGGCCAGTTTGATATCCTTCACCGTCATCTTGAAGCGGCGCCCGGTGTCGGTGATGACCGCCGACCGCGTGACTTCGGATCCGGTGCCGGCGGTGGTCGGCACGGCCACGATGGGCGGTACCTCGCCGGGCACGCGTCCGCGGCCCTCGTAATCGCCAATACGGCCGGGGTGGGTGGTGAGGACGGCGATGGCCTTAGCCTCGTCGATGACCGAACCACCGCCCACCGCCACGATAAGGTCAGCGCCAAAGTGGCGAGCGATCTCACCACCGGCGTTGCAGTCGACGTCTTTGGGGTTAGGCTGGACCTGGTCGAAACGTTCGCAGACGAATCCGGCCTGGCGCAGGGAGTCTTCCACGGCGGGAGCGATGCCGGCCCGGATAAGGCCGGCGTCGGTGACGACCAGAGCGCGTGGGCTGGAGCCGCCAGCCGCCGGCGAGGTCCGCCGGCCGCCGCTGGTGGTCGACCCCACCAACGCTACCGCCAGTTTTCCCGTCTCTCCCAAGCGGCCGTTCCCCACTTCCACCCGCGTCGGCAGGTGAAATCCGAAGGTCCCGTCCATAGCCAGTCCCAACCTTTCCAACAGCTAAAACGCCGAAATCACCCCTGCGGGTGATAGGCTCGGCCGGCGTCATGTAGTACAAAAAAGCCAGATGCCGAGGAGCCTCTCGTCACTTCGAATACGCTTGGGAGGTACGCCAATGTCCAGACGCCCCCCCGTCCGCATCGCCAGGTATTTCGTCTTCCTGCTCATTCTACCCTTGTTAGTTGTGACGGACGGCGCGCTGCCGGTGCCGGTGGCCGCCCAGGGGACGACGGCCACGGCCGGGACGACGACCGTCACCCCGCCGCCGGTGAACACCAGCTGGCTCACAGCGGAGCAGCAGGTGGAAGTCCAGGCTAACGTCGCGTACCTCCAGAACCAAGTGCAATACCTGCGACAGATGGCGCAGAAGTACCCGGAGCAGAGTTTTGATGTCTGGGCCGACAAGCTTGCCCGCCGAATAGCAACCGTCCAGGGTGCCACCTACGTTTGGTCCCCGACTATACCGGGCACCGATGCCCAGGCCACCGCCATCGCCGGCAGCTACGTCCTCCTCCCTCCGAACTTCTTCGACCCGGGCGGGTACGTGGAGCGAACCTACACCTCCGCCACGCCTCCTGATGTCGCCGCCCAGATCCGGGCCGAGAACGACCTGGTCCGGAACCGCCTCCGCGCCGACAAGTCCAGCATCTTGATACACGAGGCCATGCACCTGCACCAAGGCCTGATCCGGCGGATGCTGGTGAACATCGGCAACCGACTGTGGCTGACCGACCGGAGCATGGAGGTCGAACCCTACAAGGAACAGTACCTGTGGCTGCGCCTTTTTGGCATGGACAACAACAGCTCGGAACTGATCTCGGTCCTGAACAACCTGGCGGACCTGGGTCTGGTGCGCCGCTCCGGAAACGGCACGGCGCTGACCGACTTTGACACGTCGACGCTGGACGGTACCCTTAGCCTGAACACTGCGGTGCAGGACTTGGTCAAGGACGGCCTGGCCAAGGCGGCTCAACGCCCCCGCCCTAGCACCCAGCCGACGACCCCGACCACCAGCGCCCCATCGGGCGCGCAGCCCGGCGCCCCTTCGCCCTCCAGCGACATCTACCAGTACCTTTCGTGGAACTGGCTCTATTGGGATATGCCTTCCGAGAACTTCGGCGGCCCGGACGCCGCCGCCCAGGCCGGCCTGCAGAAGATCGTGAAGACCTACGGTAACTCGGACTCTTACGTGAAGCTGGGGATGGACGACATCAACTTGTGGTCCGCCCCCACCCTGGTCTGGGCTAAACCCAGCTCCAACCACGAGAGTATCTACACCTACATGTCCACCTTCACGCCCTATCTCTGGGACGGCTCCTACGATACCGCCCGGGACCGGGTGTCATACCACCCGGCAGGCCAAGAGGTCGTATTGATCTACGTCCAGGAAGGCTACCGGCTGCCCGAGAACGACTTCCGCTACTTCATGCACGGCTATCGGGAGCACCTGGTGACCAACCGGGCGCCGGTGGTGAACGGTGTGTCTTGGGAAGGAGTCTTGCGCCGCGGTCAGACCGTAACCTTGCATGCCGATGCCTCCGACCCCGACGGCGACACCACCTCGGTGTGGTGGTTCATCGACAGTGCCTATTCGTCGAAGACCGGATCCGTGGTCCACATTCCCATCGGCGTCGGCCGCGACCTGAAGTGGCATGTCCCGGTGGACCTGTATGGATGTACTTCCCTGGGTAACTTCTACGTCGTCGTCCAGGACAGCAAGGGTGGGATGGGCGAGCGCACCCAAGGCATGAGCATCAGCGGGGAGCAGGAGTACATTGAGGTCATCTCGATGACCCAGAACCCCAACCCCGCCGACGTGGGCGGGCCGGTGACCATGACGGCGGAGCTTGGCATCATCACCCCGGGCGACATCAGCGCCGTCTTCAAAGTGAACGACCAGACTCCGGCCCCGACGACGGCGGCGGTGATGGGGGCCTTCGAACCGAACTGGGGGACAGATGGCCGGTGGCGGCATACCGTCAGCGCCACCATCTCGCCCTTGGCCCGCGGGGACTACGTGAAGCTCTACGTGACGAACAGCCTTATGGGGATGAAGCTTGGTGAGAGCTATCCCCAGACCTACAACATCGTCCCTTCGGACAAGGACCTGCTAGACGCGGCGGCGGCGGAGGCGGCCAAGAAGCTGGAGCAGGCTCAGGCGAAGTTGGCGGAAGTGCAGGCCACCGTCAATCAACTGAAGACCGAACGCCAGCTTTACGTCGACTACGACCCCGGCTTCCTCTCCTCGAAGATGTGGGACGTCAGCGCCCGGGCCCAGGGGTACGTGGACTGGCGCCTCGGGAAGGCTCAGGCGGATATGGCCTGGGGGACCAACTACACGGTGACGTTGCTTAAGGACGACTCGGTGGCCTTCCTGGAGGCGGCCCTGGGGCTTTCGGGGCGGGTGGGCGGCATCGGCGATGACGGCGCCATCCGCGATGCCCTTGGCTATCAGGACTATGTCGACGTGGCGGCCTACTCTCGGGTACGGGCCGTGGCGCGGAACAGCGCGACCGTGCTGGAGTTGGTCAAACGATACCTGGCCTACTTAGGGAAGGCTAACGCCGCGCTACAGAAGGTGCAGGAAGCGCGCGATCTGGCGCCTGGCAAGGTCGAAGACACCGCGGCCTCGCTCACCCAGGCCCTGAATGACCTTCCTGTTAACCTGAAGGCAGGCCTCGCCGACATGGAGATTATCGAACAGGGCGCGGCCAAGTTCCCGGGCATTCTGGCGGTTTGGCCCGGAGCTTCGAGCTACCCGCAAGGGGGCGGTGGGGGGACGCCGGCACCGAAGCCCATCACCATCTCGGTGAACGGCGCGCCGGTGTCGGGCGACGTCCAGCCTCAAGTGATCAATGACCGCACCATGGTCCCCATCCGCTTCGTGGCCGAAGCCTTGCAGGCTATCGTGAAGTGGCGCGGGGATGATAAGAGCGTACTTATCACCTCGAAGGGGAAGCCGGAGACCGCCCCCCCCATGGGCAACGGTCAGCTGCGCGTGGTGGTGGACGGTCGCGAGGTAGTGGGTGATGTCCCGCCGCAGATCATTGACGGGCGGACCCTGGTACCAGTGCGCTTCGTGGCCCAGGCTCTTGGTGCCGAGGTCCAGTGGGACGGGACAGAGCGACGGGTCATCATCACCACTTCCGGCTCAGCGGGTGGAACCACCACGCCACCCTCCACCGGCGACACCAAGCCGCCGTCCGGGACCCCCGCCACCACGACGTGGAGTGAGTGGCTGGTTGGGACTTCGGGACTCAACCTACCCTGGGATCAGGACAACAAGCGGCCCGGCAACTCTCCCTGGTACGTCAGCGGTAGCGAAATTGGCTACTCTGGCTGGGGTGATGGCATGTATCACCATGACTTCATCATCACCCAAGAGGATTACGACGTGTCCGACATCCTCGTTACCTTCGAGGCCACGGGTTCGTTCCGAACGACTCTAGGCTACACTGGGCCGCTCATCGCCTTCGCCACGGCGGCCGACATTCACAGCTCGGTCGCGGCCGACAAGACCCTGGGAGTCGCCGCCAGCTACAGCTGGGAATCCGGGAAGCAAGACCGCGGCGTCATTCTTTACGGCTACGGCTCGGGGGCTCAGCAATACTCCGCCGACCAGTTCATTGACTATGGGGACGAGACGTTCCGGTCGTATTCCTTGCGTATCAAGGATGGGAGGATGACCCTGACCCTTCCGAGTGGATCGACCTTGTCCACGGGCACCCCCGCCGCCCAGGCCGGGCTGCGACTCCCGCTGGTTATCGCCATGCGCCAGTATGACTCGGGGAGAATCTACTCGACCCAGATCCGGAACCTAAAGGTTGTGGAACACCCACGGTAGAAACTAAGGCCTGAATCCATTCTTTGGGGCGCGGGCCCCAGAAGGGACAGGTCAAAGTGACTTCCACCGCCACCAACGGATCGAGCGAGCCGGGCGCCAGCCCCTATGTGGCGCCGGCCCCACTTTACAAGACGGCGGCCGCCCTGAGGAGCGGCCGTTTGCCTTTGCGGCAGTACATCGACGAACTGTGCGACCGGATCGAGGCGGTTGAGCCGCACATCCAGGCCTTTGTGCCGGCAGAGATGCCACCGGAGTCACAGACCAGACGGGCGCGGCTTCTCCTCGAGGCGGCGGAACTGGAAGCCCGCTATCCCGACCCCGCCGGCCGGCCGCCCTTGTATGGCATTCCGGTCGGTGTGAAGGACATCTTCCTGGTCGACGGCTTCCCGACGCGGGCGGGGTCGGCCTTGCCGCCGGAGGAGTTCACCGGACCGGAAGCCGCCTGCGTCCGCGCCCTACGCGCCGCCGGGGCGCTGATAGTCGGGAAAACAGTAACGGCCGAGTTCGCCGCCTCCGAACCGGGTCCGGCACGCAACCCCCATAACCTTGAACACACGCCGGGCGGCTCCAGCAGCGGATCGGCGGCGGCCGTGGCAGCGGGGATGGCGGCCTTGGCCTTGGGAACGCAGACCGTTGGGTCCGTCATCCGGCCGGCTTCTTTCTGTGGGGTGGTCGGGGTCAAGCCCAGCTACGGGCGGATTCCGACGGATGGACTCATCTTCTACTCCCGCTCGGTTGATACCATTGGGTATTTCACGCAGGACGTGGCGGGGGCGCAATTGGCGGCGTCGGTGCTCATGCCTGACTGGCGCGGGCTTCCCGACGCGCCGGCGACGCGCAGGCCGATTCTGGGCATCCCCGAAGGGTCGTACCTCGCACAGGCGTCGGAGGACGGATTGGCGGCCCTGGAAGGGCAGGCCGCGCTGTTACAGGAGAAAGGTTACACCGTTAGGCGCGTCCAAGCCCTCCAGAACATCTCCGACATCAACCACCGCCACCATGCCATGGCCACGACGGAGTTTGCCGCCGAACATGCCATCTTGTTCCCGAAATACGAGTCCCTTTACCGGTCGCGTACGGCCAATGCCGTGCGCCAGGGCCGCGGCCACGGCCTGGCTGAGGTCGAACACGGGCGCCAGGGACGGCTTCTCCTGCGGCAGGACTTGGAGGGGCAGATGCGGCGGGAAGGGATCGACCTCTGGGTCTGCCCGGCGGCGCCGGGCGCGGCGCCCGAAGGCATCGGCAGCACCGGTAACCCCATCATGAACCTGCCCTGGAGTCACAGTGGCATGCCGGTGGTGGCTCTGCCGGCCGGGTACGCCGATAACGGCCTGCCCCTCGGGCTCCAGTTCATCGCCCCCTTTGGCCACGACGAGCAACTCCTGGCCTGGGCCGAAGGGCTGGCCCAGGCACTTTCTCCTTTCTCCGAGTAGACCCGGTTCCCCGAAGAAGCGGGGCGGCTCCCTACCTATCGAGGAGGTCCTATCGATGAACGGCAAGGCGGACGTCGTTTTCCTTGGCGGCAGCGTTCTGACGGTGGACGCGCGCAACACGGTGGCCGGCGCGGTAGCGGTGAAGGGTGACCGCATCCTTGCCACCGGGGCTTCGCGCGACATCGGGGGCCTGGTGGGGCCGGATACGAAGGTCTACCGGCTGCATGGGGAGACAGTGATGCCGGGGTTCATCGAGGCCCACAATCACATGAGCGGCTACGGGCTGGACCGTTTGGGGGTGGACTGTAAGAACGGAGTCAACTCCATCGAGGACATCAAGGTGCGCATCCGCAAGGCGGCGCAGTCCGCGACGGAAGCCGTGGCAGGGTCGGCAGCGACTTCGGCCTCGTCCTCCGCGGGCGGCTGGATCAGGGCTTGGGGCTACGACCAGTCCAAGCTGGCCGAGCAGCGCCATCCCACGCGGTGGGATCTGGACGAGGTGGCGCCGGATCGCCCCGTCATTCTGCGGCGCACGTGCGGGCACATCGCCGTGGCCAACACGCGAGCCCTCCAGCTAGTGGGCGTGTTGAGGGATGGTGGTAGGGGCGTTGGGGGCGGCGGGGGCGGGACTGCCGGGGAAGGTGATCGTGCCGGGCGCGTCGGGCATGAAGGCGGTCGGGACCTAGTCGACCCGCCGGGCGGCAAGTTCGGCCGGACCGAGGACGGGCGGTTGAACGGAGTCCTGTACGAGGCCGCCCAGCAGGTCTTGCGTAAGGCGGCGGCGCCCAGTTACGAGGAAGTCCGCCAGGCCATGCTGGTCACCGATCGAGATTATGTTAGGCTCGGCATCACGTCAAGCCACGACGCCGGCAGCGCCGAGGGCGCCCACCGGGCCATGGCCGAGAACGCCGCTTCAGGCGCCTCAAAGCTACGCATCTATTTCATGATCCGGGGCGGGGCGGATAACACCATGGCCCGGAACTTCTATGGGACCGGCCTGTCCACCGGGTTCGGGAATGATCGGCTGCGTATCGGCCCCTATAAGGCCATGACCGATGGCAGCTCCAGTGGGCCGACGGCGGGCACGCGCCAACCATACACCAGCCAGCCCGATAACAGTGGAATCCTGTACTTCTCCCAGAAAGAGCTGAATGAACTCATTGAGGAGGCCCACGCTCACGGGTACCAGGTGACTACCCACGCGGTAGGCGACCGGGCCATCGAGATGACCTTGAACGCCATCGAAAGTGCCCTCAGCAAGTGGCCGCGCGCCGACCACCGCCACCGCATCGAACACTGCGCTATCTGCCCCCCCGACCTCGTCGAGCGCGTCAAGCGTCTGGGTGTGGTCCCAGTGGCCCAGCCCATCTTCTTCTGGGAGTTCGGCGACGGCTACCTGCGGAATTACGGGCCGGAGCGAGTGCGTTGGATGTTCCCGGCACGCACCTACGCCGCCGAAGGCATCATCGCCGCCGGTAGCTCCGACTGCCCGGTGACGCGGGTCGACCCGGTTTGGGGCATCTACGAGGCCCTCAGCCGCACCACCGTGGGCGGCCAGAGCGCGGGCGCCGAGGAGCGGATCGGCCTCTTTGACGCCGTCCGGATGTTTACCATCAACGGCGCCTACGCCAGCTTCGAGGAGAAGATCAAGGGCAGCTTGGAGCCTGGTAAGCTGGCCGACCTCATCGTCCTCGACCGCAACCTCATCGGTAGTTGCCCGGAGGATATCCGCGACGCGGCGGTGGCCTTGACGATGATCGGTGGAGAAGTGGCATACCAACTTCCGGGGGAGATTGGCGCATCGACCTCCGAGGAGACTTTGCGACGGTAGAGCGCAAAGTTAGGGGGTAAAAGGTCGGTTTTCCGGACAGTTCACATCCTCAAAGGATCCGGGTTTCCGGACACTAGGCCCGCAAAGAGCTGTTTGCGGCCAAGAACCGGGAAGGCAGTTGACATAACTGCGACTTCCGTCCGGGTTTCCGACATTACGGCGGAAGCTAATGTCCGGTTTTCCTACCCTTTGACCGCTTGACGGTACTTCTTGTTCGGGGCGCCGGGGCCCTTGGAAGGTCTGGCCCTTCTTCCGAGCCAATTGGGCCTCATCGTAAGCGAGCATAACGACAGCTAGAACTTCCCGCGCAGTGAGAAGCGGACCTGGAAGATGGCGTCAAGGGACATCAAGGTGATTCCTCCCACGAGCCACGCCCAGAATATCACAAGGGCCTTGGCCAGATGGGCCTTGGCCATGGGCGGGCCGCTACTGCCCCCGCCGCCGATGAGCTCGCCGCCGCTGCGCTTGCCGCCGGTGCACCTGTCCCCGCCGCTAGCACTACCGGTACCACCGCCGCCGCCCGTGGCGCCCGTTGAGCCCGGGCCCGGTTTTCCGCTGTCCCAGCGGGAGAACAGATAGGCCAGCCCGGGCAGAGAGATTCCCACGAACACGGCGGGCAAGATCAAGACGTTCCAGCCCAGGTGGGCCGAAACCACCTCCAGGTCGTTGCCCCAGGAGTGGGAGGCCAGGTCGACGACGAGGTTGATGATGGCCCCGGAAACGGCCAGGAACAGGTTGGCAAGCCCACCGAAGAGACCCCAAAGTCTGGCGGCGGAGGCTCTTCCGTCGCCAAGCCAGTAAAGGCACACTCCCAAATAACCCAGGATCACGTTCACGACAGGTCCGGCCAGCGTGCCCACGGCGTCCACCCGGATGTTCTCCGGAGTGACCCGGACCAACGGATAGTTGTGACTGAGGCCCAGCAAACTCGGGATTCCGAATAGGTGATGCCCAAGCTCGTGGAGGAAGATTCCCGCCATGCTGGACACGTAAAGATAGAGAAATGCCTTGTTTAGCGACTTCTCGACCAATTTCAAACCTCCAGCCCTGCTATATGGCGTTACCACCAAGCTTATCCGGCCGATATGGGTTTGTCCATTGCTATCGAGGGGTTTCTGGGCTTCTGGCTCCGGAAAGACCCGATATCGCTATCGTTGGCGCTCATCGGCCGCGTGCGCATTGCCGCGCCCATCGCGGTGCAATCACGGCGCTCAGCGCCGCGTGCTCATCGCGGTTCAGTCATTCCCTTTCACCCCGCCAGCGGCTCCCAGGCCCGCAGACCTGGCCGCGCCAGCATCACTAGGGCGATGGCCAGCATGGCTAGGCCGTTCGTCCGGATGGTAAGGGGCGAACCGATGTGTTCGCCCAACCACCCGACCCATAAGTTGGCCAGGGGCTGCAGCCCGAAGCTGAACATCAAGTAGAGCGTGAGTAGGCGCGCGCGCATGTGGCTGGGGGCCAGCACCTGGAGCAGCCCGTTGTTCGTGGTGAGCACGAATGGGAAGGGTAGGCCGGTAAAGAAGTAGGTCACCAAGGCGATCCCCTTGTGCGTCGTCATGGAGAACAGGGCGATCATGATTCCGGCGAAGGCGATGGCTCCCGCCAGCAGGCCGCCTGGGCGTCGCACCCGCTGCCCGAACGGGACCAGGAAAATCACGCTGAACAGCGCCCCGGCCCCGCTGGCCCCCATCAGCAGGCCGAACAGGCCGGCATCCCCATGCAGTGTCAAGGTGGCGAAAGACGGAAGGATGGTGCCGTTCGAGAATCCGAAGAAGGTCACCAGGGCAGTGAAAGTCATCAGGTCGATGATGCGGGGCTTGGTGAGGACGTAACGCACGCCCTCCATGAAGTTGCCGCCGCCTGGAGCGCCGCTGTCTCCAGCCGGCCGGTGTTGGGGCTGCTGGTGGGCGCGGACCAGGAAAAGGCTGGCGATGACCGCCAGGAAGCTGACTCCGTTCAAGAAGAAGGCCGGCCCCTCGCCGATGGCTTTCACCACCAGTCCGGCCAGGGTCGGCCCAAGAATCCGGCTGGTCTGCACGATCATGGCGTTCACCACCACCGCCCCGCGGACCAGTTCCATGCCTGCCAGGTCGCCGATGAAGGCCTGCTGCGACGGCATGTCCAGAGAGGAGACGCACCCCAAGGTCAGCGCCAGGACTTCGATGTGCCAGATCCGGACCGTGTTCGTAAAGACCAAAGCCGACAAGGCGAAAGCCAGGACCATGGCCGCCGTCTGAGTGTTAATCAAGATCCGGCGCCGGTCCCACCGGTCGGCCAGTGTTCCGGATATGGGGCCCAGCACCAGCAAGGGTAACGTGCCCAGCATCCCGACGACTCCCAGGGCCGCCTCCGACTGTGTCAGGCGCCATACCACCCAAGATTGCGCCGTCATCTGCATCCAGGTGCCGATGAGCGAAACGGCCTGGCCGCTGAGGTAGATGCGCAGGTTGCGGTTTCGCAGCGGGGCAAAGGTTTCCCGGAAATGGCCCAAGGGCACCCTCACGTTTTCTCCTCCGAAGGCTAACATTCCCCAGCCGAGGCGCGCCGTGGTACTCTGGTACCATGGGAGTGGAAAACGGAGCGGAAAACCGAGCGGAAAACGGAGCGGACGACACAGCGGCAGAGCGAATGGAGCCCGGGCTCCAGATCCAGACCCGCGGCGCCCGGTTGGAGGATTACCCCACCGTTAGAGACATCATCGCTCAGGCTTTCGACTCGAACGATGAGGCCGACCTGTGGGACTACTTGGTGGCGCACGACCCGGCCCTGCGTCCGGAGGGGGTCCGGCTGGCGACGGCGGTGGTCGCGGGCGATCGTCCAGTTGCCTGCACCGTCGTCTTGCCGCGGCGCATCCGGGCTCGCCGCGAGTGGGTAGACGGGGCGGTCATTACCTTGGTGGCCTGCCACCCAGAGTTCCAGAACCGTGGGTTCGGGAGCGCCAGCGTTCGAGACGCCATCCGCTACCTCTATGCCAAGGGGTTGGCGCTCGGCATTCTCTACGGCCACCCGAACTACTACCCGCGCCACGGGTTCGTCCCGGTGCTTCCCCGGATGCGAACCACGCTTCGCGTAGCCGGCGCGGCGGCCGGTGTGGCCGGAGCGGGCCGGGCCGGCGCGCTCTTTCGCCCTGCCCAGGATGGGGACTACGGTGCGCTCTTAGCCCTCTACGACAGCCAGTTGACCACGTATCCCTGCGCCGTGGCCCGTTCGGCCGACCCCTGGTTGTGGAAACCGCGGAACGGTGACCAGACCGCCGTACTGGTGGCACCCGACCGGCAGGCCTATGCCCTGGTGACCGTTCCTCCCGCCGGCGACACACTCTACGTGGCGGAAGGAGCAGCCGCCGGCCGGGACGCCGTCCGGCGTCTACTGGACGGGCTTCTCCAAGAGGCTACCGCCTGCGGGAAGACCGAAGTCGTCCTCTCGCTGCCGCCGAACCACCCCTTGGCGGAGGAAGCGGCCATGCGTGGGGCCGGCCAGACCGTGCAGGCGGCCACCGCGGGGATGGCCGTTGTGGCGAACTGGGGACCGCTTTTGCCACCCAGGTATGAGGTGGGACCGGACGGTCTCCACCTTGACGGGGTGCCGGTGCTCAAAGCCGGTCATGCCGCTATGGTTCAACTCGCCCTCGGATACGTCGGCGCGGACCAATTGCTATCATCGCCAGATGACCATTCATGCCCTTCGATAGCCAGGCCTACTGAGATGACCCGTCTGCGTCAGGACTTCCCACCGGCGTTTCCTAAGTGGTCCCTGGCCCCTTTCTGGCACTAGCCACTATCCTGCCTGCTAAACTAGTTTTCTCCGTTCTTCTCTCCCCCCATTGCCCTCCCCCAAATTACGGCCTGGGGCCAATCGCAACCTAGGGAGGATTTGGGTATACAGCAACGAATCTTCACGCTTGGCTAAAGTGGGATTAGAAGAGAACAGCGCGAAAAGAGCGCAGAAAGTCCTCCAAGAAGAGGGGGCAATTGGGAGGGAAGACTGTGAGAATAGCAAGGTGGGTGGCCCTAACGCTGGTCCTGGCGCTCGTTGTCGGCACCGTGGCCGGGTGCGCCGGGCTGGGAGCCAAGAAGAAACCGAAAGTCGGCATCGTGTTTGACGTGGGTGGTCGAGGGGACAAGTCCTTCAACGACTCCGCCTACGCCGGTCTCGAGAAGATCATGAAAGAGTACGGCGATAAGATCGAGACCAAGTTCCTGGAACCCTCGGGTGGCGGCGAAAACCGCGAACAGCTCCTGCGCCAGCTGGCGGAGCTGAAGTACGATGGCGTGGTCGCCGTCGGATTCCTGTTCACCGACGCGGTCACGAAAGTGGCGAAGGACTTCCCGAACACCAAGTTCGCCCTCATTGATGGCTTCATCGACAAGCTCAACGACAAGTCAAACATCCTGTGCCAAGGCTTCACCGAGCATGAAGGTTCCTTCCTGGTAGGCGTGGCGGCCGCGAAAGCCACCAAGTCCAAGAAGGTCGGCTTCGTGGGCGGCATGAAGTTCGCTCTCATCGAGAAGTTCGAATATGGATTCCGCGCCGGCGTGGCCGCGGTTGACCCGAACATCAAGGTCTTCGTGGACTACATCGGCACCACCGGTGACGCCTTCAAGGATCCGATTAAGGGCAAGGAACTGGCCCAAAAGCAGATCAAAGACGGAGCTGACGTTATCTACCACGCTTCCGGCGCTTCAGGCACCGGCGTCTTCGAGGCCGCCGCCGCGGCGAAGGTCATGGCCATCGGCGTCGACTCTGACCAGTACCTCAGTGCCCCGGCCGCCCAGCAGCCCTACATCATGACTTCCATGCTGAAGCGGGTCGACGTGGCCACTTATGACTTCCTGAAGACCGTCATCGACGACGCCCTGGCCCCGAAGGGCACCGCCCCGAAGTATAAGGGCGGCTACAAGACGTACGGCATCAAGGACAACGGTGTGGGCTACGCCGAGTCCAATGCCAACGCCATCAAGGACTACAAGGCTACGATGGATGACTTCAAGTCCAAGATCGCCAAGGGTGAGATCGCAGTGCCCCTGGACAAGGCGACCTTCGACGCCTACATCGCCAAGCTGCCGAAGAAGCCCTAGCCCAGCGGCCTGATGTGGCAGGGGCCCGGTCATTCGGGCTAGAACTCGGGGGTGGGCCCTGTGCCGGGCCCACCCCTTTTGATGCTGACTGGCCACCGGACGGCCCCGCCGCCCGGCGGCCCGCCACGCAACCGGTGCCGCCTGAGGTGCGGCGCGGAGGTGCCATGAAACCTTGATAAGCATCAAGGGAGTCACCAAACGGTTCCCCGGGGTGCTGGCGAACGACCACATCTCGCTGGAGGTGCGCGAGGGAGAAATCCACGCCATCGTCGGCGAGAACGGCGCCGGCAAGAGCACCTTGATGAAGATCCTTTACGGCCTTTACCAGCCGGACGAGGGGAGCATCGAACTGCGGGGCCATCCCGTGCGCATCGATGGGCCGGCACGCGCGGTGGCCCTTGGTATCGGTATGGTGCACCAGCACTTCATGCTCATTCCGCGGTTCACCGTGCTGGAGAACATCATCCTGGGGCATGAAACGGCGCGTTTCGGCGTCATCGACCGGCGCGCGTCGGAGCAGCGCGTGAAGGAGCTGGCCGGACAATACGGGTTCGCCATCGACCCGAAAGCCATGGTGGCTACCCTATCGGTCGGCCAGCAGCAACGGGTGGAAATCCTGAAAGTCCTGTACCGGGGAGCCGATCTCCTCATCTTGGACGAGCCTACCGCCGTCCTGGCGCCCCAGGAAGTGACTGAGCTATTCGCCAACCTACGCCTCTTGGCGGCGGGCGGCAAGACCATTATCTTCATCGGACACAAGCTGGACGAGGTGATGGAGATCGCCGACCGCGTGACGGTACTGCGTCGCGGCCAGGTGGTCGGGACCATGGCCGCGGGTGAGACCAGCCGCGAGGGGCTGGCGGAGATGATGGTGGGCCGGCCGGTCCTCTTCCGTATCCAGAAAAACCCGTGCCACCCAGGCGCGCCGCTGTTATCCCTGGATGATGTGACGGTGGCGGGCGTGGGCGGAACGGCTCGTGGTCACGGCCGCGGCCACGGTGTGGGTGGCAGTCAGGGACCGGCCTGGCGGACCCGTATCGCCCGTGCCGCCGTGGACGGCCTTTCTCTCCAAGTCAATGGTGGGGAGATCTACGGCATTGCCGGGGTGGAGGGTAACGGCCAAACCGAGTTGGTGGAGGGCATCTTTAACCTGCAGCCGGTCACCAGTGGCCGCGTCATGGTCCTGGGCAAGGATGTGACCAACCGCCCTACGGCGCAGATCCGGGCCGGAGGCATCGCCTACATCCCCGAAGACCGGCATCGCCGCGGCTTGGTGCTGCCCATGAGCATCTGGGAAAACCTGATTCTCGGCAGTCACCGGAGGCGCGAGTTCGTGCGCCGGGCCTTGCTGGACCGGGACCGCATTCTGGGACATGCCACCAAACTGCGCGAGCAATACGACATCCGCCTGGCCGATATGGACGCGCCGGTGCTAGCCCTATCCGGCGGCAACCAGCAGAAGGTCATTGTCGCCAGGGAGCTAGCCCAATCCCCGCAGGTGGTCATCGCCTCCCAGCCCACACGCGGCCTGGACGTGGGAGCGGCCGAGTTCGTGCGGCAGCGCCTCCTGGAGATGCGGGACGCGGGCCGCGCCGTTCTCCTCATAAGCGCCGACCTGGAAGAAGTCCTCTCCTTGTCCGACCGGGTGGGCGTGATGTTCCGGGGCAAGATCGTAGCCGAGTTCCCGGCCGAGGAAGCTACGCCGCAGTTGCTTGGGCCCTACATGCTGGGTGGGGCGGCGCCGGCGGAGATGGAGATTCCGCTCGCGGACGCCAGGGGAGAGGGAGGTGAGGCCCGTGTTTAGAAAGCGCCGGTTGGGGTTGCAGGTCACCGCGCCCTTGATGGCCGTCGGGTTTTCGGTCCTGGTAGGTTCCGTCATCATGCTGGCCATCGGCGCCAACCCGCTCCAGGCCTATGCCGTCCTTTTCGGCTTCTCCCTGGGGCGCATCGACAGCATCGCCTCCATCCTCTTCAAGGCCACGCCCCTCATCTTCTCCGGGCTGGCCATGGTCGTCTCGTTCAGGATGGGGCTCTTCAACATCGGCGTGGAAGGCCAGTATATGGTGGGTGCTTTCGCCGCCGCCCTGGCCGGCTTCGGCCTCAAGGGTCTACCGGCCATCATCCACATCCCGATCGTCATGGCGGCCGGCATGGCCGGAGCCATGCTTTGGGCCGCCCTTCCCATTTACCTGAAGATCAAGCGGGGCGTGCACGAAGTCATCAGCACCATCATGATGAACTACATCGCCTACTCTTTCCTGCACTGGCTCCTGGCCGACGTCTTTCTGGACAGGACACAGGTGCTTGGCCAAGGGGGGTTCGGTTCCCCGCGTGTCCGCACGCCGGAACTGGCCGCCTCGGCGCGGATGCCAACCCTCCACAAGCTCTTCGCCGCGGTGGGCATCCAGCTGCCGCACTACATCTACGTCAGCTACCTGCTCTTCATCGGGATAGCCCTGGCGGTCGTGGTCCACTACATCATCTGGAAGACACCTTTCGGCTACGAACTGCGCGCCGTGGCCCAGAACGGGCCGGCGGCGGCGGCGGCTGGGATTAACTCCGAACGAGTCATGGTCAAGGCCTTTCTCCTTTCGGCGGCCATCGCCGGGCTGGCGGGCTTGTCCGACCTGATGACCTTCTTCGGCTACTACGACATCGACTTCCCGCGCAGCTACGGGTTTAACGGTATCGCCGTGGCCCTTCTGGGGAGGAACAGCGCCGCCGGGGTGATCGTGGGGGCGCTGCTCTTTGGCATGCTGGCGCGAGGGGCCGAAGGGGTCCAGGTCATGACGGGCGTCCCCGCGGAGGTCATCACCATCCTGCAGAGCGTGATGATTCTCTCCATCGTGGTGGCCTACGAAATCATCACCCGCTACGTGCGGACGCAGAGGAAGAAGGAGGTGGGGGCCTAACCATGGATGCCGAGATGCTGGCTTCGGCCCTGCGGATGTCCACCCCGGTCCTTCTGGCGGCCCTGGCGGGCCTGTGGTCGGAACGGAGCGGGGTGGTGAATATCGGCCTGGAAGGCATGATGATCATCGGCAGCTTCTGGGGCGCCTATGGCTCCTATGCCTACGGACCCTTCTGGGGTCTCCTTTTTGGGATGGTGGCGGGCCTCCTTCTCGCCGCCATACATGCGGTGGCCACCGTGAAATACAAGGTCGACCATGTCGTCAGCGGCGTGGCCCTGAACATCCTGGCTTTAGGCCTGACGCGCTTCCTGTGCATCAAGATCTTCAACCAGGCCACGGCCTCCGAGCACACGCGGGCCTTTGCGACGCTGAACATCCCTCTGCTAGATCACATCGGATTCCTCAAACCGTTGGTGACCAAGGTTTCTCCGGTCATCATCCTGGCGCTGGTACTGGTGCCCTTGAGCTCGCTGGTGCTGAACCGCACCGTGTTCGGGTTGCGGCTGCGTTCGGTGGGGGAGAACCCTTTGGCGGCGGATACCCTTGGTGTCAACGTCTTCCTCATGAAGTACGCCGGCGTCCTTATCAGTGGCGCCCTGGCCGGGCTGGCGGGCATGTTCTTGTCGGTGGAGCACACCGGGATGTACGTGGAGGGCATGACGCAGGGCAAAGGGTACATCGGGCTGGCGGCGATGATCTTCGGGAACTGGAACCCGGCGGGGGCGCTGGGGGCATCGCTGCTCTTCGGCTTCGCTGAGGCTATCAGTATCCGGGCCGTGTCCAGCGTTATCCCTTATCAGTTCATAAAGATGATCCCCTACGCCCTGACCCTGGCGGTCCTGGCCGGGGTGGTGCGCCGCGCGGTGACGCCGGCGGCAGACGGGGTCGCCTACGAGCGGGGCGGGGAGTAGGAAGACTAGGTGGCGCTTGTCAAATGGCTAAAACCTTGATTTTCCGTCGGGCGACCGATGCCGATGTCCCCACTATCACCCGCATCTATAACCAGGGGATCGAGGACCGGATCGCTACCCTCGAAACCCAGTTGCGGACGGAAGAAGAACGGTTGCGGTGGCTGCACGGGCACTCTGACCGCTATCCGGTTTTCGTCACCGAGGTGACTGACGCCTCTGGGTCGAGTACCGACAGCATTAGCCGCCGCGCCACGGTGGGGCGCGAGAGCGGTCCAGGCAGTGCATGCGATCCGGCCGGGGCGCGCGTGGTCGGCTGGGCTTCCTTGAACCAGTTCAACCCCCGCGACGCCTACCGATACACCGCCGATTTCTCCCTCTACGTCGAGCGGGAATGGCGCGGGCGTGGGGTCGGACGGTTCCTGCTCGAGGGCCTCATCGCTGCGGCCCGCGAAATCGGGTTTCACAAGATGGTGCTGAGCGCTTTCCCATGGAACGGGGCGGGCATGGCGCTCTACCGGCGCGCGGGATTCCGCGAGGTCGGCATCTTCAAGGAAATGGGCCAGCTGGATGGCCGGTGGGTCGATACGGTGATCATGGAGAAGCTGCTTGACTAACCTACTGTAACGTGGCGATACCTTTGACCACGAAAAGAACCCCGAACCCCGCCAGCGCTACCCCGGCAACCAGGTTCACCGCCCGCAAAATCCAGGGGCGTTCTCCAGTCAGCGCCTTCATGCTCCCTGTCGCCACGGCCAAGACCGCGAACCAACCGGCGCTGCCCGAACCCACCGAGATCAGGGCCAGTGTCGCTTCCCATGGGTTCAGGCCCCGGAGGTAAGCCGAGGCAAAGGCACCACCGAGCCCAAGCCAGGAAACGATGGTGGCAGGGTTCAGCAACGTGATGCCCACTCCGGTCAGGTATGAACCACGCGCCAACCCTTGGCGCGCCGGTGGCGGCAGGCCGCCCTCCCATGCCCGTCTCAATGCCCCGCGGGCCATTCGGCCCATCAGATAGGCTCCTGCCAGGTAGAAAGCAGGGACGAGCCAGGGCAGCCGTAGGAGAAGGGGGACCACTCCCAGGTAGACCAAGGTCAAGTAAAGGAAGTCCACTGTGGCCGCTCCGAGGCCCAGCAGGAAAGCGCTGGCAGTCCCGCGCTCCAAACCTTCGCGAATAGTGGCGGCGCCCACCGGACCAAGGGGGATGGCCACCGTGAGGCCCAGGCCGAAACCGGCTGTGAAGACGTTGGCGACGCTACTCATGACAGGAAAGAGCGGGGACCGGTGTTTCCTTGGCCGTGGAAAGCACTACGGTGGTGCGCGTGCGAACCACACCCGGCATCCCCTTGAGCCTTTCAGTGATCAGACGTTCCAGAGCTGAGGTGCCCGAGGTGCGGACTTTCAGCAGGTAAGAGTCATCTCCTGCCACGTGGTGGCATTCCAGGATCTCATCCATGCTCTGAACAGCGTCCAGAAAAGGGCGGCACTGGTCGGGCCGTTCCACGGTCACACCGATGAATGCCGTCAGACCGGCTCCCACCTTCTCCGGCGAGATCAAAGGTACGAATCCCAGTAAGACGCCTTTCTCCCGCAGTCTCTCCATCCGATCCGAGATTGTCTGGCGGGACAGGCCCAATCGGGAGGCCAGCTCAGCTTGGCTGGCCCGGCCATTTTCCACAAGGATATGGAGGATAAACATATCGGTCGAGTCCAACTTCAAACGCCTACCTTCTGCTAAGCGAATCGCGATTTCACCTTACACAAGGTAAGCAGATCTGTCAATATACCCCGCAAATGTCTGGCTCACAATTGGGTGGCAAGGAAGCCCGCCGTGTGGCGGGCTCCAGGGGCGGCGGCATCCGCTATTTGCTTGGGTCCGGCCCTTTGGCCAGGGCCGCCTCGTATTCAGCTTTGTCGAAGCCCACGAGGACATGGCTTCCGATCCGCGTGATCGGCACCATCATCGCCGGGGTAAGCTGCCGGACCTCCCGCAAGTACTTTCTGCTGGTGAGGATGTTACGCTCTTCCCACTTGAGTCCTTTCGACGAAAGGAAGCGCCTGGCCAGCGCGCAGCGGGGTCAGAGCGGAACGATGTACATGATAACTTCCATCCGGTGTAGCTCCCTTCACCGAAATCACTGGTGCCCCGACAGCCTGCCCGCCCGGTCCCACGGGTTACCG
This sequence comes from Bacillota bacterium, assembly GCA_021791495.1. GTDB lineage: Bacteria > Bacillota > Sulfobacillia > JAJYWN01 > JAJYWN01 > JAJYWN01. Next base: position 117,269 of record JAJYWN010000075.1, read on the forward strand.
TTCCCGAGAGTGGTCGCGTTTCCCTTGCTTGTGCTTGCAAAGAATCTGGCATGCCAGAACGACGGCACGTCGGCGTCCCACCGGTACAGGGTCAAGGCAACGGCCAGTTGCTCCAAATGCGCCAAGGTGGCCAACGCGACCGCCGCATACATAAGCCACAGGACTACGCCGACAGCTTCCCCGACCCAAAGCAGGGCCACGAACACGACGCCGACCAACGCCCCGGCGGCCTTGGCCAGCCAAGTGTGAAAAGACCCGCCACGGCGGAACCGCGCCCGGCAGACGATTTGAGTTATGACGTAGAGGCCGATGGTTGGAAGAAGAAGCGCGAAGTACCGGCGCATTACGGCAGGCAGGAGGAACGCCAGGCCGACCGGAGCGACCAGAAAGAGCGCCGTGTCGGCCAAGCTGTCCAAGCGGGCTCCAAGGTCCGATGTTAGGCCAAGACGCCTTGCAAGGAAGCCGTCCAGGGCATCAGTGCCGAGGGCAACCAGCAGAAGCTGAAGGAAGCTCTCCCGATGGCCAGAAAGCGCAAGGACCGCAAGGAATGGGACCAAGGTCAGTCGCAGCAGGGAAAGGCCATTGGGTAACGCCGCCACGATCTGTCGCCGATCTGCGCCATTTCCGCCGGCCGGGGCCGGACTCACCGATCAGGACGCCGCCCGGCCAGCCTTCAGTTCCGCAATCATGGCCGGGACGATCTCGAACAGGTCCCCCACCAGGCCGTAGGTGGCCACGTCGAAGATGGGGGCTGAAGCATCTTTGTTAATAGCGACGATGACGTCGGACCCGCGCATGCCGGCCAGGTGCTGGATGGCGCCGGAGATGCCCACGGCGATGTAGAGCTTCGGGCGAACGGTGCGTCCGGTCTGACCGACCTGGTGTGGATAGGGGATCCATCCGGCATCCACAGCGGCGCGGGAAGCCCCGACGGCTCCACCTAGTACTTCCGCTAGTTCGCGGATCAGGGCGAAGTTCTTCGGGTCGCCCAGGCCGCGCCCTCCCGAGACGATGATCTCGGCCTCGTCCAGCGCCGGCCCTTGGGAGAGCTCGCGGACGACCTCCTTGACCTTGGCCCGCGTCGAGAAGTCCAGGCCACCAAGGTTGATCTTGACGACTTCGCCCTTCCGGGCGGCGTCACGCACCAGGGGCACCATGACGCGCGGGCGCACCGTGGCCATCTGGGGGCGCCGGTCGGACGAAACGATGGTGGCCATGACGTTACCACCGAAGGCGGGACGGGTTTGGAGCAGGCTCCCGTTCTCAGGATCGATGCCAAGTTCGGTGCAGTCGGCAGTGAGGCCAACGCGCAGGCGCGCGGCGACGCGCGGCGCCAGGGCGCGGCCGATGAGGGTGGCCCCGGCCAGTAGGACGGCCGGCCGTTCGGTCCGGCACAGGTGGGTCAGAACGGCGGCATAGGGTTCGTCCTGAAAAACGGCCAATTCAGGGTGGGCGCAGACGTACACAAGGTCGGCGCCGTGGGCGATGCCTTCGGCGGCCAGCGGTTCGATGTCGGCGGACGTACCGATGAGGACCAGCGCCAGCTTCTGCCCCGCATTCACCGCATTGGCCACATCCACCAGCCGCCGCCCCTCGCCCAGGAGTTCCAGGACCGAAAGGGCCAGGCGCCCGTTCTCTTGTTCCCCGAAGACCCAAATGTTTTTGTTGGTTGCAATAACAGCGCTTGTCGCGTTCGTTGCGCTAGCGGAGTTGGCCGAGTCGGCGCTCATCGCGCAGCCTCCCAAGGTTACGTCAGAGACGGAATTGGCAAACCGGAAATCGAATGAGCTAGATGCTGAAGCCGGAATCGCGCAGCCGCTGTACCAGAGTCTTGGCCTGTTCGGCCGCCCCGCCCTCCAGCGTTTCCCCGCGGGCCCGCTTCTCCGGCGAGAAAATGCGCTTCACCCGTGTGGCCGAACCGGACAGACCGCACAAGGTGGTGTCCGCGGCGATATCGGCGGCGGTCCAGGTGGGTAGGTTGTAGGTCTTCGATTTCATCATGCCGCGCAGCGAAGGGAGGCGGGGCTTGTTAATGTCTTTAACCACGCTCAACACCGCCGGCAGACCCACTTCCACCACTTGATAGCCGTCTTCCAGCATCCGCCGCAGACGGAGATTCGGGCCGGTCCCGTTCTGAGAAAGGCTCTCGATCTTCGAGACGCAGGTGATGGACGGCATGCCGAGTTGCTCGGCGACTCCCGGGCCCACCTGGGCGGTGTCACCATCGATGGCCTGCCGCCCGGCCAGGATCAGGTCGACTCCGGCCCCCGCATTCTGGCCGATCTTCTTCACCGCTGTGGCCAGAGCGTAACTGGTCGCAAGGGTATCCGACCCCGCGAAGGCGCGGTCGGAAATAAGGACGGCGTCATCGGCGCCCATGGAGATACCTTCGCGTAGCGCCGCTCCCGCCTGCGACGGGCCCATCGAAAGAAGGGTCACCTTGCCGCCGTAGGCGTCGCGTAGCGCCAGCCCGGCCTCGATGGCGAAAACATCGAAAGGGTTGACGATGCTGGGCACGCCTTCGCGGATAAGGGTCCCGCGCACGGGGTCCATCCGGACTTCAGAAGTGTCCGGGACTTGCTTCACCAAGACAACAATGTTTAGACTCAAGCCCGTCGGGCCTCCTTCGCCAGCGCTGCCGCGATGGAGTTCCGCTGGATCTGGTTCGTGCCCTCGTAAATCTGGGTGATCTTGGCGTCGCGCATGTACTTCTCCAGTGGGAAGTCACGCATGTACCCGTAGCCGCCCGCCACCTGCACGGCGTCGGTGGTGACCCGCATGGCCACGTCCGAAGCGAACAGCTTGGCCATGGAAGCTTCTTTCCCGTACTCCTTGGCGCCGGAGTCGATGGTCCGGGCCGTGGCGTAGACCAGGAGGCGGGCCGCCTCAATCTGCGTGGCCATGTCCGCCAGCATGTGGCCGATGGCCTGGAAGTTGATGATGGCCTGCCCGAACTGCTGGCGCTCGGCGGAGTACTTCAGGGCGTGGTCGAAGGCGCCCTGGGCGATTCCCAGTGCCTGCGCCCCCACGCCGGGGCGGGTCATATCCAGTGTCTTCAACGCGGCGATGAACCCCATACCCTCGCGCCCGATGACGTTCTCCTTCGGCACGCGGCAGTCTTGGAAGACCAGTTCGCGCGTGGCGGAGGAACGGATGCCCATCTTCTTCTCTTTCTTCCCGTAGGTGAAACCGGGCGTCCCGGCTTCGACGATAAAGGCCGTGGCGCCGCGCACGCCGCGGGAAGGGTCGGTCAAGGCGACAACGGTGTACAGGTCGGCTTCGCCGCCGTTGGTGATCCACTGCTTGGTGCCGTTCAGGACGTAGTAGTCGCCGTCTTTCTTGGCGGTGGTCCGCATGTTCCCGGCGTCGCTGCCGGCGTCTGCCTCCGTAAGCGCGAAGGCGCCGATCTTCTCGCCGCGCGCTAGGAGGGGCAGGTACTTCTGCTTCTGTTCTTCGCTGCCCATAAGGAGAATGGGCGTGCCGCCCAGGCCCGTGGCCGCATAGCTCACCGCCACACCGCCGCAGGCACGGGCCAGTTGCTCGGTGACCAGGCAGTTCGCAAAGACGCCGCCGCCCAGCCCACCGTACTCAATCGGGTAGAACACGGCAAACAGGTCCATCTGCGCGAGTTGTTTGAGGATTTCGCGGGGAAACTCCTCTTTTTCGTCCAGTTCGGCCGCGACCGGAGCGACCAATTCCTGCGCTGCCTTGCGGGCCAAGTCTTGGATCATCTTCTGTTCTTCAGTGAGAAAGTAGTTCAAAGAATGCACCTCCAGCGCCACGGGAAACCGCTCCGGCGGCAAAACCCGCGCTAGAATACCTAATGCCTGTAAGGCATGAAGGGCAGATTCTACGCGTCCCTTACCATTCCTGCCAACATTATCGTCTGAAGCTAGTAGCAGGTAACAGTATACAGCATTTCCTGACGGCTCGCACCCCTTGGCTTTGCGCGCAGGCCGGCAGGCCGAGAAGCGCGGACAGTCTGTGCACCATGGGAAGTCCGGCGGGAGCGCAGGAGGGAAGGTTCCCCCGCCGTGAGGTTGGGTGCTATCATATATGATAGCACTCAGGTCCCTAGGGACAAGAAGGCCACCCGCAAAGGATGACCCGTGAAAGGAGATGTCAGATGAAAGGATGGCCGGCGGTGCACTGGACCTCACCGGATGGAGACACGGGTACACGGCTATTCTCGTCAGTCGGAGAAGCCCAGCGTTGGAGCGGGGAACGGCTGTCCGAGCACCCTAACTGGGAATGGGTCCTGGCCGAGAGTTCCACAATCCCCGAGGCGACCATCTTCTCCATAGACTACGGCCGGGTGGGCAGCGATTTCCACCGGGTGAGCGCCACTATCCTGCGGTTCTTCATCGAGCGCGCCGATACGTTCCGGGCCAGGGATTGGGGGCTGCGCCGCATCGAGCCGCTACGTCCGTTCGGGCACACCGAGGGACCTGACCCTTATGGCGTCGCCGAAGTCTCCGGGAAGGTCGCCCCTCAAGTCGTCCGTGAGTTGCTGGAGAAAGACTGGTTCGAGCTGTTCCTCTGGCGCGGCTCGGAGTGGGTGTTTGGGCTCGACGACGAGACCGATGTGGCCTTTTCCTTGTCCGAGGAAGACATGGTGGAATTGGAGTGCCTTGGGGTGGCCAGACACATGCTGCGACCCGAGATACTTGGTGGGCACGGTTACAGTTTCCGCGAGCAGCCGCGCCCCCTGACGGACCTCTAGCGCATCTCTCGTGTCGCGGGATGGACTTCCAGCCGGTTCCGGTTCGGAGACACCGGTTACCGGTCGGGCCGAAAAGCCTTGCCCTCCCAGCGGCAGAGGATTTCCGCCGCATGACTGCCCGACCAAAGGCACCCTGGGACGCTCCCCCCGGCCACGACCCACTGTCCGGCCATGCAGAAGTTCCGTAATCCTCGAACCGTCCGGTGGAGCGGAGTCATGATTGACCGTGGCGTGGGGAGCCAGCCTTCGAAGGATGCCCGGTGGTTCAAGGTGTACCGCCACAAGGTGTACGGCGTGGCGACATCCACCATCTCCACCTGGGCAGCGATGCCTGGGTAGAGAGCCTCCAGTTTCTCCACGGCCAGCGCCGCCGCCCGCTCCTTCGCGGCGGCATACGCGTCAGGGTCGTGGGCGCGCAGGTCATTCCAGTAATCCCAATCGGTCTCGAACTCCACCTGCACCAGGGTCTTGCCGCGCGGGGCAAAGCCGGGCCCGTAGTTCAAGATTCGCACGAAGAAACCGCCGGTAGGCCGGGTCTCCGCCTCGCGTGCGCCGGCTGCCGTCACGGATCTCCCGGCCCCCGGCAGCTCCAGCGGCTCGGAGAGCCGCACCGTCTGGAAGACGGGCTCGCCGGGGAACTGCCGGTTAACCCCCAAACTAATCAGGACGAAGGGGCGGCACAGAGGCCAGGTCTCGTACCTCTGGCGCGTGCGCGCGTCGAGGTAGCGGCCCTCCAGCAGGCCGTAAAGCGTACTCCGTCCGTCCGCCGCCGAGATGACATAGTCGGCCCGGTACTCGGTGCCGTCGGCCAGCCGCACGCCCACGGCACGCCCGTTCTCCACGATGATCTTCGTAACCGTGGCGCGGTAAGTAGCCTGTCCTCCGAGGTCCCGGTACCGGCGTGCCAGAGCCTGCACCAGTTCCTGGCAGCCGCCGGCCAGGAGACCGATTTGGCCTTGGGGCATGAGGGCGAGGAGCATCGTGATGAACCACACCGGTACCTCAGGCAGGAAGAGGTTGGTGACGACCCAGCGTAACGTGAGGTCGGCCATATTCGCGGCGGCGTACTGGGCCACGGGCCTCGACCGCCAGCCGGTCAGGTAAGGCAGGAGCCCGCGCATTCGCCACATCTCCCGCAGCGAGTCCCAGGGGTTGGTCAACTCCGGCGGGCGGCCGAACCCGAAGTCCATGAGGCTGGCCCGGCTCATAGCCTTCGCGCCGGAGAACAGGCGGTCGATGGCTCTGGCGTCACCGGGCGACGAAGGCGACAAGGACTTGAGGGCGGCCGACATTTCCTCGAAGCCGCCGGCCATGGTCATTGTGTGGCCGGTGGCCTCATCCCAGAAGCGTCCGTAGGAGGGCATGTCCACCACCGAGATAGCGGGCGGGGCGATTCCCAGCCGCCGGTACAGCTCGTAAGTGGACGAGCCGGGCCGGTACCCCATGAGAAAGTGGATGCCGCCGTCGATGTGATACCCTTGGCGCGCCCAATAGGAGGCCACGCCGCCCGGCACGGCGTGGTGCTCGAAGATGCGAGTTTGGAACCCATTCATCTGGCAGAAGCACCCGGCGGAGAGCCCGGCCAGACCGGCACCGATGATGATCACGGATTTCGGGTTGTCCACCATTCACGCCCCCCCGGTGTTGAGGCCCGTTCACACAATCGGCGTCCGACGTCAGAAACTCAATCCGTACGACGCGAAAGGCCCTCTCGGGATCTCCACCCGCACCGTCTTCAGGGGATCTACCACCTGGCTGATCTGCAGATTGCAGACCAGGCTCATCAGCATGCCGATCTCGTTGGTCGACAGCGGCAGGCGAGCTTTCAGGAAGGCCATGGTATGGTCGAGAGCCAGCGTCTCGGCCTCGTCCAGGTCCTTGGCGGAAGCGATGCAGTAGAGGCTATCTCCGGCTTCCAGAACGGGCGAGGGCAGGGGGCTGCCGCGCAGTGACTCGCCCTTAATCACATCTACCTTCACCGTTACCTCCGCCGGAAGCTCGACGCCACAGATGACCACTTCGCCGTCGGCCATGACGGCATGCACGTCGCCCATGGCCAGGTTGGCCCCATCCACGAAAACGGGCAGGTAAAGGGTGGCGCCGGCGGCGATGAAACGGGTGTCCATGTTTCCGCCGTGAGGACCGGGGGTGGTGTTCGGTACGTCCTCGGCGGCCGGAGCGGTGCCGATGACGCCGATCATGGGGTGGATGGGCAGGCGGATGAGGTCGTTGAACAACGCGTAGCCGCCGACGATGGGGATGGGCTTTCTTTCCTCTTGGACGATGTGGTGACCCAAGGCTCCGACGTTCGGCCGGGCGACCATCCCACCCATGGCGGCGACTTTGATGTCCAGGACGTGGACGGCCAGCACGTCTCCAGGCTGGGCCCCAGTGACGCGCAGTGGGCCGGTGGCCGGGTTGCCGTAAGAGCGCCCGTCTTTCACGAAGCGGATGTTGTGGCCCCGGGCATCGGTCCCCCAGCAGTCCCTGGTTTCAAAAAGCACGATGTCTCCCGGCGCGGCTTCGGCCACGGGCGGGTTAGACGGGTTCATAAAGGCGATGTAATGATCGCTGGAGATGCGGAGCATGTGGGCACCGACCTTTCGGGGGGATTGGTCATACCGTGACTGGTTTGCCGTTCTGCCTGAAGGGTTCTTCCATCTGCACCCAAATCCTCCGGGACCTTTCAGGCGGCTGGGGGGTCGGGGGATGGGAGTCGGGGGATGGGAGTCGGGGATTGACGGAGTGCCTGCCCCCTAGTTACAATGTAACTAGTTACAGTGTAACTATCGCTCTTCTGGTGTCCGCTTTCCGAGGGGGACTCCATCTGATCAAAGAAGCTTTGCTGGGGCTTCTCGCCACTGAACCCTTGCACGGGTACGACCTGAAGGTGGGCCTAGACCGTCTTCTCGGTGGCGCCAGCCCGGTAAACGTGGGCCAGGTGTACACGGCGATAGCCAAGTTGGAGCGGGATGGTCTCATCGAGGCCACCTTGGTGACGCGCCCCTCCCGCGACCAGCAGCGGGTGGAAATGAAAGTTTACCACCTCACGCCCGAAGGTCTGCAGGACCTGCACCGGTGGTTCGCCGAGCCCGTGGAGAAGGTGGACCTGCGGGACGAGCTTTTCGTCAAGCTGACTCTCGCCCGTCGTACCGGCAGGGCGGAGGTGGCCGCCATCGTCCGCTCGCAGCGTACGGCGTGTCTGCGGGGGATCCAGGAACTCACGGCGCTGAAAGAGCGCCTGCGGGGGCCCGGCGGCGACCAGGGCAAGAGTAGTGACGAAGAGATCGACCTCCTTATCGAGGGAGCCATCCTCCACCTGGAAGCGGACCTGAAGTGGCTGGACCTCTGGAACGGTCGTGGCAGCCAGGGTGATCGCGGCAGTCAGAACGGCCCGAGCCCTCGTTAGGCTGGAGAACTTGAAGAAGAGCAACGCGAGGCAAACATAGGGGGTAACTGCGATGGTCGTTCCCGTGGGTTTCACGACAGCTGCAGCCACCGATAACGGTGCCGCCGGTGAGAGCACCATCATCGTCAACGCCCTCAATCTGACACGGGCCTACCGAGACGACGGGGCGTACCACCCCGCGGTGCAGGACGTCTCTCTTCAGGTGGCCTCCGGAGAGTTCGTGGCCTTGATGGGGCCTTCGGGATGCGGCAAGTCCACCCTCCTCAACATGCTGGGCGGCATCGACCGTCCCGACCGGGGGCAGGTTACAGTGGCCGGCCAGAGCATCGAAAGACTTTCGGAAACCCGTCTGGCCCTGTTTCGGCGCAGGCATGTGGGGATCGTGTTTCAGTTCTTCAACCTCATCCATAACCTTGACGTTCGCACGAATATTGAGCTTCCCGGCTTGCTGGGCGGAGCCGCCGCGTCCGCCGTGCGGTCGCACGCCCGTGAGCTGATGGAATCCCTTGACATCGCCGACCTGGCCGGAAAGATGCCGGGCCAGCTCAGCGGAGGGCAGCGGCAACGCGTGGCCATCGCCCGCGCCCTGATCAACCGTCCCTCGGTGCTCTTAGCCGACGAGCCCACCGGCGCCCTGGACCAAGAAAACGGGCGCGCCGTGCTCCGTCTCTTCCAGAGGCTGAACCGGGAGGAGCGGCAGACCATCATCATGGTTACCCACGATCCCAAGGTGGCTGGCTACGCCGGCCGCATCGTCGTCATGCAGGACGGACGGTTGGCGGAGGAGTCGCGGCCGGCCGAGCAGGAAATGGGCCGCCTGGCCGCCCGGCTTCTCGGGGTTAGGGGGTGAGCGGGGATGCGCGCGGTTTGGCGTAAGTCCATCGGCGACCAGCGGTCCCGCCCGTGGCAGGCGGCCCTGGTCTTCCTGACGGCGGCGGCGGCGGCTACGCTGTTATATGTCGGGCTGGTGAGCCTTCAGGCATCCTCGTCCCCCTATGAACGGCTGTTGGAGCGTACCAACGGCCCCCATGTCTATTTCGTCCTGAAGGACAACGCCGAAGGGGAGCAGATGGCCGGTCGGCTGGCCGGCTGGCCAGGTGTGACGGGCGCCTCGCCGGTCTGGCGGTCGGCCGTGGTCCAACTCCAAATCCCCGGGACCGTCAAGACCCCCTCAGTGCGGTTGGTGGGCCGGCCATCGGCCGAGCCGGAGGTGGGTCGCTACATCATAACCGCTGGGCGGGACCTATTGCCTTCCGACCATCAAGCCGGCATCATGGACGCCTCCATGGCCATGTTCTATGGTGTGAAACCTGGGGACACGGTGCAGGTACCCACCCCGCGGGGGCCCAGCCCCTTGACCATCGTCGGCCTGCAGAGCAACTCCCTGGAACTGGCTTACCCCTGGTTCGATCCGGTATCCGTTTATGTCGCCCCCGATACCCTTGATTCCCTGGCCTTGGCTACCCATAGTGCAATCAGCCTCACCGTCGGGATGCGTCTGGCGGACCAGGCGGCGGCCGACCGGTTTCAGGCTGACGTCAAGAAAGCTCTGGCCGGCTCACCTGGGGGGGATCCCATCCTGGGGTCAATGGACTGGAAATTCATGAAAGACGGGTTTCGTTCTATCCATATGACCTCAATGGTGTTTACCATGGCTTTCGGCCTCATGGCGGTCATCGCTTCGGCCCTCATCACCGCCAACGTGGTCGGTGCGGCGGTGTTGGCGCAGTTCAAGGAAATCGGCGTCTTGAAGGCCCTCGGGTTCACCGGATGGCAGGTTTTGGCGGTGTTCGGCGGGCAGAACTGGATCCTGGGATTGTTGGGCGGGTTGGCCGGGGTGGCGGCTGGATGGGGGTTGGCCGGGCGCCAGATGTGGGTGATCGCCGCCGTCATGGGGACCCCTGAGGTCATCCGCCTCAATCTTCCGGTGGCATCCACCGTGGTGTTCGGCATCTCGTCGGTGGCCGCCATCTTTGCGGTGCTCGCCTCCCTACGGGCAATCGTGCTTCCACCGGTAGCCGTCTTGGGAGAGGGCTTCGCCGCGCCGGTGGCCCGTCCCTCGCTGGCCGCCAGGGTTCTGGCCCGCCTTCGCGCGCCCCTTCCCGTGGTGTTAGGTGTGAAAGATGCTTCGTCCAGGCCGGCCAGACAGGCCCTGACCGTGGCCAGTCTGGTCATTTGCCTGGCCATTATCGTGGCCACGGCCGGTTTCTCCACCTTGGTTAGGGATCTTCCCAACCGGCCCGATATTCATGGCCTGAACTGGGACCTCTACGCAAGTCCCCTGACCATGACCATGTCCGAGCTTCAGACCGCTCTAGATGGGGATACCTCCGTCGAGGCCTACTACCCAGCGGTGCAAGTATTGGCCACCGATCCGAAGAGCGATTTCACCTTCAAGGTGACGGCGGCCGGCGGTGGCTGGACCGCTTTCCCTTTTACCCTGCTAGAAGGACGGTATCCGTCGAAGCCCGGAGAAATCATGCTGGCTCCGGGGGCCATGAACCGGACCGGCGCCAAGGTCGGGGACCGGATCAAGGTGCAGTTGGGCGGGTATCCGGCTGAACTGACCGTCACAGGAGTGTACCGCTATCTGATGAACCTGAGCCAAAACGGGTTCACGACTCTTGAGACTCTACAGCAGATAAATCCGAAAGCCAAAGGCACGTTTTTCGCGGTCAGGCTAAGGCCGGGCACCGTTCCAGAGGAAGCCCAGAGGACCTTACTGTCAGCCACGAACTATCGCGCCGAGGTATCGATCCTGGACAAAACGACCTACTTCAAGAGCATGACCGATGTGGCTCGCATGGCCGCAGTGATGGGGCTTCTGATGGCGGGCATCGCCGCATTAGGGGTGCTCAACGCCACGCTGCTTACCGTCCGAGAGCAGGTCCGGGAGATCGGGATCCGCAAAGCGGCCGGGATGACTCCGTTCCAGACGCTGACTGCCAGTGTGAGTGGGGCGGCCTGGCTCGGGATCCTGGGCACGGCCATCGGGCTCCCCCTGGGTCGGTTCCTGGGAGCGATGATGGCTGCTGGAATGGCCCGGCAGTTCGCCATGGGACCACTCCGGGTGGAGATGCCGCTCTCTCTGACCGTCGTACTGGCCACCGGATGGGTTGGCTTGGCCGTCGTGGGAGCTATCCCCGCCGTGCTATGGGCGGGACGACTGCCGACGGCCACCGCGCTCAGGGCCGAGTAATCCGCGGCGGCCGGAAGGAGCGGACCGGCGGTCTCTACCTAGACGGCGCCTGCGACAACATCCGGGTGATCATCACCACCGCCTCAGCCCGTTTGGCGTTGGCCGTGGGTTTGATGGTGTTATCCGGATAGCCCCCCATGATCTTCCCCGTCCAGGCCATGGTCAGGTAGCCGCGGCGCCAGGAGGTGATGTCCCCGGTGTCGGCGAAGGGTAGGGGGATGAACTGGGCCATATAGGCCATGGCGTCCAGGCCCAAGGCCCTCACGATCATCACCGCCATCTCTTCCCGGGTGATGTTGACCCCGGGGCCGAACTGCCCGCCGGCGTACTCTGACGGCTTGACCAGGCCGTGGTCGACCGCCGCCTCAAGGTAGGGCGAGACCCAGTGAGTGACCGGTACATCGCTGAAAGTGCCGGTCTCCCCAGGGTTCAGGGGAGTGGCCGGAAGCCTGGCGGCCATCACGATCATCTTCACGAACTCCGCGCGGGTGATGAGGTTATCGGGGCGGAAGGTGCTGTCCGGGTAACCCTTGGTGATTCCAAGGCTGACGAAGGTTTCGATGGAGCTCTTGGCCCAGTGGCCGGAGATGTCGGTGAACTGCACCGGCACTTGAGGCGGGGTGGACGGTGTGACCGGTGGCGTCACCGGCGGCGTGGTGGGCGGGGTAACGGGCGGAGTAGTTGGGGGGGTGGTGGGTGGCGCCGGCGGTGGAACCGTCGCCGCCTGAGCCAGGGTCGCCGCCTCCGCCGCCAGACTATCCAAGACGGTGAAGTCCAGCTCATAGGATGCCCGCTGGGCGGCCCACAGCTTCTGCTCCGCCGCCTCCAGGCCCTCGGTGCGGCCGGCCGCTCTGGCATCGGCGATGGCCTTCTCCAATGACGGGCTTGCCGAAGCGGTTGTAGAGGGGCTCCAGTTCGTCGGCGAATTTCTGCCGGAAGGCCAACAGCAACTGATCCTGGGTGGGGTTCTTACCGGCGTTCAATCCCCACCAGACCTTCGTGCCGACATAGTCGAGGTCACCGTACCAGGTCAGATTGGAGCCTAAGGCATAGTAGTCACTGGTGAGCAGGATTCCCGGATACCTCTGGCGGGTCTCGGCGATGAGCTGCTTCATGACGGCATCGTAGTAGGCGTAGTCGGCCGCCTGGCAGTCGATGTAGGGCAGGAGGATCATCTCCGCGCCGGCCGGCACGGCCATGTCGGCGATGGTGAATACAGTCTTCCGGGCCTGCACCAAAAACGCGTCCCACCAGGCCTTCCCGTGGACGGTGGCCAGCTCCTTCTGAATCCGGGCCTGGTGAGGATAGAAGAAGGTGCGCACCGACACGTGCAGGCCTTTGTCGCGCAGGAGGTCGACATGCCGCTTGATGGCGTCGGGGAGCATGTCCGAGCCGTTCAGGGGGTCGACGATGGGCTCCGGGTTCACCTGAGAAATGCCCCAGACCAGCGAGAGCTGCACCCACTGCGGGCCGGTTTTGTATGCGGCGTCGATGGTGGCCGGGGTGAGTTCGTCGAAGGTCCCGTTCCACCAGTCCCAAAGCTCCACTCCGGCCTGAAACGGGACGCCTCCGGTCCGCGCCGCCACAGAGGGGGCCGGGCGGTCTTTCCACGTCGCAACCGAAGCGTAGACGGGTTGGCCCAAATACAGCGGGCGCACGGCTTTGACCAGATCCCCGCTGTCAGACGATGCCCAGGTCCCGCGGGTGAACCGGTAGTGCACGGCCTGTCCTGCCGGCAATTGCACCGTGGCCTTCCAGGTCGTCGGGTTCACTTTGATCATGGGCACGGCCTTAGGATCGGCCATGGCTCCAAGGGCCGGCACGTCGCCCACCATATAGACCGTGTCGCCGGCCGGAGTATCGTACGGCACTGTCACCCAGAAATCCACTGACGCTGTCTGACTGGATGTCGTTTGACCACCCGCCAGCATTCCGCTGGCCGGCTTCGGCAACCACCGCCATTTGGCGACCGTATCCTGCTGCGTGACCCCGCTGGAACTGCTGGCTCCCGCGGGGATCGTCAGGGTGTGGTAAGTCGTAGGAGACTGGGGCGACATGTCCTCGCCGGACATTCCGTACTCTTCCCCGGAAACGGTACCCCACAGATACCGGTAGTAGACGGTGATCCCTGGCTCGGCGAAGGTCACGAAGCGCCAGGTGTTCGGGCCGGTCCGGGTCATGGGTATGGCCGGGTTGAACCCCCCCTCGTAACCCAGGACGATCAGGCACCGTGCCGTCAAAGGGGTGTTGGCCGGGGCCGTCAGTTCGAAAGTGAGCGGCACCACGGGCTTGCCTTCCCAGGCCCGCAGCCCGCCCCAGGCAACCACCGTGTCCTCAATCACACCTCCGGCGGTCACCACGGCCCGATAGGTCTTGGTCCCCTGGTAAGGGCCTTCTATCGCCACTCCTCTTCCGTCACTTACCGTGGTGTATGTATACTGCAGGTACATCCCCTGGGGCAGAGAGGTGCGCAACTCCCAGGTGTCGGCGGTGACCCGAGTGAGGGACGGATACTCCGATTCGATGGTACCCGAACCTCCGCTCCAATGGCCGCCCAGTATCTCATGTGCCGAAGCCAGGCGGACCACGACCCCCTCCGATGTCGACGTCGGCACCTTGGCACGGAAGACCACCGGCACCATGGTCGGTTTTTCCAGAGTCAGACTGACTCGAGCCGTGCCGCCGGCGGTCACGGCGGTCTCGGCCTGTCCATACGCCCATTCGCTACGGAAGGGGAGCACCGTCACGCGCTGCTGACCAGCGGGGACGCCGCGGAGAGTGAAGGCCCCGTCGGCGCCGGTGATGTCATAGAGGTCCAGGCACCGGACTTCGGCGAAAGGCACCGGTTTGCCGGAGGCCCGGTCGGTGATGGTCCCGGTAATCGTGCCCTCGCCCACGGCGGCCGCCGTCAGCTGCGGCCCGGTCGCGCCAAGGAATCCGTAAACAGTGTCATTGACGGTGAAAGAGGAGACTCCCGACGGGATAGACACGTACCGGAAGTCGACCTTCCGGACTGGTTCGGAGTCGGGATCGTCGAGGTTATCGAAAGAAGCCTGGGCGGCGGGGGCGTGGGAGCCCTTGGGCAAAGTCTCCCAGGTGTCCGAGCTGCCATCAAGGGTGTACCGGTAGCGCAGGAGCGAGCCAGGAATCGCCTCCACCGTGCCGGACCAGGCGCCGCCCGTTCCCTGCTGGAGAGCAAGCTCGGTCAATGCGCCCCAATAGTCGAAGGTGGAAAGCTCGTTCAATTTCAGTGAGGGGGTACCGGCAGGGGCGGTTACGTGGAAGGTGACCGGGATGCGGGATGGCTGCGGGATGGGTATCAAGGATTGGGTGGCGGTACTGGATGCCACCGGCGGTGGTGGAGGCCCTTCGGCCGCGGTGGCCGCTAGAAGCGGTCTGGCTGGGATAGAAAACAAAGTGGACAAAGTCGAAGTGAGGACTAACAGGACGAGGACTGCCTTGGGCCATTTGGCGCCGGCCATCATCCGACCCCCCTCTGGAACTCGCTCGGGTGGACACCTCGGGTGGACGGGGTTGTCTTCGAGCACAGTTCCTTTTTACCTTGCACGTGGGGTCGATGAAAATCACCCTTAAGGGTGATTCACCGCCGAGAGGGGCGCGGAGGGGGCGCGGCCAGCCGCCTCAGGCTTGGCCCTCGTTGCTGGTGGCGGCAGCCTCCGTCCCGGCGCAGGCAGCCTCGGCGCCGGCCGCGACAATCCCGGAAGCGGACGCGGCTGGCCCCATCCGGGGCTCCGGCGCCACCCTCGTGGCCCATAACAGGTCACAGAATAACACAACGCTGGCCAGGAAGAAGACGGCCCGGTAGCCCAGCCAGCCGGACACGAGCCCGCCCACCAACGGGCCGGTGAAGTTACCCACGTACACAGCCGATTGGTTCAACCCGAAAGCAGTGGCCCGCTTTGTGCCGGGGGTCAACCGGGAGATGATCGCCTGCAAGGATGGCATGATACCGCCGATGAACGCTCCCAGTCCCAGTCGCACCCACAGGAGTTGCCAACTGGTCTGTACCAGGCCCTGCGGCAGATAGAGGGCGGCGGCCCCGGCCAGGGCCAGTTGAAGGACGCGCTTGGACCCGTGACGGTCACCGTACTTGCCCAGGATGGGGGCGGCGATGAAGGTAGAAAACCCAGCCGCGGAAAAGGCCAGCCCCACCATGATGGTCAGGTACTCCGGCGGCGTCTTCAAAGTCCCCACGAACAAGGTGACGATAGGTTCCACCGTACTTTGGGCGAACTGGGCCATGCCGGTGGCCAGGAGCAGGCCCAGAAAGACAGGCTGACGAAGAAGGTCAGACAACCCCCGGCCAAATAGCCGGGACACGGTCTTCCCGCGATGAGGCACAGGCCTTCCCTCAGGCCGCGGCGCCGCCACCGCCACCGCTACCGCCACTGCCACAGGTCGCTCGAACTCTTCCACCACGAAAAGCAAGACACCGGTGCTGGCGATCAAGAGTCCGGCGGAGGTGGCGAAGAAGACATAATGGACCGGCAGGAAATGGACCATCACCCCTCCGTATAGGGGCCCCATGATGTTCCCGGCCACCGATGCCCCCTGGATCAGGCCCAGGGCATACCCTACGTGCGCTCTTGGGGTATTGGAGGCCACGAAGGCGGTGGACGCTGCGATGAAACCGGCGATGACCCCGTTCAGCAGCCTGAGACCGGCCAGAGCTTGAACCGAGTGGACCGTGCCCATGAGGAAGATGATAATGGTCATGCCAAAACCAGATCGGAGCATCATTAACTTGCGGCCGAACCGGTCCGCCAAGCTACCCCAAATCGGGGAGAAGATCGCGGCGCCAAAGAAGTTCGCCGAGTAGGCGATGGCCGTCCACATGCTGATGGCTTTGGGGTCCGCGACGCCCAGTTGTTCCACATAGAGAGGGAGGAAGGGCATGATCACGCTCATGCCTGAGGCGGCCACAAAGCTTGTTACCATCAGGATGTAGACGTTTCGGCGCCAGCGATCCAACGACGTGCGGCCCCCTGTGGTCTCTAACTTAACACCGGCCCGTTGGTCTGTCTACAAAAAGGGTGGGGTGGAAAGGATGCAGGTGTCGCGCAGACATTAGCGAACACCTTCACAAGTCTCCAGCTAGAAAAGGGGAGGGAAATCCGCCTTGCGGCAAACGGTTATCCTCAGCGCGTGCCGGACACCTTTCGGAGCTTACGGTGGTGCCCTGAAAGACGTCCCCGCCGTGGACTTGGGCGGGCTGGTCATCCGCGAAGCGGTCAGGCGCGCGGACGTGGCGCCTGCGGCCATCGACTACGTCTTCATGGGAATGGTGGTTGAAGCCGGCGTCGGGCAAGTGCCGTCCCGCCAGGCCACCTTGAAGGCCGGCCTTCCCGTCACCACGCCTTCGGACACGATCGACAAGGTCTGCGCCTCGAGCCTGCGCGCCGTGAACCTTGGCGATGTCTTGATCCGCGCCGGGGACGCCGACGTGGTGGTGGCCGGTGGGATGGAAAACATGAGCCAGGGGCCCTATCTGGTTGAGAAGGCCCGCTGGGGCTACCGCCTCGGTGACGGCAAGCTGGTCGACGCCACCATCCGGGACGGCCTGTGGTGCCCGGTGAAGGACGTCCACATGGGCATCCACGGGCAGGACGTGGCGGCTGAGTACGGGGTCACCCGCGACCGTATGGACCGGTGGTCCTTGCGGAGCCACCAGCGCGCCGTGGCCGCCATCCGCGACGGTAAGTTCAAGGATGAGATCGTCCCCGTGCCCGTTCCGCAGCGTAAGGGGCCGCCCGTCATGTTCGACACCGACGAGAGCCCGCGCGGCGATACCAGCCTGGAGAAACTGGCGGGGCTGCGGCCGGCCTTCACCAAGGACGGCACCATCACCGCCGGCAACGCGCCCGGCATCAACGACGGCGCCTCCGCCGTGGTCCTCATGTCTGCCGAGAAGGCCGCTGCACTGGGGAAGAAGCCGCTGGCTACCATCCTCTCCTACGGCACGGCGAACGACGAGCCGCCCTACCTGGCCCGCGTGCCGTTCCTCGCCGGCGAGCAGGCGCTGAAGAAGGCTGGGCTGACCGTGGCCGACCTCGACCTCATCGAAGTGAACGAGGCCTTCGCCGCGGTGGCCTTGACCGCTATGGACCTGGGCAAATGGCCCGAAGAGAAAGTGAACGTGAACGGTGGGGCCGTGGCCTTGGGGCACCCCATCGGCGCCAGCGGGGCCCGCATCCTGATGACCCTCATCTACGAGCTCCGGCGGCGCGGTGGCGGCACCGGCTTGGCCACTATCTGCAGTGGTCTGGGCCAGGGCGAAGCCACCATCGTCAAAGTTGAGGGGGCTTAGCGCATGGATGAAACAACGGGAATCAGCAAGGTTTTCGTGGTCGGCGCCGGCCAGATGGGTAACGGCATCGTTCAGGTCTGCGCGCAGGCTGGACTTCATGTTTTCATGGGCGATGTGGCCGACCAGTACGTCCAGCGGGGCCTTTCCACCATCGCTAAGAACTTGGCCCGCAGTGTGGAAAAAGGGCGCCTGACCGCGGCGGACCGGGACGAGGTCTTGTCCAACATTCACCCCGCTGTCGGCCTGGAGGCCGCGGCCGAGTGCGACTTCTGCATCGAGGCCGTGGTGGAGAACGCCTCAGTGAAGAAGGACGTTTTCCAGCAGCTCGACCGGCTGACCCGCCCCGAAGTGATCTTGGCCACGAACACTTCTTCCCTTCCGGTGACGGAGATCGCGGCGTGGACCAGGAAACCCGACAAGGTCATCGGCATGCACTTCTTCAACCCAGTACCGGTGATGCAGCTGGTGGAGGTCATCCGCGCCCTGGCGACCTCGGACGAGACGTTCGCCACCGTGGAAGCCTTGGCGCGCCGCGTCGGGAAAACCCCCGTGGCCGTGAACGACTCGCCCGGTTTCGTCTCCAACCGCGTCCTCATCCCCATGATCAACGAAGCCATCTTCTGCGTCTACGAGGGAGTTGCCACGCCCGAAGCCGTGGATAGTGTGATGAAGCTCGGGATGAACCATCCCATGGGGCCGCTGGCTCTGGCCGACCTCATCGGGCTGGACACCGTGCTTTCTGTCCTGGAAGTGCTTTATAATGGGTTCGGCGATCCAAAATACCGTCCGTGCCCGCTCTTACGGAAGATGGTGAAGGCCGGGAACCTCGGACGAAAGACGGGCAGGGGCTTCTATGCCTATAACCCCTAAGGTTAAGATGGTGGCCGGCCTCCTTATCCTGATAGCCGGGGCCGCCATCTTCGCCTACACCAAGCTCTCCCTCACCTTCCTCATCGCCCTGGCGGGATACGTGATCTGGCGATGGGGGCAGAACGAACAGGCGCGGCTTGATAAGGCCCGCGAGGCGGAAGAAGACAGCCGGGCTAAGGCGAAGAAGACCCAGAATAGGTCGGGTCCCGCGAAGTCGGCCGCCGCTAAAGCCGGAACCGCGCGGAAGGAATTGCCGAAGAGCGGCACGAAGAAACCATCTTCGAAAAACTGAATAGCTGCTAGTTTATAGCTAGCGTTTCTCCGAGTTCCGCCACCTGAGGGCCCTGAGCTGTGGGGTTACGGGCGAGTCTCGCCTCGCCGCCGCTGGGGTCACGGTTCGGAACCGCTGCCGGGATGAGAAACAAGTTTCGCCCCGGCAAAGGGTACGTAGGGAAACTTACGTGCCTCCCGTGTTTGGAAAGGAGAGCACTATCCAGGCCGCTAGGGCGGCTCTGGATAGTATTGGCTACGCCTACTTCGGGCCGGCCCGCCTTTCCCCGCGGAGCCGGCCTTTCTGTTTGCCTACGGGAGGAAGCAGACATGAAAAACTACCTAACGAGTGGAAACGGGGCTCCGCACACGCGAGCTCTCATCGGTGTATTAGTCGTGGCAGTTGTGGCGGGCGCGCTATTCTTCGGACTGGGGTACAAACGGTTCTTCGCTCCCGAGAAACCCATTGTTCTGGCGACGACCACCAGCACGCAAGACTCGGGCATCTTGGACTACCTCCTCCCCGTGTTCGCCAAGCGGACGGGCATCGCCGTGAAGGTAGTAGCCGTCGGGAGCGGCGAGGCCTTGGCCATGGGACAGCGGGGCGACGCCGACGCGGTTTTGGCCCACTCTCCCGCAGCGGAAGTGGATTTCGTAAACAAGGGATTCGGAATCGACCGCCGCGCGGTCATGCATAACGACATGATTGTCGTGGGGCCGGCCTCGGATCCCGCCGGCATCAGGGGTGGCAAGGATGCGGCGGCCGCGCTGAAGAAGATCGCCCAGGCCGGTAGCCCGTGGGTTTCCCGCGGAGACAAGTCCGGAACCCAGGCCAAGGAGGTAGCTCTTTGGGCCAAGACCGGACTGCCGCTCGTCCCCAGCCCCGGATGGGGCGGGGTGACACCGGTCCGCCCCTCGGGTAGCTGGTACATTGAGGCCGGCCAGGGGATGGGCGAGGTCCTGAAGATGGCTTCGGAGAAGAAGGCTTACACGCTCACCGACCGTAGCACGTACCTGGCCATGAAGGGTGGACTGTCCCTCGACATACTGGTCGAGGGAGACGCAAACCTCTTCAACCCTTATCACGCTATGGAGGTCAACCCGGAGAAGAACCCGGCCGTCAACTTCAGAGGAGCCCAGAAGTTCGTCGACTGGCTGGTCTCCGACGCCACACAGAAGCTTATCGCCGATTTCGGGAAAGACAAGTACGGGATGGCGCTTTTCTTCCCGGATGCGGGCGGCACCGCCGGTAAGTGAGTGCTTACCCGCCTGAAGGGATGGCAGACCCAGATTGCCATTGACCAGCGAGATAATAGAGATCGTTCTATTGTCACTTTTCGTGTCGGGCACCGCCACGGTCCTGGCCGGACTGGCCGGTGTGCCCCTTGGAACGTTCCTGGCCCTCGGGCGGTTCAGGGGGCGAGGGCTGGCCATGCGCCTGACATACACGCTCATGGGTCTCCCACCGGTGCTGGCCGGTGTGGTGGTTTTCCTGATTTTGTCGGCCAGTGGGCCACTGGGGAGGCTTCACCTCTTGTTCACTCCCGCCGCCATGGTCATCGCCCAGACCCTCTTGGTCCTGCCCATCGTCACCGGACTCACCTCCGTGACGGTGGCCGGGAAGGACCGCGAAATTCGGGAAACGGCGCTGGCCCTCGGGGCCACGCCGCGGCAGGCGGCCACAAAAGTCCTGGTCGAAGCACGTCTGGGTATCACCGGGGCGCTGGCGGCCGGGCTCGGGCGGGCCATCGGTGAGGTGGGGGCCGTCATGCTGGTGGGAGGGAACATCGCCGGCTTCACTCGGGTGATGACCACGGCGATCGTCCTGGAGACGCGCAAGGGCGACTACACGTTAGGGCTCTGGCTGGGCTTGATCCTGCTCGTGGTGGCCTTCTTGGTGAACAGCGTCTTCGCCGGCCTGCAAGGGGCGGGTGAGACACGGTGAGGGCGGCCACGAGGAACCCCGGCGATGTCTTGGAGGCGGCTGCCGCGCCCGCTATGGCCCTGGCGTGTGTCGGACTCCGCAAGGAGTACGCCGGCCGCGCGGCCCTCGACCTTGACCGGTTGGATGTGCCCGGTAGAGAGACCTTGGCGGTGGTGGGACCCAGCGGGGCTGGGAAGAGTACTCTACTCCGCCTGATTGCCTTGCTTGAGAGGCCGGATTCGGGTGAACTCCGGTTCGGTCTGTCGGCCGCCGGCCCTATCTCGGCAGAGGCGGCCGGCGGTTCCACCGCCACCGGGGCGCCGGTGGACCCCTGGGGCAATGGGTGGGGTGAGGCGGGCCGGGTCACGCTACGCCGCCAGATGGGTTTCGTGACCCAGAAGACCGTCATGTTCACAGGCACCGTGGCCGAGAATGTCGCCTACGGGCTGGGACTGCGCGGTGTCCCGGCGGACGAAGTCCGGCGCCGAGTGGGTGAGGCTTTGGAGACAGTGGGCTTGGAGCACGCCGCGGGATGGCCGGCTCGGTTTCTATCGGGTGGTGAAGCCCAGCGTGTGGCCCTGGCGCGGGCCCTCATCGGGCGCCCATCGATCATCCTCTTAGATGAGGCCACTGCTAACCTGGACCCCGCCAACGTCGGAATCATCGAGCGTATCATCACCGGCCAGCGGCAGCGGGGGACCACGATCATCATGGTCACCCATAACCTTGGACAAGCCCGCCGTCTGGCCGACCGTGTGCTCTTTCTATGGGAGGGGCGGACGGAGTACCTGGGCCCGGCGGTCGGCTTCTTCTCGGGTTCCGGTGTGCCTCGGGCCAGGGCTTTTGTGGCGGGGGAGTTAGTGTACTGACCGAAAGGGCAGGGTGAGATCGGGTTGAAGCAGATGGACTTTCTGCGGCTCATGCCGTTAGAAGAAGCGTTGAAGGACTTCTTTCAAAGATGGCAGC
The DNA here is from genome assembly GCA_021791495.1 of Bacillota bacterium. Classification (GTDB taxonomy): domain Bacteria; phylum Bacillota; class Sulfobacillia; order JAJYWN01; family JAJYWN01; genus JAJYWN01. The sequence goes on from JAJYWN010000075.1 coordinate 138,958, forward strand.
CGCGTCTGCGGACCGAGACGGTACCTCTGGAAGCGGCGACCGGCCGGGTACTGGCCGAGCCGGTGCGCGCCACCGCTGATATCCCCGGTTTCGCCCGTTCGACGGTGGACGGTTACGCCGTCGCGGCCGAGGACACGTTCGGCGCCAGTGAAGGCCTTCCGGCCCCCTTGCGGGTCATCGGCGAAGTTCCTATGGGACAGGCTGCCGCTGTGCGCCTGGAGCCGGGCGCGGCGGTCAGGGTCGCCACCGGCGCCATGCTGCCCGAAGGGGCGGACGCCGCCGTGATGATCGAGCATACCGAGACTTTGGATGAGGGAGCGCACGAGATCGGCGTGACCCGGCCCGTGGCCCCCGGCGACAACGTCATCCGCCGCGGCGAGGACCTGGCGGCAGGGACCGAACTGCTCGCTCCCGGGCACACTCTGACGCCTTACGACATCGGGGCTCTCAGCGGCATCGGACTGACGGCAGTCAAGGTCTTCACCGCTCCACTTGTCGCCGTGGTCTCCACCGGTGACGAAGTGGTGCCGGCGTCCGCCGAGCCCCGTCCCGGCCAGGTGCGGGACATCAACGGGCCGGCCTTGGCGGCGGCGGTGCTGGCCGAAGGTGGCGCCCCCATGGTGATGGGAATCTACCCCGATGAGTTTGCGGCCCAGGAGGGTGCCCTGCACGCGGCGCTGGAGGGCGGCGCCGACATGGTGCTGGTGTCTGGCGGCAGCTCGGTCGGGGCGCGGGACCTGACGTCGTCGGTGATCAACTCGCTTGGGCAACCGGGAGTCTTTCTGCATGGGCTGGCGGTCCGGCCCGGCAAACCTACCATTGCTGCGCTGGTTGGTGGTGTTCCGGTGATCGGGCTGCCGGGACATCCGGCCTCGGCCCTGGTGGTTTTCGAAGTGTTCGTCCGGCCTATCCTCAAGGCCATGCAAGGCCTGGCGGGGCCGGCGGCCTGGCATAGGCCGTGGGTCTGGGCGACGCTCACGCGGAACCTGGCTTCCGGGCCGGGGCGCGAGGATTACGTGCGGGTGCGGCTGCGGCCGCGGCCGCTGCCGGCGGGTGGCGGGGCGGAAGCGGCCGGCTTGCGTGGCGAGGTACCCACCACCGACCAGCCCGCTTTCGAGGCCGAGCCCGTCCTGGGCAAGTCCGGCCTTATCTCCACCCTTGTCAAAGCCGACGGCCTTCTGCGGATCCCTCTGGAAAAAGAGGGCCTGCGGGCCGGCGAGACGGTGAAGGTGACACTTCTATGAGCAGTGCGAACGGTGCGAGGAACGTCTACTTGGACAACGTTGAACTGGACGAGGCACGCCGGCGCTGGTGGCAGGCGGTGTCCGACTACCAGCTGGCGGTGGAGGAGGTGAGGACCGCCGAGGCCTTGGGGCGGGTGACAGTCCAGCCCGTTTTGGCGGCGCGCTCGGCCCCCCACTACCACGCCTCGGCCATGGATGGCATCGCCGTCCGGGCGCGCGACACCTATGGCGCATCCGAGACTTCGCCCGTCACCCTTGAGCCGGAGACCGGATATCACCCAGTGGACACCGGCGACCCCTTGCCACCTGGCTTCGATGCCGTGGTAATGATCGAGGACGTTCACTTCCAGGACCAACAGGCTGAACTCATCGCCGCCGCCAGCCCCTGGCAGCACGTGCGCGCCGTGGGCGAGGACATTGTGGCCACTGAACTGGTGGTTTCCGCCAATCACCGGCTGCGTCCGGTGGACTTGGGGGCCCTCCTGAACGCCGGGATCCTGACCGTCAAGGTGCTGGCGCGACCGCGCGTGGCTCTCATTCCCACCGGCGATGAGATCATCGAACCCGAAGAGATGCTGCGCCGGCCCTTACGGCCGGGCGACATCCTGGAGTCAAATTCGCGGGTCCAAGCCGGCATGGTCGTGGAGGCGGGAGGGGATCCGGTGAGGCACGCGCCCGTGCCCGACGACCGCGACGCCCTCCGCACGGCCTTGCGCGGCGCCTTGGAAGAGGCCGACGTGGTGGTTTTCAACGCCGGGTCGTCGGCGGGGTCGGAGGATTTCACCGCCGCCACAATCGCCGAGTTCGGTGAGGTGCTGGTCCACGGGGTGGCCATCAAACCCGGAAAGCCGGTCATCCTGGGCCGTGTGGGCGACAAGCCCGTGGTGGGAATTCCCGGTTACCCGGTGTCGGCCCATCTGACTTTCGACCTCTTCGTGGTGCCGCTGCTCTACCACCTTCAGGGGCTGGCCCGCCCCTCGCGCCCCGTGGTTAAGGCGCGGATGTCGCGCAAGCTGACGTCCCCGGCCGGACAGGAGGAGTTCGTCCGCGTGAAGGTGGGGCGGGTGGGGGCGAACCTGGTGGCCGCCCCCATCTCGCGGGGTGCCGGAATCAGCATGTCGCTGGTCCGCTCGGATGGCACGGTCCGTATCCCGCGCTTGGTGGAGGGGATCAACGAGGGCGACGAAGTCGAGGTGGAGCTGTGGCGCGACCCGGCTTCCGTGGACTTGACCACGGTGGTCGTCGGCAGCCACGACCCGGCTCTTGATCTGCTGGGAAGTCTCATGGCGGCCGCCCATCCGGGTTTCTCGCTGTCGTCGGCCCACGTCGGCAGCTTGGGCGGGCTGGTGGCTCTGCGGCGCGGTGAGTGTCATGTAGCAGGGACGCATCTTCTTGATGAGGAAACAGGGGACTACAACGTCTCCTACATCCGGAAGTACGTCCCTGGCAGGCGGGTCCACCTCGTCACCCTGGCCTTTCGCGAACAGGGGTTGATGGTGGCGCCGGGGAACCCCAAGGGGATCAGCGGTTTTGCCGACTTGGCGCGTTCGGGGGTGCGGTTCATGAACCGCCAGCGAGGCGCCGGTACCAGGTTGCTGTTGGACCACGAGCTACGGATGCTGGGGATCTCACCGTCGGCGGTGGAAGGTTACCGGCGCGAGGGCTACACTCACACTGAGGTGGCGGCGGCTGTGGATTCGGGCAGCGCCGATGTGGCCTTGGGCGTGCGGTCGGCGGCGGCCGCCTTGAACGTGGATTTCATCCCGGTGGGGCAGGAGCGTTACGAACTGGCCATCCTGGATGAGAACATGGAGGCGCCGGTGGTGAAGAACCTGCTGGCCACTTTGGTGTCGCCGGCTTTCAAGGACGCGCTAATGGCGATGGAAGGTTACGACACTTCGGAGACTGGGCGCGAACGGGTGGTCGAGCCGGAGTGGAAGTCGTAGGATTGGCCGGGTCGACCGGAGGGTTTGGCGGCGTGGGCCTGGCTCCGACCCAAAGGCCGACCCAAAGGGTAATCCTTGCATTCGGCCTCGACTGAAAGAGCATTTTTTCCCACTTTATCCGGCATCATCGCCGTCGGAGGGGTTCAGGGAGGTTTCGAGGGAGACCTAGTTGACCGGATCGACCATGTTCTGTCAACTGAAGGAGGACCCCGAGGAGGCGGAGGCGGATCAGATGGCCTCCAGCCTACCGAAAGGGGAAAAAATGCTCTTTCGTGAATCCTGGGAAGCAAGATTTCCCAATCCAACCGCCAATGGACGGCGGAGTCAACAGGGCAGGGCCACAAGGGCTCCGGGGATTCGCTCGTAGGGGGGGTAATCAGTGATCACAGACTGCGTTGACGGGTTTGGACGAAAAATCAACTACCTGCGGGTTTCCATCACCGATCGCTGCAACCTCCGGTGTGTTTACTGCATGCCCGAGGAGGGTGTGGTCTGGCTGCCCCATGATGACATCCTGCGCTACGAGGAGATCGAACGTATCGTCCGGGTGGGCGTGGGACTGGGCATCGACCGGGTGAGGGTGACGGGCGGCGAACCTTTGGTGCGGCGCGGTGTGGTGGAGTTCATCGGGCGGCTGGCGGCGATTCAGGGTCTGCAGGATATCTCCCTCACCACTAACGGCGTCAATTTGCCGGAGATGGCGGGGGCTCTGGCGAGCGCGGGGTTGAGGCGAGTTAACATAAGCCTCGACACCCTGCAGCCGGAACGGTTCGCCCAGGTATCAAGGGTGGACGCCCACGCCAAGGTCCTGGCCGGTGTGGAGGCGGCGCTGGCAGCGGGCTTGCACCCGGTCAAGTTGAACGTGGTGGTATTGCGCGGTTTCAACGACGACGAGGTGGCCGACTTTGCCGCGCTGACCTTGACGAGGCCCGTGCACGTGCGGTTCATTGAGCTGATGCCCCTGGGCGAAAGTGGGAAGATCGAGGAAGACCGTTTCGTGGCCTCAGCCGAGATCAAGGCCCGGCTGGAGCGCGTCCGGCCCTTGCTGGCGCCACCGCCGGTTCCCGGGCAGGGTCCGGCCGAGTATTTCCAGTGGGGCGAAGGCGCGGTCGGCACGGTCGGGTTCATCAGCGCTATCAGCGAACACTTCTGCGCCTCCTGCAACCGGTTGCGGCTGACAGCCGACGGGCGTCTCCACCCCTGCCTGGCCATGGACCGGACCGTCGATATCCGGACGGCCCTGCGCGGCGGGGCCGACGACCGGGAAGTGGCCGGCATTATTTTGGAGGCCGTGGGCCGCAAGCCTCGCCGGCACTACATGTCGGCGGGCCTGACGGGGGCCGTGGCCGAGGCCGCCGCGGCCGATCCGGCCGGGGATGTGGAAGGCGACGCCGCAAGAGGTGTCGACTCACCGGCCGACGATGGTCCCGCCGACCATGAGGAGATCAAGCGGCGCCGCATGTTCCGCATCGGGGGCTAGACGGCAGGCAAGGCAGGCTCGGCAAGGCTGGCGAGGCGAGCGTGGCGGAGGGAACGCAGTTGGAATTGGGAAACGACAGGCCCTGGGCAGCTTTAAACCACTTCGACGAGCGGGGGCACGCCCGCATGGTGGACGTGGGAGGTAAGGACGTCACGCGGCGTGAAGCCGTGGCGCGCGGGCGCGTGCGGATGAGCGCCGAGACCTTGGCCTTGGTTAAGGCCGGCCGTATGGCCAAGGGTGACGTCCTCGGCGTGGCGCAGGTGGCGGCAGTGATGGGCGCCAAACGGACCCCCGACCTCGTCCCCATGTGCCACCCCATTCTCCTAGATGGGATCGAGTGCGACCTGAGCGTGAACGAGGCTGAATCGGCCGTTGATATCGAGGTGCGGGTGCGAACGACCGGGAAGACGGGGGCCGAGATGGAGGCCTTAACTGGGGTTTCCGTGGCAGCGCTAACGGTCTACGACATGTGCAAGGCCGCCGAAAAGGGTATGGTTATCGAGGACGTCCGCCTTGTCGTCAAGAGCGGCGGGAAGAGCGGCGATTACCGGCGGCCGGGGGAAGTGTAGGACGAATTCGGGCAAGCCGCCACCGCCGGGCAGAGCACGTTGCGGGCGGGCGGCGGATCCACGTGTTGGAGGAGATACCTTGGCACAAGTAGGCAAGATACTGGCCGTCTGCACTAGCCCTAAGAAAGGCATGCGGAAGACGAATATCGGGCGGGGACTCCTGGCCGTCGAGCACGGACTGGAGGGCGACGCCCACGCCGGCAAGTGGCACCGGCAGGTGAGCCTGCTGGCCATGGAGAGCATTCAGAAGATGATCGAGAAGGGCTTGACAGTGGGGCCCGGCGATTTCGCTGAGAACCTGACCACCGAGGGGCTGGACCTTCCGGCGCTGCCCATCGGCACTCAGGTGCGCGTCCTCCATCAAGCGCTACCGGGTGCGCTCCTGGAAGTCACCCAGATTGGGAAGGTCTGCCATAGCCATTGCGCCATCTATGAACTGGCCGGCGATTGCGTCATGCCGCGGGAGGGCATTTTCGTCCGGGTGCTCCGGGGCGGGGAAGTGGAAGTCGGGGACAGTCTGGAGATTCTGGAGCCGGACGCGGCGGCGACGGCAGGAAGCTAACCGGTCGACCGATTGCCGCACCGGCCACTGATGGCAGGCTACAACTTCTCCACGGTCTGAAAGAGGGTGCGTGAGTGGCTTTTTCCGTCGGAGTATTGACCGCCAGCGACCGTGGGTCGCGCGGCGAGCGCGAAGACGTCAGCGGCAAGGTCATCGCTGAGATGGTGTCCACCATCGGTGGCGAGGTGACCTCCTATCGGGTGGTGTCGGACGACCTTGAAGCCTTGAAAGCGGCCATGATCGAGATGGCCGACCGCGAGAAAGTTACCCTCCTCCTGACGACCGGCGGGACCGGCTTTTCGCCCCGCGATAATACGCCCGAGGCCACCGCCGCGGTAGCGGAGAGGCAAGTTCCCGGCATACCCGAAGCCATCCGCGCCTACAGCATGAAGATCACTCCGCGGGCCATGCTTTCGCGGGCCACGGCCGGTATCCGCGGCCGGACCCTCATCATCAACATGCCTGGCAGCCCCAAGGCCGTCCGCGAGGTGTTGGAGTTCATTCTCCCGGTGCTGCCCCACGGACTCGACGTGCTGGCCGGGGATGTCGCCGACTGCGGGCTGCCGGGGCAGGGAGATGTGATGAAGAAGAAGGAGTAGGAGGAGTAGGGCCGCAGACCGTTGACACGCCTGGCCACCGGGGTTAAGGTGAGGAAGTGTGATGGGCCGGTCGGCGGCAGTTGCGGGCGGCGCGCCCCCAGCCAAACCAATTACGGCAGAGAAGGCACAGCGTTGGACAAGACGGGGCGAGGGCCCGAACGGTACTACGACATAGACTGGGTCCGCGTTATCGGCGTCTTGTCCGTGTTCACTTTCCCTACCACCATGTACTTCAACACCTGGGACTGGCACGCCAAGAATAAGGTGACGACCACCGCCATCCAGCCCTTGGGTCTGACCTTCCTGGTCTGGATCATGCCCCTGATGTTTGTGGTATCAGGGCT
>JAJYWN010000013.1 GCA_021791495.1 Bacillota bacterium
GGACACACGCGTTTCCCCAATCGTGTGTCCCGAATCGACACACTAGTTCCTGCAGACACAAGCGACGCCGGAACGGTCGAAAGGTCCGAACGCTTATCCCTCTGGCGCGGCGGAAAGTTCGGGAAGCCACCCCGGCCCGCCCCCTCCCCGCGACCCAGGTGGGGAAATACCACGTGCCGCTGGACGGCACCACCCATCAGACCACCAAGCCATTTGGGAACCGCTCTGCTAGGTAGCGGCTCTCCCCAGGGGTCCGCGGCGAGCCCCAGGCAGAGTGCCTCCCTAGGCCGTCCGCCGCCCCTCCGCGGCCATCTCCTTCGCCACCGCCTCCGCCGCATCCACGATGCGGTCAAGATCGGCCTGCGTATGCGCCATCGAGATGGCCCCGCCGCCCCAAATGGTGTAGACGCCGTGGTTTAGCATACGGAGGCGAAATTCGTTGTCGCGGAACTTCACATTGGTCTTAGTTTCGACATCCTCGCAGTTTCGGATGTCGGCCTCTGCTACGGTCCTGATGCCATCGCCGGCCGCGTCAGCGGCCCCCGTTCCAGCTCCGGCTCCGGCCCCAACCGCTACCTTCGGGAAGCTCGTGGTGAACAGCGAACCCACCCCGAAGCACTTGGCCGCTATGCCGCGCGCCGCGAAAGCCTCCTCCACGCCCCGCCGCACGTACTCGCCCTTTCGGGCCAGCTCCGGGTAGATCTCGCCCTCATGCTCCTCCAGATACCGGAGCATCGTCCGCCCCGCGATCATGGCCGGCACCATGATGGAGAAAGTGCCGCCGCCCATCAAGACGCCCTTCCCCTTGGGCTGCGTCGGGCTGGCCAGTTCCAGCACATCCCGCCGCCCCGCCACCAGCCCCAGGTTCATCCCGCCGCCCATGACCTTGCCCATGGTCGTCAGGTCCGGCTTCAGACCGTAAAGCCCCTGCGCCCCGCGGAGCGACAGCCGTCCACCCGTGATGATCTCATCAAGGACGAACAAGGCCCCCGCCGCCTTGGTTTCTCTCTCCACGGCCTCCAGATAGCCTGCTACCGGCGGCACGAAGTACTGGCCGACGGCCTCGATCACCACCGCCGCCAAATCGCCCGCCGCCGCCTCCCGCCGGATGGCCGCCACCGTGCCCTCCTCATCGTTGAAGGAGATCGTCTTGGTGAAGCGCGTCGCTTCCGGTAGCATCCCGGCGCTCTCCGGGACGTCCATGGGCGCGTGGATGGCCACGCTCAGATCGGCGTTGGCACCGTGCCAGCCGCCCCGCACCTTGAGAATGGTCTTCTTTCCTGTGAACCCGCGGGCCAGCCGCACGGCATACATGGTGGCCTCAGCCCCCGATACCCCGAACCGGACCATCTCGGCGCTGGGGATGACGCGGCAGAAGTCCTCGGCAAAGGCCACCTGGTGCTCGTGGACGATACCCCAGTGGGTACCTGCCTCCACGGCCTTGCGGATGGCGCTGTACACTGGCTCCGGCTTGTGCCCGAGGATGTGGGTGTAATGGCCCATCCACAGGTCGACGTACTCGTTCCCATCCACGTCCCAGATCTTCGACCCCTCCGCCCGGTTGATATAGACGGGGTGGGGCGGGAAGTAGCGGGGGTTATGGCAGACGCCGCCCGGCATGACCTTCTTCGCACGCTCATAAAGGGCGGCCGAACCGGGCGTCCGCCGGCGGTAGGTGTCAAGGTAGTCCGCGGAAAGCGCGGGGTCCTTACTGTCGTTCGGGTTCACGGGGTATTCGCCTCCGGGGCCGGGTCCTAACCCTTACATAAGTAGTAAAAGGAGAGCCGGCGAATGCTGCATGGTATTCGCCGGTCCCGAAGGCCAATCCTACCTTTTTCCCCGCCGTTCGGCCCGTTCCGCCGGCCCTCCGGCCTGTCTACACGACGGGCGGCCACTCCAGCGAAGGTGGCCACTCGAGCGAAGGTGGCCCAGCCGCTAGGACAAGCCCAGTTTAGAACTGAGTTCCGTCAGGCTCCCTCCGAGGCGGGCCAGTTCTTCGGCCGCCGCCGCCACCTGCTGTGCGGAGGCGCTGGTCTCGCTGGTCGAGGCCGCTGCCTGTTCCATGCTGGCCACAATCCCCTTGACGCCCGCCAGTGATAACTCGGACGCTTTCACGATCTCGCTCAGCAGGCCGTCGACGCGGTTGGTTTTCTTCGCATTGACCGTGACTTGGGCTTGAACCAGCCCGAGGGAGCGGGTGAGGTTGGCTGTCTTCTGGTTAATACCCTGCACCAGACTCTGAATCTCCTTGGTCGAACTCTGCGCCCGCGACGCCAGCCGGCGGACCTCATCCGCCACCACGGCGAAGCCGCGTCCGTGCTCTCCGGCCCGGGCCGCTTCGATGGCGGCGTTCAGAGCCAGGAGATTGGTCTGATCGGAAATCTCACTGATCACTTCAAGGATTTGGGATATCTGCTTCGATTGCCCCTCCAGTTCCCCCATGTCCTCTCCCGATTTCCTCACGGCTTCGGTGATGGCGCACGAAGCTTCCACCGCTTCCATGACCGCCGTGGCCCCTGTCGTGGCGGCGGCCGCCGTCCCTTCGACGGCCTTGGCCACTTCGTGGGAGTTTGTGTTTACCTCAGCGATAGCCGATGACATTTCCTCCGTGCTGGCCGAAACCTGCTCGATGCTGGCCGCCAGTTCTTCGCTGGTGGAACTGGCTTCCTCCGCGGCCTGCTGCAATCGCTGCTCAAGCGCGACCAGTTCCGTGATGTCCCGGCACATCTCAAAGCCGCCGACGACCTTGCCAGAGCCGTCCCGGATGCTTCCCGCACTGGCTAGGATGGGCTTTTGTCTCCCAGTCCGATCGGTGATCAGCACCCGAGCCCCGCTGATGGTCTCTCCCGTTGCCATGCAGTGTTTCAGAGCACACCCTTTGTCACAGATGTTGCTCTTGAAAACCTGGCGGCAGGTGAGTTTCCCGACGACTTCCTCGACGGGGTACCCCGTCAGATCTGAGCAGGCCTGGTTCATGTAGGTCACGACCAGGTCGCGGCCGGCCACGAAGAACGGGTCCGCAATCCCGTGGACGATGCTGGTGCTGTATTCCTCGCGATCGCGGACGGCCTGCTCCGCCTCGACCTGTGACGTTATGTCCCGGATAACTTCCATGCCGCCCAGGAGTTGACCGTCCGCACTCCTAACGGCCGAGGCGCTGGCGCTGACGGGGATCTTCCGTCCGGAGCGGTGCGTGATGTGCACCCTCGCTCCGCTGACAGCCTGGCCCGTGCGCATGCAACCCTTGATAGCACACCCGGTGGCGCAGATATCACTCTGGAAGACATCCATGCACTTCATCTTCCCGACGGCTTCACCCGCGCCAATGCCCACCAGCTTCTCGCAGGCGGAGTTCATATACACCACTGTGAGGTCCGCATCTACAACGAAGACAGGGTCGGGTAGGCCTTCGAACGCTGCTTGGTGCAGGTTTGCTTGCGCCGATTCCGGCGGCGGTCCGCCGGCCCGGCCCGGCCCCAAGCCTCTTTGGCCACGCAAGCTACTCATCAGCATCCCTGGTCCCCCTCCTGGAATGGCCCATAGGAACGCCCAGCCGATCGTTTCTCGGAACGTCCCACCGGTCTTTCCGCTCCGTAGAATGCATCGAAGGGGTGACATTGTGACTTAATGGACAAACTACTTTAACGCATGCAAACTTCAGGTATGCTGGACTGCGCCGTACATTCTTCAGTCCCCCCGCACCTTGAAAGGGGGCCTTTCTCACCACTTAGGGGCGTCCGCGTGTCGGCGTGCAGTTACCCACGGAGCGCCGGCCGGCAGCGCGCCATGAGCTCCGCCACATCCCCGACCTTCCCAAGGTCCGCGACGGCCCTGACCATCTCGTCCGCCACGCTGTCCACCACGCCTTCCTCCGCGCCTCCCGCTACCTCTCCCGCCACGCCTCCCGCTAAACCTCCGGCCGGCCCGCACAGGAGGCGGAACTTCTCTTCCAACCGCGCGTCGGTCATCGGGTTCAGCAGTGTGCCCGTGGCATGCTCCACCCGGTGGTGGAACGTTTCGCCCGACCGGGTCTTCACAGTCAGTTCGGCCTGATCCTGCCCCAACCCTGGCTTGACCGCGGCTCTGACTACCTCACGTAAGCGACGCACCTCGGGCCGCGCCACCGCTTCATCGCTGAAAGACCGCGGGCCCACCCGCCCGTCCACCATCCCCGACGCGATGCAATGGTACACGGAGAACTTGCCCTCGAGGCCGACCCGCGGGTCGGTCTTGCCGCATAGCTCCAGGACTAAGGGGTGGCAGGCCAGGTCGATGGAGACGATCTCGTCCTCCGCGCCGGCAGGCACGCCCCCGGCACGCTTCCCGTTGGCCGTCTCTGCCGGGTCGGACACCGCCGCCGCCGGGTCAATGCCGCGCTCCCGCAGCATGCGCCCCATGGCCAGCCCGGCGTCGATGGCGGCATGGGTGACGACGCCACAAGGGTAGGGCTTAAACCCAAGGCCCATCAACTCCCATGTCTCCCCCCAGCCCTCCGTGAGCTTGGCCAGGTCATATTCGTCCGACAGAACGGCGCAGAACCCGCGTGGCGCCTCCAGAGCCCGCGTCGAACTGGTGAAACCGTCGGCCGCCAACAGCGCCGCCAAGAGGCCGTTCTGCCCCGCCTTGCCGGCGTGAAGCGGCTTGGTCATGGTCCCGAACATCTCGCGCAGGCCGGCCGCCTGGGCGGCAGCGATGCCAAGGGCATGGGCCGTCCGCCCCGCATCCAACCCCAACAGCCGCGCCGCCGCGGCCGCCGCGCCGAACGTCCCCGCCGTTCCCGTGACATGCCAGCCCCGGTCATAGTGCGCCGGGCACACGGCCAGCGCCACTCGGGCCGCGGTCTCGTATCCGACCACGAACGCTTCCTCCAACTGCTCGCCGGTGCTGTGCAAGCGCTCGGCCAAAGGGAGGAGGCCGGACAGGGTGGGGGTGTACCCGTGCAGGATGGTCGCCTGATGTGTGTCATCGAAATCCAGCACATGGGCCATGGCTCCGTTGATCAGCGCCGCCCAGAGGAGGCTCGTCCGCTCCTCCCGTCCCAGGATGGTGCTGGTTCCGGCCGGGCGACCACCACTCTCGGTAATGCCGCCGCCTGCCGCGGGCCCTTCCGCCGAGGCTCTCACCCCGCGCTCCACAGCAGCCCAAGAGTCTGCCGCTGCCACCTTCAGCAGGATGTCCACCATGGGATCCCGAGCGGCGCCTAACGCCACTCCCAGGAAGTCGAGGATGCATTGGCGGGCACGGTGCCTCACATCCGCCGGAATGCTTCCTCCATCGAACTCGGCAACGAGCTTCGCCAACCGGGCCGTGGGCTCCATGGGCTCCCAACCTTTCCGTATCCACCATGCCGGTGGAAAGTGCTTTTCCATCCGTTTGCCACACTGATGGAAAACGTCTTTCCACCAAGGGACATCAAGGGACAGGATTTCCCCGAGGGGCCTACCGCCTCCTCCACCGCCACGCCTGCGACCGCATCCTCGCCTGTCAGAAGCCAACCGCTGGCCCGGGCTGCTGGAGGAGCCGCGGCAAAAAAAGGGGAGGGCCGTGGCGCCGGCCCTCCCCTTTGAAGCGGTGGTGCGGAGTAATCCTGTTGGTCTAGTTCTCGCCGCCGGCTACCAGGTCCTCATCCTCGTCGTTCCTGCCGGACCCCGTCTGGCCCTTGTCGGTCTTGCCGAGATGGACGGTGATCTTGGGCGCCAGCTTCGTCGCGACCTCCGCCATCATGGTGGGCATAATTCGCGCCATGATGTAGGGCAGCATCTCGGGAAGCTGGTCCTTCATCGTCTGCGGCATGTCCGGGATCATCTCCAGCATGAGCTGGTTGGCTTTCGGCATGAGTTTGGGCATCATGCCGCCGAAGAGCATGGGCATCAAGGTCGGCATCATCTTCTCCATCGAGGCGAAAGTCGGATCCTTCACCCCGGACGGCAGACGGCCAATGCCCTTCATCATTCCGGCCATCACCGACGGCATGCTATCGACGATCTCGGGTAGCATCCGGCTCATCATGTCCACGATGCCGTTGGGCGTCATGGCCTTGATGGCCTTATCGAACACGGCCCAAGCCTTATGGACGTGCTCCGTGGTGTCCTCGGACGCGTAGCCCAGCGCCTTGACCACCAGGTCGGAGAAGTCCAAGACCGGGACTTCCACGCCCGACGACCGGCCGCCCACACGCAGCTGCACTTCGCAGCAGGGGCAGGTTGCCGCCATCATCTCGGCTCCGGCATCCTTGGCTTCCTGCAGCCGCAGCGCGGCCACGTTGTCGGAGATCTTCGTATCGCTGATGCGTGTCAGAACGCTGCCACAGCAGTAGCCATCGTCCCGGTTATGCGCGCAGTCCACGTACTCCACGCCAGGAAGGGCCTTAAGCACATTGCGCGGCGGTTCGTAGATGCCGCCGTGGCGTCCGATGTGGCAGGAATCGTGCCAGGTGACGGTGACCTTCCGGTCCGGGTCCTGCCTTTCCTTGAACTGCAGTTTCCCCGCGTTCATCAGTTCCTCGGTGGCTTCGGTGATGTGCTGGATCTCGAAGTCCATGGGGATGCCCAGCTTCTTCGCGGCCGCCGGGTAGTAGTGGTGGAACCCTGTCCAGCAGCCCGGGCAGGAGATGACGAGCTTCTTGATGCCGCGCGCCCGGATCTGCTCCAGGTTATTCTTCACCGCCATCAGGAACTCGGGCTCCAGTCCGGCCATGGCCATGGGCATACCGCAGCAGGCCTCGTCCTTCCCGAGGTAGGCGAACTGGACGCCGCCATCCTTCAAGATGCGCGTGGCGTTGACGGCGATGTCCTTCTCCACGTACGACGCGGTGCACCCCGCCCAGTACCCGACCTCGCTCTGGGGAACGATGTTCTCCTTCACATCATCGGGTACCCAGGCGTCGCGGTCCTTCTTGTACTCGGCCCAGATATTCATGTTCAAATGCATGCTGGAGCTCATCATCTCGAAAGCTGGGTAGGTGCCGTATTTCATCCGCTGGATCATCACCGGACGCATCAGGTCCCAGGTTTCCTGGATGGGGATATTCACCTGGCACACCGGGTTGCAACGTTTGCAGGTGGTGCACATCAGGAAGTTGTGCACCTGCTTCTGGGTGAGCTGGAGGTTGCCGTTCAGGTACTCCTGGATGAATATGAACTTCCCGCGCGGTGAGGTGCTCTCCCAGCCGCTCCCCATCATCAAGGTGCACTCCGGCACGCAGTAGCCGCAACGCGCGCAGGCGTAGGCGGCGCTCACCACCGGTGCCGGCAAGTTCTTCCGGTTCGTGGGCACCTTCTTCGGCAGCAGGCTTTCGGCGATGTTGATCAGACCCTTGCCGCTGTGGGCCATCTGACGGGCCATGCCCATGGCGGCGCGCAGGGTGCCGGGAGCGGACCCGGGGAAGATCTTGCCGGGGTTAAGGAGACCGGCCGGGTCGGTGCGCTGCTTGTAGCCGGCCATGGCATCAAGGTTCTTCTGCCCGATGGCGGCCGGGGCATCATCCTGGAAGTACAGACCGACGGAGTAGGCGCGCCCGCCCTTCGACAGGGCGATATCCATCATCACCAGAGACTTGGCGAAACTGGCGGTGTAGGCCATGGTACGCTGGTCGGCCAGAAGGAAGCACAGCAAGGTGACTTCGCTCCGTCCCACCATGGTACCTTCGATGGCGATGCCCGGAAGGCGCTTCTGTCCCTCTTCAATAATGTCGGCCACGCGGTCCAGGGGGATCACCGACTCGCTGGGGATGAGCGAGGGGCCCAGGCGCTTGAAGCGCATGGGGTAGAAGCGTTCCGCCCACTCGTGCTCGGCGTCATTATCTGGTATGCGGCGACCGCCCGCGGCCTTGATCATGGAGAGGAGGCCGTTTTCGACCTGTCCGGCCCGCGAGGCCGGGAACACGAACATGGCGGTATGGACTTCATGGCGCTGCGGCGTGTAGTCACCCGCCTCGGCCTCAGCTTCCGTCGCCTCCGCCTTAGCCTCACCCTCACCGACGGCTTCCGCCGCCGCCGCCGCTGCCGCTACCTCGGCCGCCGCCGCGCGCTTTTTTGCCTGGAAGCTGGCCGTGGAGAAACTCACATGCCAGATAGGCAGACCTTGGCGGCCCGCCTCACGGACAGCCCGGACCAGGCTGGCCAGGTCCTCGAAGTCCGCGGCCACGACACGCTCTTCTTCCAACGGCCTCGTCTTCAATGTGACCTCGACGATCAGGCCGGTCGTCCCTTCGGCCCGGCTGATCAGAGCCAGACGCTCGCCTCGGAACTCCTCGACCTCGCCCTGCCCGTTCACGGCCTTCACGGAAACCAGGCTTTCATGGGCATAGCCGTGCTCGTACCCGCCGATGCCGGACCCACCCTCGGCCACCCATCCGCCAACGGTGGAGCCTGGCGCGCTGGTCGGGTAGGTGCGCAGCATCAGACCGTGCGGTGCCAGCGCCTTCTCCAATTGGGCATAGATGACGCCCGGCTGGACGGTAACCGTACCCGCCTCCTTATCGAAGGAGAGAACGCGATTCATCCGGCGGAACGAAACGACGATCCCGCCTTTCGTCGGCACCGCACCACCGTAACCGCTGGTACCGGCACCGCGCGGTACTATAGGGAGGCTGTACTGGCGGGCCAGGGATACGAGGGAAACCACTTCTTCAAGGTTCGTCGGCTGGACGACAGCCTCCGGCAACGCCTTGACCATCCGCTCGACCATGCCCGGAAGAGCGGCCATGTCATAGGAGTAGACCGTCCGCTCCAGGCGGTCGAACCGGACCCGATCGCCGAACTTTCGCTTCAGCTGAATGCGAATCTCTTTTTCCACGGCGTCCACCCTCTCGACTAGTGGCGATTTTGGCGCCAGCAAAATGAGGGGAGCGATTTGTAACACTATGGAACAATCTCCCCAACTAGATTCTACGGGTGGGTGCCGTTTCACACAATACTTTATTTCGCTTTCGCTATGGGTGTGTCCAGCGAAAGTGAAAGAGAGGACAAAGCTGTTGATTCACGGATCAGCTTTGAAAGCCGGCTCGCTTGAACGCGTCAATCAGCGAAAGGACGTAGCGAATTTGCTTATCGTTCATGCGGCATAGCATTCGCAAAACGGCCTGGGCGTTCGGTTCGGACAGCAGGTGTCGCAAGTCGGGGCCCATGGCGCCGATCATCTCTTCGATGGAATTGCGGTCCACCACCAGGTAGCAGGGGGAGATGCCCAGTGCCTTGGCCAGGCTCTCCACCGTCCGCAGGGAGGGCTGGGCCTTACCTTTCTCGATCTGCCCTACCAGCACGGCCGAGACGCCGGCCCGGGTCGCCACCTCCCGCTGGGTCAGACCCAGCGCTTCTCGCAGGCTTCGCACCTTCTCGCCGATGGCCGGACCGGCGTCGGCCAAGAGCAGCGAAATGGGGACGTCCAGAGCGCCGGCCAGGTCACGGAGCGTATCGACCGCGGGCAGACTGTCGGCGCGCTCGATCTCCGAAAGGTACCCTGTGGAAATGCCGGCCGCCTTCGCCACCTCGGCCAGAGAAAGCCCCTTTTCCAGACGCTGCAGCTTGAGTTTGTCGCCCAGGGTGACCGGACGGCTGTCTCGAAACTCGGGATCGAGCTCGGTCTCGGGGATGCCCAGGACCTTGGAAAGTCGCGCCAGAGCTCGCGACGAGGCCTCCTTTTTCCCATGCTCCAGCTCCGATAGATAGGAAACCGACAAACCCGCCCGGCGCGCCGTTTCGGACAAGGTCAATTGCTGTTCTTCGCGTGTACGTTTGATGGTTTCCCCAATATGATTCATTCCAGGATCACCTCATCTCGGGTGAAAACTACAACTCCACTGGAGGATTAACCTTCTCCGTTTCCGAAACCACAGCCAGGGTGCGCGGTTCTTGTCGAAAGACGCCACCGCGACACCGCGGAGCCGGGGGTTACGCAGACCAAATGCAGGCAGTCTTCGTCATGGCGGTCTTGGGATATCTCATCGGGCGCCTTCCGGCGGCCCGTGGTGTACATCGTCTGCCCAAGCCACTCCGGCGTCATTTGGGCCACGAAATACTCCTCATTCTGAAGGGTTACCTCCCCGTCTTCCTGGCAAACATGGAAAACCCCACGCCCATGGTCACCTCCGTCACGGCCATGGCCGCCATCGTGGCCAACCTCTCCTCTGAAGACCGCGGCAAGACGGCCTGGGTGGCCGCCGGCGGCATGCTGGTGGTGCGTCTGGGCTGGGTGGGAGTGGCCATCTTGCTGGGCGGTACCCTCCTTTCAGCCGTAAGCGGGAAGATGGAGGACGCCGGTCCCATCGTTTTCATGATCGCCGCCGCCCCCGTCATCTTTACCTCCGAGAGCCGCGATGTTCATTTCATCTGGGGCGCCTTGGTGGGCGCCGTAGTCCTCTACGAAGTCCTCCTCCGTGGATGGGTCGGCGGCACGCGGGCGGCCCGCTACTTCCGCGCCGCCGCCTTCGGCAGCCTCTTCTTGCTGCTGGGTGTTTCCGCATTCTACCTGGCGAGATACCACTACCGAAACCTTGGCATTCACGTGAAGCGGTTCGCCAAAGGACCGACCCAGATGCGGGTGATCGCCCTGACCTTCGACGATGGCCCGGACCCCCGCTACACGCCCGCCATCCTGGATATCCTCGACCAGTTTAACGTCAAGGCCACCTTCTTCATGGTCGGTACCCACGTGGCGCGTAACCCCGACCTGGCGCACCAAGTCGCCCAACGCGGGCACGAGATCGGCAGCCACACCTATACGCATCGCAATCTGCTCGGCCTTGCCCGGCCCACCCTCATGGTGGAAGTGGCCAAGAACCAGAATACGATCGAACGGGCCGTTGGCCGCCGACCGACCCTCTTCCGGCCACCGCGCGGGCTATACGACAATAACCTGGGCGCCATCCTCGAGAAAGAGGGTTTGACGCTGGTCATGTGGTCGCGCAGCTCCGTCGACTGGTCGGAACCGGGCCCCGAAGCCGTGGTGCGGAACGTCCTGACTAAAGTCCAGAACGGCGACGTCATACTTTTCCACGACAGCGGCGACCTGGTGGGGTCCACGGGCGGCAGCCGGTTGAGCACGGTGGAAGCTCTGCCCACCATCATCTCCGAGCTAAAACGGAGAGGCTATACCTTCGTGACCATCACCGAGATGATGGTGCTGAGCGGCCTTGTGGGGGGAAACTGACGCTTCTTGGGGGAGAACTGACCTGGCTGAAACGCATGTAACAGGAGCCGGCGCAGATGGGGCCGGCGCGGACTCCAAGGGCTACGACATCGGCCCGGCATCGGCCGGTGATTTCGACGCCATCGCCCGCCTGTTCACCGACGGCTTTCCCGAGAGCGTCCTCCACGTCTATGGTGGGGACAAGCCCGATTTGGCCGCCATCGCCGAAGGCTTCCGCTTCATCTGGACGCTGGATAATGGGCACGTGCAGGTGGCACGGAGCGTCCGGACAGTGGAGGTCGCGGGGTATATCGCTGTCCTGCCCAGCATCCGCGGCTTCTGGCGCAAAGTCTTTGGCACAGGTTTCGCGGCCCGCATGTTCTTCGGCTGGGTCGGCGGGAAATACCGGCTCCCCGTGCGGGCCCTCCCCTTCGTCGTCGGGAATAAGCTGGCCTTCGTCCGCGGCGCCCAGAAGATCCCGAAGTACGATGCGCAGATCCTCTCCATCGCCGTGCGGCCGGCCGGGCGCGGGCTGGGGCTGGGGAAAGCCCTGGCGGCGGCGGGACTGGAGCATCTGAGGGCGGTGGGCGCGCACCGGGTCAAGCTCGAAGTCCGCCCCGAGAACACGCCTGCCCTCCGCACATACCAGCGGCTCGGGTTCCAACAAGTCGGCAGTTACGACGATAAACAGGGGTCCTGGTGGGTCATGGTCAAAGACCTTTGAGGAAAGCCGCTACATCGCGGTTGAACTCCCTCGCTCTCTCGAAGATGAACGAATGCCCCGCCCCTTGATAGAAGAGGAGCCTCGCCCCAGGGATGCGCGCCGCCAGCAGGCGACTGTTTTCCGGTGGAACCAGGATGTCGTCGGTGCCGGCCATCACTAGGGTGGGTACCGTGATGCGCGCCACGTCGGCGGACCGGTCGAACTCGGCGCTCGCCAGGAGATGGACCATCCGTGTGCCTTCGGCCACCGGCATCCTATCGGCCGATTCCAGGAAACTCCGCACCTCGGCGGGATGGCGATTGATGAAGTCCTCGCCGAAGTTGATGCGCAACCGTCGCCGGAGCCGCTCCTCGGGAGTACGATCTGGTGGCCCGAAACCCGCCAGGTCCGCCAGGACATCGGAGGACGCTGAAACCTGCTCCGGCCCGCCGAAGGCCGTGGAGCACAGCACCAGCCGGTCCACGCGTTCCGGGTGGTCCAGGGCGATGGTCTGGGCGATGAAGCCCCCCATGGAAATGCCGACTACGTGGGCCCGCGCGATACCAAGGTGGTCTAAGACCCCGATGGCGTCCGCCGCCATGGCGTCGATGGAGTATCCCATGGGAGCTGGGTCGCTCGCCCCTGTACCGCGGTTGTCGTAGGTCACGACGGTGAACTCCTTGGCCAGCGCGTAGGCCTGCCGGTCCCAGCCGGAGCCCGGGATGCCAAGGCCCATGATGAGGAGGATGGCGGTGGCCGGCACGCGGGGTCCGGCAGCCCCGCCTGGTCCGGCGGTACCGCCTGGCACGGCGGTGCCGCGCACGGCGTAGGCGATGCGACCGCCGTTAACCTTGATTACGTCTTCTCTCTTGTCCACGTTCTCCGTCCTGCCCACGCCCCCCATGGATTTCTCCTCCTGCCCCCCCTTATCTTTGCCGGAGATGCCGGCGCCATGTCAAAGTCCCCGCCGCTAAGATGCCCACGGCCAGCAGTGCCAGGAACACAGGTGACGACCACAAACCGGCCAGCAGGAACCAGAGGTAGCGAAGGGCGCCCTGGAGCACGATAGCCGGCGATCTGACCGATATGTGGAGCTCGCCCTCAGGCAGCCCGTCGAAGCGCCGTTCCTGAACACCGGTACGGCGGCCTCCGATCCTTTCCAGCTTTGGCTCGGTGACTACGGCGGCCCCGAAAGGCGCCTGCACGCGGATGGTCAGCGCCTTGAAAAAGGCCCATCGCCGCGCCGGGCTTAAGAGATAGGTGTAGTGCCATGTCGGGGCCACGCTCCGGTCGAACCCCGAGCTGCTTTGGCGATACTTGACCTGAAGCGTTCCTTGCTCCCCGGCCCCCACAGTGAGGGTGAAGACAGTTGCCGCCAGGGCGGTCGTTGTCACCGCCTGCTTCTCATAGACCTCGCCGGTGCGCGGGTCCAGCCAGTGGATCTCCAACTCTCCCAACTCCTCCCGACCCGCCAGTTCGTGGCTGAAGGAGGGGAGGGGGGGCGCCGGGGCGCCGGGAGGCACTGTCTCCAGATTCACGGTTTTCTCCCGGCCCATCCAGATCACCGTAAACTTGGGGTCGTAGGGGAAGACCACACCTTCCAGGTAGTAGAAGGCCACTTCCAGAGTCTCGTCCTGGCCGGAAGGGTTCTGCAAGACGTACTCCACCGTCACATTCGGACGGACGATGACGTTCTCGCTGTCCGCTGCGCCGAAGTCAAAGAACAGACGTTCTTCCACCACTCCGACAGCGGTTTCCCGGCCGGGCAGCAAGGCTCCGGTCGGGCCGTGCCGGACTGTCTTAGGCAGGCTGTTGGACTGGGCGATTGAGGCGAAGACTGCCAGTATCAGGAGGGCCAGTATCAGGATAGCGAGGGTCAGGATGCCGGGACCTGTCCATCTCCGCCGCCTTTTCCACTTCTCCCACATTCGCCAAGTTCTCCACTTTCTGTTCACAAGAAGCAGTCACACCGGGCTCCGGTTGAGCCCGCTCCTTCTTCCCACCTATTCGGTTCTGCCGGCGGTGCCCCTCCTGAGAGGAAACCCAGCCGACCGAGCGAAATCTGCCGGCATGGACACCCACCGGCTCTCCACTCTGAAGGCTCTCCTGGGGCGATTTCCCCGCATCGACCTGGGTTTTTTCCCCACACCGCTCCACACCCTGCCAAGGTTAGGGCGGACCGTGGGTCACGACCACCTGTGGGCCAAGCGCGATGACCTCACCGGCTTGGGGCTCGGCGGGAACAAGGTGAGGAGCCTGGAGTTCTTTCTCGGGCAAGCGCTGGCCGAGGGGGCCGATGTCATCATCACCGCGGGAGGGCTCCAGTCTAACCTGTGCCGCCTGACCGCCGCCGCCGCCGCCAAAGTCGGGCTGGAATGCGTTCTGGTCCATAACGACGACCGGCCCGCCTTTTACCAGGGGAATATGCTCCTGAGCCACCTTTTCGGAGCCAGGGAGGTGTTCCTCGGCCGCGTAGACGAGGAGGCCCGGGCCAGGGCAGTGGAGGACGTGGCTGCGCAGTTGCGTCGGACCGGAAGGCGGCCCTATGTCGTGGCGAACGGAGCCAGCACTCCTCTAGGAGTCCTGGGCTACGTCCGGGCCACCGCCGAGCTCTGCGAACAATGGTCGGGGCTCTCCGGAGGCGCCGCCGGGGCCTGTTCCGCCGGGGCGCCTTCCGGGGGCGTCTCTTCCGCCCGGGTTTCGCCAGCGGCCAACCTCGCCCCCAGTAGCCCGCCGATCCGGCAAGTGGCCATGGTAGGCGCCATGGCCGGGACCGTCTCCGGCCTGGTCCTCGGGGTCGCCCTGTTAGGCCACCCCTTCCACGTTCAGGTTATCAGCGTCGAGTATCCCGAACCCCACTTACGTGGCCTGATCCACGACTTGGGGGCACGGGCCTGGGCGCTGCTCCGAGCCGCGGAAGCCCCGGCCGAACTGGGCCCTGACCCCGAATCCGACGCGTTCGCAGACTGGCTGAACGCCGCCATGACTATCCACGGCGACTACCTCGGTCCCGGTTACGCCATACCCACCGAGCTATCGCGGCGGGTCCTGTTCGATGCGGCACGGCTGGAAGGCCTCCTGGTAGAGGATGTCTACACCAGCAAAACCCTGGCCGGCCTCCTGGACCTCATCCACCGTGGCGTCATCACCCGCGGCGAGCCATGCTGCTTCTGGCACACAGGTGGCCTGGCGGCCCTGTTTGCCCAGGCGGACAAGCTCCAGCCTTAGTCCTTCCGCGGGGCGCCCCGTGTCACAGTGCCGTCATGGCGCCAGCTTGGTCCAGGTCGCCCCGCCGTCGGTGGTCTTCACGATGGCGCCGCCGCCCGTCGCCCATCCGACCTTGTCGGAAATGAACTGGAGCTGCGTGATCCCCTTGAGGCTAACGTTCGGGGTGACCTGCTGCCACGTCTTGCCCCCGTCAGTCGTACGGTTCAGGAGCGTGGCGCTGGTGTCGAGGGTGAACCCATTGTTCATATCGGCGAAGCTGAAAGCGAGCCTCGACTCGACGGGTGCCCCCGGCGTCCAGGTGGCCCCGCCGTCATGGGTGGCGTAGAAGATGATGATCTGCTTGTTCTGGTTGAAGATGGCCGGTAGCACCCCGTCCTTGGCGCCGAAGAAGACCGGCGGCATGGTGGAGAACATGGCGTCGGGGAAGAAGGAAGCGGGGGCCGGAAGGGCTGTGTCTTTCCAGGTCGCGCCTCCGTTGGTGGACTGATAGAGGAAGGCTTTCCCCGAATAGGGCGCGAAGCCGGAAAGCCAGCCTTTGGACGCATCGAGGAAGGTTAAGCCGTTCTTATGGCCGCCCATGGGAACGGTATTGCTCTCGGGATCACCGCCGGAAAGAACGCTCCACGACTGGCCGCCGTTCTGCGTGCGCGCCAGGGCCACCATCTCGCTGCCGGCGGCCACACCCTTGTGGGCCAAGATCCATCCCGTCTCCGGGTTGACAAAGGTGACGTTATAAGCCATCCCCGTAATGTGCGCGCTGCTCAAGAACCAAGACCGGCCACCGTTGGCCGTACCGAGCACCGTAGCCGGCACGTCCTTCTGGAAGGGCGACGCCACCATCCAGGCGTGATTGGCATCGAGGAAGAAGTAACCCGGCCGGAACTCGCCCGGCGTGTTGGCAGGAGCGCCGATGGCCTCCTTCAACCCGGGCGGGGTGACGTCCATCCAGGTGTTGCCGCCATCATCGGTACGCAGGACGTATCCGGCGGCGGCCATGGCCCAGCCAGTCTTGGAGTCGATCATCTTCAAGTACCAGGCATTGGCCGCGATAGTCTTGGACACGGATTTCAGCGGCGGGAGGGTTCCTTCCACGCCGCCACTGCGCCGGGAAGCGGGCAGGATGGTGAGTACGACCACGAGGAAGACGCCGGCTACAGCCAGCGCGATGAGACCCAGGATCTTCAGGATGCGCACAATTCTCTGCCTCCAACGAAACCCATCGGTAAGACGGTGTACTTGTGGTTTTGTTTCACTCCCCGTCCAGTTTTTTCTCTACGGGACCAGTTTGGTCCAGGTCGCTCCGCTATCCGTGGTCTGGAGGATGGTGCCGCCGCCGGCCGCCCAGCCCACTTTATCCGAAATGAAGCTGAGGACCGTGGCCCCCTTGAGGCTGGCGCCGGCCGGCTGTACCGTGGGCTGCGCCTTCGCCCAGTTTACGCCACCATCGGCCGTCCGGTAGAAGACCGTCCCGTCCGTGGCAAAACCGTGGAGGGCATCGGCGAAGCTCCAGATCAGGCTGCTGTTCTGGTCCGACGTGACAGGCGCCCCCGGAACCCAATTGGCCCCGCCGTCGTGGGTGGCGTAGAACACGAGCGGCTGCCCCGGTCCACCAAAAGCGGCGGGGAGGAGGCCATCCTTTGCCCCGAAGAAGACGGGAGGATAGGTGGTGAACATTGCTTCACGATAGGCGACCGGGGCGGTAAGATTGGGCATCTGCCAGGTCTTTCCACCATCCTGGGTGAGGCCCAACAACGCCTGGCCGGTATATGGAGCGAACCCGGCCAGCCATCCCACGGAAGCGTCGCGGAACGCCACTCCGGTTTTGTTTCCTCCGAAGGGGAGAGCCCCCGGTGTCACCGCCCCCTGCCCGGTGGCGTCGGACCGTACTGCCCAGGTAGCCCCGCCGTCGGTCGTCCCGGCCAGGACCACACTCTCGCTGCCGGCGGCCACGCCGCGATGAGCCAGCACCCAGCCATGCGAGGCATCAGAGAACGTCAGATTATAGCCCATTCCGGCCACTTGGGAGTTGCTTTTCTGCCAGGTCAGGCCGCCATCGGTGGTGCGGAAGATGGCCGCCGGGGTCTTCGGATCTGAACCGGCGACGGCGAAAACGACCCAGGCGTGAGTGCCATCAAGGAAATAGGTGTCGGGCCGTACCGCCAGCGAATCAGTGGTCGGCGAGCCGAGCGCGCCCTTGACCTCGGCTGGAGTGGCGTCAAGCCAAGTCCGACCGCCATTCTCCGTCCGAAGGATGTAGGTCCCGGCCACAGCCCAGCCGGACTGGGCATCGACCATTTTCAGGCGGTCAATGGCCGACGAGACCGCCACCGGAACCACCGTGAGCTGCTGGGTCAGGTTCTGAGGAGGGCCCTGGCGTCTTTTCGCCAAGGGCCCCGTGAAGTACGCCAACGCCACTACAACGACCACCGCCGCCGCCAACACCAGCGCGGCCAGGCCATTCTTCCTTCGTGTGCTCATGCTCCGCCTCCACCGGGTCAGGTTACTGGGTCTAGCTTTGCGCGAGGAGCCCAATGTTCATGACGACGTCGGCCGTCCAGTCGTTCCGGCATCGCTCCCGCGCTGGCAAGCAGGCCCGCTGCCATCGTTCTGCTGATTGAATCAGGGCATAGGTATTCCCTTGATGGAGAAAACGTCTGGAAAGGGCAGAGAGGGAAAGAACTCGCTTCGCCCGAATCCTTGGGACGTTCCGTGCGGCGCCATGGG
Source organism: Bacillota bacterium (assembly GCA_021791495.1). Taxonomy (GTDB): domain Bacteria; phylum Bacillota; class Sulfobacillia; order JAJYWN01; family JAJYWN01; genus JAJYWN01. The sequence goes on from JAJYWN010000013.1 coordinate 17,783, forward strand.
GGAGGTGGGTTGAGATGGGCCGGTTGCTGGATCAGGTCGAGGATTTCTTCATGACCGAAGGCTGGAAATACGGGAAGATGGAGGACCGCAACGCCGTCTCCTTGAACATGCTGGGCCGCAGCGCCGCCTTCGAAGTGGTGGGCATCGAGGACGAGCAGCGCGAAACCTTGACCTTTTATACGGTGGCTCCGAACCGCGTTCCCGAAGACCGGCGGGTGGATGTGGCTGAGTTCATCACCAGGGCAAACTATGGTCTAAGAAACGGCAACTTCGAGATGGATTTCGCCGACGGTGAGGTGCGTTACAAGACTTTCATCGATGTGGAGGGCGGTGAGCTCTCTCCGAAGATGGCGCAGAACATGTTCACCAGCAACTTCACGACCATGGACCGCTACTATCCTGGGTTGATGAAGGTGGTTTTCGGCGGCGCCGCTCCGAAGACGGCTGTCGCCGAAATCGAAGGCATTTGAGAAGCATCTAAGAAGCATCCAATGGAGGTCGGCCTAGGCTAATGGGAATGATTCCGAACATCGGGTTCTCCGCGGAGCAGGCACGGGCGTCTATCGCCACAGGGTTCGCCACCAATTACGCGGGCACCCTCACCCCTGAAATGAGACAGATGGTCGACGCTTTCGCCGCGGCCTTGTCCGAGACGATCGAGAAAAACAATCAAAGAGTTGCTGCCGATCTCTCCCAGCAGGTGGCTCGTTTCATGGGTGGGGCTTTCGGCCGGCTGCGTTAGCTCTTGTCCGCAGTGGCCGGTTTCTGATCTTCGAGCGGCTTGAAGATAATAGCGCCCTGCATACAGGCTTCCAAGCACTCCTCGCACTCGTCGCACGCTTCCACCTTGACGCGCGCCAGTCCCGCCACCACCGTAATGGCTTGGTGGGGGCACCTCTTCGAGCAGGTGCCGCAGCCGCGGCAGAGCTTGGTGATGACGAAGGCCGGCATGGCTATAGTTTGACCTTCTTCCAGCGGCCACTCTTGAAGACTATGGCCAAAACCGTCGCCCGGAAGGTCCAGTCCGCGAGCATCGCTATCCAGGCGCCCGGCGCGCCCATTCCCGCCGTCTGGATGAGGAGAGGGGAGAGGCCCAGCCGGACCACCCATACGCCGGCCATGGTCACGGCCAGAACGGCGCGGGTGTCGCCGGCGCCGCGCAACGCGCCGGAGAGCACCGATCCGACGGCTTCCGGCACTTGCTCCAGGGCTACGATGCGCAGAGCGACGACGCCTAGGGCGATGATGGCGGCGTCTCCGGTGTAGATGTGCAAGAACAGGCTGGGGACCAGAAAGAAGAGTACTCCCGCCAGCCCCATGATAGTTGCCCCCAGCTGCGCGGTGATGATGGCGCTCTTTTCGGCGATGGCCGGGCGGCGCGCGCCCAAGTTCAGGCCGACCAGGGTGGAAGCCGCCGTAGAGAACCCCTGGCCGGGCATGAAGGATAAGGACTCGACGTTCATGGCCAGAGCGTGCGTGGCGTAGGCGATGGTGCCCAGCCCCGATACCTGGCGGACGTAGAGCAGTTGACCGGTGCTGTTTATCAGGCGTTCCAGGCCGGATGGCATCCCCACGTTCCACAGGCGCTTCAGGATGGACCCGTCGATGTGGAGGAGGCGCCTCCAGTTCAGGCGGAGGATCAGCTGGTTCGAACAGAGCAAGTAGACGATGAGCAGGCCGCCGGTGGCGCGCGCCAGGGAGGTGGCGGTACCGGCACCGATGATGCCCAGCGCCGGCAGGCCGAAATGCCCGAAAATCAAGGTCCAGCTCACGAAGACGTTGGTCAGGTTCACGATGATGTTCACGGCCATGGGTGTGCGCGTATCCCCGGCGCCGCGCAGGGCGGCGCCGGCCATGGTCAAGATGATCATGAAGGCCAGGCCGGGGGACATGGCCCGCACATACTTCACGCCCAGGGCCAGGACGTCCGGCTGCGGGCGCATGACGCGGACGATGGGCGCGGCGAAGAAGATGCCTACCAAGGTCACCGCGACACCAAGAACGATGCCGAGCAGCATGGATTGTTGGAGGGTAGCCGAGGCCCGCTTCTCGTCCCCCGCGCCGATGAAGCGCGCCACCAGCGCCGTGGTGCCTACGGACAGGCCCATGAAGGTGTTGGAGACCAGCATGAAGGGCTGGAAGGAGAGGCCGGAGGCGGCGATGGCCGAAGCGCCGAGGCGGCCCAGCATGGCCATGTTCACTACCTGGACCAGAGTCATCAAGGACTGGTCGGCGATGACCGGCCACGTCAGCTGCCAGGCGGCGTGCCGGATCAGTGCGGCTTGCTGCCGGGGGGACAGGGCGGCCAAGGACTCGTCGTTCACGACGCTGGCGAAGCGGGCGAAGGCGCCCGACGAGTCGCGGCGGCGGGGAGACGGTATCGGGTTCGGGGCCGGCGCAGCCGCAGCTCCACTGGAAGTAGCATCCGTGGCGGCGGTCGTGTCCACATCTCTTTCTACGTCGATATGAAGTCTGGTCAAGGGAAGACCTCCGGCGTCCTCCGCCACCATCTTCCGAGCCCGGAAACAAGGTTAGCAGCAGGAACTTGCCAAAAGTTCGCCGGGCGAAGTAGTTCTCCTTCTCACGTTCGCCTCTAAAGGAGCAGGGGGGGTGACCACAATGGCATCTCCATCGGTATTTCCGTCACGCCCCAGCATAAGAATTCAGACAGCCGGGCCCAGTCTCGTCGCCGGCTTGATCGACATCCGTAGCCCCGAACCCGACCCCGCCGACGGGTCAGAGTCAAAGCCCTGCCAGCCGCCCGCCCGTCCCGCGTTTTCCCTGGTAAGACTTTGCTGCAAACCCTTGACATGTCATATTGCGAGGCATAATATTGTGCCATACTTGCATAATCATGCAGCATCATTCGGAAGGAGGTGCCAAACTGAGATGCCGTGCCGTTGTCCCGAATGTGATGCCGAATGGTCAGTTGGGGCCGTGGAAAAGGGAGAAATCCTGGTATGCCCCGATTGTGGTGCGGAGCTTGAGGTCAAGGAGGTCAATCCCTTGACTTTGGAACTGGCGCCGGAGGAAGAGGAAGACTGGGGCGAATAGGGCCAGATGGGCCGGCCTTCACAGCCGGCCAGCCCGGAGAGGCGATTAGCCCCACAGACGGGTGACCGGGAGTGGATTCGTAGTGAAACTAGCGGTCCTGCTATCGCGCGTGAGGCAGGATGAAAAACTCATCTTCGAAGCCCTGACGCAGCGCGGGGTGGAGTTTGCGAAAGTGGACGACCGGGAACTGGTCTTCGACCTGACCGACCCCGCCGCCACCACCCAGGGACTGACCGCCTCTACATCGAAAATGGTCGGCCGCTTCGACTCCGTGCTGCTCCGGTCTGTCAGCCAGACACGGGCCCAGACTACCGCCTCGATCCTGGCCGCCGCCGGCACCAAGCCTGTCAACTCCCCGGCGACCCTGGCAACCTGCAATGACAAGGTCCTGACGACCATAGCCCTGGTGCAGGCCGGATTGCCTTCCCCCCGCACCCTGGTGGCTTTCGATCCCGAGAGCGCCCTAAAAGCGGTGGAAGACATCGGCTACCCCGCCGTCTTGAAACCGCCCACCGGTTCATGGGGGCGCTTGCTTTCAAGGGTCAACGACCGCGACGCCGCCGAGGCGGTGATCGAACACAAGGACACGTTGGGTTCCTACGTGCATTCCATTTACTACGTCCAGGAGCACGTGGCCAAGCCGGGACGCGACATCCGCATCATCGTCATTGGCGGTCGCGCCGTGGCCGGGATGTACCGTTACTCAGAACACTGGGTGACCAACGCCGCCCGGGGCGGACACGGCGTGAACTGCCCCGTGGACGGTGACGTCGGCCGCCTGGCCGAGAAGGCGGCGGCGGCGGTGGGCGGCGGGGCCGTGGCCGTCGATATCCTGGAGAGCCCGACCGGGCTCTTGGTGAACGAGGTCAACGCCACGATGGAGTTCAAGGAATGCACGGCCGCGAGCGGCGTCGACATTGCCGGAGCCCTGGTGGACTACTGGCTGGAGGTGGCGCGGCAATGAGCGCGGAAGCAGGGGTCGCCTCCGCGGGGGCGACCGGAACCACCCTGTCTGGAACAGCAGCCGGCCTGGTAAACGGGCCGGCGGCTAAGTTGAAGGCCGCCATCGTGGGCGGTTCGGGTTACGCCGGTGGCGAACTCTTGCGCCTCCTCCTCTCCCATCCCGGCGTGGAAGTGACCCAAGTGACGTCGCGCCGCCTGGCCGGCCAGTTCGTGCACTTGGTCCACCCGAACCTGCGCCGCCGCACGAGCCTGCAGTTCGTTTCGCCCGAGGTGCTGGCCCCCGTCGACCTGCTTTTCCTTTCGCTACCGCACGGCGAAGGCGTGAAGGAGAGCGAGCACTGGCTGTCGCTGGCCCCCAAAGTCGTCGACCTGTCGGCGGACTACCGCTTGCGCGACGCCTCCCAGTATCCGGTCTGGTACGGATGGCCCCACCCGGCCCCCGCGACGCTGGCCAAATTCGTCTACGGTCTGCCCGAACTGCACCGCTCCGAGATCGCCGGCGCCAATTGGGTCGCCGGCACCGGCTGCCTGGCCACCGCCTCCAGCCTGGCCCTGGCACCCCTGTTCAAACACGGGCTGGCCCTGCCCGATGTCTTCATCGAGGGCAAGTTTGGATCGTCTGCCGGCGGCGCCGACCCATCGCCGGCCTCCCACCACTCGGAACGGGCCAACGTGGTCCGGACCTACGAGCCGGTGGGCCACCGGCACACGGCCGAGATCGCGCAGGAGACGGGGGCGCGCATCCACCTCACCGCCACCGCGGTCGACATGGTCCGCGGCGTGCAGGCCGTCTGCCAAGTCATGCTGAAAGACTCCTCTATCGGCGAGAAGGAAGTCTGGAAAGTCTACCGCCAGGAATACGGTTCTGAGCCTTTCATCCGCATCGTCAAGGAGCGCCACGGCGCCCACCGCTACCCCGACCCCAAAGTGCTGGCCGGCTCGAACTACTGCGACATCGGCTTTGCCAAGGACCCGCACTCCGACCGCCTGGTGATCATGTCGGCCATCGACAACCTGATGAAGGGCGCCGCCGGCAACGCCGTCCAGGCCATGAACGTCATGATGGGCTGGCCCGAAACCGCCGGTCTGGATTTCGCCGGGCTGCATCCTCTCTGATGGGCCGAGGGGCAAGCGCGTGCAGCGCCAGCCTTCTTAAGTGGCCGAAGGGGACGGCCTGAGAAGAGTCGAGAGGGGACCTCACGCAGGATGTCTTCTAACATGTTGGTTATCAAGATCGGGGGCGCCGCGGGCATCCGCGACCACCTGGCCGCCTTGGCGGCCGACATCGCCGCCGCCACCCGCGACGGTGGTGGCCTGGTGGTGGTCCACGGCGGTTCGGACGAGGTCAACACCCTAAGCGAACGCCTCGGCATCGCGCCCAAGTTTATCAAGTCCCCCTCCGGCCACGTCAGCCGCTACACCGACCCGCAGGCCATGGAGGTCTTCACCATGGCCATGGCCGGCACGGTCAATACCGAACTGGTGCGCCAGCTCCGCGCCCACGGCATCAACGCCTTTGGGGTGTCCGGCGTGGACGGCGGCCTTCTCACCGGCGAGCGGAAGACGGCGATCCGCTCCATCGAGGGCGCGAAGATCAAGGTCATCCGCGACGACCTGTCGGCCACCATCGACAAGGTGAACACGGTGCTCATCGAAACCTTGGTCGCCGCCGGTTACGTGCCGGTGGTCTGCCCAATGGTCCTGGCCACCACCGGCGAGGTCTGCAATGTAGACGCCGACCGGGCCGCGGCGGCGCTGGCCCGCGCGCTGGGCGCCGGGCGGCTGATTTTCTTCACGAATGTGCCCGGCCTGCTTCGCGATGTGAACGACCCGTCCACCGTGATTCCCAGGATCCAGGCAGGCCAGGCTGAGGCTTTCGAGCCTCTGGCGGGCGGGCGCATGAAGAAGAAGTTCGCCGCCGCCGTGGAAGCTGTGCAGAGTGGAGTGGCCCAGGCAGTCATCGCCGATGCCCGCCGCGACAAGCCGCTGGCCAGGGCGCTGGCGGGAGAAGGGACGGTGCTGGTACCATGAACGCGGATCAAGCCTGGACGGCCGAGCAGATCGTCGCCGCCGAGACGGCGCACGCCTCCGGCTTCTACCACAAACGCCCCGTCGTTCTGGCGCGCGGCAAAGGCGCCCTGGTCTGGGATGTGAACGGCCGCCAATACATCGACTGCGACACCGGCCACGGTGTAGCCCTCTTTGGACACTGCCACCCGGCGGTGGTGGAGGCCGTGAGCAATCAGGCTGCCACTCTTCTGACCTGCGGCGAGTCTTTCTATTCGGAGCCGCGCGCCAGGCTCATGGCCGCGCTGGCGGCGGCCCTTCCCGAGGGACTTGGCCGGGTCTTCCTCTGCAACTCCGGGACGGAAGCCATCGAGGCGGCGCTGAAGATCGCCCGCCTGGTCACCGGACGGAAACAGGTAGTCGCCACCAAGCGCGGCTTTCACGGCCGAACCATGGGGTCCCTCTCGGCCACCTGGAATCCGCGCTACCGCGGGCCCTTTGAACCCCTCCTCGAAGGATACCGCCACGTCGCTTTCAACAGCGCCGAGGAAGCCGAGGCGGCCATCACGACCGACACGGCCGCCGTCATCGTCGAACCCGTACAGGGCGAGAGCGGCGTCTTCGTGGCCGAGAAGAGCTTCTTGGAGCATTTGCGCGCTCTCTGCGATGAGCGTGGTGCCATGCTGGTTTTCGACGAAGTCCAGACCGGGGTGGGGCGGACCGGCACCTTCGTGGCCGCCCAAGGCTTTGGAGTCACGCCCGACCTGCTCTGTTTGGCCAAGGGTCTGGCGGGCGGCATGCCCATCGGCGCCGTGGCCATCGGCGGCCGCATCGGCGACCTGGAACGTGGGACCCACGCTTCCACCTTCGGCGGCAACCCCATGGCCTGCGCCGCCGCCGCCGCCGCTGTCAAGGCCGCAGTCGATGAGAAGCTGCCCCAGCGCGCCGCCGAGCTGGGCGAGCGCTTCATGGCGAAGCTCAACGCCCTGGCCGCCGAGGCCCACGTCATCCGAGAAGTCCGCGGCAAAGGGCTAATGATCGGCATCGACCTGCGTACCCGGTCGGCCAAGTACCTTCAGGCCCTGCAGGACCGCGGCGTGCTGGCTCTGGACGCGGGTCCCACCGTCATCCGCCTGCTCCCGCCCATGGTCATCACTTGGGAACAACTCGAGACCGTATATGTCGCCCTTGAAGCAGTCCTGAAGGAGGCCGCCTGACCCCTTGGCCACCATTCCTGCGCCCGCGCCAAATAGCGAACCGGCCGCGGCCCCTGTTTCGGCGCCTATGTCGGCTGCCGTTCCGGCCTCCGTTCCCGTGCCCATGCCCAGCCCGTCCGAAGTCAGGCTCCTTCGCGCCGTCGTGGCCCAGCAGAGCTTCTCGGGGCAGGAAGCCGCCGTGGCCAACCTCCTGGTCAAGGAGCTGAAAGCCTTTGGCTGGAACTCGGGTAAGGATGATACCGGAAACGTCGTGGCCCAGCGTGGAACCGGTAGGCACTCCCTCCTCTTCCTTGGGCACATCGATACCGTGGGCGGCTGGCTACCCGTCACCACGAAAGACGGCTTCCTGTGGGGCCGCGGCTCCGTGGACGCCAAGGGTTCACTGGCCGCCTTCATCGCCGGCGCCCAGCGCGCCGCGCGCACCGGAGAACTGGCCCTTGACGTCACCTTGGTCGGAGCGGTGGGCGAAGAGTCCGACGCCCACGGCGCCATGGCCATTGTGGACCGGTATCATCCAGACTGGTGCGTGATCGGCGAACCCAGTGGCTGGGAAGGCATCACCCTGGGTTACAAAGGCCAGGTGCGTGTCACGCTAGTCGTCACCCTCCCTCACGGTCACCGCGCGGGAAAAGGGCTAACCGCCATCGACGCCACCATGGAGTTCTGGCGCCTGCTGAATGAAAACGTCCGGGAGAAAGATCAGGTGACGGAAAGCGGCGCCATCATCAGCGGTTTTGACCAACTGTCCTGCTCGATCCTTCAGATTAACTCGGAGACCGACGGTCTGTCCGACAAGGTCTCACTGGAGATCGATTTCCGCCTCCCTCTTGGGATCACCGAAAGCGACGTCGAGCAATGCATAACCAAGGCCGCGGCAGCCATACCCGCAGATATCCGCTGGCACGCCGGCCACCCCCAACTGGCCCACCGGGGAGACAAGAACAACCCCCTGGTCCGCAATTTCATGTTTGCTATCCGCAGTGCCGGCGGGCGTCCGCGTTTCAAACTGAAGTGGGGCACCAGCGACATGAACGTCGTCGGCCCGGTCTGGAACTGTCCTATTTTGGCCTTTGGCCCCGGCGATTCGTCTCTGGATCATACGCCCGAAGAGCGCCTATCTCTCAGTGAATATGGTCGCGCCATCTTCGTCTGGGAACAAGTGCTGAAAGGACTGGCCTCGCTCTAGGCCCTTCTCTGCCATTATTTTCTAAAGGAATTCCTCTGAGCCACAGCTAAATATCGGTGTTGATCATCCGACCGTGTTCAAGCGCGGCCCCTTGCAGACTGGTGTCGCGTCCTTCTCTAGCGGTGTGTGGCGGGGGGTAGCCATCTGACTTCGCTAGGCGTGAACTTCCACCTTCATGGCCGGTCTACACGGCCCCGATCGCGACGTTGGCTACGAGCGCTTGCCGCGGCGGGCATCTTGGCGCTGCTTCTGTCGGTGATCGCTTTCTTCACCTGGCAACCGTGGTACATACCGAATCTCTTGGCAAAGAACAGCATAGTGCCGTTGAATGCGCATTCGGACAGCCCTCCCTATACCACTCGATCCCTCCTCCTAGCCCTGGCCGGCCAGGCTGCGCACACGCGCTCTGGAGCCTCGCTGGACTCCGTACTGCAGATGGGACAGTCCGCCATTTCCTTGGAGGAGGCCTGGCTCCTCCGCAGTATCGGACCCGACGGGGAGATCTTTCAAAACCCCGACCAGAAGCAGATCATCCCGTACTTCGCCAACCTGTCGGCGTTGTCACTGGTGAACTCGAGCCCGGCAGATGTGAAGGATTACATCGACTGGTACTTGGCGCACCTGAACCGCAAGACCGACGTGTGGGGCTTCACCGGTACCATCTACGACTATCAGGTGGCCGACGGCGGCATCGTCTCCACCGACTATTATGACTCGGCCGATAGCTACGCCGCCACCTTCCTCTCGGCCGTGGCCGCGTACTACCGCGTTACTGGTGACAAACAGTTTATCCGCGACCGGTACGCCGACCTGGAGTTGGTGGCCTCGGTCATTATTGACTTGCAGAACACGGACGGTCTGACCTGGGCCAAGCCCCGCCATTACCGAAAGTACCTGATGGATAACGCTGAAGTCTATCGCGGCCTGAAAGACTACGCCGGGATACTGGACAGTGTCGGTATCAAGCAACGGGCGCATTACTACCTGGACGCCGCCGGCCGCGTTCAAGAGGGCATCCTCACCACCCTATGGGACGAGGAATACCAGGCCTTCATCTGGGCTCTCGACAACCACGGCGGCAAGCGCCTGGTAAACTGGGGCCATTGGTACCCGGACGTGATCTCCCAAGTCTACCCCATCGTCACGGGCGTCTTGTCTCCGGACGACCCCCGCGCCATCAGGATCTATGACCGCGTCAACCAGGTTTTCCCGGATTGGCCGACTTTCTACAAGACCGAAACCTTGCCTTGGTCGGTCATGGGTTACACCGCCTTTGTCATGGGTGACAACCGCATGGCCATGGAGATCCTGGAGGCGGCCTACCGGATGAATCAGGAGGCGGCGCGCCCGAAGTCCTGGCACGCCCTGGAGTCGGCCTTCCTTATGCTGACCTATCAGGGGCTGGCCGGCCACCTACCGGTGAAGTTCCTGGCAGAGTAACTGGGCCGGTGGCCTAGCGCTTGCGAATAGAACTACCTCAGCTCCTTGAGGAACTGGTACATAGCTTCCAGGGACACGAACCCTAACTGTCGGGCAAACGCTCTTGCCGTTCCGGGAGCGACGGCCCTTCCCGCACCATGCGAGTGCAGGCTTAACCGGCGGAATACGCCATCGTGACCCAACCCCTTCCACACTTGCCCTTTCCCTTCTCTTAGCATGCCCAGTGCGTGGCAGACCCGGGCAATATCCCCGAAGGTGAAAGCATACGGCATAGACTACACTCCAAGCAACCGGCGCAGGCGTTCTGGATCGTCGGCTGCCAGGAAAGCGGCCAGCGCGAAGGGGAGCTTGTCCTGCCATCCTATCTTAAAGTAGAATGCTATGTCCTCAATATAGTCTTCCGCAAGTTCGACAACCGCCCACAGCAGGTCTTTGACGGCCTCCTCCTTGGTCTCGCCTTGGCCAACAGCCTCGAATTCCGGAACCTCAACAGACCACAAGTGGTGCTCGGCATCCTCTTCCCAGACGGGATGTCCCTGCACCCCCCGCAGCAGGACCCGCAAGGCCTGCTCGCCCAGGATCACCGACCGCGGAGCCTCGCGCCGCAGGGCGTTCCCTACCATGTACAGCTTCAGCGCCTCACTGGATTCGCGGACGATGGAGCTGAAATTCTTCTTGGCGTCGGCGATGGCCAGGACTTCCGGATAGCGGAAGGGGGTAGGGGAGGCAGCTTTCCCCTTGTCGTCGGCCTGATCCTTATCTCCACCCATGACCGTCACCTCTTCCACATCTTACCACGGCGTGGTCTAAGTGGTCAAGATGACCAACTAGGTCAGATAGGTCAAATCGCGTCAAACAACACCGCTTCGGCGGTCCTCCAGCGTCAATCGGTAGACCCCCCACACCGCGACCACCGCTGCCACCGCGCCCATCCAGAAAGGCGCGGCCGACCAATGCAGAGCCGTCCGAGCCGCCCCCGCGATGGGGATGACCAGCGCCGACGTCAGACTAGCGAAAGTGCCGATGGCCCCCCAGGCGCTCCCACGGATCTCGTCCTCCACCGCCGCCACGCGGAATGCGTCGCTGGCCACCATCGCCATCTGAAACGTGCTGCCCGCCAGAGCGTAGCCCACACCAAGCCAGATCAGGTTCCGCTGCGCGGACCAGAAGATGAAGGCCAGGGCCGTTCCACCCATACTGGCGGCCAAGGTCCGGTATGCTCCCCAACGGTTCACCGCCTGCCCCGCCAGCAGGCTGGAGCCGGCCGAGACCACACTTCCAAGGGCGAAGAACAGCGCGATCTGGGCTTTGGACAGACCCTGGGCATCACTGGCGTGCAGAGACGTGAAGGGTCCCCACATCGTCAGCGAAAGCATGACGTTGAAAGTGATCCAAATCAGAAGGACCAGACGCAGGCGGCCCTTGAAGACGGCGGCGAAGCGAAAAGGTGTGGTCCCTGACGTCGCCGGCTTGGTCTCCTTCAAGAACATGTGCCGGATGACGGCCGCGACCAGAATGAGGACGCCCGAGACCCCCATCAGCGCCTTAGTCCCGATCACAGGAATAAGGCGCGAGGCGATCAAGGGGCCCAGGATCAGGCCGATTCCCACGGAAAACTCCACGAAGCCGTAGGCACTGCCGCGCCGTTCCGGAGGCACCGACTCGCCCACGAAAGCCGAAAAGGTGGGGCTCTGCATGGCGTTTCCGGCCTGGTAAACTGCATACAGGACGGCGAAGGGGATCCAACTCGGCATGAGGGCGCATAACAGGAGCGACAGACCGTTCGCGTAGGACGAGTAGACCATCACCGGAAACCGTCCCGCCCGGTCGGCGATGCGTCCGCCCTGATACTGCACCAGGGCCGATCCCGCCGCCCACAGGGCCGCCGCCAGACTGATCTCGAAGTCGGAGGCACCCAGGTCGCGCATGATGAGGGAGAGTACGGGCGCCCAGAGAAGGACGGAGCCGACGTTCAACCCGGTGGTGAGGCCCATGACCGGGACATTGCGGGTCGGCCAGCCGCGGAGGGGTTCTTCGACCAAACAACTCACCGCTTCGTGCGAATAGTCGACGGCGTCGCCGAACGCCTCTATTCCCCCCGGCTGGTCGGCCTTCCTCCTTTGCCCCTGGACGGCGGCGACGACGGGGCCCGCTCCTTCCTTAGACGCTCTAGGTTCTGCTGTAGAGCCGCAAAGGCCAGGTACACAGCGGTGGCGCAGATGAAGGTCCGGCCCAGATTGCCGCGGACCACGGCGCCGACGAGGGCCAGCGAACCGAAGCCGACCAGGAGGAAACCGATGAAGATCAGTTGTCGCGTGGAGAACAAGACCCCTCACCCCGGCTTAGTATGCCCGCGCCGGGGGAGGGATCAGTCAGGCCCTTTCCTTCGCGAGAGTTGCCACCGACCGCAGAAGCAGCTCTATTTCTTCTTCAAGGTTGAAGAACGCGCACGACGCCCGCACCGCTTCCAACTCGCCGACCGTCCGCCCGCAGACCTTGAAACGGTTCAGCAGCGCGTCATACTGTTCGCGGCCGCTCCACCCGGAGATGCCCCAGGTTACCAGGCCGGTTGACAGAGCGGGGTCAGCCGGCGTCTTCACGCTCACGCCTGGAATCCTCGCCAGTTCGGCCTGCAACCGCCGTGACATTCCCAGGCCCCGCTCCTCGATGTTCTCGAAGCCAAGGGTCCCGATGTAGGCGCAGGCCGCGGTCAGCCCGGCGTACAGAGCCCAGTTGCGCGTGGCGTTCTCGAAGCGCCGGGCCGAAGGGACGAACTGCAGCCGTCTGTCCGCGCGGTAGTCCACCGGTTCATTGCTGCCGGCGCCCACCACCGCCGGCACGAGTCTCTCCAGTGCCTGCCGGCGGATGACTACCCCACCGGTCCCGCCCGGAGCCAGCAGCCACTTATGCCCGTTCATTGTGTAAAAGTCACATCCGATGGCCGCCACGTTCACGGGGAACTGCCCGCAGGCCTGCGCGCCATCGATGCAGACCAGGGCTCCCGCCTGGTGGGCCAGGGCCGTCATCTCAGCCACGGGCAGACGGACACCTGTCTGGGAACTCACATGGCTGACGACTACTAGCTTGGTGCGGCCGCTTAGCTGGGCACGGAAGTTCGACAAGATTTCGTCGACGGTCGAGCCAAGGTTGAAGATGCGGCCGACTACCCCGTAGCGCTGCTGGACGTTGAGCCAGGGGACCGAGACGGCGGGGTGCTCCTGATCCGAAGTGAGCACTTCATCGCCCTTCCTCCAATCCAACCCCGCCATGACGATGTTCACTCCGTCGGTGCTGTTGGACGTCAGCGCCACCTCGTCTGGGGCCACCCCAAGGTAGGCGGCCAACGCCTGCCGCGCCGGCTCCATCAAGCCGTGCGCCGCATGATACACCTCGGGGTTCCCCGGACCCGCATCCTGCCATGCCTGGTAGGCGTCGAGAAAAGCCTGGTGGACAGGGGAGGGGGAGGGCCCCATGGTCCCGACGTTCAGATAGACGTACGTAGCGCTGGCCGTGACCGGGATCTCGCGGCGTACCCGGGCGATCAATGACGGCTCCAACATCTGTTCCTCATCCTCCTACGGGGAACTTCTTGGCTGTATCAGCCCTCGTCACCTGCTCCCGCCACGTAGACCAGGTCCGAAAGGGATGGCGTCGGCCGCGTCGTCGTCGGCGGCAAGCGCATGACAACAGACACCCGTCGGCGACGGTCAGGATCATGGCAAGTAAGGATGAACATGTACTATGCGGGGCGGATTGTCACTTGGCCGCTGGCACACGACTCATGACAGGTGCAACCCGAAGCAAAACAGAGGGCCCGCAGAGCCGGAGTTCTCTGCGGGCCTAGTCCGGAAACGGGGCGTAGTATTCGAGATAATCTCTCTAATGCCTTATCGGTCTTTCCCAGGCGACCTTTGAGCGGTTAGGCCGCGGTCGCTGGAGCTTTCTTCAGAATACCTTGTACCCTTTCTTTGAGCCATGGGAGAATGACGTGGTCGAGGGCAAAAAACGTGGCGTTCGCGGACCAGAACAGGATGATCATTGACCCCGTGTACAGGATCGGGTTCGTGCTGGTGGAACCGGCCAGCATGAAGTTCAGGTTCATGAACGCGCCCATCAGGGCCGCAAAGGTGGTGAAGATACCCAGAATGAGTGCGATACCTACAAGAGCTTCACCAAACGCGACCATGTACGAGAATATCTTGGCGTTGGGGATGGCAAACCCGTTCAAGAAGTCGGCATACCACTTCTGCACCGCGGGGTGAGCTCCGGTAGCCTTGGCGGCCGCACCCTTCAGGAAGCCGGTGATACCCGCTGGGACTTGGTCGCCAACCCAAGCCGGGTTCTTGATCTTCTCCGAACCCGCTTCCAGCCACTGCAGCCCCATCCAGATTCGAAGAATCGTGAATGTGACGCGCCACACAATCTTCATTATTCCGCACCTCCCTAGCTTTTCGACTCCATTATCACTTGTGCGAACAAATTCATATAGGGCCGTTAGTCAATGTAATGGGAGGGCGAGAAGTCACATCGTGGCGTGGCAAATGTCCTGGGACAGAGTTTAGCAGGGTCTTTCTGACGGAAAGCCAGACGCGGGAAAGAGACACTCGCTAGACGCAGACAACGCGACACCGGACGGTGGTCGCCCCACGAGGGAGCGCCACCGCCAATCCAAAACTATTCGGTGAGGTTCATCCTTATGGCCAAAGCCGCGGCTTGAGTGCGGTTTTCCAACTGGAGCTTGGAGAGGATGGCGCTGACATAATTGCGGACGGTTTTCTCAGAGAGGTGCAGTTCGGTGGCGATTTGGCGGTTGGTGTGGCCGTCGGCGATCAGCGCCAGGATGCGGCGCTCCTGTGGAGTCAGCGACTCCTCATTGGGCAGAGGCGACTGCAGCGCGTCCCTGAGTCGTCCCAGGACTTTCGCGGTGACGGAAGGATCCAGCGTGGCCTGGCCCTCCTGCGCGGCGTTGATGGCCTCAATCAGTTTCTCACTGCCCACCTGCTTCAGGACGTAGCCGCTGGCGCCGGCCAGGACCGCCCCGACGACTTCCTCTTCACTGGCGTAGGAAGTCAGCATGATGACCTTGGTATTCGGGAACTTAGCCCTGATCTCCCGGCACGCCGCGATACCGTCCTCGCCGGGCATGCGGATGTCCATGACCACAACGTCCGGCTCCTGTTTCGCCACCGCCTCAACCGCCTGACGCGCGTTCCCAGCTTCTCCCACCACGCTCAAGCCCTCGGTGGAGTCGAGAATGGCTTTCAAACCCACCCGGACCACCTCGTGATCGTCGACGATCAGCACTTTGATGGGCTCGTTAGCTTGGTCCATTTTCCAACCTCCTCACCGGAACCGTCAGAGTGACCTGTGTTCCCTTGCCGGGCGCCGATTTTACGCTCAGCTTGCCGTTCAACCTCTCCGCACGGAACAGCATGTTCGGCAACCCGTGTCCCGGCGAATCCGCCAAGGCCTGTTCGGGCTCAAAACCCTTGCCGTTATCGGCAATCGTCAAAACGACCAAATCTTCGACACGCGTCCTTACTCTTCCCTCTATTCTACTTAGCCGACTTGGGACCGGCCCAAGGTTGCGCGCGATGACTTCCACCCTTGTAGCCACCCCGTGGCGCACCGCATTGGCCACCGCCTCGCGCACGACTTGACGGATCTGCGAGGCTTCGGAGTTGTCCACCAGAGGTAGAGTTCCCTCTACACGCAGGTTCACCGCGGTCGAGAAGGTGCGGGTCAGCTCATGGGTCATCAGGCGCAGCTCTCCTTCGAGCGGAACGGCGTCCTGAGAAACGTTGGACGTGTCGCTCTGCAGTTCGGTGATGAAACTCCTGGCGGTAATGATCGTGTCGTTGAGTTGCTCTTTTACTTCATCCAGAATCTCCTCGGCGCCGCGCGTGGGGCCTGCCGCCGTCAGGTGCTCCGGCATCTCCGTCCCCGAGACGCCGTTTTCGGCGCCCGCGGAAACGGCGGATGTCCCCTCCAGGCGCCGGACGGCCCGCTCCAGACTGAGGCCCGCGGCGTATAGCCGCTGAATGAGGCTGTCATGCAGGTCGCGAGCAATGCGCTCGCGTTCCAAGGCCAGCGATTCGGCCTTCTCAGCGGCTTCCAGCCGGCGGGACATTTCCAGGTCGAAGACTTCGAGAATATGCAGCGTGGCGTATGCCAACATGATGCCGGCCAGGCCGCGGATGATTTCAGGCTGGACCCCCAGAACCTCCGAGAACGTCAGCGAGTTAAGGAAGTAGGCCGGAAAGAAGGACGCCGGCGGACCGCCCACGCTTCCTACGGCATACACCGCCATACCGGCGGCAGACAGGTGGAAGTAGGATTTCAGCTGGCCCATTCCCATGCGCTGCACCAGGGCGGCGTGGCGCAGCATGCCGACCATGGCCAGAATCGCGCCCGGCAGCCCGAAGAGGTAGCGGCTGAGCGAATTCATGTAGGTCATTTGGACCGGCAGGACGCCGACCGGCATGGCGCGCGCCGTCCCGACCGCCACGATAAGCCACGCCGCCACGGCCAGTGAGACAGCGATGCGCAGGCGCGACAGGCCTTCGTCGCTGGCGATGAGGATCTCGACGCCGAAAAGGAGCAGTGTGGCAAAGGAAGCAGCGGTCAGGAGCGTGCTGAAGATGAGGATGGCCACGGCGCTGGGGTCGGAGCTTCCCTCAAGGGCCGGCCGCATCAGGGTGAACCAGTCCGCCAGGCCATGGAGGATGCCGAAGACGCCGAGGTAGCGCAGGGATGCCGCCAGCCGGAAGGAACTGGGCGTGCGCACCCGTAAGAGAACGGAAATCCCCATGGTGAAAAAGGCCAAGGCGTATGCGAACGTGATGATATTCCGCGATTGCTCGAACACTTGGGCGCCACCTCCTCTCCGGTTCGACACGGAGCCAATACTATTACTGAACCCAATTCGCCTGCAATTCAAGTCCAAGTTGTTGCCTATCGTTCACCGCGAAGTGGTGATCTGACCAAGTAGTGACACGGCCGGCCCCACAACCTCCCGGTCTGTGGCATAATAGTCCATATCGAGGAGGGACGACCAGTTGCCGGAACCATTCAACCCTACATACCCGCCGCCCCGAGCGAAGTTGGACGCCAACGAGAGTCCCTACGAGATTCCCGCGGACCTGAAAGAGCGGGTTTTCCACCGCGCCCTTGGTGCCCGGTTTTCACGCTACGAGTCGAGTCTGGAGAATGAACTCACCGAGGCGGTGGCCGACTATGCCAGGGTGAGCCCGGACATGATCGTCCTGGGTAACGGGTCGGACGAGATCCTTCACCTGCTGGCTTTCGCTTACAGCGGCCCGGATAGGCCGGTGGTCGCCTTCCGCCCGTCCTTCGAGACTTACGGCGCCGCCGCGGAGTTATCGCACGCTCCCTACACCCAGGTGGAGTTGCGCCCGCCCGATTTCCCTTTAGACATGGCGGCCCTGACGGAGGCGGTGAGCCGGGGGGACGCGGTGAGCCGGGGGGGCGCGGCGAACGGCAAGGAAGCGGGACTGGTCTACCTCTGCCGCCCGAATAACCCCACCGCCAACCTGTGTGAGGTGGATGAAGTCCGTTCCTTGGTCCGCGGCACCCGGGCCATGGTGGCGGTGGACGAAGCCTACTTCGAGTTCGCGGGTAGCACGGTCGTCCCCTTGGTAGACCGTCTGGCTCCCAACCTGTGTGTCAGCCGCACTTTCTCAAAGGCCTTCCGCCTGGCGGGCCTGCGGCTCGGTTACCTGGTGGCGCCGCCCGAGGCCGTGGAGAAGGTCCGGGCCCACAAGATGCCCTATAACCTGAACCACATGACCGTCGCCGCCGGGCTGGTCATGCTGGAGGAGGTTGGACGGCTCAAGGGGTGGGTGGCCGAAACCTTGAAGGAGCGGGAGCGCTTGGAGGCCGGGCTGGCGTCGCTGGCGCCGGCGGTGCGCCCGCTGCCGTCCACGACGAACTTCATCCTCTTCGAACTTCCTGGGCGAGACCATAACAAGGTCTGGGAGACCTTGCGCCTGCGCGGGATCTACATCCGCCGCTACCGGGGCGAGACTCTTCTCGACGGCTACCTGCGCGTCAGCGTCGGTTCACCGACGGAGAACGATCTTTTCCTGGAGGAGCTGCGGGCGGTCCTGCAGGCCTGATCCCAACCCCAGACCGGACCCGACCGCGTGCCGCATCCCAGGCGCAGAGGTACCTGGGCCCTTGGCGCCGAATTCGGTAAGCACCGCTTCGGCGGGTCACCTGAATTCCCAAGGATCCCGAGGAGGTTTCGTCGATGAAGGTCTTCATCTCGGCCGACATGGAAGGCGCCACGGGTATCGTCAGCGCCAGGCACGTGGCTTCGAATGATTCAGAGTACGGGCGGATGCGCCGCCTGCTCACCGGCGACGTCAACGCCGCCGTGGAGGGGGCCGTCGAGGCCGGCGCCACGGAAGTGCTGGTAAACGACAGCCACGGCGCCATGATCAACATCCTCATCGAGGACCTTCACCCGAAGGCCCGCCTCATCAGCGGCAGTAACAAACAGCTCTGCCAGATGGAGGGGATCGACGGTGACGGCTTCGGCGCCGCCTTCTTCGTGGCCTACCACGCGCGCGAAGGCACCGACGACGCCATCTTGAACCATACACTCCTGGGCCGCATCGTCCACGAGATCACCTGCAACGGCACCCCCTACGGCGAAACGGGTTTGAACGCGGGGCTGGCCGGGCACTTCGGCGTGCCTGTCGCGCTGGTTACCGGCGATGACAAGGTCACCGCCGAGGCGAAGAGACTCCTCGGTCCGATCGAGACCGCGGCCGTCAAGGAAGCCATCGACCGGTTGGTGGGCAATTGCCTGCCACCCGCCCGCACCCGCGACCTGATCCGCGAAGCCGCCGCGCGCGCCGTCCGCCGCGCCAAGGCCGGCGAGATCACGCCGCACCGCGTCGCCGGTCCCGTCACCTTCCGCGTCACCTTCAAGTCCACCGCCGGTACCACCTTGCCGACCCTGTTCCCCGAGGTCCGGAAGGTGGACAGCAAGACCATCGAAGTCTCCGGCCCCGACTACCTCCAGGCGTTCCGCCTGCTGTGGGGCGCGCTGCTACTGGGTCGCGCCGGTTTCGAGGGGGCCATCTAGCTGATGACCTTGGCCAGTTCGGGCGTGAGGGGCGGGGGGGCGCCGGGATCAGCCGCGGGGCGCCCCGCCACCGCACCCGCGACGGTAGCCGCGGCGGCACCCGCCGCCCGCGGCATGCTGGGGAAGTGCAAATACTTCTTGTTCGATCTGGATGGCACGCTGGTCGACACTACACCCCTCATTATCGCCAGCTTCAAACACACCATGAAGACCACGCTTGGGCTGGACCTCACGGACGAGCAGATCAAGGCGCGGTTGGGCGAGCCCTTGTCGCTGACCATGGAGTTCTACTGCCGCGAGCGCCGCGACGAGATGGTCGAATGCTACCGCGAGTTTAACATCACCCATCATGATGAACTGGCGAAACCGTTTCCCAAGGTCCGGGAAACGGTGGCGGCGCTGAAGGAACGCGGCTGCCACCTGGCAGTGGTGTCGTCGAAGGTCCTCTCCACGGTGTCCAAGGGCCTGGCCCTGGTCGGTATCCAGGACTTCTTCGAGGCCGTGGTGACGATGGAAGACACCGAAGAGCATAAGCCGAACCCCGCCCCCCTCCTTGAGGCCATGCGCCGCATCGATGCCGCCCCGGCGGTCACGGCTATGGTGGGCGACAGCCCTTACGACCTGCAGGCGGCGCACAACGCGGGTGTGCTGTCGGTCGGGGTGGGGTGGAGCCAGTACAGCCGTGCGGAGCTGGAGCGTTACCAGCCCGATTTCATCGCGGCGAGCATGACGGACCTGCTGCCCTTGGCCATTGCGGCTCTGATGCCCGAATTGCCGAGGAAACCTGCAGACTAGCTGGGAATGGCCAGGACCGATCACCCTGATTCGGTATCGTATCTGGCCCGCAAACTCGAGACTGCATTCTTTCTGGAAGTTGCAGGAAGAATGTGGGAAGCCAGACAAGGCACCTAAGATCACTGTTGTCCATCCCTATTCCGCCGGCAGGTCCATACTATGGGATAGTGGGATGCCTCAACGTAGACACGGAGTTTCCAACTCATTGGTCCAAGCTTGGTGAACCCACGATAAGGAGTCTCCTGGAGAAGCACACGCCATCTATCGGCCAGCTTATGGATAGAGCGGGTGTGCGGAGAAGGGTGGAGTGACCGATGGCCGTGGTTACACACGACAGCCGTCAGACCATCGTCGAGGATGAAGACTACCGGGTGGCCAGAAAAGGCGAGAAGGAACTCGAAGAACTGTGGGCCAGACGGTTCGACGAAGCGCGCAGGAAGTACAATTTTCGCGTTGCCTTCAAGCCACTGTTCCCAGAGAAAAGGCGGTAATTGGGCTGTTTCCGAGTGCCGGCTCGCTTAGGGCTGGCCGTCCTTTCGCGGGAACAATACCGGCGTGGAGCTTTGGTTTCCCAAACGCGTCTACGTAGAGCCGGGGGCCCTCGACTATCCGTTGGGGAAGGCCCTCTACCAGCGCTTTCGCGCCGATCGCCTACCCATCACCATGATCCCCGGGCATAACCGCGTCCTCGGCGTGCCGGGGCACACGGCCCGCGAAGCCTACCGCGAAGGCAAAGAAACCCTGGTCATCGGAGTGAAGCGCACCTTCGAACTGGAAAGTTGTCGCCCCTCGGCGGACTTCCAGTTCCCCTTGGTGACGGGGTGCCCCGCCTACTGCCAGTACTGCTATCTGCAGTCCTCCCTGGGTCGGAAGCCCTACGTCCGCATCTACGCGAATGTCGACGAGATCCTCGGCGCCGTGGGCGAGAAGATCAAGGAGCGCGCGCCGCACATCACCTCGTTTGAAGTGGCGTCGACCTCCGACCCCTTGGCCGTCGAACATCTCACCGGTTCACTGCGCCAGGCCATCGAGTTCTTCGGCCGCCAGAGATACGGCCTGCTGCGTTTCGTCACCAAGTTTACCAACGTGGATGGCCTCCTCACTGCCGACCACAGCGGGCACACCCGCTTCCGCTTCTCGGTGAACACGCCGCAGGTCATCGCGGCTTTCGAACACCGCACGCCGCCCCTGGACGAACGGATCGCCGCCGCCAAGAAGGTCGCCGCCGCCGGCTACCCCCTCGGTTTCTTGGTGGCGCCGCTCTTCATCTACGACGGCTGGCGCCGCGACTACCACACCCTCCTCAGCCGCCTGGCGGCGGAACTGCCGGAGGTGCCGGACCTCACTTTCGAGCTGATTCAGTTTCGTTTCACCCGCAGGTCGAAGGACATCATCCTCGACCGGTTCCCGAACACGGCGTTGGACTTGGATGAAGGCACCAGGCAGGTGAAACACGGCAAGTACGGCCAGGCCAAGTTCATCTACCCGGACGAGGAGGCGGAAGCACTGAGGGCCTACCTGTCGTCGGAGATCCAGCGGTTCTTCCCGGCCTCGCGAGTACTCTACTTTACGTAACGGCATGCGACGTTCGCGGAGGAAAAACGGCACCACCGGCGAATAACAGGCGCTCCGTAAACCAAGGCTCGTAAATGGGGTGATATGTTGGACTCGCCGCACTTGTCTCCGACGCCTCCTCCACCTTTGAACCCAGTGACGAAATGGGTTCTGGCCGCCCGCGCGCCCTTCCTTACCGCCGTCATCGTGCCCATCGTCATCGCCACGGCAGTAGCGCGCTACGACACGGGCATGCTGAACTGGCCGCTCTTTTTCTTGACCCTGCTTGGCGGCATCCTGGCCCACGCCGGCGCCAACCTGTCGAACGACTACTTCGACGACAAGACCGGGAACGACCGCGTTAATCGGTACCGGTCGCCCTTCAGCGGAGGCACGGGGTTGATCCAGGCCGGCGTGATACCGGCACGCCAGGTCTACGCCGCCGCCCTGAGCTGCTACGTCGCGGCCGCCGCCATTGGCCTTTACCTGGCTTACCTACGCGGCTGGCCGGTCTTGGTCCTCATGGCCGCCGGCGGCCTCATCGGCTTCTTCTATACCGCCGGGCCGGCCGCCCTGGCCTACCGCGGCCTGGGCGAGTACTTCCTGGGCCTCGCCTTCGGTCCGCTATTGGTCGCCGGCGCCTACTACGTCCAGACGCAGACCTTTTCGGCGCGCATGTGGGTGGCTTCCGTACCCATCGGCCTCCTTGTGACGGCCATTCTTTATATCAACCAGTACCCGGACTATGAGGCCGATCGGGCCGTGGGGAAAAACAACGCCGTGGTGCGGATGGGTCGCCGCCAAGCCTTGGGCGGGTACTATGGGCTGCTGGTGGCGACCTATGTTTGGCTGACGCTGGCCGCGGTGCTCCCCGGCGCGGCGGGTCCCACGGGCTCCTCTCGCTCACCTTGGGCAACGCTTCTCGGCCTCCTGACGGTGCCCCTGGCCGCCAAGGCCATGGGTGTGGCCGCCCGTCACCACGACGACCCAAGGGCCATCCTCCCGGCCAACGGGATGACGATCCTGATCCACCTGGCCACCGGCCTGCTCCAGTCCGCTGGGTTCTTCATCGCGGCTATCATGGGGGTATAGACTTTGACCGACAAGGTTACCGAAGACCGAAACACCACCGCCGCCGCGCCGCCGTCGGGCGCCGCCGCCGCCGACCCCGCAGCCGCCGGCGAGCACCCGAAGGCCCGTTATGTTAAGAAGATGTTCAACACCATCGCCACCCACTACGACGCTATGAACATGGTCATGAGCGCCGGCACGCTGCGCTACTGGCAGCATGCTTTCCAGGGTGTCACGGGCTTAGGGCCAGGCGGGCATGCCTTGGATGTGGCCTGCGGTACCGCGGAGTTGAGCCTGAAGATGGCCGCGCAGGTCCGCCCGGGCGGGAAAGTCACCGGCATTGACTTCAGTGAGGCCATGATGGCTATCGGCCGCAAGAAGGTTGAGGCCAGCCCCTACGGTTCCATGATCACTCTTCAGTTCGGCGACGCTATGGATATTGGTTTCCCCGACGATACCTTTGACGCGGCCAGCATCGGTTTTGCCCTCCGGAACGTGGCCGACATCCCGCGGGTGCTGGCGGAGATGACCCGCGTGGTCAAGCCGGGCGGGCACGTGATATCCCTTGAGCTATCCAAGCCCGAGAACGCCTTCATCCGCGTTCCGTACTATTTTTACTTCTTTCGACTGGTGCCGCTCATTGACCGCATGGTGGGCCTGGGGAAAGACGAACAGCGCGAACTGCATCCCTATGCCTACTTGCCCGCATCATTACGCCCCCTGCCGGGCCGGCTGAAGCTGGCGGAAATGTTCAGGGAGGCCGGCTTGGTGGACGTGAAGACGAGACCCCTCACCGGTGGGCTTGTCTGCCTGCACTGGGGTGTCAAGCCGCCGGCGGAAAAGCGGGCCAAAGAGCGAGCGGAAAAGCCAGTCTAATTTTTCGGAAAAAGGTCGCCCGCGAGAAGGAATTTCACCTGGCTGAACAAATTCCATAGGACAGCTTTGTACATTGCCCCACAAAAGTGGGAAAGGTGTTGGCGGGGGGGATCGAGTTTGCGAAAACTCAAAGCGCCGGATGTAGTCATCCGAAGACTGGCTCTCTACCTTCGGATCCTACAGCAGATCGACGACGAGGAGGGCGGTCGTTTCATCTCCTCGAAAGAACTGGGCGATCGGGCCGGAGTCAACTCCGCGCAGGTCCGGAAAGACCTGGCCTTGTTCGGTGAGTTCGGCAAGCAGGGCGTGGGCTACGAGATTGGATATCTCCGGGAAGAACTCCGCGCCATCCTTAACGCCAATCGGACCATCAATGTTGCCATCGTCGGCGTCGGCGAACTGGGCATCGCTCTGGCACGCTACAATCTGCGCCGCTTCACCAGGGAGAAACACTACCCCTTCCGGCTGGTGGCGGCCTTCGATAACGACCCGGCCAAGGTGGGCCGCAAGATCGAGAAGACGGTGGAGATCTTCCCCATCTCCCAGCTTCCTGAACGCCTGCCCGAGCTTCGTATCGACATTCTGATCATTACCGTGCCGGCCGACGCCGCGCAGGCCGTCGTAGACCTGGCCGTGAAGGCGGGGGTGCGGGCCATCTTGAACTTCGCCCCCACCAAGCTCTTCGTGCCGCCGAAAGTCCGTCTCCACTATTCCGATGTGAGTTTGGAGCTACAGCAGCTGGCGTATTACCTGGAAAGCTAGTTTGGGCCCTCTGCCCTTACCCCGCGAGCATGGTTCCTGGATCCTGTTCGCCGGCCCGGCCGTTCTGGGGCCGCTCCTAGCCGGCGCCATACACCCCGCCACCATCCTCGCGTGGGTGTCGGGGCTCGCCCTTTTCCTGCTTCGAGAGCCGCTGCGAACACGCGCCCGCACGCCGTGGGTCCCAACCCTGGCAGCCTTGTCCGGCCTGGCGGCGGTGCCGCTGCTCGTGCGGTGGCCTTTGGCGCTCATAGGCTTACCAGTAGTGGCGGCCGGGTTTACGTGCGAGCGGGTCGGTGGCCCCAGACTGGCGTCCAACCCCTGGTGGCAATTGGCCGGCACGGCGGCCCTGGCGCTGATGGCGCCGGCGACTTTCCTGGCGTCGGGCGGGACGGCGGCTGAAGTCGGCCCAGGCGCGGCTGTCGGTGCAGGCGTCGCCGCCGGTGACCTGACCTCGGGCGTCTTCGTGCAGCTCAGCGGCCTTTGGGCGCTGGCCACCGCCGGCTTCGGTCTGGGAGTCCTGCACGTGCAAGTCCTGGTGAAGTGGGTGCGGTTATCTGAAAGCGAACTGACGCCGTGGGTGCGGCTGGCCACCGCCTGGTGGTTTCCCTTGGCGGCCGCCGGTGGCACGGCCCTGGTTTGGTGGATGGGGCGCGCCGGTGGCACGCCTCCGACAGGCTCCATGGTCCCCGCCGGCGTCTGGCCCGCCCTGCTGCCAGGTGTGGCCCGGTCCCTCTGGACCGTCGCCTTCGAGCGCCGTCAGACCCGTTTCAAACGCGTCGGCCAGCTTGAAACAGCGTTTGCCGTTCTGTTCATAGCCTTGGCCAAACTGCTCTGGAGATTCTAGAGCACTCCATGCTGCTAAAACTGCTTCAGAATGCCAAAAAGCCCACCGCGCACGGCTTTTGGCCAGAATCCGCTACAAGGAAAGGCGTTTGAATCCGGCGAAGGAATATCCGTTTCTTGCACGCGTTGCCCGAACTATGAAAGGACCGAACGCAAAGTTGCCCCAAGACGCGCAGCCTGAAAACATCATTACGGCCTTGCTGGCGGGCGATCGCCGCGCCCTGGCCCGCGCCATCACCATCGTCGAGAACGGCCCGGCCGGCGGCGGCGGTTCGGCCGGTACGGGCACCATCGGTGCCTCCGACATTCTCCGCGAAACCTATAAGCTGACCGGACGCTCCTACATTCTGGGCGTCACCGGACCTCCCGGCGCCGGGAAAAGCACGCTGGTGGACACCTTCGCCAAGCTCCTGCGCGCCCAGGGCAAGACCGTCGGCATCGTCGCCGTCGATCCCAGCAGTCCGTTCACCGGTGGCGCCATCCTGGGCGACCGCATCCGCATGAACAGCATCGGCACCGATCCCGGCATCTTCATCCGCAGCCTGGCCACCCGTGGGCACCTGGGTGGTCTGTCGCGCGCCGCCTCGGATGTGGTGAAGGTCCTGGACGCCTCGGGCAAGGACGTCATTATCGTTGAGACCGTGGGTGTCGGGCAAGCTGAGGTCGAAATCGCCGGGCTGGCCCACACCACCATCGTCGTAGTAGTGCCGGGGATGGGCGACGACGTGCAGGCCATCAAGGCCGGTATCCTTGAAATCGGCGATGTCTTCGTGGTGAACAAGGCCGACCGCGAGGGCGCCGACCGCGCGGTGATGGAACTCGACGTCATGCTAGACCTGGCGAACCGCCAAGGGTGGCGGCCGCCGATCGTCAAGACCATCGCCAACACCGGCGAAAACGTGGCGGCGGTGGTCGAGGCGGTGGAACGTCACCGCAGGCATATCACCGACAGCGGGGCGCTGGAAAGAAGAAGGATGACGCAGGGAGAGAACGAAATCCGAGAGTTGGTCGGGCGGTTCGCCGCCGCCCGGATCTTGGCGGGCGCCGAAGAGAGCGGAGACTTCGCGGCGCTGGCCCAGCGGGTCGCCACCCGCGGGCTGGACCCCTACTCGGCGGCCGAGGAGATCTTGGCCAAGCACGGCGAGGCAGCGGGCGGCCAACGGAACGACGGAAGAGAGTAGGCCGTAGGGCGCGGCCGGCGAGCACCCGCGGCAAGGGTCGAGGCGGGGCGGCGCCCGGCGGACGCGTAATCTCGGGGTGGTGGTTTGGCAACAGTCCTGAAGTGAATAGGGTAATAGGTGGGTGAGCGAGCCTTTCTCGCCAGGGAGGTCGCATAAAATGCCCGCCAGACCCGATAATCAACACAAGAGGATTCCCTGACACCAGTTATCAGGGCTTTTGAGGGAGAGCCGAGGGAGTGGTGTCCATGCAGGAGAGGAAGCCCCGTTTCATCACCGTGTCCGGGGACACGGTTAAGCGTGTCTATGAGCCATCCGACGTGCCCGAGTTGGAACGTGACGGCTGTGGCGCAGACCAGGGCGCAGACCAGGGCGGAGACCAGGGTGCCGGCCAGAGCACCGGCCAGGGCGCCGATCGTGGGGCCGCCGGAGCCGGTTCAGCCCGCGGGTATGCCGCCAAGCTAGGAGAGCCCGGCCAGTACCCGTACACCCGCGGTATCCACGAGACAATGTATCGCGGCCGTCTCTGGACCATGCGTCAGTTCGCCGGGTTCGGCACCGCCGAAGAATCAAACGCCCGCTACAGGTACCTTCTTTCCCAAGGAACCACCGGTCTGTCGGTGGCCTTCCACATGCCGACCATCATGGGCTACGATTCGGACCACCCGCGGTCTGAAGGGGAAGTGGGGCGGCTCGGCGTCGCCATTGACAGCCTGGCCGACATGGAGATCCTGTTCGACGGCATCCCCCTTGATAAGGTCAGCACGTCCATGACCATAAACGCGCCGGCCTCCATCCTCCTGGCCATGTACATCGCCGTGGCGGAGAAGCAGGGCGTGGGGCCGGACCAGATCTCGGGGACTATCCAGAACGACATCTTGAAGGAGTACATCGCCCAGAAGTCCTACATCTTCCCGCCGCGCCCGTCCATGCGGCTCATTACCGACATCTTCGATTATTGCGCGAGAAATGTTCCGCGGTGGAACACCATCAGCATCAGCGGCTACCACATCCGTGAGGCTGGGTCCACGGCCCTCCAAGAGCTGGCCTTCACCCTGGCCGACGGCATGGAGTATGTGCGCGCGGGGGTGGCGGCGGGGCTGGACGTGGACGAATTCGCGCCGCGCCTGTCCTTCTTCTTCAACGCCCACAACGACCTGTTCGAGGAGGTCGCCAAGTACCGGGCGGCACGCCGCATCTGGGCGCGGGAGATGAAAGAGACTTTCGGCGCCAAGAGTCCGCGCTCATGGATGCTGCGTTTCCACACCCAAACCGCCGGGTGCTCGCTCACGGCCCAGCAGCCGGAGAACAACATCGTCCGCACCACGGTGCAGGCCTTGGCGGCGGTGCTGGGCGGGACCCAGTCCCTACACACCAACTCCATGGACGAGGCGTTGGCGCTGCCCAGCGAGAAGGCGGTGCGCATCGCCTTGCGGACCCAGCAGATCCTGGCCGGGGAGAGCGGGGTGGTCAACACCATCGACCCCTTGGGCGGCAGCTACTTCGTGGAGGCCATGACCGACCGCATGGAGGCGGGGGCCTACGACTATTTCCGGCGCATCGAGGCGCTGGGCGGCGTCATCCCCGCCATTGAGAAGGGGTTCTTCCAGCGCGAGATCGCCGATGCCGCCTACGCCTACCAGCGGCGGGTGCAGAGCGGCGAGCAGATGGTGGTCGGGGTGAACGCTTACGGTGGTGGCAGCGGCGGCAGCGGCGGCAGCGGCGGCAGCGCCGAGGGCGGGATGGGCGAACCCGTTGAGATCCCCTTGTTAAGGATCGATCCCGAAGGGCCGCGCCGGCAGGTGGAACGCACGCGGCGGGTGCGGGCGACACGCGATGCGGCGGCGGTGACGCGGAGCCTTGGAGAACTGAGGGAGGCGGCGCGTGGGGTAGGAGCGCATGGGACAGAGGCGTCCGGGAGCGGGGATAACCTGATGCCGCGCATTCTGGAGTGCGTGCGGGCCTACGCCACCTTGGGCGAGATTGTGCAGGTGCTGCGCGAGGAGTTCGGCGAGTACCGCGAAGCGGCGCTCTTCTAGGGGAGGAGGGAGGAAAACATGGACATGAATCGTCCCATCCGGGTGGTCGTTGCCAAACCGGGCCTGGACGGCCACGACCGGGGGGCCAAGGTGGTCGCGCGCGCCTACCGCGACGCCGGCATGGAAGTGGTGTACACCGGCCTGCACCGGACACCGGAAGAGGTGTCCGAAGCCGCCCTCCAGGAGGACGCCGATGTGGTCGCCCTGTCCATTTTGAGCGGCGCCCACATGACCCTGGTGCCGCGCATCCTGGACCTCTTGCGCGCCAATGGCCTGAGCGACGTGGTGGTATTGGTGGGAGGGATAATCCCGCGGGAAGATGCGGAAGCCTTGAAAGCGATGGGCGTGGCCGAGTGCTTCGGGCCCGGCAGCGATCTGGACCGTATCGTGGCCTTTACCAGGGAGCACGTGTTGGCGGCCAGGCGGCGTGTTGAGGTGCGGTAGCGACTAACCAAAAACGGGGTGGGCGAATGACCATGACCTTGGCCCCAACGGTCTCCAAGGATAACACCTACGGTTTCTCTCCGGAGGAGGAAGCCCTCCGGGAGCGCATCCGGAGCCTGGCCCAGACCGAGTTCGCCCCGCGCGCGGCGGTGGCGGACCGCACGGGAGAGTTCCCCTGGGCGAACCTGCGACGGCTGGCCGAGGAAGGGTTCATCGGAATCAACATCCCCAAGGAGTACGGCGGCGGCGGCTTGGGCGCGGTGGCGCACACCATCGTCACCGAGGAGATTGCGCGTGCCGACGCGGCCACGGCCGTCATTTTCGAGGTCCACAATACCTTGTGCACGGACGCCATCGTCCGCTTCGGCACGGCCGAGCACAAGGTGGCCTACGTCCCAAAGCTAGCTGAGCTGGAGTGGCTGGGCGCCTTCGCCCTGACCGAGCCGGGGGCGGGGTCCGACCCGGCGTCGCAGCAGACGCGGGCGGTGTGGACGCCTAACGGAGAAGGCACGGTCGCCTCGGGCGCCGGCACCGGCGAAGCGAGGGACGGCTTCTACGTGCTGAATGGGGAGAAGACTTTCATCACCAGCGCCGGGCAGGCCGACCTCTACATCGTCACGGCGGTGACGGGGGTGGCGGGGGCGCTGCCGGCGGAGCGGGCGACCAGGCAGCCCTTGCTGCTGCCGGCGCGCCGCATTTCGGCCTTCCTGGTGCGTAAGGGGACCCCGGGCCTGTCCTTCGGGAAGCCCTTCCACAAGATGGGCTTGGCGGCCTCACATACGGCGCCACTGATTCTGGATAACGTCCGGGTGCCGGTTTCCGACCGCCTGGGGGGCGAGGGGGACGGGATCAAGATCGCTTTGACGGTCCTCGACAGCGGGCGCATCGGCATCGCCGCCCAGTCCCTTGGCATCGCGCGCGCCGCTTTCGAGCGGGCCCTGGCCTTCGCGAAAGAGCGGGTCCAGTTCGGCCGCCCCGTCGCCCAGCACCAGGCCATCCAATGGAAGCTGGCGGATATGGCGATGGCCATCGACGCCTCGGCCCTCCTGACCTACCGGGCCGCCCGCCTGCGCGATGCGGGGGCGCGCTGCTCGAAGGAGATCGCCATGGCCAAGCTGAACGCTTCGCGGACGGCCAATATGGTGACCAACGCGGCCCAGGAGATCATGGGGGCGCGGGGGTACATGGAGGAATACGGCTTGGAGCGGCTGGTACGCGAGGCGCGGGTGACGGAGATCTACGAAGGCACGTCGGAGATCATGAAGCTGGTCATTTCCGGGGCGCTGTTGCGGTGAGGCCGCCGGCGACCCCCGCGGCTTCCGCCGTGGTTGAACGCTGCCAAGGCATCTGTGGTGAACTGGCCCTGCGTCGGGTCCAACTGCCACCGGGCGCAGGTGGAGTGTCCGGCCACGGGTCATCCGCCGGCGGGGCCGGCGCCGAGCAGTACGAGATCATTTCCGATGGCATGTTTCTCAT
Organism: Bacillota bacterium; assembly: GCA_021791495.1. Taxonomy (GTDB): domain Bacteria; phylum Bacillota; class Sulfobacillia; order JAJYWN01; family JAJYWN01; genus JAJYWN01. Next base: position 47,803 of record JAJYWN010000013.1, read on the forward strand.
GGCTACTTACAACCGGCAGTCCGAGGAAGCGCTGGGCCGCGAGGCAGTAGCTTGTTGGCGGGAACTTCGCGAAGCGCCTGCACAGGAGCTTCGCGAAGTTCCCGTCGCCTCTCCGGCAACCACCCCGCCGTGCTCTTCCGAACCGACCGCCCGCGATTGGGGTCCGCGGGTACTGGTGGGCGGTTTGGGCGTCGGCTACACTGTGGCCGCGGTGCTGGCGGAGGCGCCGGACGCCCGCTGCGACGTGGTCGAGCTAGAGCCGGTGGTAGTTGACTGGCACAGCCGCTATCTGGCGGCGTACAGCGGCAACCCCTTGGACGACCCGCGGGTCCGCCTTCTGGTCGGCGATGTCGGCCGGCATCTGCGCCGGGTAGCCTCGGAGCGGCCGGGCAGCTACGATATCGTTCTCCTTGATACAGATAATGGGCCGGGCTGGCTCGCGTCGGCGGCCAATGCAGCCCTCTACAGCGGCGGCGGGCTTCGGGCCGTCCACGCGGCCCTGGACACGCCCGGCGTGGCGGCCTACTGGTCGGCCTCGGCTTCGCCGGCCTTCGCGCGGCGCCTCCGGTCCTGCTTCGGTCACACCAGGAGCCGCCGGGTCCCGAGCGAAGCCGCACTGACCCCCGATGTCATCTACTTCGGCCTCAAACTGCACGGTGACGTGCCGGAGGGCGAGTAGGAGGGCAGGGGAGTAAGGGGGGTGGGGACTGTGCGGGCGGAGGGGCACGCGGCGGTACCATGTCAGTGGCGGCCCTACTGGTCGGCCCACCTCTCCGTGAACGACTCGCGGTAGGCTTGGGCCTCCCTCTCCAGGAACAGGGCTACGGGGCTGCCTTCGACCCCTTGGCGCAGCGGCAGCCAGGGTTCGAGCAGCTCTTTCATCCCTTGCAGACTGAGGTCCTGGCGGTGGACGGCGATGATATGCACCCCCACCTCTTCGGCCAGGGCACGCTTCACAAGGTCGTGCATCCGCAGTCTGCGGGCCTCCTCCCGGTTGGGATAGAGCCGGGTCGGTCCGTAGTGCTGTAATCCCTGGTACTCAATGGCCACTTTCAGATTGGCATACCATCTGTCCAGCTCATAGAGCTTCCCGGTTTCGGGACTGACCTCAAAGGCGGGTCGGGCGTTGTCCTGAAACTCGTCGCAGTCGACCCACAGAGTGCAGTACTCCAGAGCCAGCCCCTGACCGTGCGAAGGTGCCTCGCGCAGGCGTTTCTTCACTACCTCGACCAGGTGCAGCCACCCCTTTTCCGAGGGGTCGATGACCAACCATTCCGCCCTCCCTTGAGGAACGACCAAGCCCTCCTTGATCAGGCGCTTTACGTCCGCGATGATGGTCTCTTTCGACAGGCCGGTTAGCTCCTGCATCCGCGCCCTGGTCAGGTAGCAGCGGTTACCCGACTTCTTGCTCTCCCAACGAAACATCAGGTAGAGCAGTTTGCAGTGTGCCGGTAACCCAACGGCCAAGAGGACCTCGTCCGAGATGCTGGTTGACAGCAGGTTCATCTTCTGACCAACTCCATTTCCGGAGGCTAGGGCGGATTCCACCCTGGAGCTTCCCCCCCGGGGGTAGCTCGACCCGGTCGGTCACGCCTCACCGAATCTCTTGTCTTTGGGGGCTTCCACGGGCCAGGGACATGACTTTGCACTGGAAATGCACAAAGTCCAAGGGTGAATGGTCGGTTTTTCGGATACTTGGGGGCGGCAAACCATCCGGAAACCCGGACACTCCCCCTCCTGCAACGGCTTCAAAAAGCCGTCTAGCGGTAGAGTTAGATTACATAACTACCACATCTGTCCGCATTTCTGGATGCTTACTAGGCGATAAGTATCCGATTTTCCGACCCTTGGCCCCGTTGACCCCACCATCCGGCACCGGCTTCCAGAAAGCGGGGTGAGGCGGGGGGTGGGGCGGGCGCGATATCGCCCGGCGAATCCACAACCACTGGAAACATGATACTCCTGCTGGATCAGACGCTAGGCAAAGCAGCCGAATTGCAGGGAACTTCGACAGAATGGCGAAAACCCTTCGCTACACGAAGTTTTCACCGCGGGATGGAGCAGAGCCGTGCAGGGGTGGAGCAGAGCCGTGTATGGGCGTAGAGGTGTGGGGGCGTAGAGGTGTCGGGGTGTGGGGCGGAAAGGAAGCGGGCTCATTGGCTTGGTCTTCGATTCTTCCATCATTTCTGGCGTCGACCGTAGAGTTTGTCGAGGCCTTGACCATCGTCTTGGTGGTCGGGGTGACGATAAACTGGAAGAGCAGCCTCCTTGGCGCGGCGGCGGCGACGCTGACCCTGGCGGCGCTGGTGGCGGTTTTCGGGTCCACCTTGGTCCTGTTCATTCCCATCGAGGTCCTGCGCCTGGTCATCGGGGTCATCCTGGTCCTCTTCGGGATGCAATGGCTAAAGAAAGCCCTGCTCCGCTACAGCGGCCTCAAGGCGCTCCACGATGAGGCGGCCATCTACGAGAACCGTCTGCGCGAGCTGGCCGAGCGCGGCGAGATGGACCGCGGCAAGTTCAACGGTTTTGGCTTCCTCACGGCGTTCAAGAGCGTCCTCCTCGAAGGCTTGGAAGTGGCGTTCATCGTCATTACCTTCGGTGCCGCCGTCTCTACGAACAAGGTACAAGGGGTGTGGGCGGCGTCCATCGGGGCGGCACTGGCCTTCATCGTCGTGGTCGCCCTTGGGTTGGCCGTGCGCGGACCGCTGACGAAGGTGCCCGAAAACACCCTGAAGTTCGTGGTCGGGATCATGCTGGTGACTTTCGGCACCTTCTGGGCCGGCGAGGGACTGGGCGTCGAGTGGCCCATGGCCGACCTCTTCCTGTTCGCGCTGGTCGCGTTCTACCTGGCTCTCAGCACGGTGGTGGTCGCACGGCTGAAGGTGTTCGCGGCGGCCAGGGCGAGCAAGGCTGACACAACGGCCAAGGCGGATAGCACGGGCAAGGCGGCCGCCAGACCGCCGGTGCCATCGACGACTGACCCTGGCGCGCCCACGATCCGGACTGCACAACCGGTGGCGGAGTCCGCGGCCGCGACCACGCTCCCGGTCGCAGCCACCCTCCCGGCCTCGGCCATGGTCACCCGCCGGCGATCACACTTCCTTGTCCGTGTGCTGAAAGAGGTTTTCGACTTCTTCTGCGGCGATTGGCGGATCTTCTGGGGTGTGGCCGTATCCATCGTCCTGGTCGAGGCCATGCGGCGCCTCGGCGGTCTGGCCCACGCCGTGACTCTGGCCGGTCTCGTCTTTGTAGTCGGTGTTTCCGTGAGCCTGGTAGCGGCTCTAAGACGAGAAATCACGGCATAGTACACACCCCTCAAAACCGGGTTGCCTTAGAACATGCGGCGAGCGTGTACCTTCCTCCAACATTTGACTTTTTCAAAATCCGCATTATAATAATCTTAATTATACTATTTGGGATTATAAGGCTCAGAAAGGTTGGGGTACTAATGAACCAGAAGGCCCTCACTGAGGGAATCGAGGTGTCATCTGTGTTCGTTGGAAGGGAGAGAGAGCTTGAGAGTCTCCGCAGGGAGATCAGTTCCTCCCGCCCGTCCCTCATCATCATCTTCGGGAGGCGCCGTGTCGGAAAATCCGCCCTGATCCTCAAGGCGTTGGGGGAGACCCCGCATGTCTACTATCAGGCCACACGTCTGTTGGACTCGGCCAATCTGTCTCGCTTTCGGGATCGGATCCGGAACTTCATGGGGACCGATGATCCGCTCCTAGCCGGACTGCAAAGTTGGGAGGCTGTTTTCGAGTACCTGATACGGCTGGCGCGGACGACAGCTCGGAGCACGCCTTTGACCGTAGTTCTGGATGAATTCCCGTACCTCTGCGAGATGAACCCTGGTCTGCCCAGCATCCTGCAGGTGATATGGGACCAGATCGAACGGGAGAGACTGCCGCTGAAGCTGGTCCTGTGCGGGTCCATGATGGCTTTCATGGAGGACCTTCTGGCCGAAAGGAACCCGCTTTATGGACGCCAGACAATGGTCATGAAGGTCGGGCCACTTCCATTTCGGGACGGCGCGAAGTTCTTTCCCGGTTGGACGGATGAGGACAGACTCCTGGCCCATTTTGTGTTCGGCGGAATCCCATACTACCTGGGTTTCTGCTCCCCTGCCAAATCATTTTCCGAAAACATCGTGGCCACCGTTTTCGGTGTAGGAGCGCCGTTGCTTGAGGAGCCGGAGCATGTGCTGCAGGCCGAACTCCGCAGCGTGTCCCGATACGCCAGCATCATCAACGCCATCGCCTCGGGGTGCACTCAGGTATCACAGATTGTCGGCCATCTGCGCGAACTTCGGTCGGCGACAGACCTTGCCCCGTACATCGCCACCTTGATGCGGCTGGGCTTGATACGCCGAGAGGCCTCCCTCGACCAAAGGGACCGGGAACGGGAGCGCAAAGGGCGGTACTTCCTCAACGATCAGTTCATGGTTTTCTGGTACCGGTTCGTTCTCCCGAACTTGTCGGCGATAGCGTCCGGTCACGGCCAGGAAATGTATGAGACGGTGGTGGCTCCCGCCCTCAACGATTACGGTGGCAGCCTGTTCGAAGTGGTATCCAGACAGTACATGAGCCTGTACGGCGGCGAGGCCGTGGCATCTCCAGTCCGGGAAGTCGGGCGAATCTGGGGCGATGATAGTGACATTGATGTGGTCGGGGAAACCATTGAGGGGACACCGTTTTTCGGTGAATGCAAGTGGACAGTGCGGGCGGTAGGCACCAATGTCCTTGAGGAGCTTCGAAGACGCGCGGCATCGACTGCGTACGGAAGAAGAGCCTCCGACAGGTACTTGCTTCTCTTCTCCAAGTCAGGGTTCACCCCCGAACTCACCCGGATCGCACGCGCCGACCCGTGGGTCCGCCTTCTGGACCTAAGTGCCCTGTTGGGCCGGACAGGCCCTGCCCACTCGCGGAGTTGACCTGCCCGGCCCCCTCTTTCAGAGCCTTACGTAACCTCTCACCTCAGCCAGTTGGTAGTCGGACGCCCCGCCCAGCTATTTCGTCAGGTCCAGCTTCTGAAGAATGGCCAGCAACGGCGTGGCCAAGATCACACTGCCGATGCCCTGGATGAGGTTGCCCGGGATCTCGGTGGCCGAGGCGGCGAAACCCTTCATAACCCCGCCCGCGACCCAGTAGCCGAAGACCATCCAGAGCGCGGCCACGACCATGGTCGGGATGACGGCGGCGGAGAGGACGCCCTTGCGGCGGTAGGCGGCGTGGGCCACGAGGGCGACGATGAGACCCTCCAGCCCCTTGATGACGAGCGTCCAAGGCGCCCACTGGGCGTACCCGGAGAGCAGGTCGGCCAGGGCCGAGCCAAGGCCGCCGGCGAGGAGGCCGGTGCGTGGGCCCATGAGGGCGGCGGCGACGAAGACCATGGTGTCGCCGACATTAATGTAGCCTTGGGTGGCGAAGGTCGGCACGCGGATGACCATCGTGGCCACGGTGACGAGAGCGATGAAGAGAGCGGTCAAAGTAAGTTGACGTACGGTCTTGCCCGGCATGGATAATGACCTCCCACTTTGGTTTGGCCGTGCGGCGGCGGGTAACAAAAGGCCCAGCCCCGGTCGGTCTCGCTGTCGCTCCAGGGCTGGGCGCTGGTCTCGTATGGGGTTCAAGGGGTGGTCAAGGAAGGACGCCGACTCAAGGCGGTGACCGCCCGTTCGCCACGTCTCTAACTCTCAACCATATCCCGTCTCCGCCCAAACAGACTTTGACTGGCGGCCCCGGATTCGCACCGGCTCGGCTGTTGAGGCTGTTGGGCTCGTCCCGTCGCCGCTCGCGCACCGTAAAGGCACGCGCCGCTTTGGCGGGCATCACCACCGGTCAGGAATTGGGTCGCGCCGCCGCGTAACACCGCTGCGCCGCTTCCCGCACCTTGCCCCGAAGACTTTTCAGTTCTGGCCTGATTATACCTCTGTTGGCGGTGGCCGGGAAGAGAGCCATGTGAGAGAAGTTAGGCGCCTCACGCCCAAGAAGGGGTTGCCATGCAAGGGTAATTCGATTACCATCTAATTAGATGGACGTCGAATCAGCCTAGGCTGACACCGGGTGACATGGAAGGACATGGGGGCATCGATCATGGGAGACGAAGACAGGCAGGCGATATTAACACTCTTGCGGGCGCTGGCGGACGAAACGCGCCTGCGCATCTTGGGGATCCTCGCCACCAAGGAACACAGCGTTGACGAGCTGGCGTCGCTCTTGCAGCTGAAGGCGCCGACCGTGTCCCACCACCTGGCGAAGTTGAAGGAAACGGGCCTGGTGTCAATGGCGGCCCAGGGGAACACCCACATCTACCGGTTCGAGCCCGAAGCCTTGAGGCAGTCGAACAAGGCGCTGCTCACCCCCGAAAAGGTAGCCGCCTGCGCCGATGACGTCCCGACCGACGCCTGGGAGCGGAAAGTCTTCCACGATTTCATGGAGGGGGAGCGCATCAAGCAACTCCCCGTGAGCACGAAGAAACGCCTGGTCCTACTGAAGTGGCTGGCCGGCCGGTTTGAGACCGGGCGGCGCTACCGTGAAGCCGAGGTGAACGAGGTGATCAAGGGCCACCACCCCGATTTCGCCACGCTCCGGCGCGAGATGGTGGATTATCATTTCATGGCGCGGGAGAATGGTATCTACTGGCTGGCGGAGCGCGTGTTCGTCGGGTGTGTCATCCTTGAGAGTCTGGATGACCCGGCGGTGCTGACGGGATGGCAACCCTTCGCCCAACGGGAGGCCGATGTGCCTGAAGACCCGGACGCCACCGTCTGGCACACCGCCTGGTACCAGGTGCGGGAGGACGAACTGCGGCAGCGGCTTCCCGCCTTGGCGCGGGCCATGCGGCCTCACTGGTACGCGCATTTCTGGGAGGGCGACGACCTATGCATGGTCCTGGCCGGGAAGTCCTTTTGGGCCAAGGTCTCCGATCGGTCGACCTGGGACGAGTTCATCGCCTACGGCGACACGGTCGGGGTGGAACGCAAATGGACCGAGCGGGTGCCGACGGAGGTCCCGGATTGGGCGAAAACGGGGGGACGGTGATGCGCTCAGCGCCGCTCGGGCGGCCACGAACCCTGCAGCTTACGGAGCAGGATGATCTGCGCGCCGTGGTAGCTGTCGTGGCTGGGCGTGCCGGCGGCGAAGCCCAGGCCGCGCGGGAGAAGGTGGGGCGTGTCGGGTGGGACCGGCGTGGTGTCGGCCATTTCCAGGGCGGCGGTCAGGTCCTCCTGGGCCGCGCGCAGGGCGGCGAGAGTCTGCTGCCACTCGGCATCCCCTGCCCCCCCAGTGTCAGCCTCCGGCGAAGTGTCGACAGAAGCCTCCGCCGGCGCCGGCGGCCATCCCGCCGCCTCCGACTTGAACAGCTCCTCGCGGCGGGGCAGGCCCCGTAGCCAGCGCGCCGCCTCCACCTTCCAGACGGTCACGTGATTGACCAGCTCCCAGATGTTATAGAGACCGGGGGCCGGCCGCCACAAGGCTTGCGCCGCCGACAGTCCCTTCAGCGCGTCGGCCAGCGGCGTGTGCCAATCGGCGTGGTCCAGACCTCCGCGCACTTCCGTGAGAAGATAATCACGGATCGCGACAGGGTCGAGGGTGGGCTTCTGCGGTGTGCGGTCCTCGGGTGTGGGCATGGCAATCACTCCTTTTGGCCTTGGAGAGGAAAACCCGGCGGTGGCGCCGTATCGAGCCAGGGAACAATCCCGAATGTAGCTGCGAACATACCGCAGCGAACATACCGCGGTGGACATGCCGCGGTGGACATGCCGCAGTGGGCACGCCGCAGAGGGTACGCCACAACGGAATGCGGGTTTCGCCAGGAGTGGGGGATTTCCTTCCGGCTGGGAATCGCCGGATGTCGCCGGAGGTCGCCGAATGTCGTTGGAAGTCTTGGGGCCCTGGTGGTCCTGAAGGGGATACGGAGCTTGCGTCCAGTTAGAGGTCTGACCACCATAATCATCCTTGCGCTGCTTCTTTCGGCGCCGGGGTGCACGGTGCGGAAACAGCCCGCCAAGGGTTCCAACGGCGGCGGCACCGTTGTCACCAAACAGCCGTCCATACCCGTCCTGAAGTCGCACGACTGGGGCCAGACCTCTGTGGACACGTCCGGCCCGTTCCCCATCGCCGTCCTGCCGAAGAACGTCCAGGTGAAGGTGGAAGTGTCGGGCGCGCTGGCCGTGCAGTGCCGCTTCTACACCTTGGTGGGCGACGATCACGACCCATACCTGGTGAAGGACATGGTGCCGTCGGCCACCACCCCAGGGCTCTGGACGCTGACCATCTCGAGCCTGCCGCCGCCGCCACAGCTGACCCACCTGGACTTCTGGGCTGAGGTGATGCCCGGGGCCATCATCCCGAACGGTCAGGTCTCAGAGGTCAAGAACGGGCGGCTCTGGCTGTTCCTCATCGGGGCGAACGTCAGAAACTGAAACGGGGGGAGGGAGCATTGGCGTGGGGGATAGAGGAGCAGGGCCCGGAGTAGGGCGAGGAGCAGGGCGGGGGACGGAGCGCGAGAGGATCCGGGCCCAGTTGGCCGACGTCACCAGGGCCGACTTGGTGGTAAGCGGTCGCAATGTGGTAACCCCGGATGGCGTGATCCATGGCGCCTCGGTCTGGGTCCGGGACGGCGAGATCGTGGCGGTGGAGGACCAGCTGGACGATCACGACGTTCCCCAACTGACGCTGAAAGACCCACCACTGCCCCACATCGAGCGCCTTGAAGCCGAATGGGTACTCCCCGGCTTCATAGACCTTCACATGCACGGTGGGGCCGGCCACGACGTTACCGCGGTGGCGGACGGGCAGCTGGGTGCAGCGCAGCTTGCGGAAACCTTGCGCTTTCACGGCTCCCACGGGACCATGGCCTGCCTGCTGTCGGTGGGCGCGCTGCCGCTCGAGGAGATGCCGGCGGCCATCGAACGGCTGGTGGAGGCGGTCGTTCGACTGCGGGATGCCGCAGCCCGCACCGTCCTCCCCGAAATCCTGGGCCTCCACCTGGAAGGCCCCTACCTGAGCTATCAATACCGCGGCGCCCTCCCGGCCGCCGCCATCCGCCCGCCCGACCTGGACGAAATGCGCCGCCTCCTCGCCACCGGCCGCGGCCTGGTCAAGATGGTGACCTTGGCCCCCGAACTCCCCGGCGCCGCCGACCTCATCCGCCTCCTCCGCGACGCCGGCGTGGTCGTGGCGGCGGGGCATAGCGACGCCACCTACGCGCAAACCCTTGAAGCGCACCGCCTCGGCCTCACCCACGTCGCGCACACCTTTTCGGCCATGCGCCCCTTCCACCACCGCGAGCCGGGCCTCGTCGGCGCCGCCCTGACCATCAATGGCCCGACGGGTCTGACGGCCGAGATCATCGCCGACGGCATCCACGCCCATCCCGCCGCTGTGGACCTGCTATTCCGGGCCAAGGGGGTGGGGGGGCCGGGAGGGGTTTGCCTTATCACCGACGCGATGGCCGCCGCCGGGTGCGCCGATGGCACCTACACCTTGCTGGGGCAGGAAGTGGTGGTGGAGGACGGACAGGCGCGCCTCCCCATCGACGGGCGGCTGGCCGGCAGCACCTTGACCATGGATGTGGCGACGCGCAATGCGGCCAAGTTCACCGCCGGCCTGGGCCTGGAAGGCGCCGCGGCCGCCGCCTCGGCCACGCCGGCCCGGGTCCTGGGGGCAGGCACGAGCGACCGAAAGGGCAGCATAGCCGTGGGAATGGACGCCGACCTGGTGCTGATGGACGCGGGCGGACGCCTGGTCGGGGCGTTGACTGCGGGGAAAGAGACCCGCCACAAACGGTGAAGGCGATGATTCCGGCCTAGTCAGGCCTTCCCCCCCGGATCATATACAACGTGCCCGGGATCTCTTTGTCTGCGCCGGCATCTGTGTAGTGCACCCACGGTCTGAACCAGACATGGCGTGGAATTGGAGAGGGGAAGGTGGCGGAAGCCGCAACGGCAGAGGGCAGCTCGAACACCGTCGGCGCAAGCACCTCAGCATTCCCCGGAATGACGATGTCTTTCAAGTCGGACGCACCGGATCCGGCGGATACGTAGGGACCTTCGAGGCCCAGGATCCGGACAGGAGCATTGCCCCAGTTTCGGAGGAGCATAGTGTTCCTCCAAGGCCCGTCCTCCCGCGGAGCTTCGGTCAAAGAGACGATCGACTTTGCCTGTAAGGATTGGCCCTGGGGGCAGACGCGCACCACGAACTCAATGTGACCGGTGGGATAAGACTTCCACCCCGAGCGGGAGCGCAGTTCCACTTCATCGATGGTCACCGCGCCTGGGCGCAAGGCCACAAGATTAAGGTTCACCCGCTTCTGAGACCGGGTGAAGCTATGGCCCAGACTCTCCACAGACCAGCGCTGTAATTGGACAGGAGCGTGGTCCAGAGAGGGTACGCGCACTTCAAGAATGGCCTGGCCCAAGTCCGCTAACGCCACGCGCGCAAGATCCTGAAACCTCAGGCCAATCTGAAGCGTGTCCCCCTCCGCCATGGCTACATACCCGTCATTGGCGTCGAAAACGACTCCGCGGCGGGAAATGCTCTGAACGGTTCCTATCAGGAGAAATGCGGCAAGACCAAGGGCAAGAGCGGCGACCTTCAGGACAGACCTCATAGTCTAGCTCACCTTTCACGGTCCAGAACTGAAGAAAGCTAATACCACCACGGAGTGCACTCTCCGCCTCCTATCATATAGGGTGACGTCTGGGTAGTTAAGCCCCAATGGAGGTGCTCCAGTGAACGGTGCGGGCGAAGAACGAAGGTCGGTCGACTTTGAGGAATGACTCAGTGTCGAACGTTCCGTCTTTTGGACCTTCCCTTCAATGCCATGGCCAGTAGGAGGGAGAGGGTTGATGCCTAGCGCCGCAGGCCCATACCACCCATTGGCCGCAAGCCGAAGCGCCGGTAGAAGCCGACCAAACCCTCGTCGCACATCAGATCGACCATCCGGTAGTCGCGGAGCTTCTCCAACATGAGACTGACCAGGCGGGTCCCGATACCCCGTTTCCGGAAGGGCCGCAGAACTTCAAGGAGGGGGATGTAGGCGGCGAAGACCCGGTCGGTGACGGCGGTGATAAACCCCACCACACGGCCACTGGCGGCGTCTTGGGCGAGCACCACGTGGGCACTACCTTGAACGACCCGCAGTAGTTCTTCCGACGATAGGGGTCTGACCCATCCCTCGCAGAAACCTTGGAGTTGCCACGCTTTAAGCCCGCCGGGGTCATCAAGGAACCGCACGTCGTTACCCACTACGCTTGACCCCCCAATTGACGTTCCCAATCCCCACACACCTCACCGCCTGCACCCGCAAGCACCCGGTACTACTGGCAGGAATCCAAGACGAATTGAGCGCAGAATTGAAATCTATCAATCGTATCCATCAATCAGGGGCCGATTGATAACAAGGTGAGAACCCTCAATCTGGAGCATCAATTCTGTAGAAGGACCCGGCGGGCGCCAGACTGATGGTCCGCCGGAGCCGCAGCGGCCATCCGCGGAAAGCGTCGACGGGGCAACACACTGCCAGGTAGCTTCCTGGGTCGGTTTGGGGGCGCGGATGACTCTCCGCGTCCCCAAACCCCTCCGGGAAAAGGGGGTGAAGGACTTGAGGTTGATGTCTTGCCTTTCCTGGGATATACCGGTCAAACGACTAGACCTCGTCGCGGCTTTCAGGGAGCTGCTTACGGCTTCGGCAGTCGCGGCCGCCCCCTTCGAATACCGGGGTCTTGGTGTTCTTCGCTATGAGCGGGTCGGGATACCGGCCGATTCGCCAGGTCTGGAACAGGTGAAGCACCTTATCACCGAGAACCGCTTGCGATCTCTTGAAAGCCCTCCCTACACGCAATACACGGAGGAGGAGTTAGCCACAGCGGAGCTGTTCCATGTTCTTCCCACCTCCTATGCTTCCATGGAATCCCCGGAAGAAGCCGGCACGAAATTCGAGAGTATCGTGTTATGCAAGTCGTGTGGCCTATTCACCCGTCGCCAAACATCGGCCCTGTTCCTTCGCAAGGTGGCAATGGATGGTAACGACATCGCCAAGACCCTTGGGGACGACGTTTGGGTTGTAAACCTGAAGGTAGTCGAGCTCATGAAAAGGAGTGGCGCAACCGGCTGCGAACTGAGACCTGTCGTCCAAATCGACGGTTCGGGAGAACCGTTACACCAGTTGCTTCCCACCTGGAGACTCCCCGAGTCGCCGCATCCCTCCACGCCTTTCCGCGAAATCGAGAAAGAGCTGTGCTCCGTCTGTCATCACAGGGGGAGAGTGCCCATGGTTCTGCGATACGACCGCCAAGCTGTCGGGAAGATTTACGACGTGGGAACGGCGCCCGTCTTCTACTCTATGAACTACTTCGATCACCCCAAGCTGGTCTTTAGCCAGAGGCTCCGTGGCATCCTCCAAGAAAACGGTGTCCAAGGGTATGCTGTGGCCCCCGTTCAGATCTGGGACTGATCAGGCGCCACGGTGCCCGCCTAAGAGCGCAAAACCGTGAACGCAAGGCTGGAACCTGATCTTCTCCGCCCGGCAAACGTGCTGGATCGCCCACTTCCCGGTCACCACCGCCGCCGGTAGCCGTCCCGGCAGCAGTAACCACTGGCCCGCCTGGTAGAAGTGGGTTAGGCCGGGGAGGGCGGCAGGCACCCCCCGGGATCTTGGCGCCCGGCGTGTTCGCCCAGGCCATCCAGGTCCCGCGCCAGGCACTACAGTAGCGCTCGTAGGTGGTCGGCGTGGCGACATCGACCACCTCGGACGTGTTCTCTGTGAAATGCCGCGGGCCACGACTTGATCAACGCGGGACCGGACCGGCGATGGCCAGGGAGTGTCCACGGAGCGGGTCCTCATCAGGGGTATTTGTTGTATATCCGGTACAGAAATACCGCCGCTTCAGCCCGGGTGGCTTGCGCCCGCGGATCCATTATATCCCCCGATCCTTTAATCAGGCCTTCCTTTACTAGGGCTGCCAGGCTCTCCGTTGCATAGCCGGCTATGTCCGCTTCGTCCTTGAATCCATCCAGCACGGCAGATGACCCCGCGGCCTCCAGCTTCTTCAGCTTCTCCAGAGCGCGGGCCGTCAGCACCATCATGTCCTGCCTGGAGATATACTCCTTCGGGTTGAACCGGTTGTTCCCGCCGCCGGCGGCGATGCCGAGCTTGCGCGCGACGCCCACCGCTTCATAGTAAGGCGACCCAGGTTCCACATCATCGAAGTTGCCATCGAAGCCCGTCGTGAGCCCAAGCGTCTTTACCAGCAGTACAAGGTAATCCGCCCTGGTGACGTTGGCCACGGGGGAGTAGGCATTCTCTCCAGTTCCATTGATGATACCCTTGGAGGCCATGACCTCGATGGGTTTCTTCGCCCACGGCACGCTGCTCAGATCGCTAAAAGTCTTGTGTACGAAAACTATGGCGTATTGGCTGAAGTGGGTGGTGGTGAAGGTGACTTTCCCGGTGACAGGGTCATACCGGCCGTTGGAAACGGGTACCGCCTTGCCGCTGCCATCGATGTACCATACCGTAATGTGTTCGGGGTCTTGTAATTCCTCCGCTGTCGGTGAGTAAGGCACCGATACGGCGACAGGCGCGTCATCGTTGCTCCAGGCGGTCTGTTTGTCATCCACCTTCATACGTAGCTCCACGACAGGCCGGTCACCTATTTGAGCCTGGATATCCTCATCAAGCTTGCTCTTGTCACCGGCGGCTATTGTCAGGGAGACACTTTGCGCTCCGGCTGCGCTTGCCTTGTCGAGCATATTGCCCGGAACCTTCACATCCGCTATGTCGGTCTTCACCTCAACCGCTTTGGACGCATCCCCGGCGGTTAGGAAGCTTGCCGGTAGTGTTGGTTCGTATGCCTTGGCTCCGTCTACCTTAGGGATGTCGACTGTGGCCGTTTTGACCCCATTATCATCCGTTATCGACCTATCGAAGGCGCTGTTCAAGGAGTCTGAGTCCACTTCGACCGTGGTGATGCCTGTGCTGGTATTCAGCTTGGCGGTGACAGACCCGCTGACGTTGCCGTCCGAAGTAAGCACCTGGGCCACAGGCTGCGGTTCCGGGGTGGGAGCGGGGGTGGAGCCACCGCCATCGCCACTCTCGCCGTTGTTACCGCTGCTGCCACTGCCGCTGCTTCCGGTACTGCCGCTGCTTCCGGCACTCCCGCTATTGTCGCCACTCCCGCTATTGTCGCCACTACCGCTATTGTCGCCACTACCGCTATTTCCGTCACTGCCACCAATGGACGTCCATTTTGCATATAGGGTTACATTGCCGTTCACCGCATCACTGCCGAAATGCCAGGCGTTTGTGCAGGACGATTCCGTGTACCAGCCGCCAAAGGTATAGCCTGCTCGTGTCGGTACGGCAGGTGCACCTATGGCGGAACCCGATGTGACACGATCCATACTTGATACCGAGCTACCGCCCTGGGAGTCAAAAGTAACAGTGTACTGGGTCGGCGCTGCTCTGACTACCTGTGTTACCGTGAAGGTCACGGGCGTTAGGTTATCGGCCGATACCGTTACGGTCGCGGTGTAGGTCCCCTCCGCTAGGCCGTCTTTAGCGGCCAGCGTGAAGGTGGTCGAAGGTGTCCCGACGTCCAGCGTGGTGGCCGCCGGCTGGGTGATGGCGAAGCTGGCGGCGTCGGCCCCGCCCAGCGCCGCAGCCAGGTTGGCTAGGTCTCCGGTACCGGTCCGGGTCACCGTGATGGTCGTGGTCTCCTGGGTACCGGCCCCATATCCAGCGGTCAGGGGTACCAGGGTCTGGTCGCCGACGGCCGCGATGGTGTAGGTCGGGGCAGCGCTCATGACCTCGGTTACGGTGAAGGTCACATCGGTCATGTTGGTGGCGGACACCGTCACGGTCGCCGTGTGGGTCCCCTCAGCCAGGCCGTCCTTCGCCTTCACCGTGAAGGTGGTGGACGGCGTCCCGGCGTCCAGCGTGGTGACGGCCGGCTGGGTGATGGCGAAGCTGGCGGCGTCGGCCCCGCTCAGCCCGGCCGCGAGGCCCGTCAGGTCTCCGGTGCCGGTCCGGGTCACGGTGATGGTCTTCGTCTCCTGGGTGCCCGAACCGTACCCGGCGGTCAGGGGTACCAGGGTCTGGTCGCCGATGGCCGTGATGGTGTAGGTCGGCGCCGCACTCACGACCTGGGTTACGGTGAAGGTCACATCGGTCATGTTGGCGGCGGAGATGGTCACCGTCGCCGTGTGGGTCCCCTCAGCCAGGCCATCTTTGGCCGCTACCGTGAAGGTGGTGGACGGCGTCCCGGCGTCCAGCGTGGTGACGGCCGGCTGGGTGATGGCGAAGCTGGCGGCGTCGGCCCCGCCCAGCGCCGCCGCGAGGCCCGTCAGGTCTCCGGTGCCGGTCCGGGTCACGGTGATGGTCTTGGTCTCCTGCGTGCCTGGAGCATAACCCGCCGTCAGCCCCGCCAGGGTCTGGTCGCCGATGGCGCCGATGGTGTAGGTCGGCGCCGCGCTCACGACCTGGGTTACGGTGAAGGTCACATCGGTCATGTTGGCGGCGGAGATGGTCACCGTCGCCGTGTGGGTCCCCGCCGCCAGGCCGTCTTTAGCGGCCAGCGTAAAGGTGGTCGAAGGCGTCCCGGCGTCCAGGGTGGTGGCGGCCGGCTGGGTGAGGGTGAAGCTGCCCACGTCGGCCCCGCTCAGCGCCGCCGCCAGGTTGGTCAGGTCTCCGGTGCCGCTCCGGGTCACCGTGATGGTCTTGGTCTCCTGGGTACCGGCGCTATACCCCGCGGTCAGTGGCGTCAAGGTCTGGTCACCGACGGCCGCGACGGTGTAGGTCGGCGCCGCGCTCACGACCTGGGTCACGGTGAAGGTCACATCGGTCATGTTGGCGGCGGACACCGTCACGGTCGCCGTGTGGGTCCCCGCCGCCAGGCCGTCTTTAGCGGCCAGCGTGAAGGTGGTCGAAGGTGTCCCCGCATCGAGCGTGGTTGCGGCCGGCTGGGTGAGGGTGAAGCTGCCGGAGTCAGTCCCGCTCAGCCCGGCCGCCAGGTGAGTCAAGTCTCCGCTGCCGGTGCGGGTCACGGTGATGGTCTTTGTCTCCTGGGTGCCGGCCCCGTACCCCGCGGTCAGCCCCGCCAACGTCTGGTCGTCGGTGGTGGCGATGGTGTAGGTCGGTGCCGCGCTCACGACCTGAGTCACGGTGAAGGTCACAGCCGCCATGTTGGCGGCGGAGATGGTCACCGTCGCCGTGTAGGTCCCTTCAGCCAGGCCGTCTTTGGCGGCCACCGTGAAGGTGGTGGACGGTGTCCCGGCGTCCAGCGTGGTGGCGGCCGGCTGGGTGAGGGTGAAGCTGCCCGCATCGGTCCCGCTCAGCGCCGCCGCGAGGTTGGCCAGGTCTCCGGTGCCGGTCCGGGTCACCGTGATGGTTTTGGTCTCCTGGGTTCCCGAACCGTACCCGGCGGTCAGCCCCGCCAGGGTCTGGTCGCCGATGGCGCCGATGGTGTAGGTCGGCGCCACGCTCACGACCTGGGTCACGGTGAAGGTCACGGGCGTTAGGTTATCGGCCGATACCGTCACCGTCGCCGTGTGGGTCCCCGCCGCCAGGCCGTCTTTAGCGGCCAGCGTGAAGGTGGTCGAAGGTGTCCCGACGTCCAGCGTGGTTGCCGCCGGCTGGGTGAGGGTGAAGCTGCCCGCATCGGTCCCGCCAAGTGCGGTCGCCAGGTTGGTCAGGTCTCCGGTACCGGTCCGGGTCACGGGGATCGTCTTCGTCTCCTGTGTCCCCGAGTCGTACCCGCCGGTCAACGGCGTCAGGGTCTGGTCGCTGATGGCGGCAATGGTGTACGTTGGCGCAGGGCTGACGGTCTGTGTCACCGCAAAGGTCACAGGCGTGAGGTTATCGGCGGAGACTGTCACGGTGGCCGTGTAGATCCCTTCCGCCAGACCGTCTTTGGCCTTCGCGGTGAAGGTGGCGGACGGCGTCGCGGCGTCGAGCGTGGTGGCGGCCGGCTGGGTGAGGGTGAAGCTGCCGGCGTTGGCCCCGCTCAGCCCGGCCGCCAGATGGGTCAAGTCTCCGCTGCCGGTGCGGGTTACCATGATGGTCTTTGTCTCCTGGGTACCGGCCCCATACCCCGCGGTTAGCGCCGCCAGGGTCTGGTCGCCGATGGCGGCGATGGTGTAGGTCGGGGCCGCGCTCACGACCTGGGTCACGGTGAAGGTCACATCGGTCATGTTGGTGGCGGACACCGTCACGGTCGCCGTGTGGGTCCCCTCAGCCAGGCCGTCCTTGGCCTTCACCGTGAAGGTGGTGGACGGCGTCCCGGTGTCCAGCGTGGTGACGGCCGGCTGGGTGAGGGTGAAGCTGCCGGCGTTGGCCCCGCTCAGCGCCGCCGCGAGGTTGGCCAGGTCTCCGGTGCCGGTCCGGGTCACCGTGATGGTCTTCGTTTCCTGCGTGCCCGAGCCGTATCCCGCAGTCAGCCCCGCCAAGGTCTGGCCACTGATCGCGGCGATGGTATAGGTCGGCGCCACGCTCACGACCTGGGTCACGGTGAAGGTCACATCGGTCATGTTGGCGGCGGAGATGGTCACCGTCGCCGTGTGGGTCCCCTCCGCCAGGCCGTCCTTGGCCTTCATCGTGAAGGTGGTGGACGGCGTCCCGGCGTCCAGCGTGGTAGCGGCCGGCTGGGTGAGGGTGAAGCTGCCGGCGTCGGCCCCGCCCAGCGCCGCAGCCAGGTTGGCCAGGTCTCCGGTGCCGGTCCGGGTCACCGTGATGGTCTTGGTCTCCTGGGTACCGGCCCCATACCCCGCGGTTAGCGCCGCCAGGGTCTGGTCGCCGATGGCGGCGATGGTGTAGGTCGGTGCGGCACTGACTACCTGGGTCACGGTGAAGGTCACATCGGTTATGTTGGCAGCGGAGATGGTCACGGTCGCCGTGTAGGTACCCGCCGCCAGGCCGTCTTTGGCCGCCACCGTGAAGGTGGTGGACGGCGTCCCGGTGTTCAAGGTGGTTGCGGACGGCTGTGTGATGCTGAAGCTGCCGACGTCGGCCCCGCCCAGCGCCGCCGCGAGGCCCGTCAGGTCTCCGGTGCCGGTCCGGGTCACGGTGATGGTCTTCGTCTCCTGGGTGCCCGAACCGTACCCGGCGGTCAGCCCCGCCAAAGTCTGGTCACTGATCGCCGTGATAGTGTAGGTCACTGGACTGAAGTTGGCCACCAAGGTCCTGTCCGCCGTACCCAGCGTAAAGGCATAACTTGCGGCGGTGCTTACTTCGCTGCCGCCCTCCGTCCAGTTGACGAAGGTATAGCCGCCGTTGGGAGTGGCGGTGACCGTTACCGAGGCCCCTTCGGCGAACGTGCCGCCGCCGCCGACCGTGCCACCCGCAGCCGGATTGGCCGATGCGCTGACGGTGTGAGTAGCGGGTGGGTTCGCCGTCCATTGGGCGTACAGGGTGACGTTGGCAGTGCCCATGGTGAGGTTTGCTCCGGCTGGGTAATCTATCCCGCCGCCGTCAACCGCGGTATTCCAGCCGGCGAAACTGTAGCCCGTCTTGGCGAGCTGGTCGGCTCCCTTTACAGTTGCTGTGGCGCCTTCCACATAATGAAGGCTGTCCACCGGAGCGGTCCCGGAGGTGGCCCCATTGCCGTCATAGGTCACGGCATAGGTCTGGACCCCCGCCCAGGCGTCGCTGGCCACCCAGTTGGAACTATCGCCGCTCAGAGCAAAGCTGCTGAGGGTCCCGTTGTAGTTACCCGTCAGGTCGGGAAGATTTGTCGAGCCGGCGTTGTTTCCCCCGGCAGTACCCTGGTTGAAGTTGTAGTAGCTGATCAGGCCGGTCTGAGCGGCGGCGTCAAGCGCGTTGACCATGTCCCGTAGGATTTCTTCCTGGGTGCGCACGCGGTTCCAGACGCGGAACTCATCCAGCGAGCCCTTGAAACGATAGGAGCCGTCGCTGCGGCTCCCAAGAAAGAAGGAGGTTGCCGTATTCCCGACGGCGGTGGTGAGCGGGTTCGGGCCGCTCTTGGTCAAAGCAACTTCTTTTCCGTTCACATACATTTTCGCCAACGCGGTGGCCGGGTCGTACACAACGGCAAGATGGGTCCAAACGCCCGTGGGCAGGACATTTGCCGCGTCAAGATAGACGCCCGTCGCAGGAAGGAACCGTACTCCGTTCGCTCCTGCCCCGCCGCCAGTGTGGATTTCCATCTGCCCCAAGCCTTTCCCGCAGATGAACTGGATATCGGTAGGGGAATTCGGTCCCCACTTGACCCAGGTTTCCACGGTGAAGGCGGAAATGGCTCCATCGTTGTCGGGGGTCACCACGTAGTCATCCGAACCGTCAAAAGCCAGAGCGTTCCCGGTTTCAAACTTGGCCAAGGTCACACTTACCCCTGACGTTGTCGCTCCGTCGGCCACATCCACGTTTTCCGTGCTACCGCTTTTGTAGCCGCCTTTGCTGGCGGTTACGGTGTAGCCTGTTCCCGTGGGTACGTTCAGGATGGTGTAGCCTCCGTCCGGGGCGGTGGTTGCCTGGTAAACCTGGCCGGAGACGGTCAGGTTCACGGTCGCTCCGGCGACGGGGCTGGTTCCGTCGGTCACGGTCCCACTGATGTTGCCGGCATTGGCGATCGCCGCCAACTGTCGCACTTGCGCCAGTGTCAGGGCGGAGGTGTAGAGGCGGACGTCGTCGATCAGACCGTTGAAATAATACAAGGCAGACGATCCAGAGTAGCCTGCGATCCGCACCAGGTCGCCGGGCGCCGGCGGATTGGGTTTGGCGTTGGCGCTTCCTGCAAAGCTAACCGGGTTCCCGTCCAGGTAGACCGTCCAGTTCCCCGCGCCGTCCTCCACCGCCGCCACGTGCTGCCAGACATTGGGAGTGAGCTTCGCCGTCGTGACTAACTCGAATAGACTCCCGCTTTCGCAGACAACTTCCAGATAGTCCTGGGGATTCAAGAAGAGGCCGTAACCGTTTCCTGTTACCAGGTTGCCGTTGAAAAGGATCATCTGATAGTCGCCGGTCGTCCCCTTCCACTCGACCCAGGCCGAGATGCCGACGTTCTTCGTGGCGACGGTGGGAACGGGCGCCGTAAGGGAAGTGCCATTGCCGCTGAAATCTAGGGATGCGCCGACCTGATCGACGGAATTTGGATGGTCGGCGCTCCAGACGGGGTTCGTCAGCGTGCCATCATAGCCGTAGCCGGAAGAATCAACCGCCGTCGTCCCCGTGCCCTCGCCAAGTTTCCACCAACCGACCAGTTCGTTGGGGGAATAGGTGAACTTGTCGGCGGAGCCGGCGGCGCTTATGCCACCAAATGCCGTGGTCACGGTTATGTCCACCGTCCCGGCGCTCCCCGCCGGGGAAATGGCCGTGATCGAGGTGTCGCTGTCGACACTGAAGCTGGCCGCCGCCACACCGCCGAAGCTTACACTGGCTGCCCCCGTGAAGCCGCTGCCGGTGATGGTCACCACCGTGCTCCCGCTCACCGGTCCGTCGGCTGGCTTGACGCCGGTCACCGTTGGCGCCGGGGCGTACGTGAACTTATCGCCGGAGCCGGTGGCGCTTGTTCCATTCTGGGTGGCTACGGTCACGTCCACCGTCCCGGCCGCCTCGGCCGGTGCGGTAGCGGTGATCGAGGTATCGCTGTCGACGGTGAAGGCAGTTGCCGCGACGCCGCCGAAGCTGACGTCAGTCGCCCCGGTGAAGTTGTAGCCGGTGATGGTTACCACCGTGCCCCCGCTCACAAACCCGCCGGCCGGGCTGACGCCGGTGACCGTAGGGATGGCGAACAGATGCTCCACCTGTGCCGTTGTCAGGGCGGAGGCGTAGACGCGGACGTCGTCGATGAGGCCTTGGAAACCCGATATAGGATTCACATGGGTGGCGTATCCGATGATCATCTTGCCGCTGGGCGCCTTCGGACTGCCACTTACCTGACCCGCCTGGCTTCCGTCCAGATAGACGGTCCAGTTCCCCGAGCCGTTCTCAACCGCCGCCACGTGCTGCCAGGTGTTGGCAGTGAGTTTCGTCGTCGTAGGCAACCAGACTATGCCTCCGCAGAGAACGTTCAGGTTGCCGTTGGGGTCCAGGAAGAGGCCGTAACCGTCCGCGCCGGGGTCGCCGTTATAGGCGATCGGCTGATAAGTGCCGGTAGTCCCGTTCCACTTGACCCAGGCCGAGATGCTGACGTTGCCGGTGGCGACGGTGGGGAGGGGCGCAGTGAAAGCGCTGGTGCCACCGGTGAAATCTAGGGAGGCGTTGACCTGATCGGTGGTGTCGGGTGTGTGGTCGGTGCTCCAGGCGGGGTTCGTCAAGGTACCGTCATAGCCATAGCCGGACGAATCGGCCGCCATCGTCCCCGAGCCCTCACCGAGCTTCCACCAGCCGACCAGTTCATTGGTGGAATAGGTAAACTGATCCGCGGGGCCGGTGGCGCTTGTGCCACCCAGCGTGGTCACGGTTATGTCCACCGCACCGGCGCTCCCCGCCGGGGAAATGGCCGTGATCAAGGTATCGCCGCCGACGGTGAAGCTGGCCGCCGCCACGCTACCGAAGGTGACGCCGGTCGTCCAGGTGAAGCCGCTGCCGGTGATGGTCGCCACCGTGCCCCCGCTCACAGGTCCGCCGATCGGGCTGACGCCGGTGACCACCGGCGCCGGGGCGTAGGTGAACCTGTCACCGGAATCGGTGGCGCTCGTGCCATTCTGGGTGGTCACGGTCAAGTCCACCGTTCCGGCCGCCTGCGCCGGCGAGGTGGCCGTGATGGAGGTGTCACTGTTGACGATGAAGCCGACCGCCACCACGCCGCCGAAGTTGACTCCCGTCGCCCCAGTGAAGCCGCTGCCGGTGATGGTTACCTCCGTATTGCCGGTCGTCAGCCCGCCGGTCGGGCTGACGCCGGTGACCACCGGCGCCGGGACATAGCTAAACCGGTCGGCAGAGCCGGTAGCGCTGGTACCGCCAAACGGCGTGGTCACGGTCACGTCTACCATTCCGGCCGCCTGCGCCGGCGAGGTGGCCGTTATCTGAGTATTGCTGTTCACGGTGAAGCCGGCCCCCGCCACGCCGCCGAAGCTAACGCCGGTCGCCCCGGTGAAGCCGCTGCCGGTGATGGTCACCGTCGTACCGCCGGTCGTCAGCCCGCCGGCCGGGCTGATGCCGGTGACCACCGGCACCGGGACGTAGTTGAACCGGTCCGCGGCGCCGGTGGCGCTTGTACCACCAAACGGCGTGGTCACGGTCACGTCCACCGTCCCGGCCGCCTGCGCCGGCGAGGTGACCGTTATCTGGGTGTCGCTGGCCACGGTGAAGGCGGCCGCCACCACGCCGCCGAAGCTGACGCCGGTTGCCCCGGTGAAGCTGCTACCGGTGATGGTTACCGCCGTGCCCCCGCTCACAGGCCCGCCGGTCGGGCCGACGCCGGTCACCACCGGGACCAGTGCCGCCAACTGCTGTACCTGCGCAGCCGTCAAGACGGTGGCGTAGAGGCGGACGTCGTCGATCAGGCCGGGGAAATATGATGTAAAAAACGCGTTGCTGGTGTATCCAATGATCATCTTGCCGCTTGGCGCCTTCGGACTGGAGCCCACCTGACCCACCTGGGTTCCGTTCAGGTAAACGGTCCAGTTCCCCGACCCATCCTCCTCCGCCGTCACGTGCTGCCAGGTATTGGCAGTGAGGGTTGTCGCCGTAGGCAACCAGGCCACGCCACCGCAGAGGATTTCCAGTTTGCCGTTGGGGTCCAGGAAGAGACCGTAGCCGTTCGCGCCGGGGTCGCCGTTGTAGGCGATCGGCTTATTGTCGCCGCCGGTCGTCCCGTTCCACTTGACCCAGGCCGAGATGCTGACGTTCTGCGTGGCGACGGTGGGAAGGGGCGCCGTGAAAGCGCTGCCGCCACCGCTGAAATCCAGGGAGGCGTTGATCTGATCGACGGAATTCGGATGGTCGGTGCTCCAGACGGGAGCCGTCAGCGTGCCGCCATAAACGTAACCAGACGAATCGTCCGCCGTCGTCCCCGAACCCTCACCGAGCTTCCACCAACCGACCAGTTCATTGGTGGAATAGGTGAATTTATCTGCGGGGCCGGTGGCGCTTGTGCCACCCAGCGGCGTTGTCACGGTCACGTCCACCGTTCCGGCGCTCCCCGCCGGGGAAATGGCCGTGATCGAGGTATCGCTGTCGACGGTGAAGCTGGCCGCCGCCGCGCTACCGAAGGTGACGCTGGTCGCCCCAGAGAAGTTGGTGCCGCTGATGGTCACCACCGTGCTCCCGCTCACAGGCCCGGCGGTCGGGCTGACGCCGGTCACGGTGAGGACAGTGGCCGCCGACTGTCGGACCTGTGCCGGTGTCAGGGCGGCGGCATAGAGGCGGACGTCGTCGATCAGGCCGGGGAAAGCGGATGTGAAGAACGCGTTGCTGGTGTATCCGATGAGCATATGGCCGCTTGGCGCTTTCGGAGTGGCACTCACCTGACCCACCTGGCTCCCGTCCAGATAGACAGTCCAGTTCCCTGAGCCGTCTTCCACCGCCGCCACGTGCTGCCAGGCATTGGCGGTGAGGGTTGTCGCCGTAGGCAACCAGGCCACGCCCCCGCAGAGGACTTCCAGTTTGCCGTTGGGGTCCAGGAACAGGCCGTAACCGTCCGCGCCGGGGTCGCCGTTGTAGGCGATCGGCTTATTGTCGCCGCCGGTCGTCCCGTTCCACTTGACCCAGGCCGAAATGCTGACGTTCTTCGTGGCGACGGTGGGAACGGACGCCGTGAAATGACTGCCGCCACCACTGAAGTCCACGGAGGCGGTGGCCGGATCGACTAAGTTCGGATGGTCGGTGCTCCAGACAGGGTTGGTCAGCGTGCCGTCATAGCCGTAGCCGGAGGAATCGGCCGCCGTCGTCCCCGCACCCTCGCCCAGCTTCCAACGACCGACCAGTTCATTGTCGGAATAGGTGAACTGGTCGGTAGCGCCGGTGGCGCTCGTTCCGCCGGGTGTGGTCACGGTCACATCCACCGTCCCGGCCACCTGCGCCGGCGAGGTCGCCGTAATCGAAGTGTCGCTGCTTAGGGTGAAGCTGGTCGCCGCCACGCCGCCGAAGCTGACCCCGGTCGCCCCGGTGAAGCCGCATCCCGTGATGGTCACCAACGTGCCGCCGCTCGCCGGCCCGCCGACCGGGCTGACGCCGGTGACTGTAAGCACGTTGATATTGGCCGTTCCGGTAATGCTGCCCGCTGCCGTGTCCGTCGCCGTCACCGTCTGGGGGCCGCCGGTATTCAACGTCACCCCGCCGGTGAAGGTGTGGGTACCGTTATCCTTGCCGCTGCCGTAGCCCGTAAAGGTGTAATCCTGCGGCAGCACGGGGCTGTTCGAATCGCTGCTGGTGAAATGCACCGTCCCGGTGTAGCCCTGGACCGTGTTGCCGTTCGAATCCGCGGCCGTTACCGTCACTGTCACGGGTGCCCCCGCCGCTGGGCTGCCGGTGGATGTCACCTTCAGGCCGCTGGCCGAGTCCAGTTGCGTGGTAACGCTGCCGCCTGACATCAGGACGTCGGGATTCAGATACATAGCGGGACGGACGCCAAAGAGATGAAGGCTATCCATAGCGATTTCATGGATACCCGTCGTGCCCACTGTCCAAACATCGCAATTAGACGGTGAGTCTGAGCAGGGAGTGATTGTCCAGAAATTTGTGGATGGATTGGTAAGAAAGCCTGCCGACGGATTCCAATACGTCGCATATTGTTTCCATTCGTTGTAACTAATCAGTCCAACATAAGCATTTACTGTGGACGATGATTCGCTGCCATTATGATACAGATCGAGGGGACCAACGCCCCAGCTATGCTCCTGGATCAACGAAACGTACCCGGAATAATTATCCGATATGTATTTGTAAAAGCCATTGTTGACACTTGGGTTATTCAAATAGTAGCCGATGTTAGTTGAGGTGGCGGGATTGAATGTATTATGGTTAACGATTATACTGTCAAACAGCTGGTTGTCACCATAGAAACCTTGCATCAGCAGGTAACCCGCGCTAGGGTTCAATACTATCCAATCATAACCGGCGAACGTCACTGTGGTGCCCGCTGTCAGGGATGACAATGGTACTGGCGCTGGTTGCGCCATGGCCGGCCCGGAGAAGTTCAGTATGACACCCGCCAGCAAAGTCATGGAAAGCAGCAAGTGCACGAACAACCTGACTTGTTTCTTCATTCGCCTTCCCCTTCGCAACTCAAGCTTCATCCGGGTTTTTGCCACGCCCGCTTTGGTTACCCTCGAAACCAGTTACGGTGATAAATCACGGTGGTGCTCACGGTGAAGGTCGCGTGAGCCCCTACGCTCGGGAGCAATGCTGGCCAGCGTCACCAGGGCGGCCAAGAACTGACATATGTCTCCCCATGTGTACATCTTACATAGTTCGCTACCACCAAAAGTACCACCAAACCGATGGTCGTTTTGATCGAGAACCCAGATAAAGGAAACCGCCGGAGGTTCTCCCTCCGGCGGTTCGGCCCGGCACTTGCGGCCAGTTTGATACTTTCACCCCAATGATCGCTGCCCTGACCCATCTCCTCTGACGGCGGCGGTTCGCAGCACCGCCGCGGCCCCGAGGAAGATCGCCTCGTAGCGGAGCCGGGCGCCCTCCGCCCATAGGGCCTCCAGATCATTCAAATAGCGGCCGCCATACAGTTCCATCACCCGCTGCGCCCGCGCCGGGGCGGGCTCCCGTTCAAACCCATCCGCCGCCTCCAAGAAGGCATCCAGGTCGCAGACCACTTCCGACATGTCCAAGCGGTAAATGCCGTGATCGTACCGGATGGGATTGGCCGCGCCCAGACTGTCGAAAGCCCGCTTGATCTCTCCCCGGCGGGTATGAAACAGCTTGACCACGTCGGCCTCGCTCTCCGCCCACAAGTCGGCGCACAGCCGTTCCCGGGTGGTGCCTCTCCGGTGCTCCAGCAGGTAGGCCAGCAACTCCCGGGCCTTCTTGGTGCGGATTCTGATCACCTGTTGTCGGTTATCGGACGGGGTGATGTAGAAACCGCCCAGGGTATTCAGATAAACCTTGGGGAACTGGTAGCCCCCGTAAGTGAGCATCTCCCGCGTGAACTCCGGCGCGATGCCGTGCTCCAGCGCCAGCCGCAGCACCGGCTCGAAGAGCTTTCGGTCCTGGAAATAGAAGCGGTGCCCCGACTCCTCGGAGTACTCTATGAACTCCCGGGCGTAGCGCAGTGCGGTCTCCTTGTCGCCTTCCTTCAGAGCGATTCCCACCAGTTCACCGCCGGACATGACGCCGACCAACCGGGCGCACCCGGCGCTCCGGCACTCTGCCATGCAGCGCAGGTAGTACTCTTTCGCGGCCGTCAGGTCCCCGCCGGCGTGGTTGATGGCATTGCCGATGCGCCACAGGGCCACCGCCCTGAAGAACGGCGGGATCGCTTCCAAGAGGGGCAGCAACTCCGCCAAGTGCTTCTCCATCTTTTTCGGTTCAAAGAACAGAACCATGGAAAGGTGGATCACTCTGCCGTCCACGGCAAAGTCCCTGGTTGTGCGGTTCAATCCGGCATACTCCGCGGCCAGGCTCAGGTAGTGCTGAAAAAGGGTTGGGTCCACTGGCTCTCCCCGCAGCATCTGTTGCATGGCTGAGGCGTTCAGGACATCAGCGTAGAGCAGGTAGACCGGGCAGAAGTCTTCATAGAGCCCCAGGCTTTGCAAGTCCGCCACTTCCGCCGCCAGGATCCGCAGGGCTTCCTCCTCATTGCCCGCGGCCTGATAGGCCTTGGCCCCGAAGGCGGCCACGCTGTGCCGCTTGAGAAATCGCTCTTCCGCCGGGGGAATGGCCAGCGATCTCTCATACGCCCGGATGCACTCCCCGGTTTCGCCGGCAAAGAAGTAAACCACCGTCAGGTAGCGCTCAAACCAGGCCTTCACCCTGAGGTCGCCCCAGGCGGCGCACCGGTCCGCCATCTCTTGGATCAGTCGGACGGCCTCCTCCAATCGGGTCATCATGGCCAGGTTGTAGATCTTCTCAATCATCACCTGGTACCAGACCACGGGGGGCTGACCCGCCATCCGCGGCAGGAGGTCGTCGATGCAGCGGCTACTCTCCTCGAAGGAAACCTTATTGCGCAGGATACGGGCCTTATGGGTGACCGCCCTGATATAGCTGGCCTCGTCTGCCGTACCGACCTCCGGCATGGCTGCTTCCAGGCACTGGTCCGCCTCAAGGAAGCGGCCGGTGCTCGACAGGTACATCCCCTTCATGAGCAGAACATCGGGGTCGAGCCGGGTATTCCGGCGGGCCAGGAAATCGAAGTATTCCCCCAGGATCGTGTAGCGCCCGCCGGCCAGGAGCCGCTCGGCATCCGCACGAATGCAGTCCCGCAGCCGCTCCGTATCCTCCAGCAGCATGGCATAGCGGGCGGCCTGCTCGCAGTCGCCCCCGGCAAGACAGTAACTGAGGGCCGCCGGCACGGCTTCCCACCCATCGCCCCCATCGATCTGCTGCAGGAAGGTGTGGAACAAGGTGTGGTAGCGGTAATGGCCGGGAGAGATCCGCGAGGTGAAGAGGTCGCTGTGGCAGAGCTGCTCCAGGACCGCCCCGGCGGTCTGGATGTCCAGGACGCGATTACACAGCTCCACCTCCAGATCCAGGAGCCGGCAGGTCTGCCGTAAGAAGCGCCGGACTTCCGGGGAGAGCTTCCCGAAGATCTCGGCCATCAGATAGCGGAAGATGTCCTGGTTGGCATAGAGTTTTGACCGGGGAAGATCCGGGTTCTCCATGATCGCCATTCGATAGGACTGGATGGCCAGCGCCCAGCCTTCAGTGGCCTGGTATGCCTCCTGGTCGAAATAGCCCCAGAGTGTCTCGGCCTCTTCCGGGGTGAATCGCAGGTCCTCCTCGGACAGGACCCCGATCCGCCCTTCCATCCGATCTCGCAGCAGCTCGCTCCAAAGTTCGTGGCGACTATTCAGGATCAGCGTGAGGCCCGGGGGGCAGTTTCTGACGCATTCGGTCAGCAGTGAGGAGACCGTGTCGCCGGTGACGGCCTGGCTGTCATCGAGAATCAGCGTCAGGCTCCGATCACCCAGGGCGCGCCGCGCGGCGGAGACCACGGCGGCGGCAAAGCTCGCACTCCCGGCGAAAGGGATGTAGTCGGTGGCGTGAAAGTCGAAAACACCCAGTTTTGCCCGGACTGCCTGCTCGAGACGCTGCAGAAAGGTGATGGGATCATTGTCCCGCTCATTCATGGTGAGCCACGCCACGTCGCAGCGACGCTCCGCATATTGGGTCAGCAGAGTCGTCTTGCCATAGCCCGCGCCGGCGTGAATGTAGGTGATCTGCCTGCCTGGCGGCGCGATCTTTTCCAGAAGGCGGGGGCGGAGGACCGCATGCTCTGGCGGCACCGGAATATGCCAGCGATCCGCCCGCGCCTCCGGTGCCGCCGGGGCAGCGGCCGGGGCAGCGGCCGGGGCAGCGGCCGGGGCTGGGGCTGGGGCTGCGACAAAGGCCGATGCTCCATTCCTCCCGCGCCTTCCGGCATTGCTCCGGGCATCCGGCGGCTTCGCAGCCATCCGGGGAATTAGCCAGACCCGACCGTGGCGCTCCGCCGCCTCTATCCGGCCCTGTTCACAGAGGGACTGCACCCGGCGCTGGGATATTCCCCATCTTTGGGCAGCCTCCTTGGAGGTGATTTGCTGCATGGTAAGCCCTCCGAAACTGAGCAGATGAAGCCTCCATGGCAACGGTGGAAACTCGGTGCGCCACCAGCTTGACCGACTTTAGCGTGCTTTCCAGATACTCCGTTTCTTTTCCTTCTAGCTTGCTATCAGCGCTAGGGACCGCTCCGTATGCCACAGGGCGGTCCGGGTCGCGGGGGACCAGTTGGTCCCGAAAAAGGTGAGCACCTGCCGGCCGACGCCCTTGAACGCGCAATTCTCCTGTCCTTCGCGGACGGCAACCATCAAAAAACATTTGACGGTTCAACGGGCTGGCGGAACCGGGTGGAGTGGGCAACCGTTCGGTTTGGCCGAACAGTTCAGCCAAGGCATTCTCCCGAGTGCAACCTTCGAGCCCTCTAAGCAAAAGACGAGCCTGCGGGTCCCTCCAGCAAACAAGAAGGCACCCCGCTACCTACGTGTGCCTCTGTGGTCCGCTTCGTGGACTACGGCGGAGTCATGGGGATTGTGCCTGTTCCGAGGGACCCCATCAAGCGGGGTTTTGGAATGCTCAAGGACCGCAGGCTCACCCAGAGCCTGTTGGAGGAGCGCAACAGAGACAGAGAGATTGAACCGTGAGCACCGACTTCAAGTCACGGTACGTTCTTGATAGCTCCGCAGTGCTGGCATGGCTGCAAGGCGAGGCTGGCGGCGGCGAGGTGGCGGATCTTCTCGAACGAGCGAGACATGGAGATACTCTGCTTATCTATATCATCGAACACGAGGAATCGGTTCAGGCTGCCCAAATCGCGCTGGCTACCATTGACGGCCTTCCAGTCAGGCAGGTGAACGCGTCTCGCGAGATTGCCCTCCAGGCCGCCCACTACGAGGCGACATATCGGATGCCCTACGCCGACTGCTTTGCCCTGGGTCTCGCGAGGCAACTGGGCGCGCCTCTGGTGACCGGAGACCCCGAGTTCCGCGCACAAGATGAAGTGGACCTCCTCTGGATTGGATCCTGATTGGTACCAGGCCTCCACCAAGGACGGGCAGTGTTTGATGATCACGTATGAACCACAACGGAATTTGCGAATCATAAATGGCGAAAAGTGATCAACAAACTTGACCTTTTCCGCCCGCGGCCGGATCATCAACTTCCAGCCGGAGGGAATCACCGGCCTCAGCCGAAGTCATTTCTCTGCGGACTCACTTTCGACGTGGAGGGATAACGATGGGACCTGTCCGGTACCATGAAGGCCGCTTTCCGCCAGATCGCCTGGACTGGCCGACCCTGATCCCCCTGCTAGGACCTACGGCTGCGGCAGTCGCCCGTTACGACGGTGTGTTGGCGGCCATTCCCAATCCCAACCTGTTGCTCGCGCCCCTAGCCACTCAGGAAGCCGTGCTTTCGTCGCTCATCGAGGGAACCAGGACAACCATGGGCGAGGTGCTGGAATTCGAAGCGGGGCGCGAAGCGGAGTCGCCCGACCGACTGAACGACATCCGCGAGGTGCTTAACTACAGGGCCGCTATGCGGGAAGCAGAGCGATTGCTGGCGGAACTGCCCTTCTCACAGCGCGTTGTTCGTGAGGCACACAAGGTTCTTCTTTCTGATGTCCGCGGCAGGAATGCCTCACCGGGCGAGTACCGAAAGGTTCCGAATTGGATCGGTCCACCTAGTAGCACCATTGAACAGGCCACCTTCGTTCCCATCTCGGCGGACAAGTTGCCGGAGGCCTTGAGCGCCTGGGAACGGTACGCCCATAGCAACCAGCCAGACCGGCTCGTGCAGACGGCGATCCTTCACGCCGAGTTTGAAGCGTTGCACCCCTTTCTCGATGGTAACGGGAGGGTGGGGCGCATGCTGGTGCCCCTCCTTATGTGGCAGGCGGGACTCGTTCTCCGGCCTATGTTCTACATTAGCGCATACTTCGAGACGCACCGCGATGCCTACTACAGTAGATTGCTGGCGGTCTCTCGGGATGGCGATTGGACCGGGTGGTGCAGGTTCTTCCTGGAGGCGGTCCAGGCGCAGGCTGAAGACAATCTTGCGAAGGCTAAGGCGATCCTCAGTCTGTACGAGAGCATGAAGCACCGAATGGCGGAAATGACGCATTCGCAGTATGCTATCCATGCCTTGGACTGGATCTTCAGTCGCCCGATCTTCAGCAGCTCCGACTTTGCGTCTGAGGCCGGGATTCCGGCTCCCACGGCCAGACGCATACTAAGCGTGCTCTGTGATGAGGAAGTGCTTGCGGTCTTGTCGCCCGCGTCCGGGCGTCGGGCTGCTAGGCTGACGTTTCCAAAGCTCATCGAGATATCAGAGGGGCGAGAACCGCTTGATGATCACGCATGAGCAGCGACGGAATTTGTCAATCACCAATCGCCAATTGTGATTAGCAATTTGGTTTGCTTTCAACGGATGAGCGACAACCAATCCGAAGGCTGCACAACATTCCCCAGAAGAATGGCGTCAAGGGGATATCGACTACTTCCAGTCCATCGTGGGTCTACGATTGTGGACGACGCAATCCCGGAGATAGAGGTTGATTAGGCTCTGGTGCGGGATTCCCGCCTCTTCCCCGAGCGACTTGAAATAGGCAATCACATCTTCGCCGAGGCGGATGGTCACCTGCTTCTTGAGCTTCTGGACGTAAGGGTTCTTTCGGCCTGCCATTTTGGAGAAGTCATATTTGTCTCTCATGGGACACCCCCTACATACGCCGGATCCCATTCCAACCTTATCCTATCCTCCTACAGTGTAACTACATCGTAGTGCTCACAGCCACACCGGGTCAAGGAGAGATGGGTTTCGCATGGCGCTCGCTCAAGGCCGGAAGCGGACCTTCTCCGCCCGGCAAACGTGCTGGATCGCCCACTTCCCGGTCACCACCGCCACCGGCAGCCCGCCCGGCAGCAGCAGCCACTGGCCGGCCTGGTAGAAGTGGGTGAGGCCCGGGAGGGTGGCGGGCACCCCACGGATCTTGGCGCCCGGCGTGTTCGCCCACGCCATCCAAGTCCCGCGCCAGGCATTGCAGTAGCGCTCGTAGGTAGTGGGGGTGGCGACGTCGACCACCTCGATCTTGCCGCGCGCCTCCGGATAGTGCGCCTCCACCAAGGCCGCGACCTCCGCGCCGATGCGCTCCTTCTCGGCGTCGTAGGCGGCGCGGCCGTCCGCCCGCGTTCGCAACGCCTTCCACCAATCGTAATCGGCGACCAGCATGGCCCGCACCACTGACTTGCCGGGCGGGGCGAAGGAGGGTTCGTAGCAGTAGTGCTTCAGCCCGACCTCCGTCGCCCCCCGCCCGCCGCCGCTATCGATGCGGCAAGGCACGTGAAGGACGTGGGGGCGCCGGGAGAGGTCGGCGCCGACGCCCAGGGAGACGTGGACGGAGGTGTAGATCGGGTAAACCTTGGAGGCGGCGGAGCCCGCGGCGTTCGCGGCGCCGGGGGCAGCGCCGTCGCCGTCGGCCGCACCAGCCGCATAAAGCATCCGTAGCTTGTCGCTGAGGTGCCGGCCGCCAAGGAGGTCGAACAGAGTGTGATGCCCGTCGGCGGCGGAGATGACATAATCCGCCGTGTGGACCTCGCCGGTCGCAAGCCGGATGCCGGTCGCGCGCCCGCCCTACTCCGTGATCTCGGCGACGCGGGCCCGGTAGACTACCTTTCCACCAAGGTCAAGGAAACGCGTCTCCATCCGTTTGGCCAAGGCCAACGAGCCGCCCGCCGGCCACGCCGAGTCACCCGTCCACAGTGTGGCAAGGGTGGATACCAAGGAAATGGCCGTGAAGTCCGCGGGTATGGAGCCGCGCAGCGCGGCGCGCAGGCGGGGGGAGCGGAAGGTGTCGGCAAGGTCGCCAATGCTGATCTTGGTCAAACGGCCCACGTGCTTCAGGGCCGGGCCCATGGACATGGCCAGGCGGGCGTAGTCCAGGGGGTTCATCAGCTCGAAGGGCTTGTCGGTGGGCATGGCCAGGCGCCGCAAGGCCTTGATGGAGGCGACCAGCGAGTCGATGGCCGGGGCGTCCTCGGGCGAGATGGAGAGGAAGTGCTCGCGCAGGCGGTCGGCGTCGGTGTAGACGTGGGTGAGCTGGCTGTCTGCGTGCTTCCCGCCAGCAAACCCTGCTGCGCCCGCACCCGCGCCTGCCGCCTCGCTCGCGCCCAGTCCAGCCCCCGGTGCCATGGAGAAGAAGGTGTCAAGGCTGGTAACCGACACGTCGTCGCCCAGCGCCCCCACCCGCCGCCAGATGGCGTTCAGGGAAGTACCTTCCTTGGTGCCCAGCAGCCAATGAATGCTGTTGTCGAAGGTATACCCCTTGCGCGTCCAGGCCGTCGCCTCGCCGCCCGGGATGTTATGCAGCTCGTAGATGGTGGCGTCGAAGCCGTTCAGGCGGGCGTAGATTCCCGCGGAGAGGCCGGCCACGCCGGCACCGACGATGATGCTCTTCCCCAATGGGATCACCTGATTCTTGGTGTATGTGGGCCAGGGTTGGCCCTGTGGGCTGGGAGTTTCCAGCACCTAATACGCTCTCGCGGCGGGAATCCCTCTGGCCATCTGACGACTGAGGGGGTCAGGACGGGACGGCCAGGTTCGCACGCCACGCGGTGGCGTGGCGGAAAGATGTTTTCCACCGAAGTGGGCAGCGGATGGAAAGTTGCTTTCCACGCCGTGCGACGTGGCAGGGAAAAGGACTTTACACGGCCCTGCTAGACACGCATCCTGGGTATTTCGGGGCGCAACAAGCGACGATAGTACCTCACGAGGAAACAAGAAGGCACCCCGCTACCTACATGTACCTCTGTGACTGATCACAGATTTCGGTAGCGGCGGCGCCATCTTCTGTGTCCATTACACCCGAAATGTCACTCATAGTGACAGACGGTTTTCGCGGCCAACTTGCGGGATGGCTTGCTGTCCCGCCCGGAGGGTCACCAAGACGATCTCCGGCGGAGCGAAGAAGCGCACCGGAGGCGTGATCGTGCCGATACCGTTGGACACCAGAACGGTGGTGCGTGGAGCTGCGGCGCGCGGACAGCCCGGTCATCTGGTCACCCTATCCATTGCGGCATCCGAGAGAACCTCATTCATATCTGCAGCCCGACCTTCCAACGTGCTCACGTGCCGCCACCTGTTCTTCGGCGCTTCCCTTCGGAATCCCCTCGGACCGAAGTTCGGAGGTGCCGTGGCGCGGTGGAAAGATGCTTTCCACCAAGGTGGAAAGTGCGTGGAAAGCCAGTTTCCAAACCTGGTGAACCGGGACCCATTCGATCTGGTATGCTGAAGGTAAGAGGCTTCCATCACGATCAACCGCTATGTGTCATTGCAGGGGGATGTGTCGATCATGGATACCGACGTCAAGGAAGTCGTAAAGGAGTTCTGGTCCAGGCGAGCTGAGGAGTTCGACACGGAGCCGGATCATGTGCTCCATTCACCCGGTCAGCACCGATCCTGGCTCGAACTCCTGGGGCGATTCGCCCAACGCGTACCCTCAAGAATCCTTGACGTAGGGTGCGGGACCGGATTTCTGGCCTTTCTGTACGCAGAGATGGGCCATGAGGTCACGGGGATCGACCTTTCACCCGAGATGATCGAGACTGCTCAGAGAAAGGCGCACCGCCAAGGGATTCGAGCTGCGTTCAGGGTTGGAGACGCGGAATGCATCAAGGATCGGGACCAATCGTTCGATCTGGTTGTCGCCAGACACTTGCTGTGGACGCTTCCCGATCCGAACCGTGCTGTGCGGGAATGGCTGCGGGTTCTCCGCCCGAAGGGGCGCCTACTCCTCATTGAAGGTTATTGGGGCGCGGGTGACCTATCCGACGAGTATGGGCAAATTCACACCCATCTTCCCTTCTATGAAGGTGCCCTTGGCGAAAAGGTGGCGGCGTTTCTCCGGACGTGCGGAGTAGAAGACGTGCGGACAGAGCCTCTAACAGCCCCTGAGCTCTGGCATGAACCTCCCGAGTATCCACGGTATCTGGTGGCGGGCAGGCGGGCGTAGATTCCCGCGGCCAGCCCAGCCCAGCCCAGTGTAGCCCAGCCATGCTCAGCCACGCCTGGGAGGCCCGCGAATCGGGCGAGGCGCATCTCCGCCGTTTCCACGAGCGAGCGATCCACCGTCAACGACATCTGTGAGCGGGCGATGGTCCACCGCACCACGTTCTACAAGCACTACGCGGACAAGTTCGACCTGCTTCAGCAGGGCGTGCACCAGATGTACGACGCGCTGGTGGGCGGGGAGGAGCACCTGCCGCCCAGCGCATATTCGGCAGAGCATCCCCCGACCTACTTCGTGCGTCTCTTCGATCACGCCGCGAAGTACCGCGGGTTCTACCAGGCGATGTTGTGCGGAGAGGGGGTGGGCCGCTTTCAGAAGCTGGTCAAGGATTACATCGTCGACGCGGCCACGACCAAGATGCGCCAGTTGCTCGCGGCCGACCGGCGCCGCGACGTACCCGCCGCCATACACGCCCACTTCGTCGCGGGAGCCGCCCTCAGTCTCCTGACCTGGTGGCTGGAAAACGACATGCCGCTCTCTCCTCATCAGATGGCGCAGTACCTGATGTCGCCGCACGGGATTTCGCCCTCTGCTTCTTGACGCTACCGGGCGGCGTGGCCGCCGGCAGCGGGCACAACTGCTACTTCCAGTCCATCGTGGGTCTTTGGTTGTGGACGACGCAATCCCGGAGATAGAGGTTGATGAGGCTCTGGTACGGGATTCCCGTCTCTTCGCCGAGCGATTTGAAGTAGGCGATCACATCTTCACCGAGGCGGATGGTCACCTGCTTCTTGAGCTTCTTTACGTAGGGGTTCTTTCGGCCCGCCATCTTGGAGAAGTCACATTCGTCTCTCATGGGACACCTCTCACGTATGCCTCATGTTCAGTCTTGGTTGCCTTCCGGGCGGAGATGATGCGGATCGTGTCTCCCCGAGGAGGAGAAAGCGATCTTCGTCGTCCGAGTGGTCATATGCCTTGAGTCGCGCTGGGTCAACGGTTCGGCTTTACCGGACAGTTCAGCGGCAGCACTGCCAATGCCGAAGGGGATTGTCACCCCGCCGCGAATAGACATCCTTCGACCCCTCCGACCGATAGGCACCCTCCCCCGAGCCAATAGAAACCGCCCCGTTGGGCGAGAACTATGGTGGGATGAACATGCGATCTGCTAACGACGTCCGCGCCCTGTTGGACGAGCTTGAACACCTACCGGCCGACGCCCTTGAAGATCAGGACCTGGACTTCAAGGAATGGAAGACGCGTAGCATGGCGGAGGCCGTGGCTCTCGTCACCGAGATGGCCATCTGCATGGCCAACGGAGGCGGCGGGACGGTAGTCCTCGGCTTCAATGACAAGGCTGTGGGCCGCGCGAAAGCCATTACCGGCGTACCCGCCGAAGTGGATGTCAATCGGCTGAAGAAGGCCGTCTACGACGGCACCGATCCCAAGCTCACTCCGGTCTTCGAAGAGCTGCCGGTCGCGGAAGGAACGGGGCGCCTGGTCGTAATGCAGGTCTATCCGGGGATGCCACCCTACACCGACACCTCGGGACGTGGCAAAATCCGGGTCGGCAAGGACTGCCAGCCCCTCACCGGCACCATGCGTCGCCGGATCATGGTGGAGACGGGAGAGACTGACCTCACCGCCACCGAGGTGCCAGGACGCCCTGAGTCCCTGATCTCCGCGGCGGCGATGGAGCGGCTGCGGGAGACGGCGCGGCGCGAGCGGGCGCCGGAGGATCTCCTGTCCAAGGGCGATAAAGACCTACTGGCCGCCATCGGCCTCATCCGCAGCGGCCACCTGCTACGCGCCGGGGTTCTGCTGGCTGGAACGGAGGCCGCCATTCGGGAGCATTTGCCCAGCTACGTCTGGACCCATCTGCGCATGTCCAGCGACACCGATTACTCCAACCGCGCCGACGGACGGGACGCGCTGCCGGTGGCCCTGGACCGAATCCTGGACCGGGTGATGGTCGAGAATCCCATCACCACCGTGCCGCAAGGTCTGTACCACTACGAGATACGAACTTACCCGGAGGTCGCCCTCAGGGAAGCGTTGATGAACGCCCTGATTCACGCCGACTATCGCATCGCCGGGCCGGTGCTGGTCAAGCAGTTCAAGACCCGCCTCGAAATCAGCAACCCCGGCGGACTCCCCGGAGGCATCACGCCGGAGAACATTCTTCGCCACCAGCCAATAGCGCGGAACCCTGCCTTGGTGGACGCCTTGACGCGGCTACGGCTGGTCAATCGCAGCAACATCGGCGTCCGGCGGATGTTCAAGGACCTGTTGATCGAGGGTAAGGAACCGCCCACCATTCTCGACGAAGGGGAAGCCGTGCGGGTCATCTTTCGGGCCAGCGACCTCTCTGTTCCGTTTCGCATGTTCATCGCCGAGGAGGCGGACGAGGGGCGAATACTTCCCTTGGAGCACCTGCTTGTCTTGCAGTACCTGCTTCGCCATCTGGAGATCAGTACCCATGTCGCCGCCCGCATCACTCAGCAGAACGAAGAGGAAGCCCGTGAGGTCTTGAGCGCCATGGAGATGGGGTCGTATCTAGAACGCGGCGGTACTGGCCGGGGGACTTATTGGACCCTGCGGCTGGACTTGCACCGTCGTCTGTCGCCCGCCAGTGACTCAGAGAAAAACCGGCGCATCGACTGGGAGGCAGCCAAGACAAGGGTATTGAGCGTTCTTCGGCAGCGCGCCGCCCGAGGCGAACCAGGGCTTTCGAATCGCGAGGCGCGTCAGCTCACCCGTTTTGACCGCAACCAGGTCACGCGCATGCTTGGTGAGCTTCGAACGGAAATGCCGCAAGTCTATGTAGAGGGGCATGGCGCAGGTGCCCGCTATTACTGGCGGCAGGATTGAGCAGGAAATTGCTCACGCGCAATTCCATGCGCAATTATGGTCGGAATTGATGCCGAATTGCGCACACGACCGATCGCATCGTAGTGTTAACTCGTTTCCGGAACCTGACCTTCTCCGCCCGGCGAACATCCTGGATCACCCTCTTACCGCTCACCACCATCAGCGGCAGCCCGCCCGGCGGCAGCAGCCACCGGCCGGCCTGGTAGAAGTGGGTAATCGGCCACCAGCATGGCCCGCACCACCGACTTGCCGGGCGGGGCGAACGAGGGCTCGGCATCGGCTGGCCAAGTCCGGACGCCGCCCGCACGGTGAGTGGATAGATGCTTTCCACCGAAATGGGCAACGGACGGAAAGCCAGTTTCGACGCACGCGGACCATGACTGCTCTATCTTCGCGTTCCGCTGGGAGCGTGGTCAGGATTACTACTGTCCAGCCCGGAGCGTAACCAGCACGATCTCCGGCGCAGCGAAGAAGCGCAACGGCGGCGTGATCGTGCCGATGCCGTTGGACACCAGAACGTTGGTATGTGGAGCGCTGACCAGTCCGGTGCGGTACTTTTGCCCGTAGCGCGAGGGGATCAGGGGGGCCCAAAGGCCGAAGGCGGTCACCTGTCCGCCGTGAGTGTGACCACTGAGCATCAGGTCGACATGGTCATCCCGCAAGGTCTCGGCGAGGTCCGGGTTATGCGCGACCACCAGCACGAAATCCCCGGCCGTGGTCCCATCAAGGGCCGGAGCCCACTGCGGATCGTCAGTCAGTAGGTCTGCCACGCCGCCTAACCGGATTCTCTCGTGACCGCGATTTTCGTCGTCGCCGCGCTTTGCCTCGCCGCCGCCACCGCGCTGTCTCACGTCATCGCCTCGCTCCAGCCACAGAGCGCTATTGTCCAAGGCGTGGATACCCGCCTGGGCCATGGCCTGCCGGCTGAGGTCGGCGTCTTCCCAATGGTCGTGATTGCCCAAGACACCGAAGACTCCGAGGGGAGCGGTGAGGCCAGCCAGCTCCTTGAACACCGGGACTGTGTACCGGGAGCTGCGATGGACATAGTCGCCGCCCAGCAGTATCAGGTCCGGAGCCAAAGCGTTGGTTCGCAAAACCAGATGGCGGACTCTCTCCCGGGAGAAGAATGGTCCGTGATGGATATCGGTGAGGAAGGCGATGGTCAGACCGTCGAAGGTTGGCGGCAGGTCGGAACTCACGATCTCCACCGGCCTCACACGCAGCAGGAGCGGCTCAATAGCTGAGTAGACCAGCAGCAGGATGAGGACCGCGGACAATCCGAAGAAGAGCATGCGGAGCCTCCCATTACGGCCCGTGGAGAACCCACCTTCCCATTTGCGCAGTTGCCACCTTGGAGCCAGAGCAACTGCCATCTCCGCCTATCTTCGCTGGCTCGGTCCGCATTGCCCTGCCGCGTACTTCCTTAGGGTGTCGCGGAATGCTCCTTCCCAGCGGCGACGCTGTACAAGGGTAACAAGGGCGGCGCCCTTCTCGGTGCAAAGCGGCCTTCCGGCGCAATGGAAACGGGTGACGCAGACGGAGGAGTAGATCTGTAATCCTTGGAACTACACACAAGGTCTTGAAACCGTTGGTGATGAGCCGGCCACCAAGGAGGCTGAAAAGAGCGTGGTGCCCGTGTCTCACCGCCACTCCGCTTGAACCTAGTCATACAGGCGTGGTGGATGATCGGGCAAGATTCCAAGGAAATGCCTGCTAAACTGCCGGGGTCGGATGTGGATGGCGGAGTACCCCATTTTCGCGCACGTCTCTTTACCCCAGACCCCACTAGCTCTCATGACGCAGGAGACGACTGGAGAGCACACGAAAACCTTGTCGATGAATCAGACTTGACTGTGTCAGGCTCCTACGGGCTTTAACGGTCTGCAGTATGGTAACAGCCCGCAGATCTCATGGTTCGACGTGCACTCTCAAGCAGGAATTGAACACTAGGCAGAGAGGTGGGGTCATGACAGTCTACTTCCTGGAACCCGCAATGACTATAGGGGACAACGAACTGGCAAGACGAGTGCAAGACTCGTGCTGTGGTGTTTTGAGCAGCCATGTTAGCCTGTCCGCAGTGGGCAGTAATCCAGTCGCTTTGTCGATTGTCCCAGAGTCCCACGATGCCATAGTCTTCTTTAACAGACAGGACACCGCGTATTCCTCTTCACTGACATCTTTGTTCGGCCTAATCCGGCAGGTCGGTGCAGACGTCTTTCCAGTGGCACTTAACCCGAGTAGTCGGCAACCTCCAAGCAGTCTGAATCGACGTCAAAGTTTTGACATAACTGATGAGCTACGGCGTCGTGGCCTTACCGAAGACCAAGTCGAAACCGTGGGAGTCGCTCTCGCTCATGAAGTCATCGCCAGATCTCAGCCAACCCTGAGCAAGGGCAAGATGAACCTCTTCGTCAGCTACAGAAGGCTTGATGGAGAGGAGATTGCCGCAAGTGTCCATTCCCAACTTGTGCAACGTGAGCAGGGAACGTTTCGAGACCTTATCAGTATTCGGGTTGGTGAGGACGCTGAGGCCGTTATTGACGATCGTCTGCGGGCTAGCGATGCTGTGATCTTCCTTGACACGCCCAAAGCCGGTCAGTCGGAATGGGTCGCCCGAGAGCTTGCCACTGCCCTTTCCTACAACCTGCCCATAGTATGGGTTCGGTTTGGTGGAGATCACGACCGCACTCCAATGATGGTTTCGCCTGCAATTGAACGGCCCCATTTGTCGCTTCCGGAGATTGAGGCCGGCAAGAGCAATACGGACGAAGGCTTGGCCGACCGGCTCATCAAGCTGGCGTTTGAGCTAACGAGGTTCTTCGCAGAACAGGCCCTGGACGGGCTCAAGCAATTGCGAGACTTGACAGCGGACACCGGAGCGACCCTTAGAGAAGTCAGCCGGAAGAAGATGATCTATTCCGTTTCCGTACCTCGGGGAGGCTTCAGGTATCGCCAGAGACCGGTGACCCATGTGGTTCAGCTTTTCGGGCGCCGCCCATCCATTGAAGATGTCAATCAGCTAAGGTCTGAAGTATCTGCGGGGCAAGAGGAGAAATACCCCCAGCTGGTCGATGCAACAGTTTTGCTTGCGCCAATCCCAGGGCAGATCGCACGGCCGGCCCAAGTCATCTCCGAGGGAGATGGGGTCGAATTCATCGACTCGTACGATGAGTATATCGAGGCCTTGTCCCAGATTATGGCCTTGCCCAAGGTAATCAAGAAGGCTCAGGGCAAAGGGATTGTCATTTCAGGGGCATTTCCGGACTGCGAACCACTTTTTCAGCAGCGGCTGGCAGACGCACTTCACGTCTTTGTGAAGCTAATCCTCGACAGACAGGGCGTTGTGATCTTCGGCGGCCACCCAACTTTTCAGCACCTGATTCTCGACTTGGCCAGGCTTCGAAGACCAGCCGACTTCCGCCAAGCGGTTCACCTTTATCTGTCTGGATATTTCGTTACCGAGGATCTAGCAGGTGAGACCAAAACTAACGCTACAGTGTCCCTTGTTCAAGCAACTGTGGGCAGCCGGGAAGCAAGCCTTACCGCACTTAGGCAGGCCATGATTAGGGATGAACTGGCTGCGGGCCTAGTGGTGATGGGGGGGAAAACAGCGGCAGGCGGTCACAATCCTGGTGTCGACGAGGAGATCCTATTGGCTAGAGCTAACGGGCTACCCGTCTTCGTAGTCGGATCAGTAGGAGGGAGAAGTGCTCAGATCGCGTCAGAGCTGGACCGGAAAGGATGGGCCAACGCGCCTAACGGGCTATCACAAGAAGAGAACCGTGATCTCCTGTTGAGTACGGACTACCGAAGACTGGCCGCCGTGGTCCTAGATAGCATCGGTTTCTAGATGGACTTTCGGCCTTACGGTTTTCACCTCTATAGGGAGGTCCCAGGTCCGGCCAGTTGTGGCCGGACCTGGACAGGGGCGTTTAGTATTCGTTTCGGATCTTAATGGCTTCTTCGACCCAATCTGCCAAGTTCTGCTTGATGTAATCGTACACGTTCGTACTACCCTCATAAGGTGGGTTATAGGCCTTCACAATGCTTGACAGCTTCTTGCCGTCCACAGTGACGTCCGCAAACGGGTTTGCCCCTTTTTCCGATTTGTCACCGTCCGAATCCAAGAGGTTGTGGATGTACACACCGACGACTCCTTTGCCATCTTCCCAGCCTTTGGAGATTTCGTACTTGATCCACTTCCTACCCGCTGTCTTTTCACCGATAAGAACTATGACGCAGGATCTCCCATACATTTGGCCATCAATCCACTCCTTGATGGCTTTGTCTCCACCTTTCTTGACCTTCTCCCAATCATTGTCGCTGACAGGGGCGTTCCCTTCTACCGCACCCATGTTTCTGACTTGTGCTGCTCTCCAGTTGTCAGCTTTAAAGTGAAAGCTGAAAAACGTTCTGCGTGCCATCTGTCCCCCTCCTCTTCGTAATAGTCCGGAATCACGCGGAGCTGTCGCATTACACGATAACTTCCGTGACTGAGAATTAGAGGCGAGTTTCGATAGTTCCTTTCTAGATTCAGCAAAAGATCCAACAGTTGCCAGGTTTCGCTTTACAGTGGGCTGGACCGAAAGGCAGACCACAGTTGACTGCTTAAGTCTTCGGCCGGATGGGCTCCTTACTTCCGAGAACTGGCATGCCCCCACTTGGTTGGCCAGAACGCCTGTCCTGCCGAATCAAGCAAACGCAAGCCGTCTTCACGCAGCTGCTTCGTCACACTCAGCCTGCCGAACTTGCCAGCCATGAATACGTCAAACGCGCTGTCGCGATCCGAAAGATCCTTTGCCGCCAGGAGGGCGGACAGAGAAAGCTCACCCCTCTCTGCGAGCCCGGCCAGCCATTCCAGTTCCCGGATATACAGCCACTGGGGACCCACAAAACGGTCATCGGAATAGAGACTCGCTTTCTGGATCAGTGGGTCAAGGTAGATTGCCCGCGAAACCGCGTTGACCTGCAGTGGAGAAAGGTGTGTTATCACTGCGAAAACTCTCTTCGGTTTCCTGCCAGTGTGTTTCTCTAACCAGGACAGGACCGCACCTATGTTCATTGACTGTTGCCACATTCCCCTTGTCACCAGACCTTTGTCACTCTTCTTCCCTTGACTGAGAGACACGGCCTTTCCGGCCTCAAGTTCTGCAAGGACGGAATCCCCAGGACCGAGAAGGCGCTCCCCCGAGCCTCCCCGCAGATACTCGGTCCCTGGGCGGCCAGCCTTGTGCTCGAAGACAATTGCGTCATCTCCTCGAACGATGCACGAATCGGCGAGTTCCTTTCCTTTCGGTCCAGGGCGCTCAAGCACTTCCCACGGGCCGTCGGCATCTCGTTCGGCGATGACTCGGATGGCATTGTGAGCATAGTCCTGATAAGCCTGACCCACCGCCTCTTGGAAACGAGTGAGCTGAGTGCCACTTAGGTATTCCGCAAGCATGAAGTAAGGGCCATCATTGACCCTCGCCAAGAGAAGAGGTAGAACCGGACAGACGGCCTCTCCCTCGCGTGCCACAACTAAAGGGGTTCGCCGCAGAGGCGTGAAGTCAAAAGCACGTGAGGACGGGAATGCGGGGCGTCGGTCTAGCCATTCACCCACAGCCTTCACATATTTCTCTGGAGATGCCATCCACGGCTCGACGAGCGTCTGCAGAGCAGTTTGGGAAGCCTCAAGACTGGAAGTCAGATTCTTCACCGACATCCAGAGGGGCCCGTGGTCTGTGACCAGAAGATTCCATACAATGAGGCCCAAGGCTCGGAAGTAGTCCTCAATAGAGACTCCCCCCGTCGCTTGCAGGA
Organism: Bacillota bacterium; assembly: GCA_021791495.1. Lineage (GTDB taxonomy): Bacteria > Bacillota > Sulfobacillia > JAJYWN01 > JAJYWN01 > JAJYWN01. The sequence goes on from JAJYWN010000013.1 coordinate 91,085, forward strand.
AGTCTTCGTTTGCACGAGGGAAGTAGCCAGGGAGATATCTCGTCATCAGAATTCTGGTTCGGACCAGTTCAAGCGGGATCAGTTGCGGATTAACAAAGTAGTGGTTGAACTGCCAGTAACGCATCGCGGTTTCGACAAATGCCTTTCGGTCCACCAGTGACCGGGAGCCCCAGCTATCCGAATCGGCTACAGTTGCGTCATTGAGAAGATCGTTAGCGATGAGAAGCAATCGGCATACTCTCCTCTGAAGATCCAGTTCCAGGGAGGCGGTCTCCGTGCCGCGCCTACAATGAACTATCGCCATGTGTGATAGCCAAGCGAGGTTCTGCTCGTGGACGAGGATATGGCGTCCACCCGTGTACGGAACCCTTCCGGGTGCATACATCTCCGCCGCCTTCTGGAGTGGCACCGGAAAGTCATCAACTATAGCGTAGGCCAAGTAGACTCCTTGCCACCGGGGGTCGGAGAGCCCTTCACCCAGTACTAGCTCTCTTGAGAGTCTGCTCAGAAACCCCAGCACACCGTCAATTGGCAGACCAGTTAGCTCGTCTTCAACGACCTTCAGGCTGACCTTTGGTCCCCCGACCTGGGAGAAACCGACGTATGGTTCCATCCATGAATTCCTCGTGGACACCGAGTTCACCGCCCATCATATCCTCAAGCCTGTGGTAACCCGAGACCTACAGTAGAACAGTAGTGCCCTATAGCCAATCGCCGGCCTTCCTTCCCCGGATGGGAATTGGACCTGTCGCCGATTAACCCTTTTAGAGGACTTCCTGCACTACCCCTCGGAAGCGGTAACCGCCGGTGGATCCAAGCCTGGTGTAGGTTTCAAGTTGGCCCCTGAACCTCCTCGCTGGTCGGTGCCGGCTGGCAGGAGAATGCACATACTCGCCCGAAGTTGCCTATGACTGCTCGTTCCTTTGGGTCCCAGGCACCTATGGAGACAGGGCCACAGAACGTAGCGTCTTCTCCCCGATCGAACTTGTTCAACGAACCTTTCTTGTGGGCATGACTTGCTGGATTGCGAGCCTTATGGAGTGATCTCCGACCTTGGATAATGGGTTTTTCGAGCATCCGATCCTGAACTCTCCCTATGAATACCCGGCCCGCCACTGGGAGCTGGACGAGCAAGGTCAGCCGACGCAGCGGATCGTTGAGAAGCGGCGGCCGGCCCAGTTTATCTCCCCGATTCCGAAGCCGAGGAAGCAGAAGGGCACGGCGGCCAGCCAGGTCCAGCTGATTCTGGACGAGGGCAAGGGGCTGTCGACCGAAACCCAACAGTACGACCCGACTCCCGTCATCAACGAGATTCGCCACCATGTCGAAGAGTGGCGCCAGATCCCGAACCCGAACAACTGGGGCGTGACACCCGAAACCGCCCGACTACTTCAGCACTGGCGGCACCACAAGTTCAGCCACATCCGCCCATTCTTCTGCCAGGTCGAAGCCGCCGAATCGGCCATCTGGTTGACGGAGGTGGCGCCGAAAGCGGGGAAGGCGGCCAGGGGTTTCCTTGAACACCTGGCGGCCGCGAACGAGGAGGCCAACCCGGAGCTTCTGCGCATTGCCCTGAAGATGGCCACCGGCTCGGGGAAGACCACCGTCATGGCCATGCTCATAGCCTGGCAGACGATCAACGCTGTACGCCACCCGGGGAGCAAGCGGTTCACCCGCGGGTTCCTTGTGGTCACGCCCGGCATCACCATCCGCGACCGCCTCCGGGTGCTGCTCCCGAACGACCCGGACAGCTACTATAGGAAGAACGAGCTTGTCCCCAACGACATGCTCCCCGACCTGGAGCGCGCCAAGATTGTCATCACCAACTACCACGCCTTCATGCTGCGGGAACGCATGGAGCTGTCGAAGGGTGGCCGGGCCCTCCTCCAGGGCAGGGGCAACCGCCTGCCCGAGGTGGACACGCACGAGACTGAGGGCCAGATGATCCAGCGGGTGATGCCCGACCTGATGGGTATGAAGAAGATCATGGTCATCAACGACGAGGCCCACCATTGCTATCGGGAGAAACCCAGCCAGAATGGCGGGAACGACGGGGTAAGAAGTCTCAAGGGCGAGGACAGGGAAGAGGCCCAGAAGAACAACGAGGCCGCCCGGGTCTGGATTTCCGGCCTCGAAGCCGTGAACCGGAAGCTTGGGCTCGCCCACGTCATTGACCTTTCGGCGACGCCGTTCTTCCTCCGTGGTTCGGGGTATGGGGAGGGCACGCTGTTCCCTTGGACCGTGAGCGACTTCTCCCTCATGGACGCCATCGAATGTGGGATCGTGAAGCTCCCGCGCGTGCCGGTGGTGGATAACGCCGGCGGGGACATGCCGAAGTTCCGGAACCTCTGGGAGCACATTCGCTCGGACATGCCGAAGAAGGGTCGTGGCAAAGCCAAGACCTTGGACCCGCTCAGTCTCCCTCCCACGCTGCTGTCGGCGCTCGGGGCTCTCTACGGACACTACGCCAAGACCTACGACTCTTGGGAGCAGGCGGGCATCAAGGCGCCGCCCTGCTTCATCGTGGTCTGCAACAATACTTCCACCTCCAAGCTGGTTTACGACTACATCTCCGGCTACCATCGGGAAAACGCGGACGGCAAGGCCAACTTCGAGAACGGGCGCCTGGCGCTCTTTCGCAACTTCGACGAGGACGGCAACCAACTGGCCCGCCCCCACACGCTCCTCATCGACAGCGAGCAGCTCGAATCCGGCGAGGGGCTGGACGACAACTTCCGAGAGATAGCCGCCGACCAGATTGATCGGTTCCGCCGCGAGATCATTGAGCGCACCGGCGACCGCGGCAAGGCCGACAACCTTTCCGACCAGGAGCTTCTCCGTGAAGTGATGAACACCGTCGGCAAGGAAGGCCGCCTCGGCGAGTCCATCCGCTGCGTGGTGTCGGTATCCATGCTGACGGAAGGGTGGGATGCCAACACGGTCACCCACATCCTTGGCGTCCGTGCCTTCGGCACCCAACTCCTCTGCGAGCAGGTCATCGGCCGCGCGTTGCGCCGCCAGTCCTACGACCTGAACGAAGAAGGCCTGTTCAACGTGGAGTACGCGGACGTGCTCGGGGTGCCGTTCGACTTCACCGCCAAACCGGTGGTGGCGCCCCCGCAGCCGCCGCGCGAGACCATCGCGGTCAGAGCCGTCCGCCCCGACCGCGATAGCCTTGAAATCAGGTTTCCACGGGTCCAAGGTTACCGCGTTGAACTGCCCGAGGAGCGGCTTACGCCCCAGTTCAACGCCGACTCCATCCTCGAACTCACTCCAGAGTTGGTGGGCCCCTCGGAGACCAAGAACGCCGGGATTATCGGTGAAGCGGTGGACCTTAACCTCCAGCATTCGAAGGATGTGCGCAAAGCCACGGTCGTCTATGACCTGACTAAGCGCCTGCTCTACACCAAGTGGCGTGATCCGGACGGTGCACCGAAGCTCTATCTTTTCGGGCAACTCAAGCGCATCGCCAGACAATGGGTGGAAACGTGCCTGGTGTGCAAGGGCGGGACCCACCCCGCCCAGTTGATGTACCAGGAAATCGAGGACATGGCCTGCGAGCGTATCTATGCCGCCATTGCTCACTCGACGGTGGGTGGGGGGCGGATCGAAGCCGTCCTTGACCCGTATAACCCCACGGGCTCCACCATCCACGTGAACTTCAACACGTCCAAGACGCACCGCTGGCGGACGGACCCGACCCGCTGCCACGTCAACTGGGTGATTCTCGACAGTGGCTGGGAGGGTGAGTTCTGCCGCGTGGCCGAATCTCACCCTAGGGTCAAGGCCTACGTCAAGAACCAGAACCTTGGCTTCGAGGTCCCGTACCGCCACGGCTCCGAGATGCGCAGGTACCTCCCCGACTTCATTGTCCTGGTCGATGACGGCCACGGGGAGGAAGACCTGCTCCATCTGGTGGTGGAGATTAAGGGTTACCGCGGCGAAGACGCCAAGGAGAAGAAGGAAACCATGGTGACGTACTGGGTACCCGGCGTCAGCAACCTTGGCAGCTACGGACGCTGGGCTTTCGCCGAGTTCACCGACGTCTACCAGATCGAACCGGATTTCGAAGCCAAGGTCCAAGCCCACTTCAACGAGCTGGTCGATTCGGTCTCGGCCCAGCCGGCGGCAAAGGGGAATTAGCATGGAGAAGAAACCAGCGGGCAAAACCGTCGAGACCCTCAAGCATACCGAAGCCTCTCGCAAGAACATCCCCACAGCCGAGTACCAGTCGGTCATGCGGAAGGAAGAGGAAAGTCCCATCCGCGTCGCCTACGAGCGCCGCAACCGGGACCTGGACCCGCAGCTCGTCTGGCGGGGTAAGGACGAGGCGGACTGGTCCGACTTGGTTGTCCACGCTCCGCCGCTGTATATCCAGGAGAAGGTCCATCCTAAGGTCCTGATCGACGACCTGATGCGCCAGACCAAGGCTCAACAGGAGGCCAAGGCCACGCAGGTGCAGCTGGACCTGTTCTCCGACTTCAACGGTTTGCCGAACGAGAACGCCAAGACCGAGTTCTACCAGCACGATGCGAACTGGACGAACCGGATGATCCTCGGGGACAGCCTTCAGGTCATGGCCTCTTTGGCCGAGCGTGAAGGCCTGCGGGGCAAGGTCCAGTGCATTTACATCGACCCGCCGTACGGCATCAAGTTCAACTCCAACTTCCAGTGGTCTACGACAAGCCGTGATGTGAAAGACGGGAATGCCGACCATATCACCAGAGAGCCTGAACAAGTCAAGGCCTTCAGGGACACTTGGCGTGACGGAGTGCATTCCTACCTCACCTATTTGCGGGATCGTCTAGTAGTAGCCCGAGACCTGCTAACTGAGAGCGGGTCCCTATTTGTGCAAATTGGCGACGAAAACGTGCATCTTGTGCGCACTGTTCTTGATGAGGTCTTCGGTGAAGCTCAGTTCGTAGGCCAGATTGCCGTAACGAAAACAACCGGACTGGGGACGGCGGATACGCTCCCCGGACGTCTTGACTATGTCCTGTGGTATTCGAAGAACATGGAAGAGTCCAAGACGCGGTCCCTTCTGGTAGAAGGCAACGATCCGGAGGTCGCCGGGTACACACGGACTGACCCACAACGTCCCGAAGCCGGACCCTACATGAGTGGCGATCTGACGAAGCCGGGGCCGGGGCAGAAGTACGAAGTAAGCTTCTGTGGAAAGGTTTTCGATTCTGGTCGTCGTTGGTGGGGCATCCCGCCTTCGGCATTTCCCCGTTTGGAGAAGTCCGACCGCCTGTTGGCTACAGAGAACGTCTTGCGGTACAAGAGGTTCTACAGGGATTTCCCATTGGTCCAGTTAACCAATCTGTGGGCGGGGTTGGGTGGGGCTATGAACCCGGTTTACGTGGTCCAGACCAACCCGACCATAATTGAACGCTGCATCCTCATGTCGACGAACCCTGGTGACCTGGTGCTAGACCCAACCTGCGGCTCTGGAACCACTGCCTATGTGGCAGAACAGTGGGGACGGCGATGGATTACCATTGATACTTCACGAGTTGCTCTGGCTCTGGCCCGAACTCGCATCATGGGTGCCCGCTACCCGTACTACCTGCTAGCCGACAGTCGAGATGGCCAAGTCAAGGAGGCTGAGGTCAGTCGGAGAGCTCCATCAGAGACACCGACACATGACAATGTGCGGTTTGGGTTTGTCTATGAGCGGATGCCGCATGTCACTCTGAAGTCGATCGTCAACAACAACGAGATTGACGTCATCTGGGATGAGTATCGGCGGACTCTCGAACCGCTGCGCGGGGCGCTCAACAAGGCTCTGGGGATCAACTGGCAGGAATGGGAGATTCCCCGCGACGCCGACGCCAAGTGGTCGGCCGAAGCGAAGAAGCTGCATGCACAGTGGTGGGAGCAGCGCATCGGCCGCCAGAAAGAGATCGGCGCCTCCATAGCCGCCAAAGCCGAGTTCGAGTACCTCTACGACAAACCCTACGAGGACAATAAGAAGGTCCGCGTCGCCGGCCCCTTCACGGTCGAGAGCCTTTCACCCCACCGCGTCCTTGGGGTGGACGAGGACGACGAACTCATCGACACCGTGGCCGAATCGGCAGCCGGTGGCCTTGGAGGGGAGCAGGGCTTCGTCCAGATGATCCTTGAAAACCTCCGCGTCGCCGGCGTCCAGCAGGCCCACAAGGATGACAAGATCGACTTCACCTCGATCACACCGTGGCCGGGGGAGCTGGTCTGCGCCGAGGGGCGCTACACCGAGGGCAACGCGGACAGCGGCACCGAGCGGCGCGCCGCCATCTTCGTCGGGCCGGAGTTTGGGACCGTGTCCCGCCCCGACCTTGTGGCCGCAGCCAAGGAAGCCGCCGAGGCCGGCTTCGATGTGCTCGTCGCCTGCGCCTTTAACTACGACGCGCGTTCGACGGATTTCGACAAGCTGGGCCGAATTCCGGTGCTCAAGGCCCGGATGAACGCCGACCTCCACATGGCCGCCGACCTGAAGAACACCGGGAAGGGGAACCTCTTCGTCATCTTCGGCGAGCCCGACATCGACATCCTCCATGCCGACGGCGGCCAGATCAAGGTCAAGATCAACGGCGTGGACGTCTTCCACCCCAACACCGGCGAGGTCCGCAGCGACGGCCCCGACGGCATCGCCTGCTGGTTCATTGACACCGACTACAACGAGGAAAGCTTCTTCGTCCGCCACGCCTACTTCCTCGGCGCCGGCGACCCCTATAAGGCGCTCAAGGTCTCGCTCAAGGCCGAAGTCAACGAAGACGCCTGGGCGACCTTGCACAGTGACACCTCCCGGCCCTTCGATAAGCCGAAGTCCGGCCGGATCGCGGTGAAGGTGATTAACCATCTGGGAGATGAGGTCATGAAGGTGTTTCGGGTGGGATAACTGCGCTCTGGTGGGCTCAGCAATCGTCCAAACGTGCAAACGGGAACCAGAAGAGGGAATATGCAGTTCATAGCAAAGGGCCCGGACATTCCTGATGATCTATTGCAGGCGCATGAAGATGGAAGTGTGGTGTTTTTCTGCGGCGCGGGCATTTCTTACCCAGCCAGGCTGCCCGGGTTCAAGGAACTCGTGGACAGACTCTACCGACTCCTCGGAACTACGCGTACTGCCATAGAGACGAAAGCCCATAACCGCAAGCAGTTCGACGGTACTCTCGACCTGCTGGCAAAGGTGCCACCGACACCCACAATGCTTTGCTACAGCTGGCGCACAGCCGGGACGGGAAGTTGCGTCTCGTCACAACCAATCTTGACCGCATCTTCGAATGGGTAATCAGGTACAACAAGCAGCCAACCAACACTTACGTAGCGCCCGCGTTGCCGATTCCGAAGAACAGCCGTTGGGACGGTCTGGTCTATCTGCATGGTTTGTTGCCGGAAAACGATGACACTAGCGCACTTAACCAACTGGTGCTGACCAGCGGTGACTTCGGACTCGCATACCTGACTGAACGTTGGGCAGCTCGCTTTGTGGGCGAACTATTCCGCAACTACACGGTCTGCTTTATAGGTTACAGCATAGATGACCCGATCCTGCGCTACATAATGGACGCGTTGGCAGCCGACCGGATGCTTGGAGAAGTGACGCCTCAAGCCTATGCTTTTGGTGACTATGCCCCCGGACAAGAGGATGACAAGACGGTCGAATGGGAGGCCAAGGGCGTCAAGCCCATCCTCTACCAGGTACCTGCCAAGACTCGTGACCACTCTATGCTCCATCGGACGTTGAAGTCTTGGGCAGAAACCTATCGCGATGGCATCCTCGGCAAGGAGCGCATCGTGGTGGACTATGCCATTGCGCGCCCGTCCGCGAGTACCAGGCAAGATGATTTCGTCGGGCGCATGCTCTGGGCACTATCAGACAGGTCGGGCTTGCCCGCCAAGCGCTTCGCCGACTTTGATCCGGTGCCATCGCTGGATTGGCTTGAGGCCTTTTCAGCCGAGCGCTATCGGCATGGTGACTTGAGTCACTTCCAGATTGTCCCAGACACCAGAGTGAATGACAAACTGCGATTCAGCCTGGTCCGACGTCCAACACCATACAAAGATGCGCCGAAGATGACTTTGGTTTCAGGCGGGATTGTGGAGAGTCGATGGGATAAGGTGATGGAACAACTGGGCCGATGGTTGGTGCGACACCTCGATGACCCTGCGTTGATCTTGTGGCTAGCACAGCAGGGTGGGCACCTGCACGATCGGTTGGCATGGCTGATCGAACAGAAACTGAACGAGTTCTTGAGTCTTGAGCGCGAAGGCAAACTCGACGAGTTAGCGCGTATCAGGTCCCAGGCGCCAAGCGCAATCCCACGGCGGATCCTACGTCCCTTCTGGCACCTGCTGCTGACGGGGAGGGTGAAGTCGCCTTGGGGCGAACCAGACCTTTATCGCTGGATGGGCCGACTTAATCGCGAGGGACTCACTCCGACGTTGCGTTTTGAGTTGCGCGAGTTGTTGGCCCCCAAAGTCGTGCTGGAAGCGCCCATCCCATGGCCTGGAACTGCGACGAAGGCAGAGACCTCGGAGCGATTGGATGAGCTTATCGACTGGGAATTGGTGCTGGCTGCTGACAGCGTAGAAACATCTCTCCGCAATCTGGCGAAAGCCGAGAACTGGCAAGGTGCCTTACCGGCGCTGCTTGATGATTTTCAGCAACTGTTGCGTGACGCACTGGACCTTAAGCTTGAGCTAGGCGAGGGTGATGACCATAGCGACAGATCGTATTCGGATCTCCCATCCATCAGCCCGTACGGGCAAGACCAGGAATTCCACGACTGGGTGGCGCTGATTGAACTGCTCCGTGATGCCTGGCTAGCGACTCGCGAAATCGATTCCGACCGCGCCTCCCAGGTTGCGAAGGCGTGGTTTGCCATGCCGTACCCCACCTTCAAGCGGCTAGCACTGTTCGCGGCCAGTCAGGATGACTCCATTTTGCCGGATGAATGGGTGAACTGGCTTGTAAGCGATGGTGCTTGGTGGTTATGGTCTGACGATACTAGGCGCGAAACTCTGAGCCTTCTGGTGCTGCAGGGCCGTCATCTCACGCCCAAGGCCCAGGAACGGCTGGAAGCGGGGATTTTGAACGGTCCGCCGCGCGCTATGTGCCGGGACGACCTCAAGCCCGAACGCTGGAAAACCCAAGTGAACCACTCGGTCTGGTTGTGCCTAGCTAAGTTGCTGTCATCCGGTGTGGGACTTGGCCCGACTGCCGCCAAAAGGTTGACATCACTGTCGGCTGCACACCCGGACTGGCGATTGGCACAGGACGAAAGTGATGAACTTGTACAATGGATGAGTGGGACCGGCGACCCTAACCTTGGAGCCAGACGCGCAAACAATCGTGCGCCCAGGAAGAGAACTGAATTAGCCAAATGGTTGAGACAGTCGCGCTCTTCTCCAGAGTCTTTTGATGAGGACACTTGGATGGAGACCTGCCGCACCCGTTTCTACCATTGTGCCCTCGCGTTGTGCGATCTTGCGCGCGATGGGGTATGGCCTTCCGCACGCTGGTCTGAAGCCCTGTATGCTTGGAGCGAAGAAGGGCTAGTACCGCGCTCGTGGCGATTCATCGCTCCTCTGGTCCATACCATTTCAGACGAGGTGCTGGCTGAAATAGCGCACAGTATAACCTGGTGGCTGAAGGCTGTCTCACAATCCGTGGATCGCCATGAGGGCATCTTCCTGGATCTGTGCCGGCGAATCCTGGCCTTACCGCACAAAGATGGCGTGGATACCGATGAACCTCTCACCCGGGCCGTCAATCACCCTGTTGGCCATGTGACGCAGGCCTTGCTGAACGTGTGGTTGGAGCAGAAGCCGAATGACAACGAGCGGCTGCCCGCCGACTTGCAGCCCTTCTTCACTCAGCTGTGTGACAAGAGTGTGCCTCAGTTTCGCCACGGTCGCGTCCTGCTTGCATCCCGCCTCATTCCCTTATTCCGAGTGGATAGGCCCTGGTCGGAGACCCATTTGCTGCCGCTTTTCGACTGGACGAAGGATGCGACCGAGGCACGTGCGGCCTGGACAGGTTTTCTGTGGTCCCCGCGCCTCTACAAGCCCCTTCTGACCGCGATGAAAGCACAGTTCCTAGACACCGTCCACCACTATGCAGAGCTGGGCAAGCATGCACAGCAATTCGCCGTATTCCTTACCTATGCTGCTCTGGATCCGGTGGACAGCTATACCTCGCAAGACTTCCGGGCCGCTTTTGGTGCATTAACGCAGGAGGGCTTGCAGAAAGCTGCGCAGGCGCTCGTTCACGCCTTGGAAGGGGCTGGTAAGCAAAGAGAGGAATACTGGACCAATCGAGTTCTTCCGCTGTGGCAGAACGTCTGGCCTAAGTCCCTCCAACTCGCATCCAAGAAGATCACAGAGAGCCTTGCCCGACTCAGCGTCGACGCTAGCGGCAAGTTCCCAGCAGCACTAGCCACTGTCCAGGGCTGGTTGCAGCCGATTGAGCACCCGGATTTGGTCGTACACTTGCTACACGAATCGGGCTTACCCGGACGATTCCCGGAGGATGCGCTAATACTCTTGAATGCTATCATGGACGATCAGCCTTGGTCGGTACGTGAACTGGAGCAGTGCTTAGCCGCTATTGCGCAGAGTGCGGCCCCGTTGCAGCAGGATCCTCGCTACCAGCGATTAGCAGAGTACGCCCGGCTGCACGGTCTCGGATCTTAACCGCGAGCCTCGTGGCGAGGATACTGGCACCGGCGTGCGGCCTTTTTCGCGGAGCCGAGTCCAGCACTGTGTCCCGTGGAGACATTGTCCTCGATGTGCTCGTGGCCTGCGCCTTTAATTGCGACGCCCATTCCTCAGACTTCGACAGCCTTGGCCGCATTCCGGTGCTCAAGGCCCGGATGAACGCCGACCTCCACATGGCCGCCGACATGAAGAACACCGGCAAGAGCAACCTCTTTGTCATCTTCGGCGAGCCCGACATCGACATCCTCCCCGCCGAAAACGACCAAGTCAAGGTCAAGATCAACGGTGTCGATTACCGGCGAGGTGCGCAGCGACGGCCCCGGTGGCAGCGCCTGCTGGTTCATCGGCACCGACTACAACGAGGAAAGCTTCTTCGTCCGCCACGCCTACTTCCTCGGCGCTAACGACCCCTACAAGGCCCTCAAGACCACCCTCAAGGCCGAGATCACGCCTTGGCCACCTTGCGCAGCGACACCTCCCGGGCCTTCGACAAGCCGAAGTCCGGCCGGACCGCGGTCAAGGCGATTGCCTGCTACCGGAAGACCCGACCAGGCCTCTCTCTAGTCGCGTCGAAATCGGCCAAGATACGGGTGGCATCGGTCCCATGTCCTACGCTCCAGTGGCTACTCTTCGCGCCCATTCCTGCAATCTTGTGCCGTGAGGTCAGAGTGGCGGCCCCGAAGGCATTGATGGCTCCTGCACCTTCGGTTGTGGCGGTGCGCGAGACGCGACCCACGAGGTCGGGCCACTAGACCGAAGTTGGCTCGTAATTCACTCGGGATATGAACTGGCCGCCGTATCCCAGAATCCTGAACAGGATTCGGAACAGGAGGTTGGAGTATTCCGCATATGTTCTAATCAAGTCATTGTGATCTGCTATCACTATCTCTCCCTGGTGAAACAGTGGATTACGCACGCCGCTGCGGAGGTCATCACCCTGCAATGCCGCGGGGATGAATCTCAACGTGCTGTTAGTTTGTCGAATCTTCTGCTGAATGTTGAGGTCGGCTAGACCCAAGACTCCTTGAGCCTGAAGGTACTTGGTCAGGAGGTATTCAAGAGACAGGATCAGTCCAGCTATTTTGTTCTCCAGGAACTTGCCTTCGTACATGCCAAGTAGATTGGACACAAGTTTTCTTAGGTCCCAGGAATTATCTAGCCTGACATAAGTGTCGTATGTGGCTTCGATGAAGCTGCATAAGCCGTTCCTGACATAAAGGTTGTCAATAACCACGTTACGGTGATACGGGGATGTGACGCACCCAAGGATCTCAGTAGCAACGACACAGCCTTCAGCTAATTCCAGGTAGATCGGGCTGAAGTTCGCATTGAGATTTGAAATGCTCAGCATTTGGCCAATGTGCCCCAAAACGTGCCGGGCCTCGGACAAATCACCATTGATGGGAATGCTTACCGTAGACAGGACCGCACGATCTATCCGCTTTGACTCTAGCAGCCTCCGAATTGTCGACTCTGAGGGACTGAGGGCAAAGACTACTTCGCGCCCCTGGACCTGGATCCGAAATCGGCCGGGACTGAATGAGAAATTCATGATCTGGGCCTGAATCTCAGTGGGGCACTTAGCAGCCCCGTGCTTCTCGAGGCGCATCTGACGAAACTGACAATACAGCACTTGACCCGTTTCAACAATGCTCATACCAGGCACGATCACGGCTGAACTGTGAACCGCCCACTCTCCATCGGTTGTGGTGCCTCGAAAGGTGCATTCGACAAAAGCCCCACCAGGTTGCGCAAGGGAGTCAAAGTTAAGGTAATCATGCAGAGTTAGCACAAGCACATGATTGCCTGTTATGTCGGCATTAAGCTCCCACTCAGCATCGTGCCCGGTGCCCTCGCGGAAGAGCGTACCGGTTCCAGAGAGATAAGGAATCGGCGAGAGTTCATAGATGTCTCCCAGGCGACCGCGGAAGTAATCTTGACCCACCATAAAGACTCCCCCACTCCGAATGTTGTCGAAACCGAATTCCTCTCAAATACTCAGGTTTCCTTCCTAAGTTTGGAACTCAGAACATAAGATGCCATATCGGGAACTGCCTAAGGGAATGCGGTTACATTCCCGGCCTGACCCTTTTGCCGCTGCCAAAGAAGCCACCGGGGCCGGCCTCGACGTCCTCGTGGCCTGCGCCTCTAGCTACGATGCCCGCTCCTCCGACTTCGACAGCCTTGGCCGCATTCCAGTGCTTAAGGCCCGGATGAACGCCGGCCTCCACATCGCCGCTGACCTGAAAAACACCGGGAAGGGCAACCTCTTCGTCATCTTCGGCGAGCCCGATATCGACATCCTCGACGCCGAAAACGGCCAGATCAAGGTCAAGATCAACGGCGTCGACGTCTTCCACCCCAACAACACCGGCGAGGCCTGCGGCGACGGCCCCGACGGCATCGCCTGCTGGTTCATTGACACCGACTGCAACGAGGAGAGCTTCCTCGTCCGCCGCGCCTACTTCCCCGGCTCCGAGATCTCCCAACACCCAGGGAGTTCATCCCACACCCGAAGGTTTTCGGGGTCATAAGCAGAATATGGATTCCAGACATTCTGTCAAAGTCTGCAACCGATCCTTCTGCCGTGTCCCTTTCCTGTCGATTCAGCTCACGAGTATCACATTGGGGGGTAATTGAATGGACTTTGCGGACGAGCTTAAGCAGCTTGCCAAGAGGGTGGAGGCCCTCCGTCCCCTTGTCAAGACGGAGGAAGCCGCAAAGGTATCACTGATCCTGCCTTTCGTCCAGCTCCTGGGGTATGACGTTTTTAACCCCAATGAGGTTGTGCCCGAGTTCACGGCGGACGTGGGAACGAAGAAGGGGGAGAAGGTGGATTACGCCATCATGCGTGATGGTGAGCCCTCCATCCTGATTGAGGCTAAGGGTGTGGACGACCTTCTCACCACCCACGACACCCAACTATTCAGGTACTTCTCCGTGACCAAGGCCAAGTTCGCTGTGCTGACCAACGGCGTGGTCTACCGCTTCTATTCCGATCTGCAAGAGGCCAACAAGCTGGATGAAGCGCCCTTCCTGGAGATCGACCTTCTGAACCTGAAAGACCCCTTGATTCCTGAGCTCAAGAAGTTCCATAAGGAGAACTTCGATAGCGAGGCACTATTCTCGGACGCGGCCAATCTCAAGTACCAGGGCCAGGTCAAAAACATTATGGGCAGGGAGTTCAAGGAGCCGAGCGCGGACTTCTGCCGCTTCTTTCTCAGGGAAATCCAGGCCAACAAAGTCATCACCCAGAAGGTGATGGACAGGTTTCAGCCCTTGATTAAGAAGGCTTTGTCGATGTACGTCACGGAGCTTCTGAACGACAAGCTTAAGAGCGCTCTCGAGCCCAAAGCTGAAGACACGCTCGTGGAATCGGTGGCAGAGCAGCAGGCGCCCGCCACCCCAGAAGAGACAGGTGTAGTCACCACCCCTGAGGAGATCGAAGGTCTGGCCATTGTGAAGTCCCTGCTACGTAACGAGGTGTCGACCAAGAGGATTTCCTTGCGGGATAGCAAGACCCGGTGCGCCGTCCTTTTGGATAACAACGGCTGGAAGTGGATCTGCCGTTTCTACTTTGGTGGTGCCAAGAAAGTCCTAGCCGTCGCCAAAGAGGACAGATCCGAAGACAGGATCGTGATGGAGGACCTAGACGACATTTACGAACACCAGAACAAGCTGGTCGAGGCGGTCCGCAGGCATCTTGCGCCACAGGTGGCTAAAGAAGCCTGAGTGCTCGGTGACATGGCTGTCCGGTCGCCGGCACGCTGCCCCGACCTTGTCGCCGCCGCCAAGGAGGCCGCCGAGGCCGGCTTCGATGTGCTCGTCGCCTGCGCCTTCAACTACGACGCCCGCTCCTCCGACTTCGATAGCCTCGGCCGCATCCCGGTGCTCAAGGCCCGGATGAACACCGACCTCCACATGGCCGCCGACCTGAAAAACACGGGGAAGGGGAACCTCTTCGTCATCTTCGGCGAGCCGGACATTGACATCCTCCCCGCCGAAAACGGCCAGATCAAGGTCAAGATCAATGGCGTCGACGTCTTCCACCCCAACACCGGCGAAGTGCGCAGCGACGGCCCCGACGGCATCGCCTGCTGGTTCATCGACACCGACTACAACGAGGAAAGCTTCTTCGTCCGCCACGCCTACTTCCTCGGCGCCGGTGCCCCCTACAAAGCGCTCAGGGTCTCTCTGAAAGCTGAGATCAATGAAGACGCCTGGGCCACCTTGCACAGCGACATCTCCCGGCCGTTCGATAGGCCGAAGTCTGGCCGGATAGCGGTGAAGGTAATCAACCATCTGGGCGATGAGGTCATGAAGGTGTTTCGGGTGCAATAACCGCACCTCGGGCGGCAACGGGAGCCGGGCGGGTTGACCGCTCGGTTAGCGATGAACGAAACAGCGATAGGCAAAGGGTCTGCTTGGGCACATACGGCTTACACAGGGGAGATTGCCATCAGTGTCTACGTTGAACCCGTTGTCCGCTGCGTATTCCGGACCAAGCCGTCCACCTGTTCCAAGCGAACCTGTCCAGTGATTCCGAACGAATCCGTCCACCCATTCCGGCAGAACTGGCTATACTGGTAACCATCCGGGTGGTCCCGACTGTGCTCGATCCAGAGGAGTTGGAGGGTTACCCCCTTCCGGCTCAGCTACCGGGAGTTTCGTGGCGGCGATGGTCGCCCCTTGGGAGTTGGCTGTCCGGCGCCGCTTCAAACCGGTCCGGGTGGACCACAGTGGTCGCGAGATTCCGGAATCGGTGGTCGATGTTTTTCGGAATACGTGGTCGCGAATTGCCGGAACGGGTGGTCGCAAGTTGCCGGCTCAAGTGGTCGCGAGTTTTCGGAATGACTGGTCGGGAGTTTCCGGAATCTGCACCTTGGCAATTCCCTTTGCACGCAGTACTCACCCGTTTCCCGCCCAAGCCCAACACGTGAACCGTTCGCCGGCGGGCACTTACATGGAAAACGGTTCTAGCGTCCACGAAGGGATTTGATTTAGGTCGACGAAAGCTGGTGCTGGTTGCCAACTCCCGTGCCCACGTGCGGTCGAAGGGTATGAAGCCATGTCATTTGACTTCAAGGTTCTCGGGGAAAAACTGAGAGAGGCGAGGACTAGCCTAACCATTGAAGTGGCTGAGGCTGCGCACGAGATTGGGGTAGATGAGGGAAAGTACAGGCTGATCGAACAGGGAGGAACAGGGGTAACGGGCGACCAGCTAGTCATTCTAGCTCGCCTCTTCCGCCGGGATTTTCGGTTCTTTGTTACAGGACGATATCCCTCGGCCGAATCCCAGGTCAAGCAGCTGTTCCGCCGTTACTCGCAGTTGAGCAAGAGTGACCGCATAGCAATACAGGAGTTTGTTCGGCTGTGCGAGTATGAGGCCTTTCTATATGACCAGCTTGGAGAGACTTTCTCTGATGTTCCTGACTACAGCAGTTCTTTGCCAGTCACGTCTGACCGACGTCAGGGTGAGTATGTGGCGGTTTGCGAGCGAAACCGTCTGCACTTGGATGATCAGCCAATCGATGATGTCTTCAAACTTGTCAGGTCGCAGGGCATCCACGTCTTTCGCCGTCGATTGGCCGACAGCAAAGTTTCTGGGCTGTATATAAGGCATCCGGCCGCAGGCCATTGCATTCTCATAAACTACCACGAAGATCTCTTTCGGCAGAATTTCTCGTTGGCACACGAGTATTGTCACGCCCTGGTGGACGCCAACGACGAGCAATTGTTAACATACGAAACGGAACAGTCACTACCTGCAGAGAAGAGGGCACATAGGTTTGCCGGGGGCTTCCTGGTCCCCAAGGGCTACGTGCAGACCCACTTCACGAGGCCACAGACATATGAGGGTTGGGTTGACATCACCAGGCAGATGTCGCAGGTCTGCAAGGTGAACGGAATTGTGTCGGTGATCAGACTGACGGAAATCAACTGGCTTGACAGCAGGAGTAGGACCAAAGAGAAACTGCTTCAAGACCGAGATATCGTCACTCCGCAGAAGGGTAAGGCCGATTCAGAAATACCTCCGGATCTGTCACCCGGTACTCGGCAGCGTGTCCTTCGCCTCTTGGAGAGCGGTTTGTCCTTTCACTTCCTGAATCTGTGCAGGCAGGCCTACGAGAACCGGAAGGTTACTTTCGCCAAAGTTATTGAGATGTTGGGTCTCCCGTATGACGAGGCGGAGGAGATTCTCGCCAGCCTGCACTTCCTGGTGGAGGTGGAATGAGTGACTCCGAAAACGGCGACCTTGGACACGAGCCTCTTTGTGAACTTCTACCATATCGGTCAGTCTCGCCTCTTTGACCGCCTTGAGTATTCACTTCTGACAACTATTCACGTTATCCTAGAGCTTCAAGGTTTCAGGACAGATGAGATCAGGAAGTCGTTCTCGGACCAGCTAGGGGTAAGAATTTTCCGGATGCCCTTGACACTTGACGACCTCGTGGAGATGGCCAATGTTCCTTTTTCGAAGCAGTGCAGCGACGTGGAGCTGTCTTGTTTCGTCCTGGCAGCAAGGATGGGTGCGAGCGTGCTATGTGACGACACGAGGGCTGTTAGATTCGCGAGGCGCTACATCAGTTTTCCCGAAGTGGTCGGGACAGCCGAGATACTGATACAGGCATACTTGCTTAACCTTGTTGGTGATGCAGACCTCAAGGACTTCAGCGCGTGTCTAGAGAGACACAAGTTTAGGCTACCGTTCGACCTCTGTTACGAAGCGGCCGGACGCCGATATCTGACAAAACCATCACCCGAATAGGGCCCGGCAGGCGGACGGGGGCGTACAACCAAGTCGACGTATGGGCCTGGGGATAACAGGACGCGATGCACTCGAAGCGACACAGCCTAGCCCTGCAACTTGGTCTGCGCCGAAGGGCGCTACACCGAGGGCGACGCGGACACCGGCATTGAGCGGCGCGCCGCCATCTTCGTCGGGCCGGAGTTCGGACCGTGTCCCGCCCCGACCTTGTCGCAGCCGCCCGCGAAGCCGCCGAGGCCGGCTTTGACGTGCTCGTTGCCTGCGCCTTCAACTATGACGCCCGTTTGACGGATTTCGACAAACTGGGCCGAATTCCGGTGCTTAAGGCCAGGATGAACGCCGACCTCCACATGGCCGACGACCTGAAGAATACCTGCAAGGGCAACCTCTTCGTCATCTTTGGCGATCCCGACATTGACTCCTCCCCGCCGAAAACGACCAGATCAAGGTTAAGATCAACGGCGTCGACGTCTTCCACCCCAACACCGGCGAGGTCCGCAGCGACGGCCCCGACGGCATCGCCCGCTGGTTCATTGACACCGACTACAACGAGGAGAGCTTCTTCGTCCGCCACGCCTACTTCCTCGGCGCCGGCGACCCCTACAAGGCGCTCAAGGTCTCGCTTAAGGCCGAGGTCAACGAAGACGCCTGGGCCACCTTGCACAGCGACACCTCCCGGCCTTTCGACAAGCCGAAGTCGGGCCGGATCACGGTGAAGGTGATCAACCATCTGGGGGATGAAGTGATGAAGGTGTTTCGCATCTAGCAGCCCCCGAGCGACGCAGGCCAATCGACGTGACTGTAGAATTGGTTTCACATTCCACCGGTTCCACCGGCTTCCCAAGTCCCGGGCGACAGCACTCCATGTCAGGCTGGAGGTTGGAGATGTACGTCTGCGCGGTTCACATTGAGCACTTTCGCTGTTTCGAGGACGCTTGGGTCTTCCCAAATCAGGGTCTCAATCTCCTCCTAGGGCCTAACAACAGCGGCAAGAGCACGATCCTCCAGGCCATAGGACTTGTCCTTGATCCGAACACTGGTTGGTACCGGGATGACGTCATAGGTCAATTTGACTTCTTCAGAGGAGACACCTCGAGACCCATCCAGGTACGGCTCTGGTTAAGGGCGCACCCGGACGAGCCCGAATCCAGCAAAGTCAAGTTCTACGACAGACTCAGTAAGTGGTCTATCAAGTCATCCAAGAGAGGACGCACGTTGGAGTCCCTGATCGTTGACCCCGTGGGCGGCGATTTGCCTCCTCATGAAGAACTTCTGGCCTTGGAGTTAACCGCCAAATGGAATGAAGCGGTCCAACTGGCCGAAGCGGCGGTCAATATTGTGGACGAATCGGGAAACCCGACTCCCTTTAGCATTGACCAAAAGCGACAACTGGGTTTCCGCTTGGTACCGGCCACCCGCAGCCTTGACCAACAGATGTCATTCGGCCGGCGCAGCTTGCTTTCAAGGTCTCTCGAGGACGGGAGTCTGGACACGGCACTTAGGGATATACGTCGGAAGCTTGAATCGATCAAGAGCGATGTCACGGGTGCCGAAGGCGTGGTGAGTCTTCTGTCTTGGCTTGGCAGGCTAGTACCAGGCGGCTTTCTCAAAGATGCTTCCGGTCACTTGCTTGAGGAGTTCACGCTCACGTTCCTTGGGGCCAGCATTAGCGACCTTCGTAGTGCTACATCATTGGCTACGTCCATCAAAAATGATGGAGACTCCACGTCCCTCGCTCTTCCATGGAACCTAGAAGGTACTGGCGTGCAGAGTCTGCTTCTTCTTCGGGCAATCATTGAATCGGCGAAATCCAGTACGGTTCGGCCTATCACCGCTATCGAGGAGCCGGAGCAACACCTGGGACCTTCACTGGCGCGGTGGTTGTTTGCAGGTCTCTTTCCAGCGATGAAGTCCAAGCCCGAGGACCCAGAAGTAAACACTGAAGAACCTACTCTCAGCCAGCTGTTCGTTACAACTCACTCGGCAGCACTAGTGGCCGAGCTTAGAGGAATCGACCCCGTTCTACTGTTGCCCACAAGGTCTGTTAAGGGCGATGGCAAGGCAGTTGTCCTGACCGCGAGCGCATTGCCAACCTCTACAAAGAAGTCCTTCGAACGTTATCGAGAGGAGTACAGCAAAGCGCTGTTAGCCAAGGCGTCCTCGTGGTAGATGGCCCAAGCGAAGTTGGTTTCTTACCCGCGGCGTTCAATGCACTGGCCAATGGCAAGTATGAGGAGAATCCTTTGCTTCGGGGACTGGAGATCGTCAACGGTGAAAACTGCACGGAGGCCCTCAAACGCGCCAAGGACCTGGTCAGTTTTGGGAAGCCCGTCTATCTCCTTGTTGATTATGACGTAGACAAAGGCAAGAAAGACGTTACGATGAACGACATTCGTGCTCGCGCAAAAGAAGCGGGGGTCACGCTGTTCTATTGGGCCGACGATGGGCCGGTTCCATACGCTGGCGGGTGCGACCTGGAAGTTGTGCTGGCCGCTCAGGCAGACCCCAGCTCACTTCTTGAGGCAATCAAGGCTGCTTACCGTGACCCTGGGCATGCTCTGGAAGAGGGTGCATGGCAGGCAGCCCGCGATTTGGTCGAACAGCATTACAGGTCAAGGCTACCCACCCGGATGCCAGACAACATCGAGGAGTTCTCCCTTCAGAGCCTTGATGGCGAGGAAGTCCGACGAGCGTTCCTGTTCGCCCTTCTGCATGGACCTCACTGTTGTAAGTCCGTGAGAGATATGCGCATTATTGCTGAGGAATTGGGCGGTCGGGGAGGGCTCCCCAAAGCTGTGGACTCTCTCAGAATACGACTGCTCAGGACGATGGGGGGGGAAAGCGGTGGTCAAGACGACGCTCCCCTCGTCTGAACTATGCATCGACGATGACCAGGCCGCAGTCCTGAAGCGACTCTTGGAAGTATCAAGGGTCATGGTGGAGGCACCGCCAGGGACCGGGAAGACCTTCATAGGCGTGTGCGCTGCCACTCAGGCTTATCGCCAAGGTCGCACCAGCCAGGATCGTCCAGCGCTCTTCCTCACTTTCTCCCGAAACGCCAGGGCCCAAATCGAATGGGAGATAAACAGGCAGACCAGGAATGGTTGGCTTACGAACGATGAACAGCGAACCCTTCAAGTCAGCAATTTCCATGCATTCTACTTCGAGATTCTCAGGCGACGCGCCGGGATTTGGGGGAGGGTCGGAGACCTAAGACCTGCGACTAGCGCCGAGAGCGCGCGGCGTGAAGCCGTGGCACGTGAGAAGCTGCTACAGTGTCCGAACTTGTCTGACAGGTCAGAATCGACAAAGGAGAACAGGATGGGATCGCTGTTCCTGGCCCATGACATGGCGGGCATCTCTTCTGAGGTGGCCGAGGTCGTAGCAGATGTGGCCAGAACCGGTCTCAAGAACGGAAGACCCGACTACGACGATTTCGCCCCCCTATTCAGACGCCTATTAGCCGTCTCACCCGCAATCCTGATCTGGCTGCGTGCCAAGTATCCATTTGTGATCCTGGACGAGTTTCAGGATACCGATGACACCCAGTGGGAGATTCTCCGCCTCTGGCAGCCAACCTCACTCCTCGTCCTCTATGATCGGCATCAGATGATCTACGAGTGGCGGCACGCGTCCACTTCCCGACCTCAACAACTGGCCAGGGAGTTTGGAATTGACACCGATTGCCAGCTACAGCTGGCCACGTTACATAGGTCGGAGACCGAAAGGGAATTCGGGGAGTTCATCCGTGAGTTGAGAGCAGACAACCTGCTTGGTACAGGGGTCTCCTCGAAGACCACGCGACCCTGGCTTCGGATGATTCCTTATACGCCTTCAGATGATCGCCCGGAGAAGGCGGAACAACGATGCCTTAGAGCCGTTCGGAAGGCCATCTGCACTTCCGGAACTACTGGGGTTATCACCCGCACCAATAAACTTGCGGAGTACTTGAGGCTAAAACTGTCCCGTCAGCCAGCCACCTATAGAGCCAGCTACTTCCCATGCTCTCTAATAGGCGGAGAAAACAGCCCAGACGAATGGCTTCGGGATGCGGTGGAGGGGCTTCGCCATACTCAGACAAAACCAGACCTGAAGAGATGGGTGGCCTCAATCCTGGTCCGGCTCTTGGTCGGCGATTGTATGGTCGGTGGCAGGGACATGAACTTGGTCACACAGCTGACCAAGCCAGCCGAACAGTTGTTCAAACGGTATAAGGAACCAGCACCAGATATGATCTGGCTCAGGAACCGACTCGCTCGTTGGTGGGATGACCCGGCTATGGATTCCAGTCAGATGGTTGTCGAAGGCCTTCAGTTTGCGGTCGAAGCGGCAGGAAAACTCACAAAGGGGCATGCCTACCCTGACCGGGACATGGCCTTCTACGTTCGGAGGCTCGTGACCGCAGCAAGGTCCTCTAGCCATGGGGAGCCTTGGAGTGAGTTCTGCGACCGGCTGGAATCCGCCATCCTTGGAGGAACGCACTTCATTCGCTCAGCACCACGTGACACAGGGGTCTTCATTCTGACGGCCCATCAAAGCAAGGGATGGGGCTTTGACCACGTCATCCTGCCCTGGCTTTCGGAAGCGGGTGAGCCGTTCACGAGAACCCCCTTTCGGGCATCGGAAGAAGGGGACAGGAGGCTTCTCTATGTAGCTTTCACAAGGGCCAAGAAGCGAGTAACCGTGATCTACCCGGAGGAGAAGCCGGCACGCATCCTGAGTCTATGGAAGCTTCTCAGCAAGGCCGAACCAACGGAAGTGGTCCAAATGACTCTTGACCTATGAATCGCCGGGCGGGGAGGGGGAGATCTTGACCAAGAGATGTTGCGCCAATTGCTTTTCTGACGAACATATCCAGCGGTTCATCAAGGATCTAGACGAAATCGGCAACTGCGATTACTGCGCTGCCACTCAGGTTCATACTGGACTGACAAATGAGGTCGGGGAATTCCTTCGAGAGGGCCTAGAAAAAGCGTATCAAGACGTAGATTCCGCCGGTATTCCGTATGACAGTGCCGAAGGTGGCTACTTGACCGGGACCAGTGTGATTGACGTGCTACTTGATGAACTAAGTATCCTCTCGGAAGACTCAACTGCCAAAGCCTATGACTTGCTTAAGGACCTGCTATCCGACGGCGGCCCTTCCCCCCGTGAGATACAGAGAGGTGCAGACGATTGGCTATCGGGCGGAGACGCTCTCTTGGTTGAGCGTGGGTTTTGGTCTGACGACGATGCGGAACTCACTTCATGGAGACAGTTCAAGCGCCACATTAAGTACTTCGCCCGTTTCTTCGACTTGGGACGTCCCACCCGAAGAACGATGCTGCAGGCTGTAGGTCAGCTCATGAACGAAGTTGCTACTGTTCTTTCAAGAGGAAGTTTGTTGTACCGTGCCAGAGTCTTGGAAAAGCGGCCGACCGCTGGGTGGTCCGCGCAGGACGAGCTTGGTCCTCCCCCCGCAAGCAGTGCCATCCACAGCAGGATGAGCCCTGACGGGATTTCTTACATGTATCTGTCCGATAGCGAGGAGACTTGCCTTGCAGAGAAGCGCCCGGAGGTCGGGGATCGTGTTGGCATAGGCATTTTCCAGCTGACTGTGCCTCTAATAGTAGTAAATCTCGGAGAGGTGTCACGGAAAAGCATCTTCGACCCATCCTACAGCCATAGGGTGTCTATGGCCCGATCGTTTCTGGATGATTTCGTGGATGAGATATCAAGGCCACTCTCGCCAAGGGAGACAGGACTGGAATATGTACCGACCCAAGTCCTGACAGAGTACATCAGGAGCCTTGGTTTCCAAGGGGTCAAGTACAGGAGCAGCCAAGTCAGTTCAGGAGTCAACTACGTGCTGTTCTGCGGTCCTCAAGATAAGCCCCAAGGCACCCGACGCCCGCGGCAACGCAAGAGAGGCAAATACGTGATTCCACCTTTCACGAGGTGGATGGTGCTTGACGACTATAAGCTCGTGAAGGTCATGTCCGTGTTATACGCTTCCGAATCGATGATCAGGCCTCTTCCGAACAAGTCCTCCGGCAACAGGCAGGCGAATGGGAAGAGGCAACGGAACCCTACCTAGATTCGGCAGAACATGAGGATCTCTCTTTTGTGGGGGGTCTCTGCAGCCGTGCCCAGACCTTGTCGCCGCCTCCCGTGAGGCCGCCGAGGCCGGCTTCGGTGTGCTCGTGGCCTGCGCCTTTAACTACGACGCACACTCCCCCGACTTCGACAGCCTTGGCCGCATTCCGATGCTCAAGGCTCGCATGAACCCGATCTTCACATGGCTGCCGACCTGAAGAACACGGGGAAGGGGAACCTTTTCGTCATCTTCGGCGAGCCCGACCATCTACATCCTCGACGCCGAGAACGGCCAGATCAAGGTCAAGATCGACGGCGTTGACGTCTTCCACGTATGGTGCATAGATGCTAAGCCGACGGCCGCTTTGTCGATGCCCAATGCATGATGCTTTCTAGCCAATCGGCGAGTTCCCAGATGTCAATACAGTGGTCTAGGACGCAGAAGGTCTTTAGGTCTTCAGAGTACGAGCGCACGGGCATAGGAGCACTCATACCCTTAGGGGTGTCCCGGCCGAGGTGCCGAGAAATGGTTGGCAATGCCCATCTGTCCAACCTCTCCTCGAAATGCTCAAGAGTGTTGCGGAGATCCCTGAGTGTCATGGGCGGCCGCGGGAGATCCTCCATTTTACTGCCCAGGAAAGCTACCCGGTCCCGAGCCTGGTCGGCAACGACAAGCCTTTGAATGCCGGCCGCGTGGCTCACGGCCTCAACCAAGTGGCGAATCACGTCCGACTCTTCGGAGCCCCGAGCGTGAGCCTCTGCTGCGTCGACGATGGCGTCCAGACCCCACAGTGATCTGGTAAAGGCCTCAAGAACCAATACCAAGCCGACTTCGCTTTTGTCGATACTCCACAGCCTTGCTTGGATGTCTTCGAGCTTCTCCAACCTTTCGTTCGAGCATTCCAATTTGTGAATTAGGTCATCTATGCCCCGACGGTCAGGCGCGCTGGCGGCCTTTTCTTTCAACGCATCAAGCCGCGCAGCGAAGGCCCCTGAACTATTGCTGGACCGCCCATAATCCCCTGGGTTCTGCCGCGTCATGCCTTACACCTCGCACCAGACATATCTCTGCCTAGCTTCGTCCTTGTCCTACCTATAATCACCTGGTACTGCACCCCACGGAACAGTCTAACCACGGCCATGAGCGTGCGACTCTGATTCTGGAGTATTCTCACCTCGTGGAGGTCACGTATCTGTCCCGGCTCCTCGTCGAAGGCGCCCGGTGGACAACCTACCCAGGTGCCAATATCGTCCCGCTGAGCAAGGATACTGGGCAGTACAAACACCTCTTCCATCGAGTCCAAACCCAGCATCGCCACCGCCGAGCCATAGGAAATCTTGGCAAGAAGCTGAGCAAATGCCACCGATGAGAACTTGACTTCGACCGCCAGACCCTCGGCCTTGTGCATTTGGCTAAGGGCCTTCGGAGATAATCCACCCACTAACTCCAGCCCGATGCCGGTCACGGATATCCCCCTAACGCTGGCTCCGCTAAGAAAACCAGGTGGGGGGAAATTGGGCGAAGGAAACCCAAGCAGTGTTTGGTGTGTAGGGACTTCAAGCACCTCATCCTCGCCGTTTCTAGTGACGGTTAAACGAAAGGTGTCTGGTCTGTTCTTGGGATGGTACGTGGGCAACCCAAAGGCAGCACGAAGCGCAAGAACCTGTGGACTCCTCAGGATGTTTCTCTCGAACCTCGACGTGATCTCCGCACATCTTGGGCAACTCGCACGAGCCAATACCAAGTTCCCACCCAGTCCCCTGGGGATCACATGTTCGTCCGAAAGCTTGGCACTGGTGCCGCAATAGATGCAACGGCCAACCTCGATACGTTCAGGGCCCACTTCCTGACACCCTCCCTCAGGAGAAACCAACCATCTCTGAAGAGCTTTCTGGAAGCAGGGTTGCGGTTCCTACGGGAACGTAAGCCAGTTGGAATAGGGGTGCGCGTCCTTGCCTTGTCGGCCCCTACCGACTGGCGATGGACAAGAAGGGTTGATTTGAGACCAATACGACACCCGCTCCTCCGCCTTCGACAGCCTTGGCCGGATTCGGGTGCTCAAGGCCCGGATGAACGCCGAACTCCACATGGCCGCCGACCTGAAGAACACGGGGAAGGGGAACCTCTTCGTCATCTTCGGCGAGCCCGACATCGACAGCCTCCCCGCCGAAAACGCCAGATCAAGGTCGAGATTAACGGTGTCGACGTCTTCCACCCCAACACCGGCCAGGTGCGCAGCGACGGCCCCGACGGCATCGCCCGCTGGTTCATTGACACCGACTACAACGAAGAGAGCTTCTTCGTCCGCCACGCCTACTTCCTCGGCGTCAACGACCCCTACAAGGCCCTCAAAACCACCCTCAGGGCCGAGATCAATGAAGACGCCTGGACCACCTTGCACAGCGACACCTCCCGGCCCTTCGACAAGCCGAAATCCGGCCGGATCGCGGTGAAGGTGATCAACCACTTGGGGGATGAGGTTATGAAGGTGTTTAGGGTGCCATGACCACGCCAAACCACGCCTTCGCGGCATCGGGAGCCAGGCGGGTTGACCGCTCGGTAGGCGACGGACGAAAAAGCTATAGGTGAAGGGCCAGCTCGGGCACATACGGTTTCCGCAGGGGAGATTGCCATGAGTTCCTGCATGCCTGACTCCGGTAGATGCGAACGCGTCTACGTTGAACCCTTTGTCCGTTTCCTTAACTCGGAATGCGGGACCGCCTACAAGTTCAAAGCCTGTTTGGACGTTCAGGACCGGGTCAACCCACAACCAGAGATTCTATACGTGGATGATCAACTGCCCAAAGGCCTCAAGAACCTGGTCGTGGAGCGCAAGTCGATAGTGTGGCCCAAGGACCACGCAAAGCACCATAGCAGCTTCCACGTCGTGGCGGACATGGTGGAGAAACCCCTGTCCGGCCTTCTCGGAGATGCGCCGTATCTTCTGACACTCCCTGGGCCGATAAGAGGCACTAAGTCGGAGATCAGAGGCCTGGGATTGCAGATTCTAAGCGAAGCCGAGAAGCGCTTGGATGCGTTGAAGGCGGGGCATCCGATCGGCAGGCGCGGTAGGTTGTGGTGGGTTTTGCAGAGACAGGAAGAGGGCGAACGTGATTACTGGGAGCCCGACTCTGGGCTCATCGTCCAGCAGCGAGGTAGTGACTATCCAACTATCGAGGAATACCCTCATGCTCTGGCTGGCGTCCAGCGACTTGTGGATCAAACCTTGCGACGCTGCACGGCGAAGTTCAAACGGCACCCGGATGCCAGACGCGTCGTGCTCCTCGAGTACTACTCCGACTTCTACCTTGGTGAGGACACTTTCAGAACGATGCTCCAATCCTGTCCGCCTCCTGCCGATGTACATGAGGTTTGGCTGAGAAGCGAGGTGTGGATTACCGACTTTGAGCAGGACGTTTTCTTCCACAAGCTCTATCCGGTGATTGATGGGCAAGGAGAGAACAAGGTGGGGACTGTGCCCTAAGAGCATTGGCCCTGGTCAGCATCGTCCAAGTCATTGGCCGGAAAGCGGACGGGCAGAATGCACCTTGTCGGCCACCTCAAGGGAAAGTGGTGCCCGCCAGCTGTCCGACGAATTGGCAGCGCACCCGCTGTGCCAGTGGAGCTCCTACGGGAAGCGTTGAATTGCGGCGGGTGGGAGCTGAATACCATGGCGATATCTGAGAAGACACGGAAGATCCTTTGGGCCCGCTCTGGGAACAGATGCGCACTGTGCAGGTGCGAACTCACGACCTCGGGCCTGGACGGGTCAGCGGCGACCGTGTTGGGCGAGGAGTGCCACATTGTAGGTCGCCAGCCGGCGGGTCCGCGCGGGATGTCCGAAGCCAATCCTGGAGCCGACCATTACGACAACCTTATCCTCCTGTGCCGGAATTGTCACAAGCTTGTAGACAGCAACCCTGCAGTGTATACCGTCGAGATGCTTACCCTGCAGAAGGGCGCCCATGAATCCTGGGTACGGGCAAACGTCGAAAGGAATCGGGGCAAGTCCCGTACAGGGGGGGATGACGATCCGAATTCTGATGGAGTCACCCTTCTCCCCAGGGTTCAGTCAGGTATCGATCTATGCAACATACTGAGGGGAGCTTATGCCTATCGTTTTGGACACGACGAGGCCAATGACCGAGAGGAGTCCGACTTGCTCGCTTACTTCTTCCAAGAGATCGAGGACTGGGGGGATCTGTTAAGTGATATGAGTATGGGCAAGGTTGTTGAAACCGAGTTTCGGTTGGGACAGCTCCTCGCGGAGATGAGAGATAGGGGCTTCTTGGTCTTTGGGATCGGGCGTACCGAGAGGCACACCATCGGCAAGTCCAGGGATCCCTGGCGTGTCGCCTATGTCCAGGTCGTTAGAGAGGGGAACCCTGGCGTAGTCGGAGGCCCCTCAGGCTCTGACTAAGCTACTGTCGTGTGTCTGCTTGACTGACTGCGGGGATGATTAGCCACAGGACGAAGCTAGACGATCACTCAACTCCTCGATGAAGCCAATGCACGCCGAGCTATAGTCTTTGAAACTCTCTGCTGTAAGGAAGACGTCTTCGCCTATCAGTGGCAGAACGACTTGGTGCGCAGGTACTCTGGGGCCGTCCATTTCAGGTGGTGAAAACAGGTCTGGGCGGAGAACCTTGATTTTGTCAACGGATCCTCCGTCACCGTGCTTGATAGCGTTACTGAGCAGCCGTAGCTCGTCGACCTTGACCCAGTCGGTGAACCCTTCAACCTCCATCCCGTGGGATGCCAGCCGCTTCCGGAACTCTCCTACCTTGAGGAGAGCGCGCTCATCCTCTTCCCAAGGGGTCAAGAGCTCCTTTCGAAGGAATGCAAGCAGCTGTTGCTCAAATAGGTGGTACAACCAGACGGCGGCCACATTGAGTAGCCCTTGCCTAACTCCGTCAGCAATCTGGTAGTACCTTAGGCCCGCATCGCGTGCCTGCTCCGCCAAGGACGATATGTCCATGTCCGGATCAGTGACTTCATTGAGGAGATCGTCGTACGTCTGCTTTGCTACCGCTGTTGCTTCATCGTCAATCGGTTCGAACGCCGGTAGCAGCCGGCCGACAACCCATGCGGAGAGGGCTTCAAGCTGGGGTATGAACACTCGACGCATGTACCCTTGCCAGAAACGTCCATTCAGCATGTTGGTCTCTCCTTCCTTGCCCGTTGGCCATCTTGCTTCCGCTTAACGCCTGGGCCGAGAAGTTGGCACACTCCAGACAGCGCCACGTCAACGGGATCACGATCAGGCTACCGATCAGCGCCCGCACCTCAATGGAGTAACTCCAGAGCGTCGCGTAGGACTCTGCCAACGCCTGAAGAATCACTCCACGCGGGCTTGGGTATTGCCCCTTGTTCCGGAATATCACGTCCGGAGCGGTTGGATGACTACTGGCCTGGCAGCCAGGTTCCAGCGAGATCACCGAAGCGTCTTACCTAAGGGCCTACGGAAATGGCGGATCAACACACAAGTGTCTGGCTTCTTCGTGAATCGTTCTGAGCAGTGTACGGGTTCATGTGACTCCAGATTGCATCAACTGGGGTGTCATTCCTTCCGTTGTCAGTATCAAACTTGTCCCAGCCCTTGGATACCTCACAATCAGAAGTCTGGAGGGAACTCGGCATGCCAGATCGGTACAGCCCTATGGGTCCTCGATGGGAACCAGGTGGGTTCAAAGCTTACGGTGAGTACTTCATCGGAAGACCGAAGACGACTGACCTTCGGACTGTGCTCGGCGTCACGGACGACCAATTGACCCCGAACGCACGGTACATTCTAAAGTCCCGGCAGCTGAGAACGGCTGTAAACCGCGTTTCCTGGGCCGTGCGAGCTTATCTGCAATTCCAGGATCTCCAAAGTGTAACCCTGCCTTCGGCTTCTGGTGCTAACGTGCCTCAGGGGGACATCCTCAACCAGAGTTACTGCTATTACGAGAGCCTCGCGTACCTTCGGGAAAGCGCAACCTGTTGGGTCAACGGACAACTCATCAGCGCATTGACTCTACTCAGACCAATGATGGAGCTAGCGGTGCTTCATGTCTATTGGAAGACCGCAGGTTCAACTGAAGCAGCAAGGTTCTCGGATTGGCTCCGAACCGGCAATGGAAAACCAGGTTTCTCACGGAGTCTTGGAAAGGCGCTCGAGAACCTGTCGGTCGACGGTCTTGTCGGCAAAGACTCGCGGAGTCGGCTCTACAAACTGATGATGAACGGCTACAGAACCCTCTCTCAGCACGTGCACGGACCCTTTCTGACGGAGAGCCTGAGTGCTACGGCACATACACTCGGCGGATACGATCTTGAGAACTTCCTGCTTTACAGTATCCTAGTCGAAACCGTAATGACTCACTTGGTCTACATTTACATTCTGCTGTACCCGATGATCCTGTTCCCGGTCGAGAGCCACCTCAGATTCGGCTTTGCACCCCCGGATGGATTGTTTTGCGACCCTCGGTCGGGTTCGGTGGTGACCCACTTCGTCGGATTCAGGAACGTTCGAGCCCTCAGAAAGATTCTCCGCAAGAGCGTCATAGTCCAAGGCGCGTTAGGGTTCTTGGATAGCACACCAATCGCCACCCGTGAAGAGGTAGATCATTCGTGGTCGGAGTTCTGTGTGCAAATCGGCTTGAAAGAGAAAGAGCAGCACCTTAGCGATGATAGGGCACGTCTTGCTCTCGCGAAGAGTGTGATGCGGACAATGCATTGGATGGCAAACTACACGTCACAGTTCCACGCAGTCGAGGTGCCGGTGTCTGATCAGGCTGTCGATGAATACCACCGTACGCTGCGCTCTTGGAAGTGAAGACTCCGATGTCGGTGTCAAGTCCGGATCGAAGTGCCTATCAAGGCCGGATCGGAATTCCTTCGCCGAGGGGCGCTAAGCCGAGGGCGACGAGTACACTGGCACCGGGCGGCGCGCCGCCATCTTCGTCGGACCGGAGTTCGGGACCGTGTCGCGTCCCGACCTTGTCGCCGCCGCCCGCGAGGCCGCCGAGGCCGGCTTCGATGTGCTCGTGGCCTGCGCTTTTAACTATGACGCCCACTTCTCCGACTTCGATAGCCTTGGGCGCATTCCGGTGCTCAAGGCCCGGATGAACGCCGACCTCCACATGACCGCCGACTTGAAGAACACGGGAAAGGGCAACCTCTTCGTCATCTTTGGCGAGCCCGACATTGACATCCTCCCCGCCGAAGACGGCCAGATCAAGGTTAAGATCAACGGTGTCGACGTCTTCCACCCCAACACCGGCGAGGTGCGCAGCGACGGCCCCGACGGGATCGCCTGCTGGTTCATCGACACCGACTACAACGAGGAGAGCTTCTTCGTCCGCCACGCCTACTTCCTCGGCGTCAACGACCCCTACAAGGCCCTCAAGACCACCCTCAAGGCCGAGATCAACGAAGACGCCTGGGCCACCTTGCACAGCGACACCTCCCGGCCCTTCGACAAGCCGAAGTCTGGCCGGATCGCGGTGAAGGTGATCAACCATCTGGGGGATGAGGTCATGAAGGTGTTCAGGGTAGGGTGACCTTGGAGTGCGCCATGCTCCACCAAGCCAGCCTAGCCGGTGCTGTCGTAGGCACCAAATACGGCTTTGGGAACTGGCGGAAAGAGCCTACCCTCCGAGCATGGTTTTCAACCCTTGTGCACCGTCAACCAAGTCATCTAGCCGGCCATCAAGATGCTGTCGCGTACCCGGGTCCAACTCGCTGACGACATGTCTTCCCGGGCTTAGCTTACAGACGGTCTCCCCAATTAGCCGCAGTACGTCGGCCACCCACCGGTCAGCCCTAGAGTTCCTATCTTGTTGATCCTGGGCGTCAGAGCTGCCCCTCGACTCCTTTTTGTCTCGAGCGGCTGCTTTATGAGTCTCTATACGCTCCCGTGAGACCAGTACCCGGAAGGTTCCGTCATTCTCGATCTCAAGCAGCGTCCCAGACTCTTTGCCCAACCGACGCTGGGCCTCCGTAATGGCCCCCTTTAGAACGGATTCGACGTAGATCGCCTCTTGCTCCGTAACGCAGGCAATCTTCCTCAACGGTATCGCTCTCGCACCCACGTGGACACCCCCCTGGCATACCTAATGCGTCTTGGGAGTGGCCAAGAACTGAACTACACAATGAGGTCTAGCTGCTGACTGGTGATCAGGAATGGGACCGCATCAACCGTGATATACAAGCCACTGGCAGAGTATGGATGATGATGGGTGGTTGGATGCGGTGGAAAACCCACTCTACCATCGGAACGGCCGTTGTTGGCTCGGTCTTGGCGATCTCTGAACTGACGGGGCATCGGGTGACATCAGCCAACGTCTCGCTGAACGATCTGGCGTTTCCCATCGTCCTGGTGGTGGGCTTGGTGGTGGCCGCCAAAGCCTCGCCCCTACCAGACAAGCTAGAGGATAGCCTAGGTCTCAGACATCGAGGACCAGCACACAGCCTCGTTGCGTGCGCCGCTATGGCTCTCATCGGCTCGCTGATGGCTTTGGCAACACGAGGAACCTCTTACGCGGTCTTGGTTGAAGCAGTAGTCTGGCCAACAATCTGGGCCTACTCGCTTCATATTGCGGCAGACATGCTCACGGACAACGGAGTCGAGCTATTCTGGCCAAACAAGGAGAGGCACCTCATATGCCGCCTCTGGTACTATTCCGACTCAGAGAGGCCCGAATCCATGGTTCAGACTGGGGCTCTGTTGGTCTTGATCCCCATGGTCCTATGGTCAATCTTCCGTTGGGTATCAATGCTGAGCATCTAGGTCAAAGCTGAACAGGGATAGGTATGCGCAGAAGTTACCGCCTACAGCTAAGGGGCTAGTCGGCGCTACCGTGGCCGATGCAGGCCTCAACACCGGCAACGGTACCGAAGCTATTTGACAACTTGCCTTGAAACCCACAAAATAGTTATGGATAACTCATTTGAATGTCAAAGGTGACGAGCATGTGGGCTGAGGACTTCTTTCTAGAACATCCTGTGTTCACCGTCGACGAGTTTGGACGGTATCTCTCCTCGCGCGGTCAGAATTGGAGTAGGGAGAAAGCGAACCTGCTCTCCTACCATAAGAAGACTGGACATGTCGTTTCCGTACGGCGTGGCCTGTATGCCACGGTGCCACGGGGGAGTGATCCCTTGCTGCACCAGGTGGATCCGTTTCTAATAGCAGCGAAGTTGACTGACGACGCCGTCTTATCCTATCATACGGCCCTTGAGTTCCACGGCAGGGCCTATTCCGTGCAGGAGTACTTCACCTACGCCTCGGCCCATCCGCTGGCTGCTTTCACTTACCGTGGCCATGTCTTTCGCGGCGTACACTTCTCCCAGAAGTTGAGCCGCACGAAAGAGGAGCGGTTCGGTGTGGTTGAAGTGGACCGGTCTGGATCGGGCGTGCATGTCACGAACCTGGAACGGACCTTCGTTGATACCTTGCACCGGCCGGACCTCTCGGGCTCCTGGGAGGAGATCTGGAGGTCACTGGAGTCTATCCAGTTTCTAGACCTTGACCAGGTGCTTCGGTACACCCGGCTGCTGGGGAACGCGACGACCGCCGCGCGCGTCGGCTTCTTCCTTGAACAGCACGCCGATTCCCTCATGGTCAAGGAGAAGAACCTAGCCGCCTTTGAGCGGCTTCGGCCGAAACACCCAACCTACCTGGATCGGAGTCAGCGGCAGGCCGGCCGGTTCGTGACTCGGTGGAACCTCATGGTCCCGACAGAGGTCCTGGAACGATCCTGGGGGACAACGTTATGAGAATCTCCGCTGAACAGCTATCTGAGGAGGCCGACGCCACTGGGTTCAGGCCGGACGTTCTGGAGAAGGTCGCCCAACTCTTGGGGCTCCTGAATGCGCTGCCAACCCACCCGGCACTCCAAGGGAAGCTGGCCTTAAAGGGCGGTACGGCCCTGAACCTGTTCATCCTGGACGTGCCGCGGCTCTCCGTCGACATCGACCTAAACTATGTCGGAACCGAGGGCCTGGAGCCTATGCAGCGGGAGCGGCCGGACATTATCCGGGCAGTTCAAGCTGTGTCCGAGCGGGAAGGTTTCGTCCTTCGCCATTCCACAGACGATCACGCTGGGGTGAAGATGAGGCTACAGTATGCTGGCGCTTCGGGACAGGCAGGCAACGTGGAAGTGGACATGAACTTCATGTTCCGGGTTCCCTTGTGGCCGATCGCCCGGATGAATTCGCACCGCGTGGGAGCTTGGCAAGCTAAAGGAGTCCCTGTGATGGACATTCATGAGTTGGTTGCCGGGAAGCTGGCCGCGCTGCTGTCTCGTAAGCAGGCCAGGGATCTCTTCGATGCCGTTCATGTCCTTAGAGGGGCCTCGGTGGACAAAGATAAGCTCCGGCTCGCCTTGACCGTCTACTGCGCCCTGAACAGGGAGAACCTCGCCGATTCGTCTCCGGATGGCATCGGTTTCGACCCGCGGGAGTTGTCGGCGATGCTCGTTCCCACGCTGCGGGCGACCGCTGACCGAGGGCAGTGACCAAGGGCGTCGTACGGTCGGGCCTTAGTTGAGGAATGCCGGACCGCCCTCTCCAATGTGCTGCCGTTTACCGGACCCGAGCGCGAGTTCATCGGACGGGTGGGTGACCGGGGCGAAATCGCTCCGGAGCTTCTCACAACGGACCAGGCTCTGCAGGACCGAATCAGGAGACACCCCGCTCTGGCTTGGAAAGCCCAGAGTGTCAGAGCGTACAGAGGGCTGCTCTGAACGTCAATACCGAGAGCAGTCTTGCGTGTGCACCCTCCGGGTTAAGACTCCATACTCTACCCTAGGAATATGTAAACAGCAACCCTGGGGTGGCGATCGCAATGCAACCCGCCGGGGCACTCACTCATTGGGACTTGTTCACCGCCTTGCCCCGAATCGCGGTAAGTCTGGACATCGAACCAGTGCAGGTGCCAAGCTCGGCCGCGCCGGCGGGCAGCGTGTATATGCCGGGCGGCCGCCTCGATGACCACCACGGGCTCTTGGTGAACCTCGACCCGCGGGCGAACGTGGTGGGCATGTGAGACCTTGAGACTGGGGAGCACCACACCTTCGAGGGGTTCGGCGCCACCTACCTGCGCAATATGGGGCGCTGGTCTGGCTAACCTCCGAGCGGGCCGCGCGCCTGATACGGGTGGATCCGCTGGCTAGAGACCAGATCATTTGGCCCCTGACCCACATGGCCCAAGGTCTGGCAGTCGACCCGCGGACGGGGCAGCCTTTCGCCATTGGTAACCTTGGCACGGTCACGCGCCTCGACCCGACCCACGACTTCCGGACCGTGTGGAATATGCCTCTGCCGTGGAATCTCACCGGCTTCACCATCGACGAGCGCGGCTTCGTCTGGATGGCGGAGGCCACCCAAAACCAGCTGCTGCGGCTGAACCCGGCGGCCTTGGGCTGTAACCTGACAGCCTGGGCGCTGGCGCCGGACGGGTACCCGATGCGGCCGCGCGCCTCCCCGGACGGGTTGGTCTGGTTCGCCGACCCGCGCGCGCAGGCCGTCGGCCGGTTGGACCCGAGGACCAATGTGGTAACCTACCTTTCCAAGCCCGGAATCCGCCCCGCGTACGTCACGGCGCTCTCCAGTCTCGAACGGCCGGCGGCGGCCTTCGCCGACGCGGCGGGGATGACCTACCACGCCCTGGTGTCGGTGGGAACGGCGACCTTGGATGTGGTCGAGACGGGGTACGTCGGGCGGGTACAATCCACTCCCAGCTGCAGCCAGACCACGGTGCCGCCCAGCACCGGCGTGGTGCACCCCGCAAGGGTTATCCCGAGCCTAAACGCAGTGTCAGGGCCGGACCCAGCCTCGTCACTGGTTTGCGTACTCCACGAGAATGGGACAGTGAGAGTGGAGTAGGGAGCGTTCTAGTGAGTCACAAACGTGTTCCACCCACCGGCATCAAGGCCAGTCTGGAGTTCCATGGCGGCGTACGCTTCAAACACGTAAAGCTCAAGAGGGTTGCTGATCTCGATAAACGCCGCATCCAGGGAGAGAATGTAGGCTACGGCCTCGTCAAAGGCTGCGCGGAAGGAAGGGTTCTGCATCGCTTGAGCAGCCGTGGCCCCATGGTGGTGGCGAGCGCGGGCGACTCGATACGCCAAAGTGGCAGTGAGGTGGTCTCCGCCTCGCACGTGTTCCAGTAGGCGTTGGATTACATGCTGAGATATCCCGACATAGATGGGTTTCGCATTCTCGATCAGGACGTAACAACCGCTCGGGTCGCGCGCCAAACCGTATCGTGCCTGTAACGCCTTGGGGCCAACACCCTTGACACCGAACTCCCTCATGGGAATGGGCTTACCCATGCGGTTTCGGAGCTGCTCCAGGTATCGTGGCAATACCTCTAAGGCCAACTGATCAAATGAGTATTCGCAGTCATCGATGGTCAATGGGCTCTCCCTCCTGTACCCCGAAAGTTCACCTTGAGTTTGGGATACCCCTCCCAAGGAAGAGCGTGCGACGGCTGGCCAAAGCGGTGGTCGTCCGGGACACCGAGTAGCCAAGCCATCTGGGACCAACTTCGTCCTGGCCTACCTAGTCGGAGCGCTCTCCCCGGCGCGGACATGGCCAAGCGGTGGCCTTCCTGGGATTCCTTGGGCTATAATGGAAGTCAAAGAGCCATTGCTTAGGACACGAGAGGGGGACCCTAGGCATGATACGGGTAGTCCTGGACACCAATCTCATCCATCGGATTTGCCACAAGTACCGTGTCAAGGAACTTGCCCTTTTCGGCTCGGCCACTCGCGACGACTTCAGACCGGACAGTGATGTGGACGTCCTCGTGGAATTCGCCGAAGACGCCAAGATTGGACTGTTTGGCCTTATGGAGATGGAGTCAGAACTGGCGGCCGCCTTCAATCGAAAAGTGGACTTGGTGACCAAGCCGATGCTCAGCCCATTCTTTCGGAACGAGGTACTAGCTGGCCG
The DNA here is from genome assembly GCA_021791495.1 of Bacillota bacterium. Lineage (GTDB taxonomy): Bacteria > Bacillota > Sulfobacillia > JAJYWN01 > JAJYWN01 > JAJYWN01. The sequence goes on from JAJYWN010000013.1 coordinate 127,576, forward strand.
CGAGGTAGTCTATGACGGTTCACGATGATCTGGTCTACGTGCGCCACATAGCGGGAGCCCTTGATAAGATTGCCTCCTACACACGGGACTGATTCACCACTACTGGGACGTAGACGTATCTGTCCTGTGGACCACCGTAACTGAGGACCTGCCGAAGATCACACCTATCGTGTCGCGGTTGTTGCCCTAACCAGGCCGAGTGCCGATATCCACCAATACTTGCTTCCGTCTTTTCTCGCGTCTGCACAGTGGCTGCAGGCGGTACCCCGTTGAACGCTGTAACTATGAAAAGCGGGGGAGGTGGTCAACTCCGACCGCCAGCCGGAACGTCGGACGTGCGGCAAGGACCCGTTGACCCCCTTACTAGCAATGAAAAGGGCACGACCCGTGTCTCTTCGTCCTGCGTCAGCCGACCCTCGATTCGATCGAGCAGCAACTCCACCGCCTTTGACCCCAGGTCGGCGGCGTTGCGTGCCATGACCGTGATAGGGGGGGCGAAGAAACTGGCCGCCTCGCGGTCGTCAAACGCAAGTACTGACAGGTCCCGGGGGACTTCAATCTGTAGTTCACGGATTGCCGACAGAGCCCCCGGGGTCAGGTCCGTAGCCGAAATCAGGAGGGCGGTCGGCGCCGGTCGAAGGGTGAGGACGAACCTTGTTTCAGGCTCGCTACGCGTGGGGTCGACGCCACAGTGGCGGATAAGAGCAACGTCCGGGGCAATGCCAGCTTCGGCCATCGCCCTCATGAACCCGTTGAGACGTCCCTTCCCAACGTGGATCCCCTGACCCCAGGCCATGAACGCAATCCGCCGGTGACCCAGACCGAGAAGATGGCGGGTCGCCTGGGCAGCCGCTTCCTCTCCGCCACTCATCACGCGGTCGGCTGCTATGGACAGCTCGCTCTCCACAAGGACCACAGGGGGCCCGCCGACAGTCAGGTCCAGGTTATTCACCCGGTCGTCCGCGGTGAAAATCACCAACCCATCCACCCGGCGGTTAAGCAAAGCTTCTATGTATCGCCGTTCCTTCTTCGGGTCGCGATTGCTGTTGCAGACGAAGAGTTGGTACCCTCGCCGCTCCGCGGCGGCCTCGGCTGCCGCGCAGATTGCCGCGAAGTTCGTGGAGGCCATGTCGCGGACAATCAGCCCCAGGGAGCGTGTGCGGCCCTGACGCATGCTACGTGCTACGGCGTTTGCCCGGTAGCCCAGGACTGCGGCCGCATTCAGCACCCGCTCGCGCACCCCAGCGTCGACATGTGGGTAATCGTTGACTACCCGGGAGACCGTTGTGACCGATACGCCGGCGTAGCGGGCCACATCCTTCATGTTTGGCAAGTCGTATCCCTCGTTTCCAGCGACCCATTGAAAACGTTTGCACGAATGTGCGATGTCTAGTGCTCCAAAATGCCGCCGACAGACCCAGGAAAAGTACCTTTCTACATCTTCAATCCTAACATTCCGAAGAGGCATTTACATCAGAACATTGCCAATGATACAGTAATCATTGGAAACGTTACCAATGCGGAGACGTTGCCAATCCGAAATCATATCACTGACCCAAACTGGAGGGAAGCGGGATGAAGACAAGACGGGGATTGCAGTTTGTTGCTTTGGTCTTGGCCATGATCTTGTTGGCAGCTTGCAGCAAGACCGCAACGCCAAAGTCGTCCGGCAAACCTAAGGTGCTTACGGTGGGTTATGGTGCCGAGCCGGGCAACATGCTGCCCTACGGTTCGGGCGGCGAAGCCAGCGTGCGGGCCAACATGTTCGATTCATTGGTCCGTCGGGACAGGGATCTAAAGCTTGCGCCCAGTCTTGCGACAAGCTGGGAGACATCCCAGGATGGAAAGACCTGGACCTTCCATCTTCGTAAGAACGTCAAATTCCACAATGGAGAGCCCTTTAACGCTCAGGCCGTGAAGTGGACGTTCGATACGCAGACCATGGGCAAGACCTCGGTCGTTAAAACCCAGTTCACAGACGTGACTGAAGTCAAAGTCGTCGACGACTATACCGTGCAGTTCGTCACCAAGAATCAATTCCCGCTGCTACTGAACTACCTCTCCTCCTCATTCTTCGCCATGCCTCCCAAGTACTACCAAGAGGTGGGCGGCGATCCGGGCTTCGACAAGAAACCGATCGGTACCGGCCCGTTCAAGTTCGTGGAATGGGTCAAGAACGAGCGGATCGTTATGGAGGCAAATCCCGACTACTTCTTGGGTAGACCCAAGCTTGATAAGGTCATCTTCCGGCCGATTCCGGAGACGGCGACGCGTCTGGCCGAACTGCTTTCCGGTGGCGTGGACGTCATCATGCAGGTACCCCCAGAGCACGTCGGCACCATAAAGAACTCGCCCAATGCGCGGGTGGAGATGCGGAACAGCGTACGTGTCGTCTTCATCGGGCTCCGCACAGACCAGAAACCCTTTGATGACGTGCGGGTCCGGCGGGCCGTCAACCTGGCTATCAATAAGGATGAGCTGATGAAGTCCGTTCTGGCTGGGCAGGGCTACTTGACTCCGGGGCCACTATCACCCCTCGTGTGGGGCTATGATTCCAGCATTAAGGGATATGGCTACGATGTCCAGCAGGCCAAGCAGTTGCTGGCTGATGCCGGCTATCCCGACGGCTTCTCGGTGACTCTCGAAACCCCGGTCGGCCGCTACCTGAAAGACAAAGAGGTCTCCGAGTGGGTGGCCGGCGAACTGGCCAAGATCGGCATCAAGGTCACAGTCAAAACCTTTGAGTGGGGCCAGTACCTGGAGAAGTACCGCAACCACAAATACGACACCATGTACGTCCTTGGTTGGGGAGGAACGGCGTACGACGCCGACTTCGTCTTCTCCAATCTGTTCGAATCAAGCAACTTCCGTTCTTACTACAAGGTCGCCGAGGTCGATAAGAAGATCGCCGAAGCCCGGAACCTCGTGGACGCCAACAAGCGGTTGGCTCTGTACAAGGAACTGCAGGAGAAGATCGTCAGCGATGCGCCCTGGATCTTCCTGTACGGCCAGATCGACGCGTGGGGGCTCGCGAACCGGGTCAACTGGTCACCGGGCCTGACGGAGTACGCGTGGCTCTGGGATGCCGACGTTAAGTAAGTAGCATCGAGACCGGGGCGCTGCTTACGGCGCCCCGGTCCCTTCCGGGGGTCGACCCATGGCTAGATTTCTTACGGCACGCCTGCTGCACTCAGCTTTGGTCATCGTCGGCGTCTCCTTCCTTGTGTTTGCTTTGGTACATTTAGGTGGGGACCCGGCCGTCGTGCTCATGCCCTTGGAGGCGACACCTGAGGAAGTAGAGGCCTTCCGAGTTGACAACGGATTTGACAAGCCCTTCCTAGTTCAGTTTGAACACTTCGCGGTCAAGGCTGTGCATGGAGACTTCGGCACGTCACTGCGACATCAGCGTCCGGCTATGGAGGTCGTACTGGAGGCTCTGCCGGCGACTGCCCGGTTAGGTGGTCTGGCTCTCCTGATGAGCGTCCTCTTCGCAGTGCCTCTCGGGGTTCTTGCGGCCGTGAAGCGAGGGACATGGATAGACTCACTCACCAACGTTCTCGGCTTACTTGGGCAGTCGGTGCCCACCTTTTGGCTAGGCCTGGTCCTGATGATGTTGTTCGGGGTGCATTGGCGTCTGCTCCCCGTCTCGGGTGCGGGCGGCCTCAAGCACCTGATCATGCCGGGGATCACCCTGGCGGCGTATTCGGGCGCTCTGATCATGCGTCTGCTCCGTTCCAGCATGCTGGAAGTGCTGACGAAGGATTTCTTACGAACGGCACGGTCCAAGGGCTTGCCGGAACGCACGGTGCTGTACAAGCATGCGCTACGAAACGCCGCCATTCCGGTGGTGACGATCATAGCCCTACGCATCGGCCCGATGCTCGGTGGCGCCCTCATTACCGAGGAGGTTTTCGCCTATCCCGGTATGGGGCGACTGGCAATGAACGCTATCTCAAACCGGGACGTCCCAGTAATCCAGGCCTTCGTGTTCGTGATCGGCATAGCCATTGTGCTCAGTAATCTGATCGTCGATCTCGCCTACGTGGCGTTGGACCCGCGCATTCGCTACAGCTAGGGGGAGAGCGATGTTTCGCAAACTCATCCGGAATGCCGGAGCCCTGCTTAGCTTGATTGTCTTGATGACTGTGGTGCTGGCCGGCCTGTTCGCTCCGCTGGTCAGTCCCCACAATCCCACGGACCAGCAGGCTGCGCGGCGGCTAATGCCTCCCGCATGGGCCGAGCATGGCAGCCAGGAATACCCCCTGGGGACAGACCAGCTTGGGCGGGACATCTTGAGCCGAATGATCTATGGCGCTCGAATCTCCCTCTTGGTGGGTGTGGCGGCGGTGCTGGTCAGCGGAGTGGTTGGAGTCGCACTCGGTCTGATTTCAGGTTACTACGGCCGGTGGCTGGATTCCTTGATTATGCGTCTGGCCGACATCCAACTAGGTGTGCCGACCCTCATTCTGGCGCTGGCCGTCGTGGCCGTACTGGGGCCAGGGCTGCGCAACGTCATCCTTGTGCTGGGCCTCACCGGTTGGGTCACCTATGGACGCCTGGTCCGCGGTGAGGTGCTCTCCATCCGCCAATCGGAGTATGTGACATCGGCCCGGGCGCTTGGGAGCACGGACGGCCACATAATCTGGCGCCACGTCCTCCCAAACATCATGCCATCTATCATCGTCGTTGCTACGTTTGAATTTGCCCGCATGATTATTAACGAGGCATCCCTTAGCTTTCTCGGCCTCGGGGTGACTCCACCCACCCCCACTTGGGGCGGGATGATCGCCGACGGTCGGACCTACATCTATAACGCGTGGTGGGTCTCCACCATGCCCGGGATAGCCATCGTCTTGACCGTTCTGGCCGCCAATGTATTCGGTGATTGGGTACGCGATGTACTTGACCCGCAGCTTCGCCGCTAGGTCCGAGATTCCCCAAACGCGTTCGCTGAATGATTCGAGGAGGCTACATCCACATGGACTGGCAGGAGGCAAGGCAGAGGGTTCTCGCTGAGGCCGACAAGCTGAAAGACGAGATCACGGGACTAAGCCGCTACATCTGGGAGAATCCGGAGATCGGATATGAAGAGGTCAAGGCCTCATCCCGCGTAGCGGAGGTCATGGAGCAATACGGCTTCGAGGTGGTGCGGGGAGTGGCCGGCCTCCCCACCGCCCTGAGGGCCGAGTGGAAAGGCGGAGACGTGGCCGCCATCGGATTCCTCGCCGAGTATGACGCCTTGCCGGGGCTGGGGCATGCTTGCGGCCATAACCTGATTGCCGCCATGTCGGTTGCAGCGGCGCTGACCTGCAAGGCGGCTGGGCTTCCCGCCACCGTCACTCTGTTCGGCACTCCGGCCGAGGAGTCGGGCGGGGGCAAGGTGGCAATGACTGACGCCGGCCTTTTCGATGGGTTGGATGCCGCCTTAATGATCCACCCGTCCAGCTACAGCACCTGCGGCCGGACCAGCCTGGCCATGCGCCCGTTCAAGCTGAAGTTCTGTGGGAAGCCCGCCCACGCCTCGGGACGCCCCGAGCAGGGAATCAATGCCTTGGAGGCCGCCGTGCAGACTTACGTGGCTATCAACGGGCTGCGCCAGCACCTGCCGACCGACGTCCGGATTCACGGGGTTTTCAGCAACGGAGGTCAAGCTCCCAACATCGTGCCCGAGTATGCCGAGCTGTACTACTACGTCAGGGCGCTCACTCTAGCAACGATGGAAGACGCCTATACGAAAGCGGTCAACTGCGCCCGTGCTGCCGCGCTGTCCACCGGGGCGCGGGTTGAAGTGGAGCCCATGCTGACCTACCGCGAGCGAGTTGAAAGCCCACAGCTAGTTGAGGCTTACGTACGGAACCTTCGGGAACTGGGGGTTTCCACGATCGATCCAAACACCATCAGGGGCGTGGGCTCGACCGATGCCGGAAACGTGAGTCACGCGGCCCCGACCATCCATGCGTACCTGAAGATCGCGCCCGATGAAGTGAAGGGCCACACCCATTCGTTCGCCGACATCGCCGGCTCTGCCCAAGCGCAGGAGATGGCGCTGATAGGTGTAAAGACCCTGGTGCTGATCGCAGCGGACGTGCTCTTCGCCCCTGGAATGCTGGAGGGGATGCGGGCTGAGTTCCGTGCCCGGAAGGAGGCGGCTGCTCGATGAAGATCATCTCCATCCAGGCAACACCAGTCAACGTACCGCTCTCGGTCCCGTTCTCCAGCAGCGTTGGGACGCGGGCATCAACCACCAGAACCGTCGTTCGAGTCCGGACCGACGACGGTTTGGAGGGTATCGGTGAAACCTTCCGCGGACGACCCACCGCGAACATCATTGCCACGCTGACGCCGGAGGTCATGGGACTAGACCCGCTCAACATCGACGGCCTGCTGCACAAGTTCAAGATGACTCCCTTCTTCTATGGTTATATGGGCTTTGCGGCGCTGGCCGGAATTGAAATGGCCTGCTGGGACCTACTCGGGAAAGTATCCGGCCAGCCGCTGGCTGTTCTCTTGGGCGGGTACACTCGGGAGAAGATCGAAGTCAGCGCTTTGGTATTCAAGAAGCCACAGCACCGTGGTCTGAAGGGCCGGGCGTTAGCTCTGGCTCTGGCCGAGGATGGCAAGGAACTCGTCCGGACCCAGGGGGTCAAGGTCGTCAAACTCAAGGGGAGTCACGACCCAGACCAGGACCTACTCAACATGGAGGCGCTGGAAGAAGCCTTTGACGGAAGCGTCAGACTCCGGGTCGACCCCAACGCCGCCTGGAAAGTGGCGGATACCGTGCGGATGCTGCCACGGCTGCGGAAGCTGACCATGGATTACCTTGAAGACCCGGTAGAAGGGTTGGACGCGATGGCCCGGGTCCGCCAGGAAGCCAGAATGCCTATGGCGACGAACATGTGTGTTGTCAAGCCGGATGATCTGCCAGCAGCCTTCCGTCTGGGTGCCGTAGATGTGATACTGGCCGATGTGCATAAGTGGGGTGGTATCACTCCCACACGAAAGCTCGCGGGCGCCTGCGAGTTCCTGGGTCTTGATATGTCCATGCACAGCGGCTCCGAACTAGGTATCTCTACGGCGGCCCACCTGCACGTCGCTGCGGCGACGCGAGTCATCAACCACCCCATGGACACCACTCTCACGCTGCAGGAAAGCGATATCATCAATGAGCGCTTGCACGATGTAAAGGATGGCGTACTTCCGGTTCCGGGTGGACCCGGACTCGGCGTCACCATTAACGAGGAACTCTTCCGATATCATGCCGGCCTGAACGAGCGGGACGGCGACAGCACCTCTTAGATGACACCGGGTGGCAACGACGTGACTACTCCATTGATTCTTAACGAACTGACCCGCGACGGGGTGCTAGAGGTGGCGCCACACGCCACTCTGGTATTGCCCACTGCGGCCACCGAGCAGCACGGGCCCCATCTCCCTTTGGCCACAGACTGCATTATTGCTGAAGCTATGGCAACTGGGGCATCGGCTATCGCCGCCAGAGAGGTGCCTGTGGTCGTGGCTCCGGTGGTGCCTTTTGGGAACTCGAACCATCACTTGATATACGCGGCGCTCTCGATGAGAACCAGCACTTACGTGTCCCTCCTTACCGACTTGGTGGACTGTGCCGTCAAATCGGGGTTCCGACGCATCTTCCTCCTCAACGCGCACGGGGGGAATGATGAGGCCATTAGGATGGTCGCGCGGGATCTGGTGTTGCGATCCGACGTGGCGGTCGGAGCTTGTTCCTACTGGGCGATTGGAAAGGATGCCGCTATCGAAGCGGGGGCCGACCCGGCGTGGCAGCTTCCGGGTCACTCGGGAGGCTTTGAGACTTCACTTATGATGGCGCTACGGGCCGACCTTGTCCGGTCGGAGTTGCGTCCGAAGGACGCGGATCACCCCAGGTCAATTAGCAGCGCAGGTATCGCCGATGGACTGCTGGTGCTCCGGAGCGGTGAGTGGAAACGGATCGATGGATATACTGACGCGCCGATCACCGCCTCTGCCAGCATCGGTCGGCAGATCCTTGAAGCGCTGTATGGTGAAGTGGGTAAGGCGATAGTAGCTTTTCACCGGGCCGTGTGATCTTCTTCGTGCCCTCGCCGGTATGTAACAAGTGGCACACCGGGAAGACAACGGCAAGCTGGGAGGACAGTGGGGACGTCATGACATTCTTGCGGGTGGGTCTGATCGGCTTTGGCTCGATCGGTTCCGCAGTGGCGGGCAGACTCCGGCTAGGCGAGGCAGGCCCCTGCACCCTAGCGGCGGTGTTAGTGCGGGGGCACAGTCTTGGTACGGCTAATCGTGTTCGGTCGGGCGACTGCGTCGTGACAGCCAACCCCGATGAATTCTTCGGGCAGAGCCTGGACGTGGTGGTGGAAGGAGCCGGGCAGGTTGCGCTGCGTCAATACGGGGCCCGAGCCTTGGAAAGTGGGGCTGACCTGGTCGTGACTAGCACCGGCGCTCTGTCCGACGACAGTTTTCGGGGCGAACTAATCCGCCTTGCTGGGACACATGGGCGGCGGGTCTTGGTTTCCTCTGGCGCCATTGCCGGATTGGACGGAATCTCAGCCGCAGCGATGGGGCGGGTTGAAGAGGCACTGCATATCACCCGGAAGCCACCGGTGGCTTGGAAGGGGACGATCGCCGAACAGCAGCACGATCTGGACCACCTGACCGTACCGGTCGTCCTTTACGAAGGGTCTCCCCGAGAGAGCGCGCAGCTCTTCCCGGCTAACGTAAATGTGCAGACAGCAGTGGCACTGGCTGGGGTGGGACTCGATCGCACCCGCGTGAAGGTGGTGGCAGACCCCACCGTGGAGCACAACGTACACGAAGTGCTGTTGCGTGGGGAGTTCGGAGAGCTGCGGATAGAGCTGAAGAATGTGCCGTCGCCTGAGAACCCAAAGACCGGGCGACTGACGGCGTTGGCCGTTATCAAGACGCTTCGGAATCTGACTGCCCCCCTCGTGGTCGGAGCCTGAAAGGCGCACCACCATCTTCGTCGGGCCAGAATTCGGGACCGTGTCGCGTCCCGACCTTGTCGCCGCTGCTCGGGAAGCCGCCGCGGCCGGCTTCGACATCCTCATCGCCTGCGCCTTCAACTACGACGCCCGTTCGACGGATTTCGACAAACTGGGCCGAATTCCCGTGCTCAAGGCCCGGATGAACGCCGACATCCACATGGCCGACGACCTCAAGAACACGGGGAAGGGCAACCTCTTCGTCGTCTTCGGCGATCCCGACATCGACATCCTCGAGGCCGACGGCGGCCAGATCAAGGTCAAGATCAACGGCGTCGACGTCTTCCACCCCAACACCGGCGAGGTGCGCAGCGACGGGCCGGACGGCATCGCCTGCTGGTTCATTGACACCGACTACAACGAGGAAAGCTTCTTCGTCCGCCACGCCTACTTCCTCGGCGTCAACGACCCCTACAAGGCCCTCAAGACCACCCTCAAGGCCGAGATCAACGAAGACGCCTGGGCCACCTTGCACAGCGACACCTCCCGGTGTCGAGGCCCCCGCTCTGCGGCCAGCCTCATTAGAAACCTACTATCCCCAACCCTCTTGAAGGCGAATGCGCCCAATTGACTCGTCAAACACCTTCTTGACACGAATCAGCCTGTTAAGTTCCCCTCCGAACAGGCCAGCGGCCAGTGGTGGCCAACTGAGCTTGTGCACGCCTATCTCCTCATCCACCTGGCGCCAGACTAGTCGCCTAGCGGGCCAATCACCATCCAGGTCCCGATATGCGAATAGACCCGAAAACCCGAACGGGCCGGAATCGGCTTCATTATTTCGGATGTCCACTTGGACTAAGGCAAGCAAATACTCGAATCTGTCGAAATAGCGCTGGTAGACTTCGTCGCTGCTAATCACATCCCTGAACGGTCCCCTCAACCGGTCGAAGAGCAGATTGCTTACTGGTGCATGGCCACCACCAAGATAATCCTTGGCCGCAGATGCTCCAATGACATCACCCTGATACAATGCAACGGCGGCGGGGATGTCCGCTGCCGGTCTGATGAGCCTGACTTTCGTGAGCAACGCTGAGAACCTCGCGTAGTTCTCTGAGGCCAGAGACGCAATGCCTCCAGCATACAAAGCAAGAAGAGCCGGGAGAAGGGTCAGACCGGCCCACACCTGATAGCTGTACCTTGCCCTATTCTCGGGAACGTTCAGAACACGTTGCAGGGCTGTGCACCAGGGTTCCTCACTGCTATGCCAGTAGCACCCTGTGGCGAAGCATCTTACGAGGGGCGGAGTCAACTGCTCGCAGGCCTGAAGTCTACGGTGGAACTCTGTCGGCGAGGGCGATGGATTGCTCACGTCGAACCCCGGATCCTGAAGAGATTCGTGCAAAGCATCAGACTCACGCATTATGAAATCATGCAACCTGATCTTGGTGGCGGGCCCGCCTTCGATGAAACGCTTGACAAGCGCGGCTGCAAGTTCCGGAGAGGTCGTTTGGTGCGATTCATAGGCGTCCAGTGCCAGCACCTTCTCCGCCAGTTCCGAGAAGAAGCCATTTGCATCTGCGATCTTGACCTCCACGGCACCAATTGACTTGATGACTTGCTTTGCCAAGGCCCCGGGTTGTTCCCGGATGGTCCAGTATGATGGGAGTCGCCGAGTGACACTCCGCTCCAGCACCGTCCTGAGCCCGGTGTCCCAATCAGCGGACCACCCGCAGATGAGAAGACCGAGGTTGGCAAACACCGATTCCAGGAGCTTCTCCAGCGGCTCCTCGTAGCCCGTCAACTCTGACTCCGTGTTCCTGATCCTTGTGTCGAGGTAGTCACCGTTCACCTTGACTACAATGAGGTTCTGGTGAACGAGTGGCAGCATCCCGGCTACTTGGTCCGGAGTGGAAATCAGGGTATACCTCATCCCCGCTTCATCCAGGGCTTGCTCCACCAGCCTGTCAAAGTTGAGGGTGACAATGACCCTTATGTGCTCCATGGATGCTAGTGAGGCGATAGCTCGATGGGCCTCAGTGGGCATCTTCCGACCGAGCGCACGGTCTTCGTCGTTTGGCTCGAAATAGTGTCTCAGAACTCTTTGGCGGTCCACCTGCGACCCTGCCAATGACTCCAGTACCTTAGAGTAATCGGGGGCGATGCCGAATTCGCGGGTATACCAGTCAACGGGATCACCTGTGACGTGCTCGCCTTGGACATGAGCCAACTGTCGTATGAGGTCTTGCGTGATCCCCCAGCCTGTCGGAATCCCTGCCGCACTAGACACCCCAGAACCAAGTAGCACTGCGTACAGGCCCTTAGTAGCGCGCATGGAAAACGCTAACCTGTCCAGGGCGCTAATCATCGTTACCCCTAATCGCGTCAAACGACATCGGGACAGAAGCAAATGGACGGTCCCACACTTTCTGCTTTCACTCCATTCCATTTCCTGGAGGTTCCAGTTTCGGCTCCTAGCCTCAATGTCCTGTCTTGTTTTCAAGGTTTACTGCTAACGTCCGCAGAGCGGTCGAGGCCGGCTTCGACGTACTCGTGGCCTGCGCCTTTGACTTCGAAGCCCACTCCTCCGACGACGATAACCTTGGCCGCATTCCGGTGCTTAAGGCACGGATGAACTCCGACCTCCGCATGGCCGCAGTCCTCAAGAACACGAGAAAGGGGAACCTCTTCGTCATCTTCGGCGAGCCTTATTCCGAACGAATCCGTCCACTCCTCAGAGTTGCCCGTGCCTATCCAAGTCCGGACCAGAACGGCCCTGCAGATTCCGGAAGCTCCCGACCACCCATTCCGAAAACTCGCGACCACCCGTTCCGCTGAGTCCTGTCCGGTGACGTTCCACGTGCCCCCGTGAGAGGAACACCCGGACGGTTCAAACTACCAGGTGCAGATCAACACTCAGCCCACGAAGTGGAACAGATGACAGCCTTGCCGATGGTCTATTCCAGCAATGGTTGACTGCCCGAGGTAAACCAGGTAGAATGGTCTGGAACAATCGGCCGTCTGAACGGAGAGATGTTCCACCATGAAGCTCCAGAAGTTGCTCCCGCAGCTGATTCGTGCCGCTTTAGACCAGGACCAGCAGCAGGTCCGGCGGACGGCCATGTCCATCGTGCGGGAGATCAGGGCGGAAGAGCCGGCCGTTGCCAAGGAGATCGCTGAGGCCATGGCCTATGGAGACATCTCCCAGCGCGCTTCCCGGTCGGTGGGCATAAACCCCACTCCTTCGGATTCGGAGAACCATAGTCCGCTGGCTCTGGTCCAAGAGCCGACCCCCGTGCCGGAGCCGGTTCTCAGTCCGACGGAAAGAGTGGCCCTCCAGGAGTTCTTGGATGAGAGGTCGCATCTCCAGAGTCTTCTTTCCTCCGGGCTAGAACCGTCCAAGAGCCTGCTGGTTACGGGCCCGCCCGGGGTGGGCAAGACTCACCTTATCACCCACATCGCGTCGGTGCTGAAGCTCCCCCTCGTTACCCTTGACCTGTCCACCGCGATATCGAGCTATCTGGGGCGCACCGGGTTCAACCTGCGAAAGGTCATCGACTATGGCCAATCCATGCCGTCGGTCCTCTTCCTGGATGAATTTGATGCCGTGGCGAAACGGCGGGACGACCCCACAGACCTTGGCGAGCTCAAACGCATCGTAAACGTCCTGCTACTGGAACTCGACCGGTGGCCGGCCCATTCGATCATCGCGGCGGCCACCAATCACCCCGACCTCCTTGATCCCGCGGTGTGGCGCCGGTTTGACCTGGTCCTCGAAATTAGCCTTCCGGGCGAACGTGAGAGGACGGATTTGCTGGAGATGTACCTTCCGGAGGGCCTGGTGCCGAAAGATCTGGTGAGAGCCGTCGCCTCTTTCACGGATGGCCTTTCGGGAGCCGGTATCCGGCAGTTATGCGGCAAGGTCGTCCGAAAGAATCTGATCCACGGGGAGCGGCCGGAGTCGTGCCTGCTATCCGAAGTGGGCTTGCGCTGCGCGGAATCCTGGGGCAAGGCAACCAGGGAACGGTTCTGCGGCTGTATCAAGGACGCGCTTGGAGACAGCGTTTCCAGCCGGCAATTGGGAAAGTGGATTGGCCTGAGCCACACAACTGTCCAGAGGTACCTCAGGGATTAGAAATCCGAGGGAGTGACGGAAATGGATCAGATTCCCCGACCCATTCTCGCCCATGCGGAAGTCTACATCGAGCGCGCGCCCCGTTGGCGCTCCGGCGACATCCCTCTCCGGTTTCCACGTTCCGAGGAACAAGCAAGGCTTCTCTTGCGAGATAACCTCGTTTCGCTGGAGAAAGACGGCCAGGTCAAGGTCAAGATCAACGGCGTCGATGTCTTCCACCCGAACACCGGCGAGGTGCGTAGCGACGGCCCCGACGGCATCGCCTGCTGGTTCATTGACACCGACTACAACGAGGAGAGCGGGTGACCGGAGACGGACATGGCCAAGCAGTGGCCTTCCTGGGATTCCTTGGGCTATAATGGAAGTCAAAGAGCTTTAGCCCGCACACGAGAGGGGGGCCGTAGACGTGATACGGGTGGTCCTGGACACCAATCTCATTCATCGGATTTGCCGCAAGTACCGTGTCAAGGAACTTGCCCTTTTCGGCTCGGCCACTCGCGACGACTTCAGACCGGACAGTGATGTGGACGTCCTCGTGGAATTCGCCGAAGACGCCAAGATTGGACTGTTTGGCCTTATG